>NZ_JBDIZK010000027.1:0-1032 GCF_039652585.1 Sphingomonas rustica | reverse complement strand
CGATAATCCAAACTTCGTCGCCGGGCATTCTGGAGACGCCTTTGTCGAAGATGCGGTGCTTTGGACCGTCTGCGATGCGGACACGGCATGCAGCGAAATGGCACGTGAGCGCGCCCTTCGTACCGCGTCGCCAGCTTATCTTTCGCCATCTCTCGCCGGCCAGCACCTCTTCTGCGCAGACCGGCGACATATTCGGGATGTGGTGCTTGCGCGGTTTGCGAGCCTTCTCTGTTGGGAAGATCATGGCGACATTGGTGGGATAAACCGTTTGTCGCCGGGACATACCGACTGCCCACACAAGGCCACGCTCGCTCAGCGCATGGCGGAACGGCGCGCTCGACCCGTAGCCTGCATCCGCAAGTACGCAGCCAAAACGGATACCGGACGCGATGACGCGGTCGATCTCCTCAATCGCAATCTCGGGCTTCGACAAGGCGACCTGTCGGTCCGCCGGGACGCGGGCGCGGGCCATCCGCTCCGGATCGCGCGTCCAGCTGTCCGGCAGGAACAGTCGAAGGCCGACCATCACCGGTACCTCGCCCGATGCAAGTGTCACCGACACCAGCGACTGGCTGTTCGCGGTCTTGCCGAGCGACGACGCATATTGTGGCGCGACGCCAACCGAATGGCGCCCCTTCTTCGGCAACGCCGTGTCGTCGATGACCAGGAAGGCGTCGTGGCCGCCGACCAGGCGATCCGCTTCCGTCAGGAGAGCCCTCTCCAAAGGCGCGCTGTCCCAGACGCCCGCCGCGACAAAATGATGAAGCTGGTCGTAGCCGACTTCGCCGGCGCGAGCCGCCATAGGCTGCACGCTCTTGCGGTCACCTGGACCAATCAGACCAGCAATATACAGCGGGCACATCCTGCGCCGCGCCGGATGCGATAGCCCGACCAGGAACGGTTCAAGCCATCGCTCCAGATCGATCCGCCAGGTCTCGTTCACCGCCATCGCAAAGGATCCGTCAGCCTACACTGACACATCCGAATCAATGACGATTCCTGTCGGTTCCTTCAACCTGCCAAAGTAGTGCT
>NZ_JBDIZK010000026.1:0-1271 GCF_039652585.1 Sphingomonas rustica | reverse complement strand
TCGGTGTTGCTCGCCTCCCAGATGTGTCCGGTGCAGCATCCGAAGGCGAACTCGCCCGAACCATTCCCCTCGAACAGGATATAGGCTGGCTCGACCATAGCGGGATAATCGGCCTCGAAGTCGGGCATCTCGACGATCCGCCATTTGCCTTTGAGGCTCATGCCGACGCTTCCAGGAGCTTGGGCAGACGTACGAGGTTGTAGGCGGCCAAGGCGAGGGTGAAGACCGCATCGACCTTGGCCCGTCCTCGCAGCTTGACCTTGGCGAGGCGAGCGGAGCCCTTGATCCAGCCGAACACCTCCTCGATACGTTTGCGGCAGCGTTGGCTGATCGCATAGCCGGGATGACGGGTCGTCCGCCGATCCATGGCAGTGGCGCGGGCCTTGCCGGTCTTCGAAAGATGCCCGTCGATCGCAAGGTGCGGAGTGACCGACCGCTCGCGCAAATCCTCCACGAACTGCCGCACGTCATAGGCCTTGTCGGCGCCGAGCGTGATGCGGCGGCGCCGCGTCCGGCGATCCAGCATCGCGAGTGCCGCCTCCCGTTCGGCGGTGCCGCTGGCCGGGGTGACGCCGCCGTCCACCGCCAGACCATTGCGGTTCTCCATCATGGCGTGGCCGATATAGCAAAGCCTGGCGGGTTGGCCGTCGCCCTTCTTGTAGAGCCGCGCCTCGGGATCGGTCGTGCTCTGGTGGGTCTCGTTGGAGCGCTTCTCCTTGTGGAAGTCGCGCTCGGCATTGCGGCCCGGCGGACTTGGGCGGTCATCGTCGCTCCCGTCCTTGCGGCGAAAGCTCTTGATCGATGCCCATGCCTCGATCAGCGTGCCATCTACCGAGAAGTGATCGCTCGAGATCAGCCGCTTCACGCTGGGCTGTGCGAGGATCGCGCGCAGGAATTTGGCGGCGATCTCGCCACTGAGCAGCCGGTCCCGGTTGGTGCTGAAGCTCGAATGATCCCACACTGCCTCGTCGACACCCAGCCCGACGAACCAGCGAAACAAAAGGTCGAACTCGATCCGCTCCATCAACTGGCGCTCCGAGCGTATCCCGTAAAACACCTGCAGCAGCATCGCCCGCAGCAACCGCTCAGGCGGAATCGAGGGTCGGCCAAAACGACGCGCGTAAAGCGCCCCGAAATCCTCATCGAGAGCCGCCAGCGCCGCGTTGGTTATCTCCCGGATCCGTCGGAGCGGGTGATCCGAACGTATCCGGGACTCCACATCGACATACGAGAATAGCGCTCCCGTGCGTTCGTCTGATCCGCGCATCCCA
>NZ_JBDIZK010000025.1:0-2584 GCF_039652585.1 Sphingomonas rustica | reverse complement strand
GTAAGCGTGGTCTGGAAACCGCGGAGCGGTGATAACTGGTGGTTAGCGGTTGCTACAAACGCATCAGGATTTGAGCAGCAATAGCTCACCGTCGACGAAGCCAATGCCGATCCCTCTGACGGCGCTTAGCCTTTGGGCGAGCAACGAAGGCTCTCTTATAAACGAGGAGATAAGTTCGCTCATCTTGGTCAGGCATATTTCCCAGCCGCCGTCGCAAAACGACAAGGGAATCAATGAGCTCCGCCCACCTTTGGGCTCCCACGCTTCTTCGCACGCCCAATCGGGATCGCTCTGATCGAATTTCGACACGCCGACAAATTCTACTCCATAGCGAGCGCCGTCAAAGTCTTGCTCGAATAAATTGAAGACGAATGCCACTACGTCGTCGGGAACGTCGTCAACCAGAACACCCTCTAGCCACGCACGATAATTAGCTCGGAAGTCGTTCATCAGCTCAAGATCGCATGATTTGTTGAACGTCCGCAACTGGGTGTTGCCTATGCGGCTTCGGCGATCATCTGGAAGTCTGGGCGCCAGTTCCAGGGCATGAGCTCGTCCCAGCGGGAGGCGGGCCAGTTGCCGGCGATTTTGGCGATGACGTCAGCGATGTAAGCCTGCGGCTCGACACCGTTGAGCTTGCAGGTCTCGATGACGGTGTAGATCGCGGCGGCGTGTTCGCCGCCGGCCTTTGATCCGGCGAACAGCCAGTTCTTGCGGCCGATCGCGATGCTGCGGATCGCGCGTTCGGCGATGTTGTTGTCGATCTCCAGCCGGCCGTCGTCGAGGAACCGCGTGAGCGCAGTCCAGCGCTTGCGGCCATACGCGATCGCCTTGGCCATCTCGGACTTTGGCGAGAGGCGTCGCAGAGCGTCGTCGAGGGCGGTACGCAATGCCTCGATCAAGGGCGCCGTTCGTTTGAGTCGGCCTCGTCGTCGGACGTCTGGTGGTGCCCCTCGGATATCGTCCTCGATCCGGTAGAGGTTGGCGATGCGCGCCAGCAGGTCGGTGGTGAGCGACGTCGGCTTGGTCGCGTGGATATCGAAGATCTTGCGCCGGAAATGCGCCCAGCAGGCGACCTCTGTGACGCGGCTGGTGGTGTAGAGCTTGTCATAGCCGGCATAGCCGTCGGCCTGCAGGAACCCGGTAAAGCTGGCGAGCTGTTGTTGCGGATGACTGCCGGTGCGATCCTGGGTGAACTGATACCAGACCAGCGGCGGTGTGGTGGCGCCGGCGCCGCGATCATCGACGACATAGGCCCAGATCCTGCCGGTTGCGGCCTTGCCGCGCCCTGGATCGAGCATCGGCACGGGCGTGTCGTCGGTGTGGATCTTGGCGGCGGTGAGCCCGACCTCCCGGATGCGGCTGACGATCGGATCGAGCAGCGCTGACGCTTGACCGGCCCAGCCGGCGAGCGTCGAGCGATCGATGTCGATGCCCTGCGCGGCCATCATCTCCGTCTGGCGGTAAAGCGGCAGGTGATGGTCGAACTTGGCGACCACGACATGGGCAAGCGTTCCGAACGTCGCCTTGCCGCGCGCGATCGCCTTTACGGGTGCCGCTGCCTGAACGACCTTCTCGCAGGCGCGGCAGCTATACTTGGGGCGGATGATGCGGACGACCCGCCACCGGACCGGCACGGCGTCGAGCATCTCGTCGCTGTCCTGCCCCAGTGGGCGCAATGTCCCGCCGCAATCGGGGCAGGTGCAGTTGCCATGCTCGGGCTCGATGCGCTGTTCTTCACGCGGCAGATGGGCCGGGAGCGCTCGAACCGGTGCGGGCCGATCGAGGGTGGCAGGATCGACGCGCCGCAGGCTCACCGTAGCGGCTTCGGCCTCGAGTTCTTCGAGTGTCAGCTCGAGCTGGGCGATCTCGTGGCTGAGCTTCTCGGAGGCCTTGCCGAACTGCATCCGCTTGAGGCGCGCCAGCTGGACGCGCAGCGTATCGATCAGGATATCGCGGGCGGTGATATCGGCGTGGGCGGTCGCCAACGCGGCTTCCAGCTCGGCGATCCGAGCGTCCTTATCAGGAGCGGAAAGGCCTGCGTCCGACACCGCGAATATATAGCAGATCGCTGTCCGCGGAGCTAGAAAAAGCGCAGGAATCGGGGCGTTTTTAGCCTGCGAGTGACGGTGTAAATGTGCGTTCCGGCCGCCGCCAGTCGATGCCTTCCAGCAGCATCGAAAGCTGTGCCGCAGTCATCGCGACCGTGCCGGTTGCGGTCGATGGCCAGATGAACCGGCCTCGATCCATGCGCTTGGAGAACAGGCACAATCCCTGGCCATCATACCAGAGCAGCTTGACCAGATCGCCGCGCTTGCCGCGGAATGCAAACAGCGCGCCGGAATGCGGACTCTGCTCCAACGCCTGCTGCACCAGCACCGCCAGGCCATCGAACCCTTTGCGCATATCGGTCGCGCCGCATGCCAGGAATATCCGCGTCAGCGGGGGAAGCGGAATCATCGTGCCAGGACGCCGATCACCCGCGATAACGCCTCGGCATCGACTGATGCGTCAACGGTTAGGCGCACGCCGGATGGCAGCTCGATACCGATCTGCCCGCTGCCCGGCCCGGCCGACCCCGGCG
>NZ_JBDIZK010000024.1:0-5836 GCF_039652585.1 Sphingomonas rustica | reverse complement strand
CACCGCAGCGGGGCGCCACACGGAGCTTTGCAGCGGTCACCAAAAGCAAGGCGCACGGGACACCCCGAGAAAAGGGGTAGGACGGTGCGTCGGTTTTTGTCGCTCTTTGAAATTGTGATTTTGATGAAGGGACATGTGGGCGGCGGCTCCGGGTTCTGACGGCTTCTAGGCGTCGGATACTCGATTAAAGCAAGCCGTTCCTATATGTCCTACACGTTTCCATACGTGAAGAATTGTGCAGGAACGGCTCCTAGAAATGAGCTGTGATGCTCGGGGCCATTCCGCCTTGGGTGTCATGGAGCATCAAACTTGAGAGTTTGATCCTGGCTCAGAACGAACGCTGGCGGCATGCCTAACACATGCAAGTCGAACGA
The DNA here is from genome assembly GCF_039652585.1 of Sphingomonas rustica. NCBI lineage: Bacteria > Pseudomonadati > Pseudomonadota > Alphaproteobacteria > Sphingomonadales > Sphingomonadaceae > Sphingomonas > Sphingomonas rustica. The sequence goes on along the minus strand of NZ_JBDIZK010000024.1, from coordinate 5,462 downwards.
GATCTTCGGATCTAGTGGCGCACGGGTGCGTAACACGTGGGAATCTGCCCTTGGGTTCGGAATAACTCTCCGAAAGGAGTGCTAATACCGGATGATGTCGAAAGACCAAAGATTTATCGCCCAGGGATGAGCCCGCGTAGGATTAGCTAGTTGGTGAGGTAAAGGCTCACCAAGGCGACGATCCTTAGCTGGTCTGAGAGGATGATCAGCCACACTGGGACTGAGACACGGCCCAGACTCCTACGGGAGGCAGCAGTGGGGAATATTGGACAATGGGCGAAAGCCTGATCCAGCAATGCCGCGTGAGTGATGAAGGCCTTAGGGTTGTAAAGCTCTTTTACCCGGGATGATAATGACAGTACCGGGAGAATAAGCCCCGGCTAACTCCGTGCCAGCAGCCGCGGTAATACGGAGGGGGCTAGCGTTGTTCGGAATTACTGGGCGTAAAGCGCACGTAGGCGGCTTTGTAAGTTAGAGGTGAAAGCCTGGAGCTCAACTCCAGAACTGCCTTTAAGACTGCATCGCTTGAATCCAGGAGAGGTGAGTGGAATTCCGAGTGTAGAGGTGAAATTCGTAGATATTCGGAAGAACACCAGTGGCGAAGGCGGCTCACTGGACTGGTATTGACGCTGAGGTGCGAAAGCGTGGGGAGCAAACAGGATTAGATACCCTGGTAGTCCACGCCGTAAACGATGATAACTAGCTGTCCGGGCACTTGGTGCTTGGGTGGCGCAGCTAACGCATTAAGTTATCCGCCTGGGGAGTACGGTCGCAAGATTAAAACTCAAAGGAATTGACGGGGGCCTGCACAAGCGGTGGAGCATGTGGTTTAATTCGAAGCAACGCGCAGAACCTTACCAGCGTTTGACATGTCCGGTTTGGTTTCCAGAGATGGATTCCTTCAGTTCGGCTGGCCGGAACACAGGTGCTGCATGGCTGTCGTCAGCTCGTGTCGTGAGATGTTGGGTTAAGTCCCGCAACGAGCGCAACCCTCGCCTTTAGTTACCATCATTTAGTTGGGTACTTTAAAGGAACCGCCGGTGATAAGCCGGAGGAAGGTGGGGATGACGTCAAGTCCTCATGGCCCTTACGCGCTGGGCTACACACGTGCTACAATGGCAACTACAGTGGGCAGCAATCCCGCGAGGGTGAGCTAATCTCCAAAAGTTGTCTCAGTTCGGATTGTTCTCTGCAACTCGAGAGCATGAAGGCGGAATCGCTAGTAATCGCGGATCAGCATGCCGCGGTGAATACGTTCCCAGGCCTTGTACACACCGCCCGTCACACCATGGGAGTTGGGTTCACCCGAAGGCGTTGCGCTAACTCGCAAGAGAGGCAGGCGACCACGGTGGGCTTAGCGACTGGGGTGAAGTCGTAACAAGGTAGCCGTAGGGGAACCTGCGGCTGGATCACCTCCTTTCTAAGGATATCGGCGGAAAGCGCCGGGCCTACGGGTCCGGAAGAGCTTCCTCCATTCCAAAGAACATTGCCGCCGTCCTCATGTCCCTTCATCACTGGATACCAGCCGCAAGGCTGGTTGCCTGAGCAGGCTTTTGCCGCCCGCGGCCTTTGGGCCCGTTCGGGCTTGGCATGGGGGCCGGTAGCTCAGGTGGTTAGAGCGCACGCCTGATAAGCGTGAGGTCGTAGGTTCAACTCCTACTCGGCCCACCAGCGCAGCGAGCGAGATGAATTAGCGACGCTAATTCACACGCAAGCAAGCTCGGCCAGCGCTGCAAGGCGCGCCATAAGGCGCAGCTTTGCTGCGACTGACGGCGAGCAAGGTGCGCTGGAGCATGTCGACAGGTTCGGGGCCTTAGCTCAGCTGGGAGAGCGGTTGCTTTGCAAGCATCAGGTCATCGGTTCGATCCCGATAGGCTCCACCATTCCGCAGCGAGCAAGATGGATTGGCGACGCTAATCTACATGCGAGCAAGGACGGCCAGCGCTGCATAGCGCGCCACAAGGCGCAGCTTTGCTGCGACTGACGGCGTGCGGCGGCGCGGAAGCGCAACCTGACCAAGATATCCAGGGATGAAGATAACGAGATCCGCTGCGCGAGCAGCGGTAACGGCGATCCGAGGATCGCAGTTCTTTGACATTGTGAATGGGTTTTTCAAATCGATGCCGTGACGGCGTTGGTTTCAGCTGCAAGGCTGTGACTGGCGCCCGAACAAACAGCTGAGATTTATTATCTGCATCACGCGGCATCGCTACGCCGAGTGGCATGAGGGATTTTGGTCCTGAAGCCCAGCGTTGTCGTTGGTGGTGTGGACTCTCAAGTGTGAGGTAAGGGCATTTGGTGGATGCCTTGGCATGTACAGGCGATGAAGGACGTGGCACGCTGCGATAAGCGTCGGTGAGGTGTGAGCAACCTTTGACCCGACGATTTCCGAATGGGGAAACCCACCTTCACCAATTAATTCAGCCGGTGAGCGATCACTGGCCGAGTTAATTGAGGAAGGTATCACCGAAGTGAATTCATAGCTTTGGTGAAGCGAACCCGGGGAACTGAAACATCTCAGTACCTGGAGGAAAAGACATCAACCGAGATTCCGTTAGTAGTGGCGAGCGAACGCGGACCAGGCCAGTGCCTGATATTCAACTAGCAGAAGCTTCTGGAAAGAAGCGCCGTAGTGGGTGACAGCCCCGTATGCGAAAGTGATGTATCAGGACTCGAGTAGGGCGGGACACGTGTAATCCTGTCTGAACATAGGGGGACCACCCTCTAAGCCTAAATACTCGTACATGACCGATAGCGAACTAGTACCGTGAGGGAAAGGTGAAAAGCACCCCGATGAGGGGAGTGAAACAGTACCTGAAACCGAATGCCTACAAGCAGTGGGAGGGGCTATATGCCCTGACCGCGTACCTCTTGCATAATGGGTCTGTGACTTAATGTATCAAGCAAGCTTAAGCCGTTAGGTGTAGGCGCAGCGAAAGCGAGTCTGAATAGGGCGACTTAGTTTGATGCATTAGACCCGAAACCCGGCGATCTAGGCATGACCAGGATGAAGGTGGGGTAACACCCACTGGAGGTCCGAACCGATTAACGTTGAAAAGTTACCGGATGAGTTGTGTTTAGGGGTGAAAGGCCAATCAAGCCGGGAAATAGCTGGTTCTCCGCGAAAACTATTGAGGTAGTGCCTCGGACGAACACCCTAGGGGGTAGAGCACTGGATGGATGCGGGGGTCGCGAGATCTACCAACTCTAACCAAACTCCGAATACCTAGGAGTGATATCCGGGAGACAGACGGCGGGTGCTAAGGTCCGTCGTCAAAAGGGAAACAGCCCTGACCTACAGCTAAGGTCCCCAAGTCACGTCTAAGTGGGAAAGCATGTGGGAATCCCAAAACAACCAGGAGGTTGGCTTAGAAGCAGCCATCCTTTAAAGAAAGCGTAACAGCTCACTGGTCTAATCAAGGGTTCCTGCGGCGAAGATGTAACGGGGCTAAAGACGTGCACCGAAGCTTAGGGTGTGGATTTATCCACGCGGTAGCGGAGCGTTCCGTAAGTCTGTGAAGCGGTCTGGTAATGGACCGTGGAGATATCGGAAGTGCGAATGCAGACATGAGTAGCGATAAAAAGGGTGAGATGCCCTTTCGCCGAAAGACCAAGGGTTCCTGCGCAAGGCTAATCCGCGCAGGGTGAGCCGGCCCCTAAGACGAGCCCGAAGGGGGTAGTCGATGGGAACCACGTTAATATTCGTGGGCCTGGTGGTGTGTGACGGATCTCGTGTGTTGTACGTCCTTAACGGATTGGACGTGCTTCGAAGAGGTTCCAGGAAATAGCCCCACCGTATAGACCGTACCCGAAACCGACACAGGTGGTCAGGTAGAGTATACCAAGGCGCTTGAGAGAAGTGTCCTGAAGGAACTCGGCAAATTGCCTCCGTACCTTCGGAAGAAGGAGGCCCTGGCATTGCGCAAGCAGTGTCAGGGGGCACAGGCCAGGGGGTAGCGACTGTTTAGCAAAAACACAGGGCTCTGCTAAGTCGGCTTCAAGACGACGTATAGGGCCTGACGCCTGCCCGGTGCCTGAAGGTTAAGTGGAGGGGTGCAAGCTCCGAAATGAAGCCCAGGTAAACGGCGGCCGTAACTATAACGGTCCTAAGGTAGCGAAATTCCTTGTCGGGTAAGTTCCGACCTGCACGAATGGCGTAACGACTTCCCCACTGTCTCCAGGACATGCTCAGCGAAATTGAATTCTCCGTGAAGATGCGGAGTACCCGCGGTTAGACGGAAAGACCCCGTGCACCTTTACTGCAGCTTCAGAGTGGCATTAGGAAGGAACTGTGTAGAATAGGTGGGAGGCTTTGAAGCATTGGCGCCAGCCGATGTGGAGCCACAATGTGAAATACCACCCTGTTGTTTTCTGATGTCTAACCTCGAACCATGAAACTGGTTCAGGGACCCTCTGTGGCGGGTAGTTTGACTGGGGCGGTCGCCTCCTAAAGAGTAACGGAGGCGCGCGAAGGTTGGCTCAGGCCGGTTGGAAACCGGCTGTTAGAGTGCAATGGCATAAGCCAGCCTGACTGCGAGACTGACAAGTCGAGCAGAGACGAAAGTCGGTCATAGTGATCCGGTGGTCCCTCGTGGAAGGGCCATCGCTCAACGGATAAAAGGTACGCCGGGGATAACAGGCTGATAACCCCCAAGAGCTCATATCGACGGGGTTGTTTGGCACCTCGATGTCGGCTCATCACATCCTGGGGCTGGAGCAGGTCCCAAGGGTTTGGCTGTTCGCCAATTAAAGTGGTACGTGAGCTGGGTTCAGAACGTCGCGAGACAGTTTGGTCCCTATCTGCCGTGGGCGTCGAAATTTGAGAGGAGTTGACCCTAGTACGAGAGGACCGGGTTGAACGTACCTCTGGTGTACCTGTCGTCGTGCCAACGGCGCAGCAGGGTAGCTATGTACGGACGGGATAACCGCTGAAAGCATCTAAGCGGGAAGCCTCCCTCGAGATAAGATTTCTTAGAGCGGTCGAAGACCACGACCTTGATAGATCGGATGTAGAAGCACGGTAACGTGTGGAGCTAACCGATACTAATTGCTCTATTCGCACTTGATGAGTCCCACCATCAACGACAGCCCTGGACGGCTGATCGTCGATGAAAGATGATCATCACACCTGTTTGCACGGGCATCGATACGAAAAACCAATCAGTTGCACAGGCTTCATTGCTTGGTGACCATAGCGTCTGTGACCCACCCGATCCCATCCCGAACTCGGACGTGAAACCAGACTGCGCCGATGGTACTATCGCTCAAGCGATGGAAGAGTAGGTCGTCGCCAGGCATTGAAGCCTGTGCACCTGATTGTACGAAAAACCCATTCACATGTCGCCCTCCCCAAAAGGGAACGGCAAACCCCCGTTGTCGCGGGATGGAGCAGCCCGGTAGCTCGTCAGGCTCATAACCTGAAGGTCGCAGGTTCAAATCCTGCTCCCGCAACCAACGCGACA
>NZ_JBDIZK010000023.1:0-10871 GCF_039652585.1 Sphingomonas rustica | reverse complement strand
GCGCCGCCCGCCAGTAGCTGGTCGAGAAGCTCGTTCGGGATCGCAGGCTCTTTGCGTCGGGACATAGGGGATCTCCTTCCTAACCATTATGCCCGCCCGCACACGGAAATCCTGACAGGCCCGGCCGACGCGGCTCGTCCGCGTCCCCTTACCTAATATGCTACCTTATCAAAGACCTTAGAGCGGTGAAAATCGGGAGCGCGGCCTCTGGAACCGGCAGGCCGGAAACCTGACCGTCCCCTACTTCCAGCAGCCACCAGCGCCCGTCCAAGTCCTGACCAAAATCCGCAGAAGCGAAAATACCCGGCATTCTGACCGCAATCTGATCGACCATCTCGCTCGGTGGCCCGCCCAACTCAGCAGCCGCTTCCGAGCGGGGCCAACATCCCACGGATCGCCCGCCGACGACGAACGCCCGATATTCGTGCGCCAGCGAACCGTGTGGAACCAACGGTATATGGGTCTTGAAGACGATGCCCCCGACCAGGCTATCGCCTTGCAGCTCGCGAAACCGATGCAAAACCCGAAGCGCGCCCGCCGGCTCGGATGCATCGGCGATGTAGCACGCCTCGTGCCAATATCCTGCGGCCTGGGACTTCACCCAATCCTTGATCACGAGGGGCGAGCCACCGAACGACGCCAGTGTCGCGTCAATCCGTGTGCGATCGTCGATCTCGTCGATGCCCAGCCATGCCATCCGGGGCATCCAGGACGACAGGCAATCATATGATCCAGGTGCGTGATGACAGGCATCATAGTGAGCAGGCGTCGTGATCAACTCGATCCCTCGATCGAGTAGTCCAGCGTGCAGGGCGGCGTACGCTTGCGCGCTCAGCATCCACCCGCGGTATATCGCCTTGCCAGGCTCGTCGAAGCGAGCTTTCCTGAGCGCAGCGCCTGCATCGATACGATGATCCAGTTGATCGTGATCCAACCGCACAAGCGTAAATCCGGCGGCCTCTGCAATTTCGGCTTCGGCCGCAAAATCTGGCTCGATCTTTCGCGGATCAAGCGGATCGGAACAGAAGATGGCGTAGGGTCGCGGCATAGACGTGTGTGATGCAAATGCCGATCGCCCGGGTCAAGTGAGGTCCCACCGCCCCTCAGTCGAACTGGACCTTGCCCCTGCCCGCCTTGACCTGCGAGCGGCCCTTCTTCTCGTCGACGCGGCGGGCTTTCGCTGCCTTGCTCGGCTTGGTCTTGACCCGTCTCGCCTGGCGTTCATGGGCCCTGGCGATCAGCTCGGTCAGGCGTTCGCGGGCGTCGGCGCGGTTGGCGTCCTGAGTGCGGAACTTGCGGGCGGTGATGACCAGTTCGCCGTTCGAGGTCATCTTGGTGCCCGCCAGCACCTTGAGCTGCTGATAGGCATAGGGCGGCAGGCCGAGACGGAAGACGTCGACGCGCAGCTGGACCGCGGTCGCGACCTTGTTGACGTTCTGGCCGCCGGGGCCGGATGCGGCGAGGAACTTCTCCTCGACGATCGCGGCTTCGAGGTCAGTCACGCTTGCCGAAGCCGACATTGTGGAAGCGCACCGGCAACGGTGCCTCGGCATGGACGTCGGGCTTGCCGTCGCGCGGGATCGTCAGGCCGGCGGCGTGGAGCATCACCGCGGGGCCGCCGGTGCCATAGACGGGGTCGCCCATGATCGGCATGCCCAGCCCCTCGGCCGCGTGGATGCGGATCTGGTGGGTGCGGCCGGTCTCGGGATAGAAGGCGACCATCGCGCGGCCCTCGTTGCGGCCGGTGCCGGTCTCGAGGATCTTCCAGCGGGTGCGCGCGGCCTTGCCATTGGGATCGCCGCGCATGCGCCAGCCGGTCTCCGCAGTCGAGGTCTTGCCCAGCGGCAGGTCGATCAGGCCGGTCGGCTCTTCGGGCACGCCGTCGAGGATGGCGACATAGCGCTTGGTCACCGCGCCGGCCTCGAACGCCTGCTGGAACCGCTTGTGCGCCTTGGGATTGCGGGCGAGCAGCAGGCAGCCGCTGGTGTCGCGGTCGAGCCGGTGGACCGGCAGCGGCAGGCGCTGGAAGCCGAAGGTCAGGCGGCCGAGCATGTCCTCGAGGCTTTCGGAACCGTCACGCGGGCGGTCGACCGGCAGCCCCGCGGGCTTGTCGAGAATGATCGCTTCGCCATCGATGAACAATACGCGGTCCTGGAGCATGGCGACGCCCCTAGCACCCCCGGCCTGATTGCGGGAGGGGGTGCGATGTCCGCCCGACGAAGAAGGCCGCCGCCCCGGGGGAGGGGGCGGCGGCCCGATCGCGTCCCCGAGGGGGGAGAAGGGACGCGAGCGTTTCGGTTACGCGGTCAGCTTGGCCGCGACTTCGGCGATGCGGCGGCCCTGATAGCGGGCGCCGTCGAGGTCGATCGCGGTCGGCTGGCGGCTGCCGTCGCCGCCGGCGACGGTGGTGGCGCCATAGGGGGCGCCGCCGACGATCTCGCTGTTGTCCATCTGGCCGGCATGGCCATAGTCGAGACCGACGATCGTCAGGCCGAAGTGCAGCAGGTTGGTGATGATCGAGAACAGGGTGGTTTCCTGGCCGCCATGCTGGCTGGCGGTCGAGGTGAAGGCGCCGGCCACCTTGCCGTGCAGCGCGCCGGTCGCCCACAGGCCGCCCGCGGTATCGAAGAAGGCGGCCATCTGGCTGGTCATGCGGCCGAAACGGGTCGGCGAGCCGACGATGATCGCGTCATACTCCTTCAGCACCTCGGGACCGGAGATGACCGCGTGCGGGCTCTCGGTCTTGAAATGGGCAGCCTTCACGACGGCCTCGGGCGCGGTCTCGGGGACGCGCAGGATGTCGACCTGGGCGCCGGTCTGGCGTGCGCCTTCGGCGACGGCCTCGGCCATCGTCTCGATATGGCCGTAGGAGGAATAATAGAGGACGAGGACCTTGGTCATTGCTGTGCTCCTGGTTCTGGCAAGGGTTCAGGGGAGGATCTGTCCCGGGAGGTGACAGGGAGGGTCGGACAGGCCCTCCCCCGGCCCTCCCCCGCATCGCGAGGGAGGAAATCGGTCATTCGGCGTCGACGAGCACGATCTCGGCATCGTCGAGCGCGGTGATCGTCACGGTCTGGCCGCCCGACAGCGCGGCGCCGTCGCGGGCGTCGAACGCCTGGCCGTCGATCTCGATCCGCCCGATCGCGGGGACGAGATAGGCGTGACGGCCGGCGCCGACCTCGTGCTGCAGGCTCTCGCCCGCCTTCAGCGTTGCGCCGAGGACGCGCGCATCGGCACGGATCGGCAGGGCGTCGCCATCCTCGGCAAAGCCCGAGGCGAGCGTGACGAACCGGCCCGAGCGATCGCCCCTGGGAAAGGGCTTGGCGCCCCAGCTGGGCTGGCCGCCGGTCCCGCGCGGCTCGATCCAGATCTGGAAGAGCGTCGTTGTCTCGGGCTCGAGATTATATTCGGCATGGCGCACGCCGGTGCCGGCGCTCATCACCTGGACGTCGCCGGCGCCGGTGCGACCCTTGTTGCCCATCGAATCCTGATGGGTGATCGCGCCGGTGCGGACATAGGTGATGATCTCCATGTCGCGGTGCGGATGGGCGGGAAAGCCGCTGTTCGCGGCGATCTCGTCGTCATTCCACACGCGGATCGCGCCCCAGCCCATGCGGGCCGGATCATGGTAATTGGAAAAGCTGAAATGGTGACGGGCGTTGAGCCATCCGTGATCGGCATGACCCAGGCTCTCGAACGAGCGTTTCTCGATCATTGCGGGGTTCCTTAACTCTGCTTGGTCCTCAAGATAGGCGGCGCGATCGCATCGTAAATGGAAACGTTGGAAACTGATCGTTTCCTTTGGTAAAATGCGGTCAAGAGGAGGACGCGCGTGAAACTTCCCGATTTCGAGGCCTGGGCGGTGTTCGCATCGGTGGTCGAGCATCGCTCCTTCAGCGGTGCCGCGGATGCGCTGGGCGTGTCCAAGGCGACGGTGTCCAAGGCGATCAGCCGGCTGGAGGCGCGGCTGGGCACGACGCTGTTCCACCGCACGTCGCGACGGCTGACGCTGACCGACAGCGGGCGGGGGCTGGCCGAACGGGCGCAGCGCATCCTGAGCGAGGGAACCGAGGCGGAGGAAGCGGCGCTGGACGCGGCCAAGGCGCCGGCGGGCACGGTGCGGATCGCGGCGTCGGTAACCTTCGGCGCGAAGATGGTGGCGCCGGTGCTGGCCGACTTCATGAAGCTGTATCCGGACATCCGCATCGACCTGACGCTGTCGGACGGGTTCGTCGACATCGTCGGCGACGGGATCGACGTGGCGGTGCGGATCGCAGAGCTGCCCGACAGCTCGCTGCGCGCGCGGCGGGTGGCGCCAGTGTCGGTTTATGTCGTCGGCGCGCCTGCCTATTTCAAGAAACATGGCCGGCCGCTGCATCCGGCCGATCTCGCGACGCATGCGTGCTTCGCCTATACCCATGCGGCCAATCCCGACACCTGGCGGTTCCGCCGCGCGGGCGGCGAGGAAGCGGCGGTGCGAATCGACGGCCCGCTGCGATCCGACAGCGGCGACGCGATGCTGCCGGCGCTGCGCGCGGGACTGGGCATCGGGATCCTGCCCGATTTCATCGTCGGCGACGACCTGGCCGCGGGGCGACTCGAGTCGGTGCTGGACGACTGGTCGCTGGGCGCGGGCGCGCTGCACCTGGTGACGCCGCCCGGCACGCTGCGCCCGGCCCGGGTCGAGGCGGTGATCGACTATCTTGCCGAGCGGCTGCGCGCCGGGTGCGGGGCGGCGGGCGGCAGGCTGCCGCCGGACGCCGGCGGAACGCGACCCGCTCCGGAGAATCCCTGACTCGTTACGCGTCCAGCCGGCTGGCTAAAGCTGGTTAGCACGATGTTAACCTTTCGGCTTCAGAGACGATTAGGTTAACGAATTTGGTCGGGGTCACGCCGCATTCCATGCGGTCGTCCTCCGGAGGAGATGGGGACTGGCGATGCGCGTGTTGCTGATCGAGGACGAGCCGACCACGGCGAAGGCGATCGACCTGATGCTGTCGAGCGAGGGCTTCAACGTCTATACGACGGACCTGGGCGAAGAGGGCCTGGATCTCGGCAAGCTGTATGATTACGATATCATCCTGCTCGACCTGAACCTGCCCGACATGCATGGCTATGACGTGCTGAAGAAGCTGCGCGTGGCGCGGGTCTCGACTCCGGTGCTGATCCTGTCGGGCATCAACGAGATGGACACCAAGGTGCGCTCGTTCGGCTTCGGCGCGGACGATTACGTGACCAAGCCGTTCCACCGCGAGGAGCTGGTGGCGCGCATCCATGCGGTGATCCGCCGGTCGAAGGGGCATAGCCAGTCGGTGATCCGCACCGGCAAGCTGGCGGTCAATCTCGATGCCAAGACGGTCGAGGTCGACGGCGCGCGCGTGCACCTGACCGGCAAGGAATATGCGATGCTCGAGCTGCTGTCGCTGCGCAAGGGCACGACGCTGACCAAGGAAATGTTCCTCAACCACCTTTATGGCGGGATGGACGAGCCCGAGCTGAAGATCATCGACGTCTTCATCTGCAAGCTGCGCAAGAAGCTGAGCATGGCGACCGAGGGCGAGAATTACATCGAGACGGTGTGGGGCCGCGGCTATGTGCTGCGCGACGCCGACGAGGAGCGGGTCGAGGTTGCCGCGGTGGCGTGAGGGCAGCCGGGAGAAGGTTCGAGGGTCGCGGTGTTCCGCGGCCCTTTTTCGTTGCCCTCTCCCCTTGATGGAGCTGACGTAGTCGGCGGAAGGGTGAGGGGGAGCTATTCCCTAAGCCCCTTCCCCCTCATCCTTCCCACTGCCTTCGGCAGCGGGCCCCTTCCTTCTCCCACGAGGGGAGAAGGAGATTAGGGTCGCTTGCCTGACCGCCTCAACTTCGCATTGCGCTCGGCTGCGGCGACCAGGGCGTGGAGGTCGGCCCGGCTGACGTCGAAGGGTTCGCCCAGTTGATCGAGCGCGGCGTCGATGTCCTCGGGGTCGATCCCGGCCGTGGCGGGCGGCTGGGCGCGGTGGGGGTAGCTGTGGCCCGAGACGCGGTGGAAGACCAGGCCGAGCAGGACGAGCACCAGCGCATTGAGGCCGAACGGGACCAGCGCCAGCGCATAGCCATGGGCGAGCACCTCGGGCCCGGCGATTACGGGGACCAGCGCGCTGCCGCCGCCGGGGGCGTGGAGGCAGCGCAGCGCCGACATCACCAGGATCGATCCGCCCACCGACAGCCCGGCGGCGAAGGCGGTGTGGCCGAAGGTGCGCGCGGCGAACACCCCGACCAGGGTCGAGACCACCGTTCCGACGATGGCGGCATAGGGCTGTGCCAGCGGGCTGCTGGGCACGGCGAAGATCAGCACGGCAGAGGCGCCGATCGGCGCGCCGAGCAGGATGACCGAGGCGGGATCGCCCGCGACGAACGAGCAGATCCAGCCGGTCAGCCCGATGCCGAGAAACGCACCGCACGACGCCATCAGCCGGTCGCGCCAGTTCGAACCGGCAAGCCGGAACCCCCGCCACCCCGCCATCGGCGTTACTTCTTCGGCATCCAGACGCGCTCGCCATTCACCCAGGTTTCGAGCACGCGGGTGCCGCGCAGTTCGCTGGGCGATGCCAGCAGCGGATCGCGGTCGAGGATGATGAAGTCGGCGCGCATGCCCGGCGCGAGTCGGCCGATCTTCTGTTCGGCGAAGCCGGCATAGGCGGCCCAGATGCTGAACCCGGCCCAGGCCTGTTCGCGCGTCACGATCTCTTCGGGACGCCAGCCGCCGAACGGCTGCATGTCGGCATCCTGGCGGGTGAAGGCGGCGGCCCAGCCCGCAAAGGGATTGGGACTCTCGACCGGGAAGTCCGAGCCGAACGACAGCTTGCCGCCATTCTGCAGGATCGAGCGCCAGGCATAGGCGCCCTTCAGCCGGTCGGGACCCAGCCGCGCCTCGGCCATTGTCCGGTCGGACGTCTGGTGCGTCGGCTGCATCGAGGCGATCACGCCCAGCTTGCCGAAGCGCGGCAGGTCTGCGGGATCGATCACCTGGGCATGTTCGATCCGCCAGCGGCGATCGTCGCCCTTGTAGCTGTCGGCCACGACCTCGATCGCGTTCAGCGCCTGGTTGTTGGCGCGGTCGCCGATCGCGTGGATCGCGAGCTGGAAATTGTCCATCGTGCCGCGGCTCATCAGGTTGAGCAGCTGGTCGTCGGACAGGAAGCCCAGGCCCTTCTGGCCCGGAGCATCGGCATAATCGGCCTTGAGCCAGGCGCCGCGGCTGCCCAGCGCGCCGTCGAGATACAGCTTGATCCCGCCCATGCGCAGCCGGTCGCTGTAGAGCCAGGGGGTCGGTCCCTGCCCCGCCACCGCCAGCGCGGTATCGACGCCGCCGGCATAGCTCATGATGCGGAACTTCATCAGGCCGAGGTCGCCCATGCGGCGATAGGTCAGCCAGTCGTCGACCGTCGTGCCCATGTCGGTGGTGGCGGTGACGCCGACCGACAGCAATGATTCCTGGGCGGCGAGGAAGGCGGCATTGCGTTCGCGCGGAGTCGCGTTCGGCACGGCCTTCTGGATCAGCGCCGCTGCGGCGTCGATGAACACACCGGTCGGCACGCCCTTCGCGTCGCGCTCGATCCGGCCGCCGACCGGGTCCTTGGAAGAGGGCGAGACGCCCGCCAGCGTCATCGCGCGCGTGTTCGCCCAGCCGGCATGGCCGTCGACCCGCTCGAGCCAGACCGGACGGTCGGACACCACCCGGTCGAGATCGGCTGCGGTCGGGAAGCGGCCCAGGCCCCAGCGTTCCTGGTTCCAGCCGCGACCCATGATCCACTTGGTCGGATTGGCGGCGGCATAGTCGCCGATCTTCTTCAGCGCCTCGTCGAGGCTGCGGGTGCCCGACAGGTCGAGCTGGAGCGTCTGGAAGCCCAGCCCCATGACATGGCCGTGCGCGTCGATCAGCCCGGGCATCAGCAGTCGGCCGCCCATGTCGAGCTTCCATTCGGGCTTTTTCGGGCGACGCTGCTTCGGCGTCAGCAGCGCGGTGACGATGCCTTCGCGGTTGAACATGATCCCGTTGAAGCGGACGATCTCGCCCTTTTCGTCCAGGGTGATGCCGTTGACATTGTCGACCAGTCCGTCGGCATGGGCGACGGGTGCGATCAGGATCGCGGCGGCCGCGAGCATCTGGGGGATCAGCTTCATGGGCGTCGGCATAAGCCGTGTTCCCCCGCTGCGCCAGATGTCCTAAGGCGCGTGACCTATGGCTACGCAATCCGCACCCACCGCCCCGGCGCTGCCGGTTTCCCTCGATGATGTCGTCGCGGCGCGGATGCGCATCATGGACTCGATCGTCGCGACCCCGACGCTGGTCAGCCGGACGCTGTCCGACCTGACCGGCGCGACCGTGTATCTCAAGTTCGAAAACCTTCAGTTCACCGCCGCGTACAAGGAGCGCGGCGCGCTCAACACCCTGCTCCAGCTTCCCGCCAACACCAGCGGCGTGATCGCCGCATCCGCCGGCAATCACGCCCAGGGCCTGTCCTATCACGCCAACCGGCTGGGCATCCCGTCGACCATCGTCATGCCGAAGAACACGCCGATCGTGAAGGTGACCCAGACTCAGGGGCACGGCGCGACGGTGATCCTGGAAGGCGAGACGTTCGACGCCGCCTATGCCCATGCCCGCAAGCTGGAGGCCGAGCAGGGCCTGACCTTCGTCCATCCGTTCGACGATCCGCGGATCATCGCCGGCCAGGGCACGGTCGCGCTGGAAATGCTGGAGGCGGTGCCCGACCTCGACACGCTGGTCGTGCCGATCGGCGGCGGCGGCCTGATCTCCGGCATGGCGACCGTGGCCAAGGCTCAGGCGCATCCGATCGAGGTGATCGGGGTGCAGGCCGAGCTGTATCCGTCGATGTACAACCAGATCAACGGGACCGAGATGCCGTGCGCCGGCGACACGCTGGCCGAGGGGATCGCGGTCAAGGTGCCGGGCGGCATCACCCGCGAGATCGTCGCCGCGCTGACCGACGACATCGTCCTGGTCGGCGAGCGCCGGCTGGAGGAAGCGGTCAGCCTGTTGCTGCAGATCGAGAAGACGGTGGTCGAGGGCGCGGGCGCCGCGGGCCTGGCCGCCTTGCTGTCCGAGCCCGAGCGGTTCCGCGGCAAGAAGGTCGGCATCGTGCTGTGCGGCGGCAATATCGACACCCGCCTGCTGGCGAACGTGCTGCTGCGCGACCTGGCGCGGTCGGGCCGGCTGGCGCGGCTGCGCGTCCGGCTGCAGGACCGGCCGGGTGCGCTGTTCCATGTCGCGCGGATCTTCCACGAGCAGGGGGTGAACATCATCGAGGTGTATCACCAGCGCATCTTCACCACCCTGCCCGCCAAGGGCCTGATCACCGACATCGAATGCGAAACCCGCGACCGCGCGCATCTCGAGCGGCTGATGACGGCGCTGCGCCGCGCGCAATATGAGGTGAGCCAGACCGAGCTGGCGTAAGTCCGGGGCTGCGGCGCGTGCGAACGCGCCGCGGTACGGGCTTGGGGCTGGCCCGCATGTCACTTGCCGTGGCGCTTGTGGATGGCCGCCCTTCGACAAGCTCAGGGCGAACGGGGGATGGGGTCGGGCCGCGCCTCCCACCTCCGTTCGGGCTGAGCTTGTCGAAGCCCGCTCGCGTCACACGCCCCGGCTCCGCGTCGCGACGAAGCGAATCGCACGCGCGACGGGCCGAGTCGCGGCGCGATTCCGGCTGCTTATCCCTTGCGCTACAATCATATCCGCGATCTCGCCGCCATGCGGCAACGGCACGCTTTGCCGGGCCTCGTTTCGCTTCCGACCAGGCGTTAACTTTCTTTGTTGGTAAATCGCCTTTTCATCATCTTTTTTCGCCCGCATAGTGCGCGACACAGACCGCGACCCGACGGTCGCGCGTTCAAGAGGGCAAGCCGGCGGTGACTGCACTTTCCCGTTTTCCACGGTTTTTCGTAACCAGCCCGTCCCCCTGTCCCTATCTGCCCGGAAAGCAGGAGCGGAAGATCTTCACCGAGCTGTCGGGGCCGCATGCGAACGAGCTTAACGATGCGCTGGGCCGGATCGGATTCCGCCGCAGCCAGTCGGTCGCCTATCGCCCCAGCTGCGCCGGGTGCACCGCCTGCGTGTCGGTTCGCGTGATCGCCGAGCGGTTCAAGCCGAATGCGAGCCAGCGCAAGCTGATCAAGCGGCATTCCGACCTGGAAGTGACCGCGTGCAAGCCCTGGGCGACCGAGGAGCAATATGAGCTGCTCCACAATTACCTGAGCGCGCGCCACCCGGGCGGCGGCATGGCGGCGATGGACGAGGGCGATTATGCCGACATGGTCGAGCAGTCGCCGGTCAGCTCCTATGTCGTCGAATATCGCGAGCCCGCGCGCGACGGCCAGCGCGGCCGCCTGGTCGGCGCGTGCATCACCGACCAGCAGGCCGATGGCCTGTCGATGATCTACAGCTATTTCGTCGCCGACGACGAGCGCCGCCCGGGCCTGGGCAACTTCATCATCATGGACCATATCCGCCGCGCCAGCGCGGCACGCCTGCCCTATGTCTATCTCGGCTATTGGGTGAAGGGCAGCGAGCGAATGGCGTACAAGACCCGCTATCGCCCGCTCGAGGTGCTGGGCCCGAACGGCTGGTCCGCCTATGACGAGGCCGACGATAGCGTCGCGATGCCGCTGCCGGCGAAGATCCACGAACTGGCCTGACGGCGAGGAGCGGCCCGCCGCCGAAACTCGTGCGTCATCCCGGCCGTGGTGCCCACAACTGTCCGGGATTCACAGGTTGAGGGTCATTTGGGGATTTTGGGGCAGTTTTGCTGGCTGGATTGGTGGTGGTTTGGCTCGTCCAGAGAGGTCGAGCCTGCTGAACAGTGCGACCC
>NZ_JBDIZK010000022.1:0-19539 GCF_039652585.1 Sphingomonas rustica | reverse complement strand
TACTCGCAAACGGCACGGCAGACCTCCAAATATCATGTCTCGACAACATGATTTTGGCAGAATCCTCAGGACTTGTCTGCCGTGCACCTCCTCACAGAAACAAAATCCCGGACAGTTGTGGGCCGTGGTGCCGGAATCCGCCGCGCGGCAGATCCCGGAACTGGGGCTTTGCGATAGCGGATGGCGCAGGTGCGCGGGGCTGCGCTGTGGCCGGCTTCGGGTCCGGGATGGAGGACGGGTGGTTTCACCGCCCGGCGTCAGTCCTGGCTGTCGATCTCGTCGACATGGAGGTCGACGTCGAGCGCTTCCTCGCCCTGGCCGACCCGGGTGCCGGCGATCGATGCGGCTGCGGTAGCATCGAGGCCGACCGCGACGCGGACATAGCTTTCGTCCGGGCTCAAGCCCGTCGCGGGATCGAAGCCCACCCAGCCCAGCCGGTCGATATGGGCTTCGGCCCAGGCGTGGGGCGCGCCGTGCGCCTCGCCGTCGCTGCGATAGCCCGAGACATAGCGGGCCGGGATGTGCAGGTGGCGCGCGGCGGCGACCATCATCTGGGCGACGTCGCGCGAGGTCGCCTTGCTGGCGGTAAACGCTTCGGCCGCGGTAATGCCGGTGTCCGTGGTGTCGGGGGTGCAGGGAAAGCGCGCGTGGAGCCCGGCGTTGAGCGCATGCAGGCGGCCGAGCGGCGTCCCCGCCGACATGTCCGAGGCGAATTCGGCCAGCGAGACGCTTGCCAGCGTGCGCGGGGTCGAACGCAGGAACAGCATCGGCGGCAGCGGTTCGGCACCGCCGCGCACGATGCCGGTCGCCTCGGTCGTCAGCACCTCTCCGGTGACGGTGACCTCCAGCGCCTCGATCGGTCCCTCGGCGTAGAGCATCGTGACGATGTTGCCATAGCCGTCGACGCCGCGGCGCAGCCGTGCATCGACGTCGACGTCGATCCGCCAGTTCACCACCGTCTGATATTCGGTGTCGCACGGGGTGACGCGCAGCAGCTGGACGATGCGCGCCTGCGGCTTCGAGAAGCGATACTGGCTGCGATGGTCGATCGCGATCCGCATCAGACGAACCGGAACTGGCGGGCGATGGCGGCGTCGAGCATCGCATTCTCCCGGATCAGGGCGCCGAGATATTCGTGCAGCCCGCTGACGATGACTTCGGAGGTTCGCGTCTTCTGGATGCGTCCCATCCGGGCGCGCGCCATGCGGTCCGCCTCGCCCTGAAGGCCGGTGCGCTTGGCGAGCTGGCTGAGCAGGTCGACGACCTCCTCGAAACAGGCCGCCAGGCTGCGCGGCAGCTCGGGGCGGCTGAGCAGCAGGTCGATGACGTTGGCGGGGCTGAGCCCGTCATTGTAGAGCCAGCGATAGGCGTTCACCGCCGACACGGTCTGGAGGATCGTGGTCCACTGGTCGCGGTCGACCGCGCCGCCGATCCGCTCCCCTTCGGGCAGCAGGATGTGATATTTCACGTCGAGCAGCCGCGCGGTATTGTCCGAGCGCTCCACCGCCGAGCCGAGCTGGATCAGCAGGGTCGCCTCGTTGCGCATCATCCGGTGGATCGAGCCTTCGAACCCGCGCATCTCGGCCTTGACCGCCTCGACCAGGTTGAGCGTCTGGGTCGCGCCGCCGGTCGTCGCGCGGTTCTGGAACAGCAGCCAGGCGCGGTTGATCGACGTCCACGCTTCGCGGGTCAGCGCCGTGCGGACGGCGCGGGCGTTCATCCGCGCCATGTCGAGGCAGCGGACGATCGATCCCGGATGGCTGGTATCGAGGGTGAGGAACCGGGCCACCTGCGCCTGGGTCATCGCCTGACCGGTCGCGGCGAATGCCTCGTCGGTATAGCTGACGGTCAGCGCGCTGTGCCACGCGACTTCCCCAGCAGGGCGGGCGGACAGCGCGTCGAGGCGGATCGTCGCCTCGACCAGGCGCGCGAGGAAGTCGGCGCGTTCGAGATAGCGGCCGAGCCAGTAGAGCGCCGACGCGGTGCGGGAGAGCATCAGCATGCGCGGGCTCCCACGGCTTCAGCTCCTCTCCCGGAGGGAGAGGGGAACCATGCGTAGCATGGTGGAGAGGGGGTCACCCCCAACGAAACCTGCGTGGTTTGGAAACTCCCTCTCCACCGCTTCGCGGTCCCCCTCTCCCTCCGGGAGAGGATTTTAGTTCCGCACGTCACAGGCCTTGCTCCTGCGACTGGCTTTGGCTTTGGGATTGTCCGCCGCCGGCATCGGGGAGCAGGACGAAACTGTCCTTGGTGCCGCCGCCCTGGCTGGAATTGACCACCAGCGATCCCTCTTTCAGCGCGACGCGGGTGAGGCCGCCGGGGACGACGCGGACGCCGTCGCTGCCGGTCAGGACGAAGGGGCGGAAATCGACATGGCGCGGCGCCAGGCCCGCATCGACCACGGTCGGAACGGTCGACAGCGCCAGCGTCGGCTGGGCGATATAGCGGTGTGGCTCGGCGATCAGCGCGGCGCGGAATTCCTCGACCTGCGCCTTCGTCGCGGTGGGGCCGACCAGCATGCCATAGCCGCCCGAGCCGTCGACCAGCTTCACCACCAGTTCGGGCAGGTGATCGAGGACATATTTCAGCGCCTGCGGCTCGCGGCAGCGCCAGGTCTCGACATTGGGCAGCTTCGCCTCTCCGCCCGAATAGAATCGGACGATCTCGGGCATGTAGCTGTAGATCGCCTTGTCGTCGGCGATGCCGTTGCCGGGCGCGTTGATCAGCGCGACATTACCGGCGCGGTAGGCGGCGATCAGCCCGGGGACGCCCAGCATCGAGTCGGGGCGGAAGGCCAGCGGATCGAGATAGTCGTCGTCGATCCGGCGATAGATGACGTCGACCCGCACCCGGCCGGCGATGGTGCGCATATAGACGATGTCGTCGTCGACCACGAGGTCGGCGGCCTCGACCAGCTCGACCCCCATCGAGTCCGCCAGGAAGCTGTGTTCGTAATAGGCCGAGTTGAAATGGCCCGGCGTCAGCACGACGCATACCGGCTTGGCATTGCCGCCGCCCGGCGCGACCGAGCGCATCGTCTGGAGCAGCATGTCGGGATAGCTGTCGACCGGCGCCACGCGGAAATCGCGGAACAGTTCGGGACACAGGCGGATCATCGCCTCGCGATTCTCGAGCATGTACGACACGCCCGAGGGCGTGCGGGCATTGTCCTCGAGCACGAAGAACTCGTCGGGACCGGTGCGCACCAGATCGATGCCGCAGATATGCGCCCAGACGCCGTGCGGCGGGCGGATGCCGTCGACCTCGGGCCGGAACTGATCGTTGAGATAGACGAGCTCCTCGGGGATCACCCCTTCCCTGAGGATGCGGCGGTCGCCGTAGATATCCTCGAGAAAGGCGTTGATCGCCTCGACCCGCTGTTCGAGCCCTTCGGAAAGCCGGGTCCATTCCTGATTGAGGAAGACGCGCGGCACGATGTCGAAGGGGATGATCCGTTCCGCCGCATCGTTGTCGCCATAGACCGCGAAGGTGATGCCCAGCTGGCGGAAGGTGGCCTCGGCCGATTGCTGGCGGCGATGAAGTTCGGACGCGGGCGTGTCGGCGATCCACTGCGACAGGGACGCGAATTCGGCACGCGGCGCGTCAGGCCCGCCATGCCCCCAGATTTCGTCGAACGCCCCGCCTGTCGCCATTCATCCCCCAAGCGCCGCTATGGCCGATAGGTTCCATGCTGCAATGCTTTGCTGCGGCGCACAAGGGGGCGTGTTGCGCCGGGGTCGTGTTGCCTGTGTAACAATCTTGCGGCATGTCAGGCGTGGGTATCAAAAGGGGGATTATCATGCTTTGGCTTTTCCGGCTCCCGCCGGTCGTTTATCTTGGCGTCGCGCCGCTGGGCGTGATCGGCGCTGGTTATCTGTTCATCACCGACCAGCAGAGCGAGTCCGCCAAGGCTGCGGCGCTGGCGGGCAAGGCGCCCGCGGCGGTGACGATCGAGGCGTTCGATCCGGCGAAGAATGTCGGCGCCGCCAACGAGGTCACGGTGCTGGCACAGATCGACGTGTCGCGCGTGGTCGACCTGTCCGAGACGAAGAAGGGTCGCGAGCGGGATCACTGGGTGATCGCACCGCTCTATCCGACGAACGCGACCGATGCAGGCGGCCAGGCGTCCGGCATGATGATCCAGCGCGGCAACGCGACCGTCGAGCAGCTTGCCAAGATGGCCGTCGGCGAGGGCAAGATCGGTCCGATCGTGTCGCTGAACGGGCTGTCGGTCGATCCGTCGAGCGAGAGCAAGGCGATCGACGAGGTGAAGGACCAGATCACGGTCAAGCCGGGCGGCGTCTATATCGACCCGTTCGAGGACGGCCGCGCGGCCGGTCTCGCCCCCAGCAGCGACGGGAAGTTCGCCGCGCTGGCGATCCTGATCGTCTCGCTGCTGGTCGGCGCGTTCGGGGCGTTCGGCTTCCAGAGGGCGCGCAGGGGAGCGACGGCATACCGCGAAGGAACGATCTGACGCGACCGGCTCGGTCGGGATGCGGGTCGGTGCCTGAGCCGACCCGCATCCGGGCCGCGGTGCAGGGATGACGGGGGCAGATCCATCGACTTGAGGATATTGCCGAGGCGGGACAGCTCGCGCCCCAGCCTCACGCGCGAGCGCTGAAGTCGATCGCGGTGGTGCCGATCGCGGGTTCGGCCGGCGGCGCGACCGGGGCCGCGGGGGTCAGGGACAGGGTGGCGGCGACAGCGCTCGCACCGGCGAGGATCCACGTCTTCATCGCATCTCTCCTTGCGTCATCCCCTCCCCGATCATCTGCCCGCGGCGAGGTCCCCCAAGGTCGACTGGGTGAGGATCTGCGGCAGGACCTGCGGCGCCGGCTGGCCCGGCTTGTACCACAGATAGAGCGGGACGCCTGCGCGGTTGTGCTTTTCGATGAAGCGGCCGAGCGTCGCGTCGCCGTCGGTCCAGTCGCCGACCAGCACCGCAACCTTTCCGTCGGCAAGCGCCTTCGCCGTGGCCTCGGTCTCGATCACCGCTTTCTCATTGACCTTGCAGGTCAGGCACCAGTCGGCGGTGAAATAGGCGAAGACCGGGCGACCCTGCGCGGTGAGTTCGGCAAGGCGCGCCTCGCTGAAGGGTTCGGCGCCGGCCAGCGCGACTTTCGCTCCGACGGTCGCGGTCGCCGGGCGCACGACTGCGACCGCGGCCAGCGCGACCAGCAGGAAGGGCAGCGCGATCCAGGCCGAGCGGCCCTTGGCCTGGCGCGCCCCGCCCCACCACAGGCCGAAGCCGAGCAGCAGCGCCGCGGCGAGGCCGAGCGCCATGCCATCGACGCCCGACTGGCGCCCCAGCACCCAGGCGAGCGCGAGCGCGGTCAGGAACATCGGCACCGACAGGATGTGGCGGAACGTCTCCATCCACGCGCCCGGGCGCGGCAGCATCCGCCGCAGCGCGGGCACGAAGCCGAGCAGCAGGAAGGGCAGCGCGATGCCCAGCCCCAGCCCGCCGAAGATCGCGAGCGCCGCGGGCCAGGGCAGGATCAGCGCCGCGCCCAGCGCCGCGCCCATGAACGGACCGGTGCACGGCGTCGCGATGAACGCGGCCAGGGCGCCGGTGACGAACGCGCCGCCGGTGCCGCGCCCCGCGAGCCGGTTGATCGCGGAAGGCGCCAGCATCTCGAACAGGCCGGCGAGGTTCAGCGCGATCGCGGTAACCAGCAGCAGCAGGAACAGGATGACCCGCGGGTCCTGAAGCTGGAACGCCCAGCCGAGCGTCGCGCCGCCGGCGCGCAGGCCGAGCAGCAGACCGCCGAGCGCGAGGCACACCAGCACCACGCCGGCAGTATAGGCCAGCGCCTCGCCACGCGGATTGCCGCCTTCCTCGTTCGCCTTGGCCAGGCTCAGTGCCTTCAGACTCAGGATCGGAAAGACGCACGGCATGATGTTGAGGATGAGCCCGCCCAGCACCGCACCGGCGAAGGCGATCAGCGCGGTCGACCAGAGGCTTTCGCCGCCGGCCGCCGCCCCCGAGCCCTGCGCCGCGGGGGCCACCGTGCCGGGCACGGCGGTGAGCGCCAGGCCGCGATCCTTGCCGACCGCCAGTACGCCCTCGATCGTGCCGGGCGCGCCCTTTGCCCTGGTTTCGATCACCAGCCGGTCCCCGTCGCGGGCAACCGCCTGAGGCGCGGCATAGTCGACCGCGCCGTCGGTGATCGGGTAGAAATAGACCTCGCTTGCCGCCGCGCCGGCGGGATAGGGAACGCCCAGGCGGAACGCGCCGCCCGCGACCTGATAGGTCGCCTGCGATCCCAGCGGGCGGGGCAGCTTCGCCCGGTAGCCGTCGAACTGCGCGCGGCGTTCGGCGGTGACCGCACCGTCGCCGACTTTCAGCATCGTCGTCAGCGATGCCTTTTCCGGCACGCAGATCTTGTCGGTGCACACGAGATAGGCGAGATCGACCGTGACCGGCAGATCGGTGCCGGGCGCGAGTCCCGCGGACAGCTTCAGCGTGACCAGGGTCGCGAAGGGATGTTCGTAGACATAGTTCATCAGCCCGGCGATCACGAGCCGTTCGGGTACCGGATAGCGGATCGCACTCGCGGTGACGCCGCCGGGAAGCGTCCAGCTTGCCTTGGGCGGGATGCCGGCATCGCCCGGATTGCGCCAATAGGCGTGCCAGGTCGGCTCGGGCGTCGAGACGAAGGCGAGCATGACCTCGCTGCCCGGCGCCGGGGTCGCGGTTTCGGGCACCAGTTCCATGCGGACATGCGGCCCGTCGCCGGGCGCCTGGGCGAGCGCCGGCCCGGCGAGCAGCAGCGCCGCGAGAGTCATCAGACAGAAACGCAGATACGCCATCGCCCGTCCTTGCCGTGGGAACCCCCCTCCCATAGCAAAGTGCACCGCAGTTAGAAGCCGTCGGAGTCCCGCGTCCCATGAAGTTGTTCCCGTCGACCGCCATCGCCCTCGCGCTGACCGCCGCAGCGCCGGTCGCAGCCCAACAGGCGGCTGCCCCTGCCCCTGCCCCTGCCCCGGCCGCACCTGTCGCAACCAACGCACCGGTGTCGATGGAGACGCCGCCCAAGCTGATCGTGATGATCTCGGTCGACCAGTTCTCCGCCGACCTGTTCGCCGAATATCGCGCCCAGTTCACCGGCGGCCTGGCCCGGCTGGAGAGCGGCGTCGTCTTCCCCTCCGGCTATCAGAGCCATGCAGCGACCGAGACCTGTCCCGGACATTCGACGATCCTGACCGGCGCACGCCCCTATCGCACCGGGATCATCGCCAACGACTGGACCGACTTCGGCGTCGCGCGTGCCGACAAGACGATCTACTGCGCCGAGGATCCGAGCGTCCCGGGCAGCAGCTCGAAGGACTATACGGTCTCGGACAAGCATCTGAAGGTATCGACGCTGGGCGAGTGGATGAAGCTGGCCAACCCGGCGAGCCGGGTCGTGTCGATCGCGGGCAAGGACCGGGCCGCGGTGATGATGGGCGGCCACAAGATCGACGAGCTCTGGTACTTCTGGGACAAGACCCGCAGCTTCCAGTCCTATGCCGGGCGGCAGGCGCCGGCGCGGGTCAACCAGATCAACGCGCTGGTGACCGAGCGGCTGGCCGAGGCGCGGCAGGGCATGGACGTCCCCGCCTTCTGCAAGTCGCGCCAGCAGGCCTATAATCTGGGCACCGTCACCGTCGGCGCCGGCACGTTCGAGCGCAAGGCAGGCGACCTGCGCGGGTTCAAAGCGTCGCCCGAATTCGACGATGCCGTCGTCACCCTGGCGGGCAGCCTGGCGATCGACATGAAGCTGGGCCAGGGCGCGGCGCCCGACCTGCTGATCGTCGGCGCGTCGGCAACCGACTATGTCGGCCACGGGCTGGGCACCGAGGGCAGCGAGATGTGCCTGCAGATGTTCGCGCTGGACCAGAAGCTGGGCGAACTCTTCTCGCTGCTCGACAGCACCGGGGTCGATTATGCGGTGGCGCTGACCGCCGATCATGGCGGCACCGACATTCCCGAGCGCAACCAGGCGCATGGCGCGCCCGAGGCGGCGCGGGTGCAGGCGACCGCGGTCGCCAGCGCGATCGGCAAACAGGTTCAGACCGCGCTGAAGCTGGACGCGCAGCCGCTGACGGGCGGGTCGTTCGGCGACGTCTATATCGACCCCAAGCTGTCGAAAAAGGCCCGCGCCGCGGTGCAGGCCGAGGCGATCAAGGCCTATCGCGCGCATCCGCAGGTGCAGGCGGTCTATACCGGTGCCGAGATCGCGGCGACCCCGATGCCCAAGGGCCCGCCCGAGACCTGGACGCTGCTGGAGCGGGCACGCGCCTCCTATGACCCGGCGCGGTCGGGCGACCTCTATGTGGTGCTGCATCCGCGGATCGTGCCGATCGCGACGCCGGGACCGGGCTATGCGTCCACCCATGGCAGCATCTGGGACTATGACCGGCGGGTGCCGATCCTGTTCTGGCGCAAGGGGATGACCGGGTTCGAGCACCCGCTGTCGGTCGAGACGGTCGACATCGCGCCGACGCTGGCCGGGCTGCTGCATGTACCGGTGCCGGTCGAGATCGACGGCCATTGCCTCGACCTGGACGCGGGCGCGGCGTCGACCTGCGCGAAGTGAGGTGCGGGAGGGCGCGGCGGCGCGCCGCGTCCTCCGGCTACTTGCGCCGTTCGAACTCGCGGACGCCCGGGCCGAGCTGGTTGCCGGTGATGCGGAACGTGTCGCCCGACAGGTCGGCGACGAAGGCGGGGCTGCGGTCGATGCCGGGCGCGAGCGACGCCTGGTTGTCGCTGATCGTCAGGCCGGCGGAGCGATAGGTCCGGCCTTCCGCGGCGACGACGATGAAGCCCGACCAGTTCTCCTTGTTCTCGCCCTGGACGAACACGTTGCGCGAGATCAGCCCGGTCGCGCCCTCGGACAGGTCGATCATGTAGTTGGTCTTACGACCCTTGGTATCGTCGAAGCTGGAATCGGTGATCCGGACGTCGGGCACGCGCAGCTTCACATAATGGCCGCCGGTGCCGCGTTCGAAGCGCGAGCGGGTGATCGTTACCTGGCCCTTGTTGGCCAGGTAGATGGAATGGCTGCAGTCCGAGGTCTCGCACTGGCCCAGGCCCGAGAAGGTCGAGCGGTCGATGGTGATGCGCTGGCCCGACGGATTGCCGCCGAGAATGCCTTCCTGGCTGTCGAGGAACATCGCGTTGACGACGCTCAGATCGCCCTGTTCGATGCGGATGCCGGCGCCGTTGCCGTCATTCACCGCGTAATTGCGGAAGACGATGCCGTCGACCACCGACCCGCGGCCGCGCAGCACGAAGGCGGCCTTGTCCTCGCAGGTCTCGCGTTCGAAGATCACGCTGCCCGGCCAGGCCGCCTTGAAGGTGATCTCGCCGGCTTGCTGCACCACGCATTCGCGGTAGGTGCCCGGTGCGATCACGATCGTGGCGCGGGTGTCGCCGGCCCTGGCCACCGCATCGGCCAGCGTGCGGAAGCCCTCGCCGGTCTCGGCGATGGTGAAGGGCGCGCCCTGCTGCTGCGCGGCGACGGGCGCGGCGAGGGCAAGGGCGGCGAAGGGCAGAAGCTGGATTGGGCGCATGGGACCTCACTGTCTCACGCGCCTTATCCCCCCGGAATGCGAATAGAGGGTTAACCCCGTTTCTGTTCGCGCAGGCGGCGGATGATCCCCGAAAAGTCCGAGCCGCCATTCCCTTCGGCAACATAGGCTTCGTACAGTTCGGCAGCGCGTGCCCCCATCGGCGTGGCGGCATCGGCGAGACCGGCGGCCTCCATCGCCAGCTTCAGGTCCTTCAGCATCAGCGCGGCCGCGAAGCCGCCCTGATAGTCGCGGTCGGCGGGCGTTTCGGGACCCACGCCCGGTACGGGGCAATAGCTGGTCATCGACCAGCTCTGTCCCGACGAGACCGAGGCGATGTCGTAGAAGCGCTGCAGGTCGAGGCCCAGCTTCTCCGCCAGCACGAACGCCTCGCAGGTCGCGATCATCTCGGCGCCGAGCAGCATGTTGTTGCAGATCTTGGCGCCCTGCCCCGCGCCGCTGGCGCCGGCGTGGATCACCGCCTTGCCCATCTCCGCCAGGAACGGCTCGGCACGGTTGAAGCCCGCCTCGGTGCCGCCGACCATGAAGGTCAGCGTGCCGGCATTGGCCGCGGCGATTCCGCCGGAGACCGGCGCGTCGACGGCCAGCAGCCCGCGCGCGGCCGCCGCCTCGCCCACGCGGCGCGCGGTGGCGACGTCGATCGTCGAACAGTCGATCAGGATGGCGCCGGGCTCGGCATGCTCCACGATGTCGCCGGTATAGACCGCCTCGACATGACTGCCCGCGGGCAGCATCGTGACGACCGCCTCGGCCCCCGCGATCGCCTCGGCGGCGCTGGCCACCGGCAGGCAGCCGGCGGCCTTGGCGCGATCGAGCGCATCCTGCGACAGGTCGAAGGCGCGGACGTCATGTCCCGCCTTGGCGAGGTTCGCGGCCATGCCGCCGCCCATGTTGCCGAGCCCGATAAACGCTACGCGTGCCATTGCTTCTCTCCTTCGACGTCCGGACAGAAGGCCTGCCCGCCGCCGATCTCCATTACTTGCCGGTCCAGTTGCCGGGGCGCTTCTCGACGAAGGCGGCCATGCCCTCGCTCTGGTCGGCGGTG
The DNA here is from genome assembly GCF_039652585.1 of Sphingomonas rustica. Lineage (NCBI taxonomy): Bacteria > Pseudomonadati > Pseudomonadota > Alphaproteobacteria > Sphingomonadales > Sphingomonadaceae > Sphingomonas > Sphingomonas rustica. The sequence goes on along the minus strand of NZ_JBDIZK010000022.1, from coordinate 8,918 downwards.
CCGAACATCGCGTGGAACAGCCGCCGCTCGAACGCGACACCCTGTGCCAGCGTCGTCTCGAACGCGGCGTTGACCATTTCCTTGTTCGCCTTGACCGCCAGCGGCGCCATCGACGCGATCGTCGCCGCGGTCTTCACCGCATCCTCGACCAGCTCGGCGGCGGGCACGACCCGGCTGACCAGCCCGGCGCGCTCGGCTTCCTCGGCGCCCATCATCCGGCCGGTCAGGCACATCTCCATCGCCTTGGCCTTGCCGACCGCGCGGGCCAGCCGCTGCGACCCGCCCATGCCGGGGGTCACCGCCAGCTTGATCTCGGGCTGGCCGAACTTCGCCGTGTCCGCCGCAAGGATGAAGTCGCACATCATCGCAACCTCGCAGCCGCCGCCCAGCGCGAAGCCGGAGACGGCAGCGATGATCGGCTTGCGCGTGCGGGTGAACACGTCCCAGCCGGCGAAGAAGTCGTGGCCGTACATGTCGGCAAAGCCCTGCGCCTGCATCTCCTTGATGTCGGCGCCGGCGGCGAATGCCTTTTCGCTGCCGGTCAGCACCGCGCAACCCTGCGACGGATCGGCATCGAACGCGCGCATCGCGCCCAGCAGCTCGCTCAGCACCTGGCTGTTGAGCGCGTTGAGCGCCTGGGGCCGGTTGAGCGTCACCAGGGTGACGGCGCCGCGCTGTTCGACCAGGATCGTTTCGTAGCTCATCTCTTCCCTTTCCCGGCACCGGCCGGAGTCGTGTCTGTCGCCGCCGCTGTGCCGCGTACGGCGGTTCGCCTCAAGCCGGCGTCCATTCCTCGTGCGGCGGCAGCGGCGCGAAGATCTGGTCGATCACATGATCGCTCACCGCCTCGAGCGTCGCAGGGTTCCAGCGCGGCGCATTGTCTTTCTCGACGATCACCGCCCGCACGCCCTCGATGAAATCGTGACGCTGAACGACATGGCAGCCGACCGCATATTCCTGGCGCATCTCGTCCTCGAAGGTCGGCATGGTCCGCCCGTCGAGCAGCAGCTTGAGGCTGACCTTCATTGCCTGAGGGGACTTGGTCTTCAGCGTGGCCAGCGTGGCCGCGGCGAAGTCCGAGCCACCGGCCTCGAGCGCAGCGAAGACCTCCTCCAGCGTGTCGGATGCGAACAGCCGGTCGATCGCCTCGCGATGCGCAAGCAGCTTCGCCTCCGGCTGTTCGACCGACAGGTCACGCAGCACCGCCTCGATCTGCTGCGGCTCGGCGGCGATGCGCGACTTTGCCTCTTCCAGCGCGGCGGCGGGCAGATAATGGCTGGCGAGGCCGAGAGCGAGGCATTCGGCGCCGTCGATCCGGGCGCCGGTCAGCGCGAGATACTGGCCGATCCGGCCGGGCAGGCGCGAGAGGTACCAGCCGCCGCCGACATCGGGGAACAGGCCGATCCCGGTTTCGGGCATGGCGAACTTCGTATTCTCGGTCGCGACACGATATTTCGCCGGCTGGCTGATGCCGACGCCGCCGCCCATGGTGATGCCGTCCATGAAGGCGACCACAGGCTTGGCATAGGTGAACAGCAGGTGGTTGAGGCGATATTCGGTGTGGAAGAACGCGCGCGCGGCGCTGCCGTCACCCGCGCCGCTTTCGGCGATCATGCGGATGTCGCCGCCGGCGCAGAAGCCGCGCCCCTCGGCATGGTCGATCAGCACCGCCTCGATCTCGAGGTCCGAGCGCCAGGCATCGAGCGCGGCGAGCATGTCGCGGCACATCGCGGTGTTGAGCGCGTGGATCGCCTTGGGCCGGTTGAGCCGGACGCGGCCGACCTGCCCTTCGGTCGAGATGAGAACGTCGGTCATGATGCTCCTTGAGACGCCGGGATTTGAGGACGGTTTGGAGTACCGCGATGACGTTCGTCATCCCGGCCGGAGTGCCGGGGTCCACCCGGCCTCCATCCCGCGCTTTCGGATGGTGAGCGGCAGGCGCCCGGGGAGCGCGTATAGGCGCGGCGGTGCGGCAAGGGCTCGGTTTCGGGATGGTGCCTCGCGGTGGACCCCGGCACTTCGGCCGGGGTGACGGGTGAGAGATATCACCGGAGCCGCACCCCTTCGACCGAGATGACCGATGCCGTCGTTCACGAGCGCGTCAGGTCGCGGCCGATGATCATGCGCATCACCTGGTTGGTGCCTTCCAGGATCGAATGGACGCGCAGGTCGCGCCAGATGCGTTCGATCGGATAGTCCATCAGATAGCCATAGCCGCCATGCAGCTGCAGCGCACGGTCGGCGACCGCGCTGCCGGTGTCGGTGGCGAAGCGCTTGGCCATCGCGGCGAAGCGGGTCTTGTCGGGTGCGCCCTCGGTCACCTTGGCAGCGGCGAGGTACAGCAGCGCGCGGGCGGCCTCCAGCTCGGTCGCCATGTCCGCCAGGGTGAACTGGGTGTTCTGGAACTCGGCGATGGCGCGGCCGAACTGGTGGCGATCCTTCGTGTAGGCGATCGCCTCGTCGAGGCAGCGCTGCGCGCCGCCCAGCGAGCAGGCGCCGATGTTCAGGCGGCCGCCGTCGAGACCCATCATGGCAATGCGAAAGCCCTCACCCTCGGCACCGAGCAGATTCTCGGCCGGGACGCGGACGCCGTCGAAATTGACCTGGGCGGTCGGCTGCGAATGCCAGCCGAGCTTGCGTTCCTGTGCGCCGAAGCTGACGCCGGGCATGTCCTTCTCGATCACCAGGCAGGAAATGCCCTTGGGCCCTTCCTCGCCGGTGCGGACCATGCAGACATAGAGTTCGTTCTCGCCGCCGCCCGAGATGAACTGCTTCGACCCGGTGACGACATAATGATCGCCGTCGCGCACCGCCCGGGTCTTCAGCGCCGCGGCGTCCGAGCCCGAACTCGGCTCGGTCAGGCAATAGCTGGCGAGCCAGTCCATCACGGTCAGCTTCGGGAGATACTTGTCCTTCACCGGCTGCGCGCCGAAACGGTCGATCATCCACGCGGCCATGTTGTGGATCGAGATGAACGCGCTGGTCGAGGGACAGCCATAGGCCATCGCCTCCATGATCAGCGCCGATTCGAGCCGGCCAAGACCGATCCCGCCGCTTTCCTCCGACACGTAGATCGCGCCGAATCCGAGTTCGGCGGCGGCCTTGATCGTGTCGCGCGGGAAGATGTGCTTCTCGTCCCATTCCGCGGCATGCGGGGTGATCGCGTCGGCGGTGAACTGGCGCGCCAGGTCCTGGATCGTGCGCTGCTCGTCGGTCAGGTCGAACTGTGTGGTCATGCGGCTTTCTCGTGAAGGACGGTCATCGGCACAAGGCTCCAGCGCATGGCGGCGACGGCGCGTTCCCGCGGCGCCCGACACGACCCGACCCCGCATCCCCTGATGGAGAGGCGAGGCCGGAGCGCGTTCGAAAGTCTCGCCAAGGCGCCGACCCGGCCTCAGCCCATCGTCGGGATGATGAAGGCGCTGTCGCCCGCGCCAACGCCGCCATCGGGCCAGCGCTGGGTGATCGTCTTCACCTTGGTCCAGAACTTCACGCCTTCCATGCCGTGCTGGTTGGTGTCGCCATAGGCCGAGCGCTTCCACCCGCCGAAGGTGTGATAGGCCACCGGCACCGGGATCGGCACGTTGATGCCGACCATGCCGACATTGACGCGCGCGGCGAATTCGCGTGCGGCATGGCCGTTGCGGGTGAAGATCGCGACGCCGTTGCCATATTGGTGATCGCTCGGCAGGCGCAGCGCCTCCTCGAAATCATTGGCGCGGACGATCTGCAGCACCGGGCCGAAAATCTCTTCCTGATAGGCGCTCATCTGCGGCGTGACATGGTCGAACAGCGACGGGCCGATGAAGAAACCCTCTTCATGCCCCTGCAGCGCGAAGCCGCGGCCGTCGACGACCAGTTCCGCACCTTCGTCGACGCCGGTCTGGATCCAGTTCTCGACGCGCGCCCTGTGCGCCGCGTTGACCACCGGGCCGTAATGGGCATCGGCATCGGTCGACACGCCGACGCGCAGCGCCTCGATCGCCGGGATCAGCTTCTGGCGAAGCGCCACGGCGGTCTTCTCGCCCACCGGAACGACGACCGGAAGCGCCATGCAACGCTCGCCCGCCGAGCCGAAGGCGGCGCCCGCCAGGTCGGCGACGACCTGATCGAGATCGGCGTCGGGCATGACGATGCCGTGGTTCTTCGCCCCGCCCATGGCCTGGACGCGCTTGCCGGCGGCGACGCCGCGGCGATAGACATAATGCGCGATGTCGGACGAGCCGACGAAGCTGACCGCGCCGATCGCCGGGTGATCGAGGATCGCATCGACCATTTCCTTGTCGCCGTGCACGACCTGAAGGATGCCCTCGGGCAGGCCCGCCTCGCGGAACAGTTCGGCCAGGCGCACCGGAACGCTGGGGTCGCGCTCGCTGGGCTTGAGGATGAAGGCGTTGCCGCAGGCGATCGCGACGCCCGACATCCATAGCGGGATCATCGCCGGGAAGTTGAACGGGGTGATGCCGGCGCCGATGCCGATCGGCTGGCGCATCGAATAGACGTCGATGCCGGGGCCGGCGCCCTGGGTATATTCGCCCTTCAGCACGTGCGGGATGCCGCAGGCGAACTCGATCACTTCCAGCCCGCGCTGGATGTCGCCCTTCGAATCCGCAATGACCTTGCCATGTTCGGACGAGAGCAGGTGCGCCAGCTCGTCCATATTCGCTTCGACCAGCGCCTTGAACGCGAACATCACGCGGGCGCGGCGCTGCGGGTTGGTCGCCGCCCAGGCCGGTTGCGCCGCCTGCGCCGCGGCGACCGCCGCGTCGAGATCGGCCTGGGTGCCGAGGCGGACCTTCGCCTGGACCTGACCGGTGTTGGGATCGAAGATTTCCGACTCGCGCCCGGCACCGGCGCCACCGGCCGAGCCGGCAATGAAGTGATCCACGATCCGCATGACATGCCTCTCCAAACTTCGTTGGGCCTGCCATTGCATTTGACAGCAATGCAGGCAACTGATGCGAAGTGCAGGTCGAACCTGCGATTATGCAGGCCGTTCATGAATTGGGATGATCTGAAGCTGTTCCTTGCCGTCGCCCGTGCCGGGCGGCTGGCGAGCGCCGCCAAGGCGATCGGGCAGGACGCGACGACGGTGTCGCGGCGCATCCGCAGGCTGGAGCAGGCGCTGCAGGCGCGATTGTTCGAACATACCCCGTCGGGCCATGTCCTGACGGACCAGGGCAGCGCGCTGTTCGAGGCGGCCGAGCGGATGGAGGCGGCGGCGATGGGCATCCAGCGCGATGCCGCCCCCGCCTCGCAACTGGCGGGCGCGATCCGGATCAGCGCATCGGAAGGCTTTGGTAGCCGGATCATCGCGCCGCATGTCGGCGACTTCACCCGCGCGCATCCGCAGGTCCAGATCGACCTGATTGCGTCGAGCGGCGTGCTGAACCCGTCACGGCGCGAGGCGGACATCGCGGTGATGCTGGCCCGGCCCAAGGCGGGACCGCTGATCGCGCGCAAGCTGACCGACTATGCGCTGGGCCTGTACGCCGCCCCCGCCTATCTCGCATCGGCGCCGCGCCTTGCCGGCCCCGGCGATCTCGCGAGCCATGTGCTGGTCGGCTATGTCCCCGACCAGATCTACGCGCCCGAGCTGCGCTATCTCAGCGAGATCGGATCGCGGCTGGAGGCGACGATCCGCAGTTCGTCGATCAACGCCCAGGCCGAGATCATCGCCGCCGGCACCGGCTGCGGCGTGCTGCCCTGCTTCATCGGCGACGCGGTGCCGGGGCTAGTGCGGGCGCTGCCCGAGATCGGGATCGAGCGCAGCTTCTGGCTGGTGGTCCACCGCGACCTGCGCGGCATCGCCCGGATCGACCGCTTCCTCGCCTGGCTGACGCAGCGGATCGAACAGTTGCGGCCGTTGATGATGGGGCGGGGCTGAGGAAACGGCGCCGAGGCCCCTGAAGGACCCGGCGCGGTCTTCTTGGCTAGTTCGTGGAGGGACTGCCGCCCTCGGCCCGCACGTCGATGATCCGGTCGCGCTCGTAACGCAGGATTCCGGGATATTCAGAAATGCGAGTGATCATGAGCCCGAAGAAATTGGCGAACTTTCCACCAGCCCGAAACTCGGCTGGTCGAACCGGAAGCTTCGCAAACTTGGCCGGAAGGACGACATTCGGATCGGGCAGCTTGAGGTTAGGCAGTATCTGTTCACCGATATAGGTCACGACGCCTGGCTTCGCCTCGAACTTTACCGTGCCCATGCACATGCACTGACCGACATAGCCTCCGCCGAACATCGTGACGAAGCCGTACAGGGAATATTCGCCGGGAGGCACGCCGATGAGATACCACCGCACGCCCGCTTCCTTGAGCGCGCGCCGCCCCTCCTTGGTCTGCACCAACTGACTGCGCTCGATCGGCGGAAAATCGAAGTTGTCATCGGTTGGTTCGACCGGCTTCTCCGGTTCGGTCGCCGATGCATCTCCCCGGCTTTTCGCTCGTTTCCAAGCGAGATACCAGGTCTCGTAGGCCTTGAGATCACGAACATGTCTCGCCTTGGCGGCTGCGAGCGCGGTGGAGCGCATATTTTGATAGTTTGCGAGATCTTCGTCCGTCGGGGTGCGGATGAACGTCAACGCCATATCGAACGAGTAATGGTACAGGATATAGGCCTTGGTCGGATCGATCGTAATCGGGTCCTTGTCGCGGAACTGCTGAGCCTGGGCGGTCGCCGGGAGGAGCATCGTCGCAAGGGCAATCAACACTTTGCGGATCATTGGACCAGCTCCTGTGCCTGCGGCATTGGCGATGATGCGACTTTTGCCTGTCGCTGAAGATAGGTCTGGCGAATATTCTCGGTAATCTTCGGGTCGCCGTCCTCGAAATTGAACTCGCTCCACAGGACCTTGCGCAGACCGAAGCGCTGATAGCCCTTGAAATACATGCAGATACGCTGGTTCAGCCGACGCATGCGACGGCGCTCGGCAGTCGCTGCAATCTCGCCGAAGATCCCGCCAACGACACCGCCGACAATGCCATATTGTCCGGCGAGAAAATTGATCGACCCGTCGCCACGATAGCTAAGCCCGCGCGCATATCCGTCGCACTCGCGAATATCGGCATAGGCAGTGGCGAAGTCAGTCTCGGGCCGTGCGAAATAGAAATACTTGTCGTAGTTCTTCACATCTTCCGGCGTCTCGTCGAAGGCGAGGTTGGGCATCTCGACGCTTGCCGGATCGACGTCGAACCGGCTCGCGACGGCGGGCGAGACGGCCTTCGCGCCGCTGGTCGGCGATGTAACGGCATCGACGACAGGCTGAGCCCATACAGGCGCGGGCGCCAAGGCCGCACCGCCCGCTGTCGCGAGCGCAAGCAAAAACCCTTTCATGAATCCCCCAATATCGACGGGGCCAGCCCCAGCGACCCCGTGGCCAATCGCATAATCGAAGGCGGCTCAGGCGCAATATCCAAATGATCCGCTTCAGACCGGGTGGATATCATGCCTGCGTCGATGAGCGCCATGATTTTGCGAAGCACCGACTCCCCCGTTCCCACCGCGATCTCGGCAAGACGGCCGACCCTTAACCCAAGGCGGCGCCCGCTCAGCCCGAGTGGAGGTTCCCGCGGCGCAAGCTGATCCCAAGCGGAGCGATCAGCCCTCTCGCCGCGTCTTCGCGATCTCCGCACTTTCAGCCTTGAGCGGACCCGACACGGGGCAGACTTCCTGGAGATAGGCGTTCACCGTGTTGGCGAGATGATCGTCGATCAGTCGGTAATGGACATATTGGCCGCGCTTTTCGCTGGCGACGAGGCCGGCATTCTCCAGCACCGCCAGATGCTGCGAGATGGCGGGCTTGGACAGTTCGAACCGCGCCGCAATCTCGCCTGCGGTCAGCTCCGCATGGGCCAGATAGGCCAGGATCTTCCGGCGGACGGTGGACGATAGAGCTTCGAAGACGCGCTGCATCCGGAGTATTTAAGCATTTTCTTCATTGCCTGCCAGAGCATCGATGGTATTTAGGTAATTCCTTAATTACCTTGCGAGTCGAAGCCATGTCCGATGCGCATGCCGTCAACCATCTGGTCGAAACCCCCGGCGCCGATCCGGTACGCGGGCGGGTGCGATGGGATCCGGTGCACTCGCTGTGGAACGGCGGCATGGCGGTGGCGACGTTGGCGCTGGCGCCCTTTACCGTGTCCCCGGCAGCGATCGGCCTGTTCGTCGTGACCACCGGCGCGTCGCTGCTGCTGGGTCACTCGGTCGGGTTTCACCGCAAGCTGATCCATGGCAGCTTCGACTGTCCGACATGGCTGGAGCGGGTGCTGGTGTGGTTCGGCACCGCGGTGGGCATGAGCGGACCGCACTGGATCATCCGCACCCACGACCTGCGCGACTGGGCGCAGCGCCAGCCGGAGTGCCATCCCTATCTGAGCCATGCGAGCCCGATGCCGCGCGACGCCTGGTGGCAGCTGCACTGCCGGCTCGAGCTCGACCATCCACCCGGCTTCGATCTCGGGCGGGGCGGGCGCGACCGCTTCTATCGTTTCCTGGAGGCGACCTGGATGGCGCAGCAACTGCCGATCGCCGCGATCCTGTTCTGGGCCGGCGGATGGAGCTTCGTGGTCTGGGGCGTGTGCGCCCGCGTCTTCATCTGCGTCCATGGCCACTGGCTGGTCGGGCATCTGGCGCACACGCGCGGACCGCAGCGCTGGCTGGTCGGCGGCGCGGGGGTGCAGGCGCATGACGTGCCCTGGGCCGGCTTCGTGACCATGGGCGAGGCGTGGCACAACAACCATCACGCCTTTCCCGGATCGGCGCGGATCGGCCTCTATCCGGGTCAGAGCGACCTAGCGCGGATCGACATTCGGGATTCCCAAATGGGCTGATCGCTGATTCATAGGCATCCGTGTTGAGACGCGGAGCAAGTGATGTCGGTCAAGCGGTACGAACTGAGCGATGCGCAGTGGCA
>NZ_JBDIZK010000021.1:0-25346 GCF_039652585.1 Sphingomonas rustica | reverse complement strand
GGCAAACCAAAGATGGTCGTCCGCATCGCCCTGGCCCGCAAACTCCTCGTCAGACTGAACGCCAAAATGCGCGATACACGCCAAAAACTGGCGTCTGCCGCTTGACCCGGCAGATAGTCGCTCTCCCTTCGGGGGACTGTTGCAAAAGACGGCGCGACCTGATTCTTTGAGATGGATCAGGGAGCGTTGCGATGGTCGAAAAGCGGACAGGTCAGTTCAGTTTCGTCGAGGCGCTTGCCCCGCAGCTCAGTTCGGGGAGCGGGCGGTTGGATCGGCTCCATGATCTGGTGAAATGGTATCGGTTCGAGAAGGTGCTGTCGTCCCTGCGGCACGGCGGAGGGCGCCCGGCGTACCCGGCGGTGATGATGTTCAAGGTGCTGCTGCTGCAATCGCTTTATGGCTTGTCGGATGCCGAGACGGAGGAAGCGCTGTCGGACCGTCTGTCATTTCGGCGGTTTGTGGGGCTGTCGTTGAGCGATGGGGTGCCGGACCACAGCACGGTTTGCCGTTTCCGCAACCTGCTGGTCGAGCAGGGCATGCTGGAGAAGCTCTTTGCCGAGCTGGACCGGCAACTCGATAAAGCCGGATTGATCCTGCGCAGGGGAACGATGCTGGATGCGACGGTGATCGAGACATCGGCAGCGCGTCCCGATGGCCCGGATCGTCCGTCGAGCGATCCGGATGCGCGCTTCACCCGCCACCAGGGGCGGCAGGGATCGAGCTTCGGCTACAAGATGCATGTCGGTGTCGACCAGGGCTCGGGGCTGATCCGGACTGCCATCACGACACCGGCCAATGTCAACGACACGGTGCCGGCCGACGACCTGATTCGCGGCGATGAGCGAGCGGTGTTGGCCGATGCGGCCTATCACACCCATGCGCGTCAAGCGGCACTCGCGGCTCGCGGCATCAAACCGCGCCTGATGCGGCGACCCAACAAGCACCATCCGGTGCTGCCGCCGCGCCTGAAGCGCTATAACCGGCTGATCGGATATCAGCGCGCGGCGGTCGAGACGACCTTCGCAACCCTGAAGCGCCGGATGGGCCAGAAGGTGATCCGCTACCGCGGCCTCGCCAAAGCATCAGCGCAGATGCTTCTTGCCGCCATGGCCTTCAACATGCGCCGCTGGGTCGCCCTCTCGACCGCCTGACTACAGCCGAACTCCGTCCGGAGCCGCCAAAAACTCCCCAAAAAGCTCCCTCCGGCCACCACAGGAGCGGCATCGCGCAGGCCGATCACGCTAATCGGCGCTCAAACCGCAATGCCACCGCATTACGCAACGGTCCCTTCGGGAGAGGAGCTAAGTAGCTAATCTAAAAAGACTTTGCTCAGTCCTGCGCCGCCTTCACCGGATAGGAAATGATCAGCACCAGCGGCTCGCTGCCGGTCTGGCGGATGCCGACGACCGCGCCGTCATAGAGATAGGCGGCCATGCCGGGACCCATCTTCCTCGTCACGCCGTCCGAGGTGACGTCGCCCTCGCCCGACAGGACATAATAGACCTCGTCATGCGCGATCGGGTGGAGGCCGATCGCGGCGCCCTGCGGCAGGATGCGCTTGCGGAATTCCATCGTGCGCGGCTGAGGCGCCGCGTCGCTGATGCGATAGGCGGTGCTGATCCCGATCTTGCCGTGCGGCGTCGGTTCCTGACGCATCGTGTCGCGCTCGTCGATCACCACCATCGGCGGCGCCTTGGCTGGGCCTGCGGCAGGCGGGGCGTCCTGTACCGGGAGCAACGCCGCCAACAGCCCCAGGAGCGCGCTCATTTGGCGCCCTGGCGCATGTCGGCGTCGCGCGGGCTCAGATGCTCCTGCACCGGACCCTTCTGACCCGGATAGCGGCTCGATTTCGGCTCCATCGTGTCGAGGTTCCATTCGGCCTCGTTGAACGGGGCGAACACCGCCCCGTAGGAGGGATAGGCGCTGACATCCTTCTCGTCATTGATCACGAAGCCGCGACCCTCGGCGACGAAATAGAGGACGCGGATATCGTCCTCGTCGCGGTCCCAGGGACGCGCGCCGGCGGTGGCGAGCACGCTCGTCTCGACCTGACCCGACGGCAGCACGGTCATGCCGGCGGTCGACATCAGCGGCGCCTGCTTCTCGACGATCTTCGCCTTGGTCTCGCCATAGCGGCCGAACATCGGCAGCTTGTTGCCGTGCAGGTCGACCGCGCGATTGTCGCGGCCATAATAATCGAGATCGCCGTCGCCACCGATCATCAGGAAGGGCAGGTCCTTGTCGGTGTCGTTCCCGCCGCGCATGACGTTGCCGATCGCGGTGATCTGGCCGGTGACATAGGGATGGTCGCCCCATTCCAGCGCCATCAGGTTATAGTGAACCGCGCGGTGCTTGGGGTTGTAGATCAGGTTGTTGACCATCAGCACCTGCGCGCCGCCCTTCACCAGCGGATGCCGCTCGACATTATGCGCCCAGACATTGCGGTAGAAGACGATGCCGGTGGTGTTGTCATGTACCAGCGATCCCTTGGAATGCTCGCCCTTGGGATGGCTCGAATCGGCCAGCCCCTCGGCCGCGAGATTGTTCGAGAAGGTGATGTTGCGGCTGGTGCCGTTGCGCCACTCCGCCACCGTGTTGCCGGTGAAGCGCGGCCCGCTGGCCGACATGTTCTCGTCGATCGCCCAGCTGAACGTGTTGTGGTCGATGATGACGTTGCGCGCGGCGACGGTCGAGAAGGCGTCGGCTTCCCAACCGCTGCGCTTGGGCTGGTTGTCGGCACCGGTGCGCACGCGGATATGGCGGACGATCACGTCGTGGGTGCGCACGTCGATGCCGGTCTTGATCAGCGTGATGCCGGGGGAGGGGGCCGTCTGGCCGGCAATGGTCAGGAACGGTTCGCGGATCTCGATCGGCTCGCGCTTCATGTCGATCACGCCGGCCACCTCGAACACGACGATGCGCGGCCCCTTGGCCTCGACCGCCGCCTTGAACGATCCCGGGCCGCCGGGATTGAGGTTGGTCACGCGGATGATCTGGCCGCCGCGGCCCCCGACCGTCTCCGCCGCAGGGCCCACGGCGCCGGGAAATGCCGCCTGTGCCATCGCCGCGCCGGGCATGGCGACCAGGCAGGCCAGAAACAGGGCGATCTTCTTCATCAGGGGCCTCTCCGCTCGGACTGGGTGACCATGTCACCGGTTACCTAAGGGGTATACCCGGCGAAACGCCTCCGCAAGACCTCGATTTTCCGGCGCATCGGTCCTGTCCGCCGGACAGTCTCGCCTTGTCCCGCGCGACAGTGTAGCGTCGCATGATGAAGAGCATGGGCAAGCCAACCATCAACGATGTCGCCCGTCTGGCCGGCGTCTCGAAAAAGACCGTCAGCCGGGTGATCAACCGGTCCCCGCTGCTGAATGGAGAGACCCGGGCGAAAGTCGAGAAGGTCATCGCCGACATCGGCTATGTCCCGAATGTCCAGGCGCGCGCGCTCGCGCTTCGGCGCAATTTCCTGGTCGGGCTGATCCACGACAATCCCAATGCCCAGATGGTCATGAACGTCCAGGCCGGCATCCTCGAGGCGATCCGCGATACCGAGTTCGAGCTGATCGTCCGCCCGATCGATCGCGGCTCGTCGACGATGCTGGCCGATGTGAAGAATTTCCTCGAACGGCAGCGCCTGTACGGCGTGCTGATCCTGCCGCCGGTGTCGGAGAACGACATGCTGGCCGAGGTGTGCCGGGAAATCGGATGCCGCTATGTCCGGATGGGATCGACCACGCTCGACACGCCCGAACATATGGTCGCCTCGAACGACAGCGAAGTGGTCCGCGAAGCGATCAACCACCTGATATCGCTGGGTCATACCCGCATCGGCCTGATCGCCGGACCGCACGGATTCCGGTCGGCACGCGAACGGCGCAAGGGGTTTGAGGAAGCCGTGGCGGCTGCCGGGATCAAGCTGCCGCGCAGCCTGATCGCCGACGGCAACTACACATTCGAGACCGGGCTGGCCGCCGCCGACCGGCTGCTCGACCTGTCGCCGCGGCCGACCGCGATCTTCGCCTCGAACGACGAGATGGCAGCCGCCTCGCTCCATGCCGCGCGGCGCAGGGGCATGAACGTGCCCGACGATCTCAGCATCATCGGGTTCGACGATACCGCGATCGCGTCGCATATCTGGCCGCCGATGACGACGGTCCACTGGCCGATCATCTCGATGGCCCGGTCGGCCGCGCTCAAGCTGCTGGCCGACTTTTTCGGCGACGATCTGGCCAGCGAGGAGCCGTCGATGTTCCCGTCCACCCTCATCCACCGAGCCTCGGTCGCGCCGCCCCGGCGCGACTGATCCGGCCCAGCGGCGGCCCGGGTCGATCGCGAACAAGGCCCAGACGCCTGCAAAGGATTTCTTTATGACACCGGTCGACTTCGAGCCACACTCCTAACGGCGAGGACTGGCTGGCCGAAGCGGCGGCGGGGAAGCGCTAGGCAGGGTCGCGGCGCGCCGCTAAGTCGGGCCGATGGGCAGGGGCGTGATTTCCAGGATAGGCGAGCTGCGGCGCGCGGTCGGCGGCATGACCGGGGCGTTCGCGCGCTATGCCGGCTGGCGAGGGGTGCGTGCCGGACTGCTCGTTGCGGCGGGCGCGGTGCTCGACGGCGCCGGTCTGCTGCTGCTCGTGCCGATCATCGGCGTGGTGGTCGAGGGCGGGTCGGGCAGGATCTCGACCGCGCTGCGCGAGGTCGGCCTGACGACGCCGGTGCAGCAGCTGGCCGCGCTGATCCTCGCCTTCGTCCTGCTCAGCGCCTTGCGCGCCGTCACCCTCTATACCCGCGACATGGCGATCGGCCGGCTGCAGACCGGCTTCATCGAATCCGAGCGCAATCGCGCGATGCAGGCGCTGGCCCGGGCGTCGTGGAGCCAGGTCGTCGGCTTGCGCCATGCGCGCGTCACCAACCTGATCACGACCGAGATCCAGCGGCTGAGTTCCGCCTCCTATTTCATGGTGCAGGGAGTGGTGCTGGGGGCGATGCTGGTGATCCAGGCCGGGATCGCCTTCGCCCTGGCGCCCGGTCTGGCGGCGGTTGCGATCGTCCTGCTCGGCATTGGTGGCCTGGTGTTCCTGGCGACGCAGGATCGCACGCGCGAGATCGGATCGCGGCTGGTCGGTGCCGGCCAGGCGATGATGGCCAACGCCGCGGGCTTCCTCTCCGGCCTGAAGACCGCCGCCGCCCAGAATGCACAGGCCAGCTTCGTCGCCGAGTTCGAGACGATCCAGCGCGAGATCCGCGGCAACCAGCTCGAATTCCAGCGCCGCCAGGCGCGCGGCCGGCTGATCTTCGCGATCGTCTCCAGCCTGCTCGGCGCGGGCGTGGTGCTGGTCGGCTTCGGCTGGATGCAGGTGTCCCCTGCGATCCTGATCACGCTCGTCCTGGTCTTCGGGCGGATGAGCGGGCCCGCGATGCAGCTCTATCAGGCGGGCCAGCAATTCGTCTTCGCACTGCCCAGCTTCGAGGCGGTCCGCGCGATGGAGGCCGAGTTCCGCCGCGGCGCGGACCCTCATGGCAACCCGGTCGAGCCGCCCGCCGGCCCGATCCTGCTCGCGGCCGCGACCTATCGTCATCCCGGCGGCCGCGGTGTCGGCGACGCGACGCTCGCGCTTGATCCCGGCAGCTTCGTCGGCGTGGCGGGCCCGTCGGGTGCCGGCAAGACGACGCTGATCGACCTGATCGTCGGGTTGCTGACGCCGCAGTCGGGAGAGGTGCGTGTCGGCGGCGTCGCGCTGGAGGGCGACTATCGGCCCGGCTGGGGCACGCGCATCGCCTATGTCTCGCAGGAAGGGTTCCTGTTCCATGACAGCATCCGCCGCAACCTGACCTGGGCGACCCCGCAGGCAAGCGATGCCGAGATCGCCGCCGCGCTCGACCTGGCCGGCGCGACCGAGATAGTCGCCCGGCTGGAACAGGGTCTGGAGACGGTGGTCGGCGAGCGCGGCACGCTGATGTCCGGCGGCGAGCGTCAGCGCATCGGGCTGGCCCGCGCGCTGCTGCGCAAGCCGCGGCTGCTGGTGCTGGACGAGGCGGCGAACGCGATCGACGCGCCGGCCGAGGCGGCGTTGCTGACCCGGCTCAAGGCGCTCGACCCGCGCCCGACGATCCTGATGATCTCGCACCGCGAGGAAAGCCTGGCCTGGTGCGACCGGGTGATCCGGGTCGAGGACGGCAAGGTGCTTGGCTGAGCGCCGCCGGCTCTGCTAGGTCGCGCGCATGACGTTCGACCCCTCCGCCACGCTGCTCCGCACCACCGATGCCATCGCCACCGAGGTGGACGGCGAGATCGTGCTGATCAGAATCGAGGATGGCCGTTATTACGGCATGGATGCGGTCGGCAGCGAGATCTGGCGCCGGCTGGAAAGCCCCAAGCGCGTTGACGCGCTGATCGCCGAGCTGCAGGCGCATTTTGACGGACCGGCCGAAGCGGTGGCAGCTGACACCCGGGCCTTCCTCGGCAAGCTTGCCGAAAACCGGCTGGTGTGGACCGAGGCCTGATGGCTCAGAGACCGCGTGAAAAAATCGCGAAAGAGCGATTTTCGAGGCGGCACCGGCCCGCTCCCCCACCCGACCACCCATAGTATACTGCCGCTGGGTGGTCGGGTGGGGGAGCGGGCCGGTGCCGCAATGCGCCGATAGGCGCATTCTCAAACGGTTTCTCAGAGATAGCCGAAGCGGGTCATTACCGCTTCGTGTTCGCGTTCGATCCGCGCTGCCTGTTCGGCGGACAGCTGCTCGCGCCAGGCCCCGGCGATGCCGCTGCGGAAGAAGCGGTCGGTACGCGTCCCCTTTTCGGTGAAGCCGTGACGCGTCTCCTGATCCGCCAGCCGGTCGAAGCGCGTCGTCGCGACCGCGCCGTCGATCGCCGCGGCATCGACGTCCCAGTCCAGATGCGCCGCCATCCGCGCCAGCGTATCTGCCGGGTCCGCCAGCATGTCCTCGTAGCGGATCACCAGCGGCGCCAGCCCGGACTCGTCGATCCAGCTCAGCGCATGGCTCGACCAGCTGCCCATCGTCTGGCGGACCTGGATGCCGATCTGGTCGGTGGCATGGCCCAGGCTCGCCTTGGGATTGGCCATGAAGGTGATGGTGTTGTCGACCGGCCAGTCGATGAAGCTCGCCCAGGACAGCACCACGTCGCGCGGATCGCGGATCAGGTAGATCGCGCCATGGGTGAAGCGTGCGTCGAAGATCGGCCGGCCGGCGGGCGTGCGCAGCCACGCATCGTGCGTCTTCACCAGCGGCGGCGGATCGGCCCGGCCGTACAGCACCGCATGCATGTCGGGCCGCAATTCCTGCGTCTCCGCCTCGGTCAGCATGCCCGAATCGACCTCCAGCGCACGGTCGATCAGCTCGCGGCGGGTCGACAGCTTGCCGAAGCGGCCGATGTCCGCGAACTCGACCGCCTCGCCGCCGCCCTGGAGTGACCGCAGCGCCAGCCGCGTCCAGGTATTGCCCGATCGGGGATAGGAGGCGAGCCAGACCGCGCCGGTCACCGGCTGGCCCGCACCGTCGCGACGATCGCGTCGATCGTGTCGTCCAGCCGATCGAAGTCCATCTTGCGCGACAGCTCGAAATGGCGCGGGATGGCACCCGCCGCCCGCGCCACGCGGGTCAGCGCCTCGCTCTCGCCCGAAAAGGCGACCAGCGACCGCCAGCGATAGACCTGGCGGCACAGCTGCTGCATCGCCGCGCCGCCCTGAAGCCGGCGGAACGACACATCGCCCTCGGCCTGGTCGCGCAGATGGAAAATCGCGCGCGGGGCCAGCGGCCGGGTGTGGAACCCGTCGTCAAAGGCGCGCGCGAACTTCTCGATCCCGTCGCGGCAGCGTTCGATCGCCTGGCCCTGCCAGTCCGACGCTGCCGCCAGCGAGTCGGACCACAGGCGGATGCGGCGCAGGCCGGGCAGGAACCGCACCGGATCGAACGCGATCGGTGTGACGTCATCGGCGAACAGGGTGAAGCCGCGCCGGCGAAAGGCGGCGGCCAGCGTCGACTTGCCCGCACCCGAAGCGCCCGCGAACGCGACCGCCTCGCCGTCGATATCGACCGCCGCGGCATGGACCGGCAGCACCCGGCGCTGATGGCACAGCAGCCCGAACACGCTGCCCAGCAGGAACAGGCGGACATCGGGCGCATCGGGCGCCAGCACCGGGTCGATCGTCACCCGCGTCCCGCCTTCGACCAGGAAGGCGGCAACCGCCGGGATCCGGTACAGCGCCCGGCCGGCGCGATCGATCTGGAGCATCGGCGTGGCGAAGACGGGGGCGTCGAGACTGTCGGGCAGCGATCCCAGCACGAACGCCACCTCGGCCGCACCCTCCGCTCCGGCCCAGCCGGGAAGCTCGGGCAGGGGGATCGCGCTTTCCACTTGCCAGCCGCACAGCGCGTAATCGTGAACAGGATCAGCCATTATTGCCTTCGTACCAGCACAGGAACGATCCGATCACCACCCCCTGATGCAATGCCACCCGGTGTCCGCCCTCGCTGGCGCGCGCCGTCTCGGCGTCCTTCGGCCAGTCCTGCACCAGCCGTTGCAGCCTGGGAACGTCGAGCACCCGACTGGCCAGCGGCGATTTCGCGATCCGCTCGACCGCCTCGATCGTATGCTCGCGGCGCAGGCTGGCGAGGTGATACCATTCGCCGATCTGGCGCCCGCGCCGGGTCTGCGCCAGCAGTTCCGCCGGCAGCCGGTCGGCAAGCGCCCGCCGTGCCAGCCAGCGCCGCGTGCCGCGCCGGGCGAACTGGCTCTCGGGCAGGCCCAGCGTGAATTCCACCAGCCGCCGGTCGGTATAGGGGTCGAGCATCTCGAACGCCCATTCGCCGCGCAGATAGGCATATTGGTCCAGCCGCGCCTCGCCCACCAGCAGCGAGGCGCGCAATGTCCGGCCGGGCAGGGCGACGCTGTCGAGGTTGCGATGCTCGACGCTGTCCATATGCGCGCCATAGTCGATCGACTGAAGAAAGTCGGGCGACAGCGCCGTCCAGCCCTGATTGGGCCAGCGATGCGTCGAGGACCGGCGCCGGCGCCATTGTCGCAGCGCCCCCGGCTCGATCGCCGCGCCCAAGGTCAGCTTCAGTTCCTGCGCCGCCGGCCGGCCTTCCGCCCTGGCCATGGCAATCACGTCGCGCACCGCGGCAATCAGCTTGCCTTGGCGAACCTGCTCATAGGCGAGGCCGAACCCGCTCCACGACAGCGTCGCATTGCCCATATAGCCGACGAACAGCGTGCGTGCCCCCTGAGCGGTCGCCGCATTGTGGATCGGCTCGTTCCAGCTGCGGGCAAAGGCGTTGGTCGGCATTCCCATCCGCGCCGACTCCCATTCGCTGCCGGTATCGCGCGGCGCCTGGTAGAGCTGGTCGAGCACCACCCAGTCGATATTGTCATGCTGCGCCGCGACCATCGCGGCAAAGGCGCGGTCGTCCAGCGCGCCGCGATAGGGATGGGCGGTACCGGACACGCGGGTATAGGCGGTCAGCCGGGCATCGCCGAGCAGCCGCGCGGCGGTCGCGGTCAGCGCCGCGGAGTCGAACCCGCCCGACAGCGTCGTGGCAAGCGCGCCGCGCTCTGGCAGCCGGCTGGCCACCGCCCGGTCGAGCAGCGCGCGCGCCGCCTCGACATAGTCCTCGTCGCGGGCGAAGCGGACCTTGGGCAGTGCGTCGGCCGACCAGTAACGGCGGGTTTGGACCGCATCGGCGGTGAGGGCGACCACGCAGCCGGCCGGCACCCGCTTGATCCCGCGCCACGCCATGCGGTCTGGCGCCGCGCTCGCACCCAGCAGCGAATCGACCAGGCCGATCTCGTCGATCTCGCGCGGCACTTCGGGAAGCGCCAGCAGCAGGTGGAACGATGTCGCGAAGCGGACGACCGGGCCGTCGACATGATAATAAAGGCCGCGCTGTCCCAATATGTCACGCATCAGGCTCAGCGTGCGTGTCGCCGGGTCCCAGTGAATCAGCGAAAACTCGCCATGCAGCGCTTCGGCAGCGCTCAGACCACCGTGCTCGACCGTCATCGCGACCAGCGAGTCGTCACTCGGCCGGCGCGTGCCGAAGCCGAATTGCGCGCGCAGTGCGGCGCGATCGTCCAGCCGCGCCTCGACGAAGCTCAGCGCGCCGTTCGCGGCTCGAAAAGGCTGGGGCTCGGCGGTCTCGCCGCGGCGAAAGGGGAGGGTCTGCTGGGCGAAGGCCCAATTGCCCTCGGCGCGGACGCGGTCCGGCCGGAACTCGCCGGCGGGCTTGCGCCAGCGCTCGATCAGCGACCGGTCGATCGGCCCGCCGTCGAGACGAATGATCCCGACCAGCCGGCCCATCGATACAAATCCGTCACGATGTCTGCATGCGGCCGCGAACGACCGCGCAGGATCAGCTGTTGAAACCCAGGCCGGGGTAAATGGACGGGTCGCTCGGCGGTGCCGGCACCGGATCGATCGCGGTCATCTCGGTCACGCTCTCGACCTTCAGCTGCGGCGCGCGCCAGCGCGGACGGGCGGCCCGGTCCAGGGTCGGTTCGGTCTGGTCATGCTTCGTCACGATAGGCCCCCAAATACTTCACGATCCGTGCAATCGCGGTCCAATATCATGGGAGCGGCGCAAGGCAAATGGTTCGTTCTGCTCGACTCCCGATCTGCGCAACTCTGCAAGATTCCGCTTGACGACCATGGGCGCGTCCGGCGTACATGGCACCGTCATTCTGAACGGGTGGGGTACTCGAGTTCGGGTGGTAATTGCCGGGGGGCTTCCTTTCCGCGATCCATTCGCACGCCTTACGCCGCTCGGGACATGGGGGAGTCGCGCTCGACAGCAGCTCCTGGTACGGAACGGGAGGGAGCTCATGTCGTCATTCTATATCGGCGAAATCCGGCTGATGCCGTTCAATTTCGCGCCGAAATACTGGGCTTTCTGCAACGGGCAGCTTTTGGCGATCAACCAGAACACGGCGTTGTTCTCGCTGCTCGGCACCTATTATGGCGGCAACGGCATCAACAACTTCGCGCTGCCCGACCTGCGGGGCCGCGTTGCGCTCGGCTATGGGTTCAACTCGATCGGAAGCTATAATCTCGGCGATAAGGGCGGGGTGGAGAGCGTGACGCTTACGACGCAGCAGATGCCCGCGCATACCCATCTTCTCGGCGTTTCCACGCAGGACGGCAACGCTGCCTCGCCGGCCGGCGCCTATCTGGCAAACGTGAACCGTGCGGGCATCGGCAACCTCAACGCCTATGCGGATCCGCAGGGCAACTCGGTCGGCCTCGGCTCTGTGGGTGAGAGCACCGGCTCGAACACCCCGCACCAGAATATGCAGCCTTATCAGGGGATGAACTACTTCATCGCACTGCAGGGCTCCTACCCGTCGCGCAACTGAACGGCGCTCTCAGCAGGATCGGGAACCATCATGTCAACACCATATCTTGGCCAGCTGAAGCTGTTTGCAGGAACCTTCGCGCCTGTCGGCTGGGCGTTGTGCAACGGTCAGCTGGTATCGATCGCGCAGAACGACGCGCTTTATGCGCTCCTCGGCACGACGTTCGGCGGCGACGGTATCAACACCTTCGGCCTGCCGGACTTTCGCGGACGTGCAGCAGTCGGTGCCCAGAACGGCGCCACCGGCCCCGGCCTGACGGCGCGTCAGCTCGGATCGGTCGGCGGCAGCGCCAATGTCACGCTGACCACCGCCAACCTTCCGGCGCACCAGCATTCGATCAACGCCTGGGATACGCCGGCCACGACCTCGAACCCCAGTGGCAAGGTGCTGGCACGTCCGGGCCTGGCGAACCCGAACTC
Source organism: Sphingomonas rustica (assembly GCF_039652585.1). Lineage (NCBI taxonomy): Bacteria > Pseudomonadati > Pseudomonadota > Alphaproteobacteria > Sphingomonadales > Sphingomonadaceae > Sphingomonas > Sphingomonas rustica. Next base: position 13,559 of record NZ_JBDIZK010000021.1, on the reverse strand, counting down.
CCCGGAGGTCGGCAACAGCCTGTTCTATCTGAGCAATCAGGTAACGGCCAACATCCCTGCGCTGCCCGCCAACACGCTCTCGAATTCGGGAAACAGCCAGCCGCACAACAATCTGATGCCCTATCTCGCGGTGACTCACATCATTGCCCTGTACGGCATTTTCCCCAGTCAGAACTGAACAAGGAGCGAGCGGCAATGACCCAACCATTTGTCGGCGAGATCCGGCCCTATGCATTCTCCTACCCGCCCTATCAGTGGGCACAGTGCGCGGGACAGTTGATCTCGATTCAGCAGAATACGCCGCTGTACGCGATCCTGGGCACGACCTATGGCGGCAACGGCCAGTCGAACTTCGCGCTGCCGGATCTTCGCGGGCGCATTCCGATCGGCACGGGCAATGGTCCCGAATTCCAGGCGGTGCTCGGCCAGGTGGGAGGCGCGAACGTGCACACGCTGCTCAGCACCGAAATGCCGTCGCACACCCATAATGTGTCGGCGCGCGTCCAGCCGACCACCGCGGCCAACCAGACCAACGTGCCGACCGCGGGCTATTTCATCTCGCGCTTCATGTATCATGCAACCTCTGCCGCCACTGCATGGCGCAACGGGATCACCAACGGCGATGCGTCGCTTCATCCCGCGACGGTCGGTGTCCAGGGGGGCAGCCAGGCGCACGAGAACCGCCAGCCCTATATCGCGCTGAACTGGTGCATTGCGCTTTACGGTAGCTTCCCTGCGCGAAATTGATGCGCGGGATCGAATTGAGGCCGGAGACGGCGGAGGACGAACCCTTCCTCCGCCGTCTTTTCGTATCGACCCGGATCGACGAATTCTCGGCCGCCGGCCTTCCGCCCCAGGCGATCGAGATGCTGCTGGCCCAGCAATATGATCTGCAGCGCCGCCATTACCGGGCCGCCTTTCTCGACGCCGACTGGTCGATCGTCGAACGGCGCGGCCAGGCCGTCGGACGCCTGTATGTCGCGCGCGAAATGGCAGGGCGACGCATCGTCGATATCGCGATCCTGCCCGAGGCGAAGGGGCAGGGGATCGGCGGCATGCTGATCGACCGCGTCCTGGCCGAGGCAGGCCGCGCCGGCCGTCCGGTTCATCTCCATGTGCGACCGGAAAACCGCGCGCGCCGCCTCTATCTGCGCAAGGGCTTTGTCGAAACCGGTGTCGAGGGCGGCGACATCACCATGACGTGGCAGGCCTGACCGGCGTCGGGCCGGTCGTCGTCAGCCGAAACTGGCCGAATAGCGAAAGGTCCCGTCCTCATTCTTGCCGCATGGCCCGGCAAACATCTCGATCACGCCCAGTTCGGGATGGTCGAACGGCATCACATTCTGGTTAAAATACATGTCGGTACGCGCGCCGTCGAAGGTCAGCGTGAACGGTGTCCGACCGGTGCCCGCGATCGCCTTTCCCGGATCCACCGATACCAGGGTCAGCACATCGTCATAGCCTTCCATGGTCACCGCAAAACCGGTGTTCACATGCGGCGCGAAGCTTTCGGCAGTCAGCGTATCGAGCATTCCATCCCCCTTGCGGCCGATCCGGCGCGGTGAGCCGCACGCTTCGCGGTCGCAAGCGCCTTGCGCGGGTCCGGCCAATTCGTCACGCCCCCGAATATCCGCTGATTTCCGGGGGTTTCCCGGGTTGTGTCGCATGCCGGGCGAATGATCAAGGGGCTCTGCCTCCGCGATCCGGACCCCGGACAGCGGACCCGTTGCCGCGTCGGAACGTTACCGCGCAATGGATCTCCAGCACATCGTCCGCGACATCGCCGAAGACATCACCGCAAACGCCGCAACGCTCGAGGCCGCAGCAGACGCCAAGGACGAGGACGCCCGGCCCGGCCCGTTCGGCATCGCCGTCGCGACCGCGGATGGCGTGATCACCGCCGGAGCCGCGGACCGGCTCTTTCCGATCCAGAGCATCTCCAAGGTCTTCGCCCTCGACCTGGCGCTGCGCGCATATGGCGACCGGTTGTTCCAGCGTGTCGGCCGCGAGCCTTCCGGCGACCCGTTCAACTCGGTCATCGACCTCGAGCGCACCTGCGGCGTTCCGCGCAATCCCTTCATCAACGCCGGCGCGCTTGTCGTCGTCGACATGCTCGTCGAAACCCATGCGAGCCAGGACGCGGTCGTCGATCTGGTGCGCCGGGAACTCGACGGGCGCCCGCTCGAACTGAACGAGGCGGTGCTGACCGAGGGCGGGCACCTCAATCGCGCGATGCTCAGCTTCATGAAGCATCACGACAATCTCGACGGACCGATCGAAGAGGTGCTGCACGCCTACGCCAAGCAATGCGCCATCTCGGTCGATTGCGCCGGCCTCGCCCGCGCCGGCCTGTTTCTCAGCCGGACCCGGCTGCACGAGGGGGACGACGAGGAAACCGCGCGCGCCCGGCGGATGCGCAAGGTGCTCGCGCTGATGATGACCTGCGGCCATTACGACGGATCGGGCGACTTCGCCGTCCGTGTCGGCCTGCCGGCAAAGAGCGGGGTGGGGGGCGGCATCCTGGCCATCGCCCCCGAACGCGCCTCGATCGCGGTCTGGTCGCCGAACCTCGACCAGCACGGCAATTCGATCCTCGGCGTCCACGCCCTCGAGATGTTCGGCCATCGCACGGGCTGGTCGGTGTTCGGCCCGGCGATCGCATGACGGCGCGGTCGGACCAGCAATCAGGTTGGGATGCAGCGGAGACGAAGATGACCGACATCAACACGGCCACCGCCGGGGAACTCGATGCCGTCCCGGCGCTCCAGGGCCATGGGTTCGAGATCGTCCGCTACCGCGACGAGCGGGGCCGCTTCACCGATCTTCGCCAGCTCGACGAAGTCCCGGGCCTTGCCGGCAAGGTCGATCGCGATGCCAGGGACCTCACCGTCGGCGAAGGCTGAGGGGTCGGCGGCCCGTACGTTCAACGGGCCGCGCGTCGGGACGAGTCGTTCGGCTGTGCCTTCACCGACGGGGGCGCAGCGCCTAGCAAGGTCGGAAAGAGGGTGGTCTTTCTTGCTGGTTCCTCTGCGTCGTTCGTTCATTGCCCCGCTGGCCGCGGCGCTTGCCCTCACCGCATGCGTTCCGTCGAGCACGCCCCCGACCCTCCCCGTCGCAAGGCCAGCATCACCACCGATCTCGTCGGCCGCCGCGCCGCGTCCCGCGCCGACCGCACGGCCCGCAGCACCGGTGCGCCGCGAAGCCCCGGCGGACCTGCTGAACTCGGTCCAGGCGCTGGGCGGCGCGTTCAAGGGGCAGGTGGCGATCGCGGTTCGCGACATCGACCAGGGCTGGAGCGTCGCGTGGAACGGCGACCGGCCGCATCCCCAGCAGAGCGTCAGCAAGCTGTGGGTCGGCATCGCGGTGATGGCGGCGGTCGACGAGGGGCGATTGTCGCTCGCCGATCCGGTGGTGGTGAAGCGCTCGGACCTGACCCTGTTCCACCAGCCGATCCGCGCCAAGGTCGGCACGGAGGGCTATCGCACCACGATCGGCGAACTGCTCCAGGGTGCGATGACGCTCAGCGACAATACGTGCAACGACGTGCTGCTGTGGAAGGTGGGCGGCCCCGATGCGATCCGCCGCCTGCTTGCGGCCCGGGGCGTGGCGGGGGTCGGCTTCGGTCCCGGCGAGCGCGAGCTCCAGGCGCGCACCGCGGGCCTGCGCTGGCGTCCCGAATGGGCCGGGGGCGGGGGCTTTCTCCAGGCGCGCGCGGCGATGAGCTACGAGGCGCGCAGCAAGGCGCTGCAGCGCTACCTCGACGATCCCTATGACGGCGCCACCGCCAACGGCATCACCCTCGGCCTGTCGCTGCTGGCGGACAACAAGCTGCTCAGCCCCGCATCGACCCGCCACCTGCTGGCCTTGATGCGCGCCAGCCGCACCGGCCCGCTCCGCCTCAAATCGGGGCTGAAGCCGGGCTGGACACTGGCGCACAAGACCGGGACCGGACAGGATCTCGGTACGCTGTCGACCGGCTATAACGATGTCGGCCTGCTCGTCGCGCCGGACGGGCGGCGCTACGCGGTGGCGGTGATGATCGCCAGCACCCGGGAACCGATCCCGGTCCGCATGCGCCTGATGGGCGACGTCTCGCGCGCCATCGTGGCGACCACCACCCGCTGAGCTGCATGCGCGACGCGCGGTGGCGGAGGGACTGGTCTTCGGGCCGGGTGGGGCAGCTGGTGCCGGATGCAGGGATCGAACCCGCGACCTTCGGTTTACAAAACCGCTGCTCTACCATCTGAGCTAATCCGGCATCTCGCACGGCCTTCGGGCCGCGGCGTTCGCTGGCGTGTGCGCAAATCGGCGCGCGGGGTCAAGCTGGGGTGCGCCACAAAATGATGGGGCGCGAGAGCGGTCGAACCCCGCCCTCGACGGGTCACTGCGGCGCAAACGCCCTCAGGAATACCCGCGCGGCATAGTCCGCCTCCGCCTCGACATCGCCATGCTGCAGCGTGACCGTTCCCCACAGCAATCGGTGATGGATCCGCCCCGTACACAGGCTGACCAGCGTGCCGGCGGCGCGGACCGGATCCTCGTCGCGCATATGGCCCGTTGCAATCTGTGCGGTCAGGTATCCCGCCAGCAATTGCTGCGTCGGCTCTGGCCCGCGGCTGGCGAAGATCCGGCCGACCTCGGGAAAGCGAGTCGTCTCCGCTGCCACCAGCCGGTGCAGCCTCAGCGCATCGTCCCGGGTGATCTTCTCGATGAAGCTGCGGCAGAAGGCGTGGATCGTCTCCGCAAAATCGCCCTCGGGCGCCAGCACGTCCTGCAACGCCGCACGAAATGCGCCGGTCGCATCGTCCAGCACTGCGGCGAACAGATCCTCCTTCGACGGATAATAGCTCCACAAGGTGCTTTTCGACCCGCCCAGTTCCGACGCGATCCCCGACATCGACGTCGCGGCATAGCCATTTTCCAGGAAGGACCGACGCGCGACGGTCAGGATTGCCTGGCGTCGTTCCTGCTTGTTCGCCTCTCTCCGGCTCGGCGCTTTCATCTCACTCTGCATCATCGTACTATACAGTACGTTTTTATGTTGACAAGGCTAGCTATGAGGCGCAGTGGCGATTTTCGTACCCCATAGTACGGGTTTTATGTCAATGCGATTACATGTTCCCCAACGCCGGCTGGTTGCAGCGGCGCTCGTTCCGGCCCTGCTCGCCGGCTGCGCGACCGTGCCACAGCTGGGTCCCCGACCCGAAATGCGCACCGCCGCAACGGTCGAATCGACGCGGTCGTTCGCGGTCGAGTCGCCCGCGGCCAACTGGCCCTCGTCCGACTGGTGGACCGGCTATGCCGATCCGCAGCTCGACGCGCTGATCGCCGAAGGCCTTGCAGGATCTCCGGATCTCGCCGGTGCCGCGGCCAGGCTGCGCGCGGCCGAAGCCTATGCCCAGCAGGCCGGCGCGGCGCGCCTGCCGACATTGGACGTCGAGGCCAGCGGCGGCTTGAACAAGCAAAGCTACAATAACGGCATCCCGCCCGCCTTCGTGCCGAAGGGCTGGAACGATAACGGTCGCGTCGCGGCCAACCTCAATTTCGATCTCGATCTGTGGGGCAAGAACCGCGCTTCGCTGGCGGCGGCGACATCCGACGCCGAGGCGGCCCGGATCGAGATCGAGCAGAGCCGGCTGGTGCTGTCGACCAACATCGCCAGCGCCTATGCCGATCTGGCGCGATTGGCGGCGCAGCGCGAGATCCAGATGAAGGCGCTCGACGTTCGGCTGCAGACGCAGCGGCTGGTCGCCAACCGCGTCGCCTCGGGCCTGGATACCCAGGCCGAGCTGAAGCAGGCGGACGCCGCGGTGCCGACGGCGCGCAGCGATATCGCCGCAACTGACGAGACGATCGGCCTGACCCGCAACCGCATCGCGGCCTTGTTGGGGAAGGGCCCGGATCGCGGCCTGTCGATCGCGCTGCCGGCGAAGCTCGTGAGCATCGGCGCGCTGCCGGCCGGGGTCACGACCGACCTGATCGGCCGCCGTCCCGATATCGCCGCAGCCCGCGCCCGGGCCGAGGCGGCGGGCAAGCGGATTGACGTCGCACACGCCGATTTCTTTCCGTCGATCAATCTCAGCGCGATGATCGGCCTCCAGTCGCTCGGCCTGTCCAACCTGATCGACAGCGGATCGACCATCGGATCGGTCGGGCCGGCGATCAGCCTGCCGATCTTCCGCGGCGGCCTTCCCGCCGGGCGGTACCGGGAAGCGCGCGCACGGTATGACGAGGCGGTCGCCAATTATGACGCGACCGTGGTCGGCGCCTATCGCGACGTCGCCGACGCGGTCACCAGCCGCGCCGCGCTTGCTACCCGGCTGGGGCAGGGGCGTGAGGCGCTTGCCGCGTCCGAACAGGCCTATCATGTCGCCCAGCTCCGCTTCCAGGGCGGCCTATCCACCTTCCTCGAGGTGCTGACCGCCGAGGACCGCGTGCTCCAGGCGCGCACGATGGTCGCCGATCTCGAATCCCGTGCCTTCACCCTCGATGTCGCGCTGGTGCGCGCACTGGGGGGTGGGTTCACCGTTTCACAGGACAATGCGGCTGCGGCCGCGCGCAAGGACCCGACCCATGGCTGACGCCGATCCCGCCTTCACCAAGACGCAACCCGCCGACACCGCTCCGGTCGACACGGCGCCGGTCGAACGCAAGTCGAAGCGCCGGAAACTGCTGGGCGGCATCGCCGCTGCCGTGCTGGTCGCCGGCGCCGGCTATGGCGGCTGGTACGTCCTCGTCGGCAGTCACTATGTCAGCACCGACAATGCCTATGTCGGCGCCGACACCGCCAGCGTGACGCCGCTGGTGGCCGCGCAGGTCACCGAGGTGCGCGTCGGCGACACCCAGCGCGTCCGCAAGGGCGACATCCTCGTCCAGCTCGACGACAGCGATGCGCGCATCGCCGTGGCCCAGGCCGAGGCGGACCTCGCCCAGGCGCGGCGTCAATATGGCCAGACGTCGGCGACCAGCGCAGCCCTCGCGGCGCAGGTCGGCGCGCGCGATGCCGACATCGCCCGTGCCCGCGCCCAGCTGGTCGCGGCGCAGGCCGATTACGACAAGGCGCGCGTCGATCTCGATCGCCGCCGCAAGCTGGCGCCGGCCGGTGCAGTGTCCGGCGACGAACTGACCTCGGCGACTGCCGCCTTCTCCTCGGCCCGTGCCAATCTCGAACTGGCGCGCGCCGGTATCGCGCAGGCGAATTCGACCCGCGGGGCCGCCACCGGACAGCTTGCCGCGAACAACGCGCTGATCAACGGCACCAACGTCACCAATGCGCCCGAGGTGATGGTTGCGCAGGCCAAGCTCGCCCAGGCGAAGCTCACCCTGGACCGCAGCGTCATCCGGGCGCCGGTCGACGGCATCGTCACCCGCCGCAACGTCCAGGTCGGCCAGCGGGTCGCACCGGGCACCGCGCTGATGCTGATCGTGCCGGTCGACTCGCTCTATGTCGATGCCAACTTCAAGGAAGCCCAGCTCGCCAAGGTGAAGGTCGGCCAGCCGGTCAGCCTGACGTCCGACCTCTATGGCGGCTCGGTGACCTATACCGGGCGGGTCGTCGGCCTGTCGGGCGGCACCGGATCGTCCTTCGCGCTGATCCCGGCACAGAATGCCACGGGCAACTGGATCAAGGTGGTCCAGCGCGTGCCGGTGCGCGTCGCGCTCGATCCGAAGCAGCTGAAGGACCATCCGCTGCGGGTCGGCCTGTCGATGGATGCCGAGATCGATATCTCCGGGGACTGAGGACACGTCGTCATGAACGGAAAAGCGGAGGCGGCCCAGCCGCTCACCGGCATGCGTCTCCTGCTCGCAGGGGCGGTGCTGGCGCTCACCAACTTCATGGTGGTGCTCGACACCACCATCGCCAACGTCTCGGTCGCCCATATCTCGGGCAGTCTCGGCATCTCGGCCAGCCAGGGAACGTGGATCATCACCTCCTACGCGGTGGCCGAGGCGATCTGCGTTCCGCTCACCGGCTGGCTGGCCGGTCGGTTCGGCGCGGTGCGGACCTTCACCTTCGGCATGATCGGCTTCGGCCTGTTCTCGTTCCTGTGCGGCATCTCGACCTCGCTCGGCATGCTGGTTGCGTGCCGCATCGGCCAGGGGCTTTGCGGCGGTCCGCTGATGCCGCTGTCGCAGACGCTGCTGATGCGCATCTTCAAGCCAGAGCAGCGCTCCCAGGCGATGGGCGTCTGGGCGATGACCACCGTCGTCGCACCGATCCTCGGCCCGATCCTGGGCGGCACGATCAGCGACAGCTGGTCCTGGCACTGGATCTTCTTCATCAACATCCCCGTCGCCGCCTTGTGCGCGTTCGGCGCGACGCGGCTGCTGCGCAGTGCCGAGACGCCGACCGAGCCGCTGCGGGTCGATCGCGGCGGACTGGTGCTGATGGTCATCTGGATCGGCGCCCTCCAGCTGCTGCTGGACCTGGGCCGCGAACATGACTGGTTCAGCGATCCGTTCATGGTCGCGCTGGCGCTGATCTCTGCGATCGGACTGGTGATATTCCTGGTATGGGAATTCACCGACGACCAGCCGATCGTAGACATCAGGGTGTTCCGCCACCGCGGCTTCACCGTGGCGGTCACGTCGCTGTCCTTCGCCTTCGCCGCCTTCTTCGCCTCGGCGGTGATCATCCCGCAATGGCTCCAGACGAGCCTGGGCTACACCTCGACCTATGCCGGCTATGCGACTGCATTCACCGGCGTCGGCGCGGTCATCATGGCGCCGATCGTGGCGTCGCTCACCAACAAGGTCGATCCGCGCGCGCTGGTATGTTTCGGCATCCTGTGGCTGGGACTGACGTCGCTGATGCGGGTGGGATGGACCGCGGATGCCGATTTCTGGACGCTGGCAATGCCTCAGCTCGCCCAGGGCTTCGGCATGCCGTTCTTCTTCATCCCGCTGACCACGCTCGCGCTGGCCGCGGTGGAGGAAGGGGAGACCGCGTCCGCGGCCGGTGTGATGAGCTTCCTGCGCACCATGGCGGGCGCGATCGGCACTTCGGTTTCGGCGACGATGTGGAGCGACAATGCCGTCGTCGCCCGCAGCGAGATCGTCTCGCGCCTCAACACCGACGAGACGGTCGCGGCGATGTCGGCACAGGGCTGGTCGCTCGACCAGATCCGCGGCGTGGTGGCGCAGCAGGTCGAGCAGCAGGCGCTCGCGCTTGCGACCAACCATGTCTTCCTGATCTCGGCCTTCGTGTTTGCCGGTGCCGCGATGATCATCTGGCTGACTCCGCGGCCGGCGCGCGTCGTGGACACCAGCGCCGCGCATTAGGTCCCACCGTCACCCCGGCATTTGGGCTGGGGTGGCGGAACCGTCCCCTGACACCCCAGTCGAAAAGCGCGGTGCCGGCGCGGGCTGGACCACACCCTCACGCTCGATGAACGCCCCCCGCGCGACATTGTGCGGGTGCGACGGTGCCTCCGCCATCGACAGCACGGGGGCGAAGCAGATGTCGGTTCCCTCCATCGCCGCGCACCATTCGTCGCGGGTCCGGGTGCGGAAAATTTCGGCCAGCCTGGCCTTGAGCGCGGGCCAGGCCGCCGGGTTCATCTGCGCATCGAACTCGGGATCGTCCGTCAGGCCCGTCGCCGCGCGCAGCTGCGCGTAGAATTGCGGTTCGATCGCGCCGATCGCGACATGCCCACCATCGGCGGTCTCGTAGGTGTCGTAGAAATGCGATCCCGTATCGATCAGGTTGGTGCCGCGCTGGTCTTTCCAGCCGAGCGTCTTGCGAAAGCCCCAGATCATGCTGGCCAGCAGCGCCGACCCCTCGGTCATCGCACAGTCGATCACCGTGCCGGTGCCGGTCGATCTGGCCTGGAGCAGCCCGGCCAGCATTCCGAACGCCAGCATCATCGCGCCGCCGCCGAAATCGCCGACCAGGTTGATCGGCGGCGTCGGCTTCTCGCCCGCGCGGCCCAGCGCGTGGAGCGTGCCCGACAGCGCGATATAGTTGATGTCGTGCCCGGCGGCCTGCGCCAGCGGCCCGGTCTGCCCCCATCCGGTCATCCGGCCATAGACCAGCCGAGGATTGTCCGCGTGCAGGACGTCCGGGCCCAGGCCCAGCCGCTCCATCACGCCCGGGCGAAACCCCTCGATCAGGCCGTCGGCCTCGCGCACCAGCGCGCGCACCGTCGCGACGCCCTCGGCTGTCTTCAGGTCGGCCTCGACCGGGGTGCGCCCGCGCAGCAGCGGGTCGCGCGGATTGGGGGCGGCGCCGGCGCGGTGGACATAAATGACCTCCGCGCCGTGATCCGCCAGCATCATCCCGCAGAACGGCGCAGGTCCGATCGCCGCCAGTTCGACGATGCGCAGCCCCGAAAGCGGCCCCGCCACGGCCTCAGCGCGGCGCCATGCGGATGCCGCCGTCCAGCCGGACATCCTCGCCGTTGAAATAGCGGTTCTCGATCATGCACAGCGCCAGCGTCGCATATTCTTCTGGCCGGCCCAGCCGCTTGGGAAAGGGGACCGACGCCGCCAGCGCATCCTTCACCGGCTGAGGTGCTGCGTTGAGCAGCGGCGTGTCGAAGATGCCTGGCAGGATTGTGTTCACCCGGATGCCTTCGCCCATCAGGTCGCGCGCGATCGGCAGCGTCATGCCCACCACGCCGCCCTTCGACGCCGAATAGGCCGCCTGGCCGATCTGCCCGTCCTCCGCCGCGACCGACGCGGTGTTGACGATTGCCCCGCGCTCGCCCTCGTCCAGCGGATCGAGCGTCAGCATGCCCGCCGCCGACTTGGCGATGCAGCGGAAGGTGCCGACCAGGTTGATCTGGACGACCCAGTTGAAGGCCTCCAGCGAGAAATGCTTGATGCTGCCATCCTCCTTCGATCGGCTGGCAGTCTTCATCGCATTGCCGGTGCCGGCGCAGTTCACCAGGATCCGTTCCTGGCCATGCGCCTCGCGTGCCTTGGCGAAGCCGGCATCGACGCTTTCGTCCGACGTGACGTTGACCGTGCAGAAGATGCCGCCGATCTCGGCCGCGACCGCCTGGCCCTTTTCCTCCTGCAGGTCGAAGATCGCCACCTTCACCCCGTGCGCCGCCAGCGCCCGCGCGGTCGCCGCGCCCAGGCCCGATGCGCCACCGGTAACCACCGCGGCGATGCTGTTGTCGAGTTTCATGAGAATCCCCTTTCGACTGGTGTCAGAGCCGCTCGACGATCGTGACGTTGGCGATGCCGCCGCCCTCGCACATCGTCTGCAGGCCATAGCGTTTGTCGCGCCGGTGCAGCGCATGGACCAGGGTCGCCATCAGCTTCGTGCCCGACGCGCCCAGCGGGTGGCCCAGCGCGATCGCCCCGCCATTGACGTTCATCCGCTCGGGATCGGCGCCGACATGCTTCGCCCAGGCCAGCGGCACCAATGCGAATGCTTCGTTCACTTCGTACAGATCGATGTCGTCGATCGACAGGCCGGCGCGCTTCAGCGCGCGCTCCGTCGCGAACAGCGGCTCTTCCAGCATGATGACCGGATCGCCGCCGGAGACGGTCAGGGTGTGGATCCGGGCGAGGGGGGTGAGCCCATGTTGCTTCAGCGCCGCTTCCGACACGACCAGCACGCCGCTGGCGCCATCGCAGATCTGGCTGGCATTGGCCGCACTGATCATCCCGCCCTCGGCCAGCAGCTTGACCGATCCGATGCTCTCGATCGTGGAATCGGCGCGGATGCCCTCGTCACGGTCGTGGATCGCCGGGCCGTCCGGCGTCTCGATCTCCAGCGCCACGATCTCGCGCGCGAAGTCGCCCCGCTCGGTCGCGGCGGCGGCGCGGCGATGGCTTTCCAGCGCATAGGCGTCGAGGTCGGCACGGGTGAAGCCATGTTTGCGCGCCATCATCTCGGCGCCCATGAACTGGCTGAACTGGACGCCGGGATAGCGTTGCTCCTGGCGCGGCGACTTGGCCTTGCCCAGGCCCGCCTGCGCGAACAGCATGCCCGTCGATCCCATCGGCACGCGCGTCATCGATTCGACGCCGGCGGCGATCACCACGTCCTGCGTGCCCGACATCACGGCCTGCGCCGCGAACTGGATCGCCTGTTGCGAGCTGCCGCACTGGCGGTCGATCGTCACGGCCGGCACGCTTTCGGGCAGTCGCGACGCCAGCACCGCGCCGCGCCCGACCTGGAATCCCTGCTCGCCGCCCTGGCTGACGCAGCCCATGACGACATCGTCGATCGCGGCCGGATCGATGCCGGTGCGGTCGACCAGCTGGTTCAGCACTTCGCCGGCCATGTCCGCGGGGTGCCACCCCGCCAGTCGTCCGCCGCGGCGTCCGCCTGCTGTCCGGACGGCCTCGACGATATAGGCGGTAGGTGCTGCCATCATCCTGCTCCTGCTGATTTTTGCAGCAGCGTATCAGGCAGCCGGATCAGTTTCAATTCCGGACTTAACGTTGCAGTCAACCACAAGTCATTGAAATAGCGTGTCTCTGAAAATTGATCCAAAGCGGTGTCGGTTGTGGACGCGGGTTATCCACCGAAAGCTCGCCCATGTCCGGATGGCCGCTGGACAGGAATCGCCGCGCCTCGCTATCGCCCCGCCATGGCAGTCATAGCAACCATCATGAACTCGACCACCGGTCAGCCCATCCAGAAGATGACGTTCGGCCGCATGCCCAAGCCCTGGGCCTCGTTCAACCTCGCCAGCGGCGAACTCGTCACCGCCGACCGCGTCGACGTGGGCAAGCCGGCCCCCGGCAAGGTCGTCGTGCCGGTGTCGGTCTGGGTCACGCCCAAGGGCTGAAGACGCTCGCCTGAACCACCCCGTCACCTCGGCTGAAATGCCGGGGCCCATCCATCCTCCATCCCGGACGCGCGGTACAGTCGCGCCATCCGCCCAGCATGTCTCCAAACCGCACATCCGGGATGCGCCGCCCGGTAGATCCCGGCACTTCGGCCGGGATGACGACGGGAGCGGGGCGGCGGTCGCGCGCTACATTAGCGGAAAATGAATGCGCGCAGAGACGCGGAGACGCAGAGAGGGCGCTTCGGGAGGCGTCCGCTCGCGCTAGCAAGCCGTCGAAGGGCAGCTCGGCACCGCCTGATCGAACCTAACACAACCTCTCTGCGCCTCCGCGTCTCTGCGCGAACCTAAACTCCCTTCGGCCTTATGAGACTCCAGCGCGGGCTTGCGCGATATGCGATAAAGCCGCAGTCCAACTAACCCCACGCCAGTGGTGGAGGACCGTGGCGCTTCAAGATGTTGTATTGAGGTTCGTAATCATCAGCCTCGGCAAGCTCTGGATTGTGGGAACTCTCGTCATCCACCGTCACGATGACATCCGGCTGACCAGGCGTGAGAAGGGTGCACGTATAGGGATTCCCGTCTGGCGTGTCTTTCGCGCAGACGGTGTCGCTTAGATTGGCGAACACGCGGCAAAAATGGAGTGGCGTTGAGTCACAGACGGCGGGGTCGAGGTAAACGGTGACGGGCCTGTCAGGATTTTCGTGTGCGGGCGGGCGGTTGAACATTACGCCGCCATGGCCTTGATGAAGCGCTCGCCGAAGATGACGGCGAACTGGGCCTTTGCCATGGACCACTCACGTGGCG
>NZ_JBDIZK010000020.1:0-29704 GCF_039652585.1 Sphingomonas rustica | reverse complement strand
GTCGCACTGTTCAGCAGGCTCGACCTCTCTGGACGAGCCAAACCACCACCAATCCAGCCAGCAAAACTGCCCCAAAATCCCCAAATGACCCTCAACCTGTGAATCCCGGACAGTTGTGGGCCGAAGTGCCGGCATCCACCGGTCGGCACCTCCCGGAGCGGAGGTCGTTCCGGACCTTGGCGTCTATCCGGACCTTGGCGTCCAAGCGCCCAAGGCTGAGCGTCTCGGGCAATGATGCGGCATTGATCTATCTCGGCCCATGTCGCAGGCTTCTGACAAATCTGTGGAGCGCGCGATTGGAGAACGTCGATGCCCTTTAGCCGACTGGGCTGCGCTGGCGTGGTCGCGATCGCGGCGACGCTCACGCTGGTCCTTGTCTGTCCCCACCCGAGCTGGAACCCGTGGACGCTGCGGGCGATCAAGGCGGAGTCAGAGGGGCTGATGACGACCCACCCGATCAGGGCGCCAGAGGCGTGGACATCCGTCCCCCGTGCCGATTGGCCGCCCGTCATCGCCAGCTTCGAGCCGGAGTCGGTGACCGTCCACAATTGGGGCGTCGAGGTGACGACGATCCCATTCTTCGATGGCGGCTGGGGCTATGGCGTCCCGCGAAACGACGAAGTCCGACGGCGGCTCGCTAAACAATGCTACAGCGACGCCGGACAAGGTGTTCTGTGGCACGTCCCGTGCTGACCCCGCCCCGCCACCCAAGCCGCCGCCATGCCGGCATCCACCGTGCGGCACCTCCCGGAGCCGAGGTTGTCCCGAACCTCCAAGTCGAACCGCGCCAGGCCACGTCACGCGCCGCCGCCAGTCCGGGATGGAGGATAAGTATGCCCCGGCACTTCGGCCGGGGCGATGGATCGACTATGGCGGGGTCAGGCCCCGCGCCCCGGAGACGACCGAGGCCGAGACCCGTGAGCGTTCATTCGCCCTGCGTCCTCGACCGATCGCCAAGCCTCAGCGGGCGGCGCGGCAACGCTTCAGGAAATCCTGCCAGATCTTGCGGTCGCGAAGCGGCAGCGTCACCGCGACGCTGGGGCCGGTGGTGAACAGTGATATCATGTCGCTTCCGTTGCTTTGCTGAACTGCGGCAGCATGTCTGCGACAATCGGCGGGCGATCGAGCTGAACAACTGGCAGGCGGCAAGTCGGCCGCTCAGTCGGTTCCTAGTTGCTGGAGGCCCCATCGCGGCCATTTCTCATGCCACGGGTTAGTTCTCTATCGATTTCCCGTACAAGGCCTTAACCACTGGACCAATCTATCAGTTTTGTGCATGCCCAGTGGCTATGCCCAGTTGTTGTGGTTGATTGATTAAATCGAAAATAAGGCGGGCAGCGTATGCTGAGGGGGAACATTTATCGAACGCACGTGAAAAAATGTGATTCGCAAATTTTTGTGAGGGCCTCGAATTTACGATTGACTTTATATCAGCATCAGGGCAGGGGCGGTGCGCCCTTAGCCGATTTGCGAATCAAGTCAACCGCAAACGGACCTGTTTGGGCCTCCAAGCCACTCGTTTCGTCGCATTTACGATTGCGCACCTGTGGATAGAGTAATTATATAGCTAGAAATCGCTGCCGAGAACGAATGAGGAACGGGACATTTCCGGTCTGTCAAGAGTTTAAACGGTAACTGCGATATGTCGCAACAGGGTTGGTGTTCGGTCAGCCCGCTCCGGTCGCCTCAAGCCGAGGGGTGGCAAGGATCAAGTTACGGCAGCATGTTGCCCGTAAGGGCAAACCTGGAAGGTGTATGATGACGAGTGCCATCGATCGCGCCGCCGAGTTGCTGTTTGGCAATGCTGAGCGCGTTCTTGTAAATGTCCGCTTCCTGTGCGGTGGGGAGCCCAATCTGTCAGCCGAGCATCTCGCTGAACAAATTGTTTTGTCAGAGACGCAAATTCGCGCGGGTCGCGCCCGTGAGATTGTTAATGTTGACGAGTATTTGACGTCTCTTTCGGCTTGATGTAGCGCGGCAGCCTTACTCACAGGGTTGTCGCGCGCGCTTTATGCAGTTCAAGCAATTTTACGAGCTCGTTCTCGGAAAGACCTTAGACAAGCCGCTTGGTTTTGAGTTTCTCCGTGAAGCAATTGACGGTGGGCTTAATGACGTCCAAGAGGTGAAGGTTTGGCGTCAAACTTATCACCCGCCGAAGCGCGAAGCTCACTTTATGCTGTTCGATGATCGGACAAGCGCTTATGATGGCGAGTTTCTAGTAGCGGATATTAGCTATTGTTCTGCGTTGGATCACGATCCTGCTGAGTTGCTATTTGCGCTTACAAAAGAGTTAATGCATGTTTTTGACCCTGTCGAAACTCGGATCGATAGCAGAGAGAAATTTGTCAAGTTTCTAAAGGACTTGCAGAATGCTCCGCTGGATAAGCCTAATCTAGCGATCGATGCAGAAAATCGAGCTAGGTGGATGGCAATCTTAGTGCTGTGCCCGAAGCCCCTTAGGGACTCCATTGCTGCGGAAATCGCAGAAGGTCGTGCAATTAGACCCGAGGTTGCTCAGCGATTTGGATTGCCAGATTGGCTTATTGAAGTTGCTCTAGACGACTATTATGATGAGGCGGTTAGGATACTAACTGTAGCTTCCTAAGCTTATGTAGCTCAGATTTGGAGTTCGTGGATCAAGCTACCAGCTTCTCCAACGGTCTCATCCTTTGATTCCTTACGGCTTGCAAGCCGCGCGCAGCCGTACCTCAATCACCGCCCTCGGCAGCGGGTCAGGAAGCCCTTCCACACCTTGCCTCCCTGATCCGACATCACGACCGCGGTGGTGAAGTCGGTCGTGAACAGGGACATCATCTGCTCTTCGGCATGGCGTTCAGCATCTTGTCGTCCTTTGCCACGCGGATCGTCAGGTCCAATCCCTCGGCCGGGTTCTTCACCGCCCGAGCGGGCTGAAACTGGGAGCCCTTGCCGCTGGACGGCGCCATCTTCGCCGCACCTTCGGGCATGACCGCGTCGGGGCCGTCGCTGATCTGCTGGCCGTTCAGGTCGTGAAGCTGTGTCAGCCCGGTCTGGGTAACGGTCATGTCACCGGCGGTGCATTCGAAGCGATAGGACTTCCCCGGTCCCAGCTGAAGTTACAGCACTTCGCCGCGGTCGGCGACCGCCGGCTCGACCATCCATCTGTTCCCCGTGTCCTGTGCGACGACGACGGGCAGTGCCGCCAGCAGGCCAAGTGTCGCGAAAATCCCCATGTCATCCCCCTCCAGCGTCCCGGCTGGGGGGTAGGGTCCCCGTGGCCGTCCGGTCAATCGGCATCCGCCCGGGCGCAAGGTGCGGAGGCCGGCTCAGCCGCGCGGCGCCTTCCCCGCGAGATCATCGACCACCTCGTCCAGGAGCGCCTGCGATGCCTCGCCTTCGCCAAGGGCGCGCGCCAGCACGACCGCGCCGACCATCTCGGCCAGGATCGCGGCGGGCGGGCGCGGGGGCGTGCCGTCGGTGCCGGCGGGCGGGGCGAGGGTGGCCAAGTGGCGCAGATAGGCGGCGACCGCGTCGGCGAAGACCTGGCGCAGCGCGGGATCGTCGCGGCGGGCGGCATCGGCGGCAAGGGCGGGCAGGATGCAGCCGCCGCCGGCATCGTCGCAATGCGCGGACGAGACATAGCGCTCGACCAGCGCCCGGAACGTCGCCTCCGGTGACTCGGCCTGCGCCTGGGCCAGCACGTCGCGGCTGGTGTCCAGCGCATGGCGGGTCGCCTGGACCAGCAGGTCGTCCTTCGACGCGAAGTTGCGATAGAAGCCGCCATGCGTCAGCCCCGCCGCCTTCATCAGGTCGGCGACGCCGATCCCGTCATAGCCGCGCTCGCGCAATAGAGTCGCCGCGGTATCGATGACCCGCTCGTGATTCTCCCGCGCCTTTTCGCGTGACACTTTCATTCGACTCTCCGCGCGGACCGGTGCCGCGTTTTCATTTCGGTCGTCATATAAGCGGTGAGTGATAATTTGCGACCGGGTGGGCCGCCCATGCTGAAGATCTCGCGAAAAAATATCGGATATTCAGCCTGTTAAATCCTCTCCCGGAGGGAAAGGGGGACCGCGCATCGCGCGGTGGAGAGGGAGTATCCGCGAACGCAGCGGCCAGAGGGGCATGCACACATCGCCGCATCCACCGACTCACAATCCCGACCTCGACGCCCTGTGTTCCTGCCTCGAAGCCATCACTTGCGGACACTCCCTCTCCACCAGCCTGCGGCTGGTCCCCTGTCCCTCCGGGATAGGATTTAGGATGTTATTTCAGATGCTTGAAGGAAACCTTCCACCTCAACCCTTGTCAATGATTATGACCATAATATATCCTGCTCACAGCAGCCGGCTGATCCGGCGTTCTCGAAAGATCCCGCCATGACTGCCAAGCCTTCCGTCCTCATCACCGGCGCATCGTCCGGTATCGGCGCCACCTATGCCGATCGCCTTGCCGCGCGCGGGCATGATCTGGTGCTGGTCGCGCGCGATGTCGGGCGGATGGAGGCGCTGGCGGCGACGCTGCGCGCGCGCGACGGGGTGGTCGTGGACATCGTCCAGGCGGACCTGACCTTGTCCGGCGACCTCGACCGGGTCGAGGCGCGGCTGCGCGAGGACGATCGGATCGGCATCCTGATCAACAATGCCGGCGCCGCGCTGAGCGGCAATTTCGTCGACCAGCCGGCCGACCGGGTGGCGCAGCTGATCGCGCTGAACACCGTCGCGCCCACCCGGCTGGCGCACGCCATAGCGCCGCGACTGGCCCGGGCGGGCGAGGGGGCGATCGTCAATATCGGCTCGGTCGTCGGACTGGCGCCCGAATTCGGCCAGACCGTGTACGGCGCGACCAAGGCCTATATGCAGTTCCTGTCGCAGGGGCTCAGCCTCGAGCTGACGCCGCGCGGCGTCTATGTCCAGGCGGTACTGCCCGCCGGCACCCGGACCGAGATCTGGGAGCGTGCCGGCGTCGATCCGGCGACGCTGCCGCCGATGATGGCGGTCGGCGACCTGGTCGACGCGGCGCTGGTCGGGTTCGATCGGCGAGAGGGGGTGACGATCCCGCCGCTGGGCGACGATGCCGCATGGCGGAATTTCGACACCGCTCGTCTCGCCGTGCTCGGCGGGCTTGACCAGGCCAATGTCGGCGCGCGTTATCGCGCGACCGCCTGAACCCTCTCCAATCGATACCCGAGGAACGATCATGACGCAGGACATCCTGTTCACGCCCTATGCGCTTGGCCCGGTCACGCTGGCCAATCGCCTCGTGATGGCGCCGCTGACGCGCAATCGCGCCGCCGCCGGCTTCGTGCCCGGCCCGCACGCCGCCGAATATTACGCCCAGCGCGCCACGGCCGGCCTGCTGATCGCGGAGGCGACGCAGGTCTCGCAGCAGGGCCAGGGCTATCAGGATACGCCCGGCATCTATTCGGACGATCAGGTCGCCGGGTGGCGCAAGGTGACCGATGCCGTCCATGCCGCGGGCGGGCGGATCTTTCTCCAGCTGTGGCATGTCGGCCGCGTCTCGCATGTCGATCTCCAGCCGGACGGCGGCGCGCCGGTCGCCCCGTCCGCGATCCGGGCGGAGACCAAGACCTTCGTGAACAATGCCTTCGTCGATACGTCGGAGCCGCGCGCGCTGGCGCTGGAGGAGCTGCCCGGCATCGTCGCCGATTTCCGCAAGGGCGCGGCCAATGCGATCGCGGCCGGGTTCGACGGGGTCGAGATCCACGGCGCCAACGGCTATCTGCTCGACCAGTTCGCCAAGGACGGCGCGAATGTCCGCACCGATGCCTATGGCGGATCGGTCGAGAACCGGGCGCGGCTGATGCTCGAGGTCGCCGCCGCGGTCGTGGACGAGATCGGCGCCGAGCGCACCGGCATCCGCCTGTCGCCGGTCACCCCCGCCAACGGCATCACCACCAGCGACCCCCAGGCGCAGTTCGACCATATCGTGCGCGAGCTCGACCGGCTGAAGCTGGTGTTCATCCATGTGATCGAGGGCGCAACCGGCGGCCCGCGCGACGTCGCGCCGTTCGACTATGACGCGCTGCGCCAGGCGTTCAGCGGCGCCTATATCGCCAATAACGGCTATGACCGCGCGCTGGCCGAGGCTCACCTGGCCGACGACAAGGCCGACCTGATCGCCTTCGGCCGCCCGTTCATCGCCAACCCCGACCTGGTCGAGCGGCTGAAGGCGCGCGCGCCGCTGGCCGAGATCGACCCGGCGACGCTCTATGGCGGCGGGGCGAAGGGCTATACCGACTATCCGACGATGCGCGGGTAAGCGCTAACTCGGTCATCCATCCCACCCGTCATGCCGGCCGAAGTGCCGGCATCCACCGGGCGGCGCATCCCGGAGCCGAGGTGCGCGCGGCCGGCGGCGTCGAGGCGCCGGGGGGGGGCGCGCCTCCCGCACCACCGCGGGTCCGGGAGGGAGGATGGGTGGACCCCGGCATTTCAGCCGGGGCGACGGGTGAGGGGCGCGTCGCGGATGGAGGCGGTTCGGTCTTGACCTGATCCCGACGGCCCTTGTGCCTTTGTGTGAGCCCGACCCGCGCCGGTGGCAGCGGCCACCCACACCCCCCGCTACGCCTCGTCCTTCCCCGCCAGCAGCTTGCGCGCCTCGTGCAGGCGCCAGGACACGGTGCCTTCCGACACCCCCAGGATCGCCGCCGCCTCGGCGTGCGTCAGCTGTTGCCCCGCCACAAGCACCACCGCCTCGCGGTACGCCGCGGGCAGGCGGGCGATGGCGCTTTTCAGCCACATCGCGTCGTGCAGCTCGCGCCCGTCCGGACCCTTGCCCAGCCGCGCCAGCACGGTCAGCCGGTCGAGGAATCCGCCCCGGCTGCGCCGCCGGCGGTGCAGGTCGCGGCAGGCATTGACGGTGATGCCGCACAGCCAGGTCGAGAATTTCGCCTCGCCGCGAAAGCCGCCGATCCGCTCGACCAGCGCGCAGCACACGTCCTGCACGACGTCCTCGGCATCGGTGCGCGATCCGGTCAGCTGCCAGGCCAGGCCGTGGATGCGGTCGTAATGACGCTCGATCAGTCGGGAAAAGGCGGTGCGGTCGCCGGCCATAGCGGCGGCGACCAGCGGTGCATCGGGATCGCCCCCCGCCGGCGCCACGCCTCAGCGCCCGCTCGCACGCGGCGCCGCGGGGCACCGCGCACATGCTGGACCGCTGGACGATGCTTCCCCCGACATGGCCGCGCTTGTGCCCGATTCGGCCGGGGGATGCCATCGGTGTGGCGGGTGTCGAGGCGCCGGGCGGGGTGGCGCGTCGACCGGTTCAGCCCGAACGGTGGCGGGGCGTAGGCGCAAGGCTCCGCTCGCCCTGCCCCTGTCGAACGGCGGCTATCGCCGCGCGCACTCGTCGCCGGGTCGCACCGGTTCCGCCTCGCCGCGGGACGCGATCCAGTCGCGGGAGCGCGTCAGGCTGGCATCGACCTGCATCAGCAGCGCGGCGATGCGGGCGTCGGGATCGGGATCGTGGCGGCTCATGCGTGCGTCTCCGCGCCCGTGCTGTCGGCCAGCGCCGCGGCGATCACGCTGTCGAGATCGGGTCCGGCGGCGAACGCCAGCGCGGCCGGGCGGCCGCCACGCGCCTGGGCGGCGGTGAAGGCGGCGGCGCGCAGGCGGCGCAGCGCCTCGACCCGGTCGTCGTCGCGGTCATATTCGCGCAGCCATTCGTCACGGGTCCAGCGATGATGCGGCTCGAGCCGGATCGTGCGCAGTTCGGGCGGGGCGGCGGCGATGCGGGCGAGCAGGGCACGCGCCCGCGGCGTGCGGGTCCAGCGGGGCAGGGCGGCCGGGCGCGGCATGGCGGCTCCATGAGGTTGGGGACGGAGCGAATATATGACGGATATGTCCGTCATTCAATGTGCGCGGCTGTGCATTTCCGCAAGCCGTGCCCTGATCCCTTTCCGCCGCTCGCCATGAGCCCGTCGAAGGGCGGTTTTCCACGAGCGCGCGGCCATGTGGCGCGGGCGGGCTTCGACAGGCTCAGCCCGAACGGGGAGGAATGCGCGGCCTGACCGCATCCCTCCGCCGCCCCTCGGGAACGCACCCGGCCATCATCCGTTTTGCATGTCATGGCAAAGCGTCCCTCACGCATGAAACTCTATGCCGCGAGCGGCACCACGCTGGCGATCGCGGCGGCGGCGGGGATCAGCCTGGCGACCTATGCCGATAGCGGCAGTTTCAATTTCTACTCCGCCGCGCCGGTCGCCACCGCGTGGGACGAGCCGAAGCCCGATCCGATCCCCGCCGCGCCGTTCGTCACCCCCGCGGGCGCGCCGGTCGCGACCTATGCCGCCGACGGCGCCGGGGTCGAGGCGGTGCCGGCGGTGGACAGCAGCGTCGCCTGGCTGGGCGAGGAGGACTGGCAGGCGCCGGTCTATGACGAAGCGGGCGCGATCGATCCGGTGCAGGACCGCGCCGGATCGGCCCGCGACGACCTGTCCGACCTGGTGCCGCCGCGTGAGGATCAGCGCTTCGATGCGCCCGACCCGGACGAGGTCGCCGCGTCGGGCGACTCCCGTCCGGTCGCCGATCCGCGCGACCGCCGCGCCGCGGCCGAGGACCGCTATGTCCGCGCGCCGTCGGAGAGCGACGCGGCGCAGGACTAGCCGGCCGGCGACGATCGCGCCATTCCGGTTCATTTCAATCCGGCAGACAAGCGGGCGCGATGGTGCTCGGCATCGCTCTTCGCTTGCCATGTAGGAAATTTCCTACGATAAGGAACAAAGAAAGAACAAACGAGGCGAGTCGCGTGGGCGGTGACGAAGCGATCCTGAGTGAACCGGCATGCGAGGCAGGGTGCGTGCGGTGCGTTCGCGCATGCGCGATCGCGAATATCAAGCTCGGCTGGTGGCTGCGCGAGGAGGAGCGGTTGCTGCGTCAGCGCTCGACCGGGCCGGCTCAGCGCTGGTGGCTGGCCGAGATCGAGGAAGCTTCAGAATGCGTGCAACGCCTTCGCCGAGAAATCGCGCGCGTTTGTCCGGCGATCCCATCGGCATATCCGGCAGCAGCGCGAGCAGCGCCGCGATCAGATCGTCTTCACTAGGGCCCGGGGCTGCGGCGGCGCGGCGGGCGGGGGCGGGCGCATCGGCCAGGCCGAAGATCGACAGGTCGCCGCCCAGCGCGCGCGCCAGGTTGGTCAGCACCTTGATCGTCGGGTTGCGGTTGCGCCCGTTGAGGATGTCGCCGACGCAGTCGCGCCCCTCGCCGGCAGCGGCGGCCAGGCCGCGCTGCGAATATCCGCCCGAGGGTCCGGTGGCCGCGGCCAGCACTGCCCTGATCCGATCGAGATCGAGTTCGTTCGCCATAAGCTGTGCATTGCATGACGGATGTGTCCGGCACAAGCGTCATTGTGCAGCGATTGGACGCAGTGCCGGGCGCGAGTCCGCTCGGGGCGGGCGTCATACGGATAATTCCGTCGAAACTGGAAGGAGTTGGGGAATGTCGGTTCATGTCGAGGCGCGGACGGTGGCAGTGCCGGCGGGGCAGGGGCGCGTGAATGCACCGGCCGCCGCGCGGGTGGCACGGGTCGCGTGCGCGCGGTGCGGGCGGGTGGTGTGCGGCCATCCCGACCCGGTGTGGAGCGGCGTCGTGCCGGGGAGCGCGGCGGCATGAGCGGCCTTGCGATGACGGATAAATCCGCTGCCCGGCCGGGCACGCGCAGCGTGGCGGCGCGGCTGAAGGTCGAGGCGCAGAAGGCCGCGCTGGCGGCGCATGTCGCCGAGGGCGGTTCGATCACCGGCTGGGGCAAGGCCAATGGCGTCGACGACGGCTGGGTCTGGCAGCTGTGGGGCAAGATCCGCCGCGACCTGGGGTGGCAGGCGGCGTGAGGGGTGGGGTCGCCTTTAATCCTCTCCCGGAGGGAGAGGGGGACCGCGCCCGCAGGGCGGGGTGGAGAGGGAGTGTCCACGCGCGCAGCGGGTCGTGTGGGGCAACTCCCTCTCCACCAGCCTGCGGCTGGTCCCCCTCTCCCTCCGGGAGAGGATTTGGGGGCGGCGCCATCTTCTCCCCTCCCGCGTGCGGGAGGGGTCGGGGGAGGGCTTGTCCACTTTCGACCGGTTCCTGTGACAGGCCCTCCCCTAGCCCCTCCCGCGAGCGGGAGGGGAACTGGTTGCATGCGGGTTCTACCGGTGCGCCTCTGCTTTGGCCGACCCGATGCTTCGGTGCGGGAGGCGGCGCATGAACGTCGCGGCGCTGGTGCGCGCCATGAGCGATGCCGGGGCGACGCCGGAGGCGATTGCGATCGCCGTCGAGGCGCTCGTCGCGCGGGACGATGCGTCGGAGCGCCGGCGGACGGCCGAGCGGGAGCGCAAGCGGCGCTATCGCACGCGGCAGCGCGGCGACGAGGCGGGGCAGCTCGACCTTGGCTATGGCGACGCATGCCCGGGCGATGCCGCGGGGACGGGACAGGGACGGGACGGGGACGGGACAAAGACGGGACAGGGACGGGACAGCGACGGGACCGTCCCGGACGAACCCCCTTCCCCTAATAAACCCCCCCAGACCCCCAAAAATAACCCCAACCCCGCGGATACACACACGGACGCGCATGCGTGCGAGGCCGGTCCGGGGGATGGGGAGGGGCTGAGCGAGGACGAGCCGCCAGCGCCGCCAGCACCACCGCCGCCGCCAGCACCACCGCCCTCGCCGCCAGCGCCGCCAGCACCACCGCCGCCGCCAGCACCACCGCCCTCGCCGCCAGCGCCGCCGGCACCCCCGCCGGCACCGCCCGAGCCGCCCCGGCTGTGGTCGTGCCCGCCCGGCGTCGACCCCGATCACTGGCGGGATTTCCTGGCCTGTCGCCGGCGCAAGCGGCTGGTGAACAGCCCCGCCGCCTATGCCCATCAGCTCAAGCTGATCGCCAGGTTCGCCTGCGCCGAATGGCCGCCCGGGCGGCTGGTGCTCGCCTCGGCCGAGCGCGGCTGGGCAACGATCGTCGATCCACTCGAACATGAGGACCCGGGCAATGGAATCGCCCAGCAGAAATTCCCCCGAACCGCACGCCGCGCCCGGCACCAGGACCGCCATGACGGCCGCGATCCCGGCGGCATCGGCCGCACCGCGGCTGCGGCGATTGCTGTCTTTGGTGCCGGAACGGATGGCGGCGGGTGACGCGGCGATGATCCCGCTGGCGCAGGCGGCGCTGAGCGAGGCGGAGGGGCGGCTGGCGCCCGCGGGGCCGACCGATTTCCGGCGCGAGCTGACCGCGTGCCTGATGCTGTGCGCGCCCGCTGGCATGGCCGAGGAGGATCGCCGCGAATGGCTGATCGCCGCCTGGGGCACGTTGCAGGGCATTCCGGCCGACCTGCTGGCGGCGGGCGCGCAGGCGGCGCGGCGGCGCTGCACCCATCCGTCGCAGATCGTGCCCGCGATCCTGGAGACCGCCGAGCCTTTGTGGCGGATCCGCCGGGCCGATCGCCAGCGGGTGACCGGCGCGCTGGCCCGGATGCGCGGGCCCGCACGCCCCGCCGAGCCGCGCTGCACCCCGGCGCAGGCGCGCCGCATCATCGAGGCACTGGGCCTGGACGTGCCCGCGCCCGGCGCCCGGCCGCCCCGGCCCTCGGTGCCCGACTGGCTGCGCGAGCGGATCGCCGCGGCCGCCACCCCCGAGACCAACACAGCAATTCCGAACGAGGACCAGTGACATGATCGACCGCAACGAAAGCCCCGAGGCACTGGCGCAGGTCGCCAATGTGCCGATCGAACTCAGCCGGCTGGTATTCGCCGCCGCGGGATGCAGCGAGGGGGTCGCGCTGCTGCGCTCGCCCGGCCGCGGCGAGATCCTGGTGGGACAGCGCCATGCCGTCGCCTGGGCGGCGCGCGACTATCTGGGCGCGACCTATGAACAGATCGGCCGTGCGATCAACCGCGACCATTCGGTGGTGGTGCGCGGATACAATGTCGCGCGGCGGATGCGAAAGACCGATCCGGAGTTTCGCGAGCTGAGCAACGCGCTGGCGCGTACCGTGGCCGGGCGGACGGTGGCGCGCACCGCGCATCGCCGGCCGCGCCGCGAGGCGGCGGCATGAGCGGGCCGTTCGACCGGCCGCGCGGGGCGCAGGACCCGCGCGACGAGGCGGCGGATGCGGTGGAGATCCGCGACGCCACCCCGTTGCGCCGCACGCCGGCGCGCGGGGCGCGATCGACCCGGCCGGGGGTGACCGACGAGATCCGCCTGCTCCAGGGGCTGAGCGAAGGGGTGCCGCTGCGCACGCTGTGCCGCGAGCTGGGGCTGGGGCGGTGGGTCGTCTATCGCTGGATCGAGGCGGACGAGGGGTTTGCCGCGCGCGTTGCCCAGGCGCGGGTGCAGGGGCATGACGCGCTGGCCGAGGAAGCGCTGGAGATCGCCGACGCAAGCGAGGGCGACTGGAAGGAACGCGAGCGCGGCAGCGGCGGGCCGGTGGCGATCACCGACCATATCCAGCGCGCCAAGCTGCGCGTCGACACGCGGCTGCGGCTGCTCGCGAAATGGGACCCGCGCCGATATGGCGAGGCGACGATGCTGAAGCACGCCGATGCCGAGGGCGGGCGCGTCGACCTGGCGAAGCTGATCGCCGAGCGGCGCGCGGTGGTCGCGGCCGAGCGTGCGGCGGAGGAAGCGGCCGAGGCGACCGAGGCGGCCCAGGCTGGCGGCGCGCTCCGGCGCGAGGAGGGCGATCATGAGGCGCGCTGATCCCGAAGGCGAGCTGGCGCGCGACATCGCCGGCTTTACCCATGATCCGCTGGGCTATGCCCGCTATGCCTTTCCCTGGGGCAGCGGGCCGCTGGCCGGCGCGACCGGCCCGCGCGCGTGGCAGGTGGGCGCGATGACGGCGATCCGAACCCATCTGGAGAATCCCGTGACCCGCCATTCGCCGTTCCGGATGGTGCGCGCCAGCGGCCACGGCATCGGCAAGTCGGCGCTGATCGCGATGCTGATCTGCTGGGGGCTGGACACGTGCGAGGATACGCGGATCGTCATCACCGCCAATACCGAGCCGCAGCTGCGCACCAAGACCTGGCCCGAAGTGGTCAAGTGGCGCAATTTGTCGATCACCCGCCATTGGTGGCGCGTCGCCAAGTCGGGGCTGTTCGCCCGCGCCGAGGGGCATGAGGAGAGCTGGCGCGCCGACGCCGTCACGTGGAGCGAGCATAATACCGAGGCGTTCGCCGGGCTGCACAACCAGGGCAAGCGCATCATCATCATCACCGACGAAAGCTCGAGCATCGCCGACAAGGTGTGGGAGGTGATCGAGGGCGCGCTGACCGACGAAGGGACCGAGATATTGTGGATCGCGTTCGGCAACCCGACGCAGAACAGCGGGCGGTTCCGCGAATGCTTCGGCCGCTACCGCCATTTGTGGAACGCCGCCGCGATCGACAGCCGCACGGTGGAGGGCACCAACAAGCCCTATCTGGACGAGATGGTGCGCACCTATGGCGTCGACAGCGACATCGTGAAGGTGCGCGTGCTGGGCCAGTTCCCCAGCGCATCGTCGATGCAGTTCATCCCCGCCGCGCTGGCACGCGAGGCGCGGACCCGGCCGCTGCCGATGCCGCTGGCCAGCGAGCCGCTGGTCTTCGGCGTCGATTGCGCGCGGTTCGGCGACGATCATTCGACGCTGGCGATCCGCTGTGGCCGCGACGCGCGCAGCCGGCCGTGGCGGCGCTGGCATCAGGTCGACAGCATGACGCTGGCCGGCGAGATCGCCGCCGAGGCGCAGCGATGGCGCCCCGATGCGATCTTCGTCGATGTCGGCAATATCGGCGGCGGCGTGATCGACCGGCTGCGCCAGCTGGGCCTGCGCACCGTGTTCGAGGTGAATTTCGGCGGCGCCGGCGGGACGGTGGAATGGGCCGCGGGCGTGCGGATCGCGACCGCCAACAAGCGGTCGGAGATCTGGTCGTCGATGCGCGCCTGGCTGGCCGCGGGCGGATGCATCCCCGACGAACAGGCGGTCGAGGACGATCTGACCGGCGTCGAATATGGCTATGGCGCCGGCGAGACGACGATCCAGCTGGAAAAGAAGGCGCACATGAAATCGCGCGGGCTGGCCTCGCCCGACGATGCCGATGCGCTGGCGTGCACGTTCGCGATGCCGGTCCTGCCGCGGACGCCGCTGCGGCTGGATCCGGCGAGCCTGATCCCGTCGGGCGGGTGGTATGACCGGTATGCGGAGTTGCGGTGAGGGGGGGCGTCTCAATTCACTCATCCCCCTCAACCTTCCCCCTCGCTTCGCGAGCGGGCCCCTTCCTTCTCCCACAGGGGGAGAAGGAGGTTGGTAGCGCTGCGGTTAGACGCCGCGCCCCTTACTCCTGCGAAACCAGCGCCGCCTTTTTCGGATCGTAGACCATCCCCTGCAGCGTTCCGTCGCCGATGCGCTGGACGATCTCGTCGATGATCGGGAGGGGGACCATGAACCATTCGCGGGGGCGGACCAGCTTGCCGAAGCGGTCGGGGATCTGGGCGTCGAAACGCACCCGGTCGAGCACGCGGTGGATCAGGCTTTCCAGGCGGGTGCGGCTGGGGATGTCGTAGAGCTTGTAGGTCGCGATGATGTCGACATCGGCCAGCAGGAAAGTGGCGTCGTCGCGGGCAGCGGCGACGCGCGCCTCGACCGATCCGCCGGTGATGCCGATCTTGTGGACCAGGTCGCGGTGCGCGGCCACGGTCGGGTGATCCGACCGGCTGCGCAGGACGTAGAGCGTGCCGCTGGCGAGCTGTTCGGGCTCGTCCACCGGCTCCGGGTCGGGTACGGTATAGGGGGCGCGGGTTTCCGCGAACAGCGGGCCGGCGCTGGGTTCGCTGATGCGGCGGCCGCCTTCGTCCTTGTACAGCGCGCGCTGGAGCGAGCGGAGCAGCAGGTCGCTTTCGGTGCCGTTGGAATAGATCACGCGCAGCCGGGCGTCGGTCTCCCCGTTCGGTGCCTTGATCGGCTCACCGACCTCCGCGACATAGGCGATCTGGCCCGCCAGGATGAAGAATTCGCCGGGCAGGATCTCGGCCTTGGACAGGCCGAGGTCGCGGACGAACGGGCGGCTGGTGCGCGCGCCCGATGCCAGGTCGGCCTCGACCCGGTCGAACAGCGGCTTGAAGGTGGCGAAGTCCTCGCAGCGTTTGGCGCTGGCGATCTCCTCCGCGGCCTTGCGTTCCTCGCTGGAGCGCACGTTGCGCAGCCGGGTGATATCCTCCGCGGCGCCATCGTCGATGCCGAGTTCCGCCAGCAGCGCATCGTCGTCGAGTTGTTCGGCCGGTGCGTCATCCGCGGACGCCGCCAGCAGGCCGTAGCGATCGAATTCGGCGAGCAGCGCGTGATACTCGGTGAGCGCGCGCAGGCGATCGAGCCGCACGGCATAGAGGCGTTCGAAGATGTCGCGATCCTCGCCATGCCGGGGTGCGCGGCCATGCTCCTCGCGGAACTTCACGATATCCTCGAACCCCGCGATGACGCGCTCCTCACGCGGGGTGCGGGCGCGGACCTTCTTGGGCGTCAGGTCTACGCCCAGTTCGGCCAGCAGTTCGTCGTCGGTCATGTCAGCCATTGGCGGCGGCCGCCTTTGCGCGGTAGCGGGCGAAGGCTGCCACGCCCTCGGCCAGTTGGCGCTCCCAGGGATCCTGCGACGTCGCCTCGGGCGCACGCCCGCGCTCGCGCTTCCACTGGAGCGCACGCATCGCATAGGCACGCGCCTCCTCTTCGCTCAGCGTCGTCTTGCGCGCGGAGATCGCCGCCTGGACCTGGCGCAGCGTATTCTCGTTCATCGCCCGCGCCAGGATCGCATAGGCGGCCTCGAACGGATTGATCCGGTCGATCAGGTCGATGTCGAGGTCGCGCACATTCATGAACTTGCGCACGCCGTCGACGAACGAGGTATTGGCCTTCAACTCGCCGCCGGCATCCTCGGTCGCGCTTTCGGTGACGATCTTCGCGGCCTGCTGCGTGACGTTCAGCGCGGCGATGGCGTGCTGGCGGATCGCTTCCTGGTCGGTCTCGCTCAACTCGGGATAGCGATCGCGCACGATCCTGCCCATGCGAACCTGGGTCAGTTCCTCGGGCACCACCTCGGGATCGAACAGGCCGCGCTCGATCGCCTGCCTGTCCTGGATGAAGCTGGTCAGCACCTCGTTGATGTCCTCGGCACAGATCCGCTTCGCCTCGGTCGAGCTGGGCAGGATCAGGTCCTTCAGCTCGAAATGGAACTGGCCGCGTTCCTCGTTGAAGCCGACATTGGTGCGGCCCTGCTGATAGCCATCGGGACCGTAATCGAACCCCTCCTTCGGCCCGGCATCCTTGGGCGTGAAGTCGAAGCGCGGGGCGAGCACCTGTTCCATCAACAGGCTGGCCGCGATCGCCTTCAGCGTGTCGTTGACTGCCTCCGCCACCACATCGTCGGCGGCGGCCGGTTCGGCGATCAGGTTGGTGAAGCGGGCGACGGTCTTGCCCGGCGCATCGCGGGTGGCGCGGCCGATGATCTGGATGATCTCGGTCAGGCTGGAGCGATAGCCGACGGTCAGCGCATGTTCGCACCAGATCCAGTCGAACCCCTCCTTCGCCATGCCCAGCGCGATGATGATGTCGACATGGTCGCGGTCGGTGCGCGCCTGCGGACTCTTGAGTGCGGCGGCGACGCGGTCGCGCCTGGCGGGATCGTCGTCGACCAGGTCGGCGACCTTGATCGTCGTGCCGGCGGCCGTCTCGATCAGGTGGAAGCCGGTGTCCGGATCGGTTCCCTTCCAGCTGCCGAGGTGATCCATGATCTCCTCGACCTCGCGATGCTTGTCCTTGGTGCTTTCGCGGCTGTTGACGCTGGGGATATGGACGATCGTCTTCGTGCCCGGATCGAGCAGGTCGACGATCTTGTCGACATAGCGGCCGGTGTAGAAGCTGTAGGCGATGTCGAGCGTCTTGAGGTAGCGATAGCCGTTGAGCTGTTCGTAATAGGTGTAGGTGACGGTGACGAACTTCGCCTCGTCCTCCGGGCTCAGCACCGCGGCGGCATCACCGCGAAAATAGCTGCCGGTCATCGCGACCAGATGCACCCGGTCGCGCGCGATCAGCTGGCCCAGCTGCGCGCCCAGGCGATTGTCGGGATTGGCGGAGACATGGTGGAACTCGTCGACCGCGATCAGCCGGTCGTCGAACGCCTCGATCCCCAGCTCGTCCACCGCAAAGCGGAAGGTGGCGTGGGTGCACACCAGCACGCGATCGTCGCCGGCCAGGAATTCGCCGACCGCCTTCACCTTGGACTTCGCCACCTTCACATCGTCCGCGCCCGGCGTGTTGCACAGGTTCCAGTGCGGCTTCACCGTCCAGTCGGCCCAGAAGCCGTGGGCGGACAGCGGTTCGTCGGCGAAGCTGCCGCCGATCGATCGTTCGGGAACGACGATGATCGCCTGGCGCACGCCCTGATTGGCGAGCTTGTCGAGCGCGATGAACATGAGTGCGCGCGACTTGCCCGAGGCCGGCGGCGATTTGATCAGCAGATATTGCTCGCCGCGGTGCGCATAGGCGCGCGCCTGCATCGGGCGCATGCCGAGTTCGTTGGCGCTGGACGAGGCGCCGGTGTGGGCGGTGACCAGGCGGACGGCGGGGATGGGGCGGGTTTCGGTCATTCGTTGAACAGCTCGCTATGGGTGCCGGCGCGGACGAAATCGACGGTGCCGCTTTTACCGGCAGCGTCGTCAATCTGGTAGATCAGCAGCAAGCCGCCGTCGATGTGACAGTGGCGGTAGCCGGACCATTCGCCCTTGAGCGGATGATCCTTCCATTCGGGGCCGAGCGGCCCGTCGTTGGCGATCAGCAGCAGGATGACCGATTTGAACAGCCGCATATCGTATCGGCCGGATCGATCCAGTCGCTCCCAATCCTTGGTGAAGGATTTGCGATAGCTGCCGGCGCGCGGATGGCGCGCGCGCTTACTCGCCACGCTGGAGGCTGGCCAACATGTCTTCGGCGTTCTCGAAGGGCTGCGCGCGCCCGGCCTTGATGTCTTCCATCATCTGGCGCGACTCTTCCATTGCTGCCCGCGTGTCCGCATTGGGCACCTTCAGCTCCAGCGGAAAGGCCTGCTCGGCGACGATGCGATGGAACAGCAGCCGCACCGCATCCGCCGTCGACAGCCCGATCGCATCGAGCGCCGCCGTCGCATCGGCCTTCAACTTGTCATCCATCCGCACGTGGAGCATGGACGTCGCCATCATTGCCTCCTGTATCTCAATTGCGATACATAATGGATCGGGCGCGGGGGTTCAAGCGGATGGTCGGACCCCGGGTGCCCGCTTCGGCGGCACGCTTCGACTACTTGCCTGCCTGTTCATGGTGATCGACGAACGCAGCGACCGAGCCGTAATGATCCCGTACGCGCGTCTGCACCTTCCGCATCATTTCGCGTCCGCGTTCTGCCCAGCCATGCGCCTCGAACATGCCGGCGAAGCCACCATATTTGGCGGTCGCGATGCGAGAAATCGCCTTGGCGTCGCCGCCCGGTTCGAACTGACTCATTGGTCCTCCCCCAGACGCAGGCCGAACTGTTCCCGCAGAAAATCGGCGGTTTGCGGATCATAGATTTTGCAGGCGATCGCCTGGTTCGCAAAGATGCCTTGATACGTCTTCGCATCTGCCCGGCCGAAGGTGCGCCGCCAATCGACGCCGACCACATAGGCGGCGCGATCGGGATCATCCGCGAACTGCGTCAGGTAACGCGTCGGCAGCACCTCGATCAGTTTTCGTCCGTCCGCCAGCACGAACTCGGACGCCAGCGTCTTCTCGGTCGTGACGCGGCCATAGCCGAGATAGCCGGTCTTTTTCTGATAGTAGAAGATCGGTGCGCCGATCTCGAGCCGGTCGAGCTGATTGGTATAGTGACGGCCACCATCGGCCGTGAAGAAACCGTGCTGGCGCAATTCTTCCCACGGCCGATCCTCCTCGGCGCCCCCGGTGACATAGTAGAGGCCGGACCAGGGTGCGCGCGCCTTTTTGACGGCGCGATCCTTGACCTCCTCCTGATCCAACAGGCTTTCGGTGGTCAGCCATTCATGACCCTCGGCGCCGAAGATGTTGAAGAAGCTGGCGTTGATGCCGACATCATGTTCTTCGGACAGATATTCGATGATCCGCTTGGTCGCTTCGTCGACCTCGCTGGCCACCACGATCATCTGATGCGAGGCGTTGAGGGTTTCCGGCACGGCCTTGGCATAGCGGTCGCGGTAGAGATCGGGCAGCGATCGTCCGGTCGCGGCGCGCGCCAGTTCGTGAACGTCCTTCGTCGTCAGGTGGCGGACCCAGGACGCATAGTCGAGCACCTGTCCGACGATATCGCGCGGGGATCGGTCTCGCTTCAATTCGACGATGATCAGATTGCCGTCCTCGTCCATCGCGAGCAGGTCGATCCGCTTGCCATGGTCGGTCGCCACCTGTCGCCCGATGATGATGCCATCGACGCCGATCAGGCTGAGGTCGGACGCGACCCAGTCCTCGATCCGGCTTTCGAGATCGAGCGGCTTGCGACGGCTTTCCACCAGCCCGTTTTCAGCAATGCGGAACAGGCGGGTCATGCGACCTTCCTGCCTTTCTTCGCCTTGGGCTGGTCGGCAGTCATCTTCGTGTAGAGGTCGAACAGCTTCTCCAGCCGTTCGGTATCGTTGCGGAAGCGGCGGCCGATATAGATGCGCTCCAGCACCTCGTCATTCTCGTCATGCGCGCGGCGCAGGTCGTCGGGCATCGCATCGGGATCGTAGAGATCGGCGATGGTCGCGGGGAAATGGGCTTCGCGGGCGAGCAGGATATTCTCGGCGGTGCGGGTGAGGTCGGCCTTGTCTTGTTCGGTGAGCTTGGGGACGGGGAAGGTGTTCCAGCCGAGGGTACTTGAGTAGCGGTAGTCGGTCTTGATCCTACCGCAGACCGCACCGATCCACGTCAGGTGCAGCTTAGAGCAAAGCAAAGATAGGTTCCAAATGTCACGATTAAGTAAAGCGAAAGCACCGTCTGCCACCACGGACCCTCGGGGCTGAAGACTTACCGGTAGGTATGGCCGTGCTTCAGAGGAATGGCGGGGGACAAGTACAATCACTTCATCGCCAACCTGGCGAACCTGTTGAAAAAGATAGGGAGTCTGAGCGCCTGCTTTCGTCAACGGCTTCGTACTCGCCGACCGGAATGCGCCTACTTCAGTAACTCTTTTGGCGATTCCATAGATTGACAGCGCACGCCTACTTTCGTCGGGGCGGATCCATATACAGTAACGAGTTTTTCCCTGGATAGTGTCAGCGGCACCTACAAATGGACGGACGAAATCCTTTGCTTCTACGCTCTCCGCGCGTAACAAATCCGCTTGCGTACTGTCCATTATCAGGTGGCCGCCGTCAGCCGGCTTGTTCCCATTTATCATAGGTCCGATGGCCGAGATGGGATCGGTCTGCGCGTCAACCAGCACGTCCGCATACGGAACTAGGTATGCGTTGATGTTAGCTACTTCTCGACGAGCGAAGCCATCGCGTTGCTCGTTATAGTAGATTACGGGGCGATTCGCGGAGGGCCTTGCCAGTCCAATGACCACGACGGTCACCCCAGCATTATGCGATGCAAGATTTCTCCACTTGAAGCTGGTGTGAGCAAACGAAATAGTGAGGCCGCCTGAGGTTATCATAGGCCAAAGCCGGGCTACCTGCTCGCCTTGAGTGATCGAATTGGTGGTAACAAAAGCGCACGATGATGCGGCGAGTCGGTTGTATATCGCAAACTTTACGAACCAGCCCGAAACGTAATCAAGCGATTTCCAAGAGTCGGTCATAGAAGAAAGTAAAAATTCTGAATCCGACTTTTGCTGCTCGTTTTGCTCCGTTCCGCCTTTATACGGCGGGTTGCCGCAGATATACGTTTCCGCCTCCCGGCCACCCTCCAGCCCGTTCACGTCCAGCGCCAGCCGCCCCGTCGGCCCGGCCAGATCCTCCTCCGCCACCATCTCCGCCCCGACCGGCGGACAAACCTCCAACCAATCCAAACGCAACGCATTCCCCACCGTAATCTGCCCCGTCTTGTGCAGCGGCAGCACCATCGCGCGGGCCTCCTGCTGGCTGAGGTAGAGGCAATCGGCCTGGAACTCGGCGATCAGCAAGGCGAGGCGGGCGATCTCTGCCGCGAAGCCCTTGATCTCGATGCCGTAGAAGTTGCTCAAGGGGATGACGCTGCGGCGTTCGTCGAGCTTTAGGTTGGCTTCGCCGCCCAGGCGGGTGACGATCTGTGCCTCGATACCGCGCATTTCCTTGTACGCGATCACCAGGAAATTGCCCGATCCGCAGGCGGGGTCGAACAGGCGGATCCGCGCGAGGCGGCGGCGCAGGGTGCGCAGTTTCGCCTTGCTGTCGCCCGCGCCCTCCAGCTGGTCGCGCAGGTCGTCGAGGAACAGCGGGTTGAGGACCTTCAGGATGTTGGGCACGCTGGTATAGTGCATGCCCAGCTCGCCGCGTTCGCCATCGTCGGCGACCGCCTGGATCATCGATCCGAAGATGTCGGGGTTGATCTCCTTCCAGTCGAGCTCGCCGGCGCGCAGGAGGTAGGCGCGGGCGGTACGGCTGAAGCGCGGGCATTCGGTGACGCCGGTGAACAGGCCGCCATTCACATAGGGGAAGACATCGGCATAGGGGCGGATGGCCGCGGCCTTGCGGTACCGGTCGTCGAGATTGCCGTCATGGGTGACGGGGGTGTCCATCGCGCGGAACAGTTCGGCCAGGACGAGGTGGGTATTGCCCCATTGATCCGGGCCGCTGCCATGGCCGGCATGGCTCATCTGATCGACGGTCGCGGTGAACTGATTGTCGCGGAAGATGCCGGTATCCTCGGCGAAGAAGCAGAAGATCAGCCGTGCCATGAACTGGTTGAGTTCGTGGCGGCGATCCTCGGTCGCCCAGTCGGGATTGTCCTTCAGCAGCTCGACATAGAGGCGGTTGAGCCGGCCGGTTGCCTTGACGTCGATCGGGTTGTTCTTGATCTCCTTGACCGTCGAAATGCCGGCCAGCGGCAGGAACATCGCGAAGTGGCGCGGCAGATCGGCAAAGGCGCAGGCGACCGCATCGCCGGAGACCAGATCCTCGGCCTCGACCATGTCGCCATCGGTGGCGAGCAGGAACTTTGCCTTGGCGGCCGCGGTCTTCGGGCTGGCACGCAGCGCGGCGAGGGTCGCGCTCACCTGACCCGCGGGGGCGACGGCGATGTGGATGTTGGCCCGTTGGAGCACGGCGCCGGGGACGTCGGAGGCGTTGGAATCGCCCTTGCGCAGCCGCTTGAGCGTGGTGTCCTTCGCACCGAAGGCCTGGAGGAACTGAAAGGGGAATTCGGCCGCGTCGAACGGCTGGAGCACCAGGTCGGAAACGGCTTCTTCGATTTCTACGGCATTCATTCGTCACGCAGTCCCGGTGGCCGGCGCGGGCGATGGCGCCGGTGATTCCGGCGACCTTAGATAAGGAAGCGGGGTTCGTCATGGGGGATATGGGCGCGTTCTTCGGACATGTTCAGGGGTGTCGCGGTGATCCGGCGCGACGATCCCCCGACCCGCCCAGGTTTCCCCTTGCAAGCTCGCCACCGTACGATATGATATAGTATATCATAAGCGGGGGTTGCATTGCGAAACTGGGTGGGCGGCGGGTTCGTCGTGGCTGGGGTGTTGGCGGGGATCGGGTCGCCGGCGATGGCGCAGGATGCGGGGTCGGTGCCGGCGGCGGGCTCGGTCGGGGGCGAGGGACGAGAGGGCGTCGCGCAGGATCGGGGGGGCGATGGTGAACCTGCCCAACCTGCCGACCCTGCCGAGACCACCGGCAACGATATCCTGGTCACGGGATCGCTGATCCGGGGCCTGCCGCGCGAATATGTCGCCAGTCCCGTGTTCACCTATGGCAAGGCGGACCTTGCGCGGTCGGGGGCGAGTTCGGTCAGCGAATATATGCTGACCATCCCGCAGAATTTCACCGGCGACCTGAGCGATTTCGGGTCGTCGGCGTCGAGCATCGGCACCGGGCTGGGGTCGGGCACCACCTATAATCAATATGACGGATTTGCCGGGTTCGCGCTGCGCGGGCTGGCGTCGGACGCGACGCTGACGCTGCTCAACGGGCGGCGGATGGCGTCGGTCGGGATGATCGAGGCGCCGACGGTTTCGGTGATCCCCTCCGCGCTGATCGAGCGGATCGACATCATCTCCGATGGGGCGTCGGCGACCTATGGCGCCGATGCGGTCGCGGGCGTCGTCAACATCGTGACGCGCAAGCCGAAGGACGGAATCGAGCTGCGCGCGCGCGGGGCGACCGCGACGCAGACGGGGTCGAAGAATTGGGAGGCCAGCGCGCTGGCCGGGCACAGCTGGGGCAGCGGCAGCGTCTATGCGATGGCGATGGTCCAGAAACGATCGCCCTATATCGAGGATCCGATCCTGGTCAGCGGAACCCGGCTCCAGATCACCCAGCTTCCCGAGGAGCAGATCAGCGGCTTCTATGCCGGCATTCGCCAGGAGGTGGGCAATGTCACCGTCTCGGTCGATGCGTCGCGGTTCCAGCGCGACCGCGACGCGCTGCGCAACTACCCGGACCTGTTGTCGTTCAACCGGCTGTACCGGGCGCGGACGATCGGCCATTCGGTCAACGGCAACGTCCATTGGCAGGGCGAGGGCGAGACGTCGGTCGACCTGAACATCGACTATGGCCACAACCGGTCGTCGAGCCATTTGTTCTCCGGGCCGCCGCCCTATACGGTGCCGCGGACGCGCTACACTTATCGCAACAGCCTGTTCGCGGCGGAGCTGAGCGGGCAGACACGGCTGGCGTCGCTTCCGGCCGGGCCGGTGATCGTCGCGGGCGGCGTCCAGTACC
The DNA here is from genome assembly GCF_039652585.1 of Sphingomonas rustica. Taxonomy (NCBI): domain Bacteria; kingdom Pseudomonadati; phylum Pseudomonadota; class Alphaproteobacteria; order Sphingomonadales; family Sphingomonadaceae; genus Sphingomonas; species Sphingomonas rustica. Next base: position 5,875 of record NZ_JBDIZK010000020.1, on the reverse strand, counting down.
GCGAAGAGGCGCTGCGCACCGATGCGAAGATCTTCTTCAACCTGAACGGCGGCACGCGCCGGACGAAGTCGGTGTTCGGCGAGGTCAACGTGCCGCTGGTCGCGCCGGAGCAGGACATTCCCCTCGTCCGCTCGCTGACGCTGTCGGCGGCGTCGCGCTACGAGGATCTGGGGTTCGACCACGCCTTTGCCCCCAAGGTCGGGATGCGCTGGCAGGTGGACCGGTCGATCGCGCTGCGCGGCACCTGGGCGCGGTCGTTCCTGACGCCGCGATTCCGCGATACGATCGGCATCGCGGAGCAGGTGTCGTTCTGGAACTATCCCTATGCGTTCCTGAAGCCGGGCGATCAGAATGCGGCGCTGCCCGCGGGCAATGCGATCGTGATGTTCCGGTCGGGCGCCAATCCCGATTTGCGGACGCAGAAGGCGGATACGGTGACCGCGGGCATCGACCTGACCCCGGTGATGATCCCGGGGCTGACGGTCAAGGCGGGCTATTACCGGATCCGGATCACCGGGCGGATCGTCACGCCGTCGCAGGATGACAGCGTGACCTCGCCCGCGCTCCAGGTGTTCAACATCGACAGCCCGAGCGCGGCGCAGATCGAGCGGGTCGTGCGCAATCCGACGGTGTCGCGCTGGTTCACCGCCGACATCCCGTCGCTGGAGGATGCGCTCTATTCCAGCTATAGCCAGATCCCGGCGACGCTGCTGGCGCAGGTGCAGGCGATCGCGGACATCCGGCCGCAGAATTTCGGCATCGAGACGACCGACGGGATCGACCTGGACCTGAATTATCGCGGCCGGATGCTGGGCGGCGACGTGTCGCTGCACGCGACCGGGCAGTATATCCTGGGCCTGACGCTGAAGGCGCCGGGCGGGGCGGCGGTGTCGCGGCTGGACGGCTATGCGCAGCCGTCCGACCTGCGGCTGAACGGAACGCTGATGTGGGGACGCGGCGGGGTTTCGGGCGGGACGGTGGTGAATTATGTCGACGGCTTTACCGACAACCGGCCGGGCCGGACGCCGCGCAGGGTCGGGGCGTTCACGACCGTGTCGGCGTTTCTGGGCGTGGACCTGGGGCGGCTGTCGTCGGCGCCTGCGTTCAGGAACAGCGAGGTCCAGCTGGTCGTCGCGAACCTGTTCAACCAGCGTCCGTCGCAAGTGGTCGATGCGGTGCTGGGCTATGATCCGTATAATAATCCGACGACCCCGCGGTCGATCGGGGTGATGCTGAGCAAGCGGTTCGAGTGAGGGGGGCGTGCGGGGCGAGGCGTTGCGCGGCGGATTGCGCGAGAGCCTGAGCCGCCGGATGTGCCGACCGGTGGATGCCGGCACTTCGGCCGGCATGACGGGGAGTGGGCACAGCCGGGGCGCCGCTGCCAGCGTGACATCAGTCCGCCGCGCCCGTACCGCCGACCAGCGCTGCCACCGGGATCAGTCCTTCCGCCCTGGTCAGCGCGGCGTGGATGGGCGCATTTTCCGCGCCGTGGCAGCCGGTGTAGAAGGACAATTGGTCGCGGTCGTCCCAGCGGACCTCGATCGCTCGCATGTCGGTAATGGCGCGCTCGCAGCCCGGTTGCCCGGCGTAGAGCGTGCGTTCGCCGCGGGGCGAGAGCCTCGGCGATCTCGCGGTAGCGCGCGGGCATCAGGGCGAGCGGCGCTCGCCCTGGACCTGCGCGAACTGTCCGCCCGTGAAGATGCCGCCGTGATCGGTCAGGCTTGCTTCCCATGCCGGGCAGGTGCCGCCGCAGACGCCGGTCGCGAACTGGATCTGGGCGGGCAGGTCGGACGGGGCGGGTGCAGCGGCGGTGCAGCCGGCCAGCAGCGCCGAGGCGAGCAGCAGGCGCATGCCTGGTCGACCATTTAATTGATCCACTCGCGCGCCCGGCCTCCCTTGGGCGCCAACCCGTCCAACCTTGGCGCGCGTCCAACTCCCCCTGACGGGCTCAGAGCCGGCGTTCGGCGAGCTGGAACTCGGTTCGAGTGGTATGTCGCGCGGGTCATTCCGATGATCGGTCGATACGGCCAATCATCTCCATTCCGGAGCAGCTTGGGTGGAGGCGTGCATGCAATAGGATATGATGTAAGCGTCGACGCGGGCGTTGTCAGCAAAGGGGAATAGATGGTCGCGTTTTCTTCGGTGGCGGTGCAGGGGCTGCTTGCGTTTAATCTGATCTGCACGGGGCAGACGACGTTCAAGGGAGAGGTGCATCCTTTCCTGAACGTAATTCGCGTGGACCTGAAGTCGGGCAGGTTCTGCGAGCAGGACTGCAAGTTGATCAAACCGTTGGCTCGGGTAATTTCAACGGAGCTTGTGTTCGAGGATCGTGACGCCGACGGTGTGTTCTGGAATATGCGCTATATACGTGAAACGGGCACGTATTTCAGCGAGGTAAGGATGCAGGTGGGCTCAAGCGAAATTGCGCGTTGGGACGCTGGATCCTGTAAACGCGGTGCGTTCACTGGCTTCCCTGCGACGGCGAAGGTGAAGGGACAGGACTGACGATTCCGTCAGGCGCTGTGGTGCCAGATCGCCAGGCGGCGCGTTCCTATCCCTTCACGCTTGTCCTTCAGTCCCGCTTGCCGAAGATATGCGGCTCGATGCTCATCCGTGGCCCTCTTCAGCCGCTCCTTGGCGCAGTGCGAATGGGCATAGACGCTCTGCCACGCGTCGCTGCGGCTCCCGTCGTCCCAGTCCCACAGGCTCTCGACGACGATCATCACCGCACCGGTATCGGCGCGGTCGATGTTCTCGGCACAGAACCAGCAACTATAGTCGTTCATGGTGGCGAAGGTCGTACGCGGGTGCGCGGGCGGAAAGGGCGTGCGGTGGCGGTGGCGACGGATGCATAAATTGTCGCCACTATGGATGTGTGGCTGCCCAAGTGCATCGGCGGGCGTTTCATTGAGCGCCTTGCGGGCCTGGAGGATTTGGCCAGCGTCGCTCCGCCATGACGGCAAGGATGATCAGGACGGCGACCATGATGGTGCAATGAGAAGCGTTTACGCCAGGCTGGCGCCCCGTGAGCGCGGAAGGGCGGTGCGGTGACCTGGCGTCCGATCGCGTTCGTGGTTCCGGCGGTGGCGCTGGCGCTTGCCGGGTGCGGCGCGCCGGAAGGCCCGCCGCGGGAGACGGGCAACGAGATGCGCGCGCAGCCATCGTCCGCGCCCGCCACCTTCACCTTTCCGGCCATCGACATTCCCGAAAATCATCATGGCGATCCCAAAATCCCCGATGGCCCGGCCAGGCGGATCCGCTTCGACGACGGAAGCCGGGTGACGCTGCGCGGATGGAGGATACTTGCCAAATTCGGGCTGAGCGACAGCCTGTGCGGCGTGCGCATCGGCGGGCAGCATCTGGAGACGATCGGCGCTGGTGAAACCGATACCTATAGCTGCCTCGAGCTTGTCGATGCGGGTGCCTTGCCCTCGGCGGGGTCCACGCGGCGGATCGGGTTGCTCTACGAGGTCAGCGGCGCTGCCCCGTCCAGCCCCACGTTCCGCACCGCGATCATCCTGCTGGGCGACCGCACGGGCTGGCGCGTCGATCCCGAAAGCCTGGGTACGTACGACAGCACCGAGGCGGCGAGGTCGATCCGGGCACTTGCCAGGGCAGTGCGCTGAACGGGTGGCGGATCGCGCTCCTTGACTGCCCGACCGTGCCAGCGCCGGAGATGCGGAATGTGCCGCGCGGTGGATTCCGGCACTTCGGCCGGCGTGACGGGGAGGGGATCGGGATCAGCCACCCCGCTCGCTGGCCGGGGCCGGGGGCGCCCGCGGTCGCATCTTTCGCCTTGGCGCGCGGCACGGGGCATGGTTCTATATCGACATGGCGGTGGTTGGCATGACCTGGTGGATGGCTGCGGGCCTGATCGCGACGATCTATTGCATCGTCCGCGTGGTGCTTGACCTGCGGGAGAAGCGCTATGTCTGGGCGGGGATTGGTGCGTGCTGCGCGGCGCTGCTGCTGTTCGCGCCGAACGAGGCGCATGTGGTGAAGATCGATTTGCCGCAAAGGTCGCGCTGAACAGGGGGCAGGCGCGATCGGGAGATGGGTGTGCGGGTGATGGTGGTTCTGGCGGCGATGCTGATCGCTGCGCCTGCCGCGGCGCAAGATGCCGGGCGGGCGCCCGAGGCCGCGCCCGAGGCGGAGGCGCCAGCGCAGGTGCTGCTGAGCCGAGGCGCGCTGGATGCGATCTCCGACCGGTGCAAGGCGCGGCGGCGGTGGCTGGTGCGGGACGGCAATGCCATCGCGCTTCGGTTCGATCGGTCTGCTGCCGCAGGGCCGGGCAACTGCGTGCTCGAGGCGCTCAGGCGCAGCAATGCGGGGCCGGTGGGATTTACCGGGAATGACAGCGAGCGCTGAGCGGCGGGCGGGTCGTGGCCTTGACCGGCTGAGTGCGCAGGAGCCTGACCTGCTGGATGTGCCGCGCGGTGGATGCTGGCACTTCGGCCGGCATGACGGGGAGTGGTTGCCTCAAAACGGCCGTCACCCCGGCTGGAATGCCGGGGTCCACCCGTCCTCCATCCCGGAGCGTCGGTGCGCGGGGCGATTGCCTGGCGCGGGTGACGCCTGATCAGTATCCGCGCCGCGTCAGCTCGCGCTTGATCAGCGCGATCGTCTTGAAGCGGAAGGTCGTGGCGCTGCCGTCGCGGCGGCTGCATTCGCAGCCGATGCCGCCGAAGATCCTGCTGGGGCCCGCCAGGTAGGTCAGCGCCGCCTGGCCGGGGCGCGGGGTGTCGAACAGGCGGACTTCGTAGAAGGCGCCGCCATAGTCGTAATGGACCTGGGGCCATTTCAGCAGCACGATCAGCTCGCGGTCGGCGTCGCGGTCGGCATTGGCGAAGCCGATCGCCGCGACCTCGGCAGTGCCGCCTTCCTCCTCGGCATCGGTCACCGCGATGCGGCGCCAGCTGCCATCGGCGCTGCGCGAGAGCAGGACGATCCTGCGGGTTTCGATTTTATAGCCCTTGTCGGTGATTTGCCGGACCAGATGGTCGGCAAAGACCGCGGGCGTGCCGTTCCAGACGGTCTCGACGACCTGGAGCTCGTCCTCGGGCTGGCCCAGCACGCGCGCGGCGAAGGCGGTGGCGGGCTCGTCCGCCGCGCGCCGGAGCGCGGGCTGCGCCGCGGCGGGGGCAGGGAGGAGCGCGGTCAGGGCGAGGAGCAGGGCGGCGGCGGGGGCGGGGCGAATCTTCATAGGGGCGGTGTAGCACGAGGTGGTCATTGCCGCTTGCCGGCGGTGCGCGGTCCGGCGCAGGGTGGGTTCATGGATGATCCGGACGACGCCGAAGAGGAACGCTGGTGCGCGAGCCAGCGGGCGGGCGTGATCGCTTATTTGCGCGGGCAGGGCGTGGCGCAGGGCGAAGCGGGCGAGTGGCCGGCCTGGCATGTCTGGCCCTATGTCGCGCTGTGAGCGATCGAGAGTGTGCAGTATCCGGGGTCGGCCGGGTGGTGGGCGATCTCGGGCGACCTGCCCAATGATTATGTAGGCTGCGGTCCGGAACGTCATCCGCGCGGGGGGCTGCGCGACACCGCCACCCGGTAGAAGGTTGCGGCCTGGCGATGGGCCGTCGGTGAGGACATGGCGGACTTTTGGTTGGGCACGCCGGAGGACCAGGCGACGCTTGCGCCATTGCTGGCCACGCGGGCGGAGATGCTGCTGGAGTTCTCCGGGGACGATGAACTTTGGGACTAGGATGCGTGAGGGGGCAGTCAGGCTAACTCCACAGTCAAGCTGTCGGTGAGGGGGGCCTGTCAGGATTTCCGTGTGCGGGCGGGCATAATGGTTAGGAAGGAGATCCCCTATGTCCCGACGCAAAGAGCCTGCGATCCCGAACGAGCTTCTCGACCAGCTACTGGCGGGCGGCGC
>NZ_JBDIZK010000019.1:0-31367 GCF_039652585.1 Sphingomonas rustica | reverse complement strand
GGGTCGCACTGTTCAGCAGGCTCGACCTCTCTGGACGAGCCAAACCACCACCAATCCAGCCAGCAAAACTGCCCCAAAATCCCCAAATGACCCTCAACCTGTGAATCCCGGACAGTTGTGGGCCGCAGTGCCGGGGTCTACCCCTCCTCCATCCCGGACCATCGGCATTCGCGCGCCGCGCGCCCAGAGAGCCAGACGCGGGCGCAGCGACAAAGCCTCGGCTCCGGGATGTGCCGCCCGGTGGATGCCGGCACTTCGGCCGGCATGACGGGCGTGAATAATCGCCCGAAAACCTCCGTCACCCCGGCCGCAGTGCCGGGGTCCACCCCTCCTCCATCCCGAACTATCCGCGTGCGCGCGCCGCGGCCCCGGAGAACCGGACGCGGGCGCAGCGACCAGGCCTCGGCTCCGGGATGTGCCGACCGGTGGATGCCGGCACTCCGGCCGGCATGACGGGCGTGAGTGGCCACCCGAAAACCTCCGTCACCCCGGCCGCAGTGCCGGGGTCTACCCCTCCTCCATCCCGGACCATCGGCATTCGCGCGCCGCGCGCCCGGAGAGCCAGACGCGCGCGCAGCGGCCAGGCCTCGGCTCCGGGATGTGCCGCCCGGTGGATGCCGGCACTTCGGCCGGCATGACGGGCCCGCCGGCCCGCCAAGGCGGAGCCGGCGGGCGTTGGCGCATCCTTACTTCCCGACCATCGTCTCCGGACGGACCAGCCGGTCGAAGGTCGGCTCGTCGACCAGGCCGAGTTCGAGCCCGGCTTCCTTCAGCGTCTGGCCCTTCTCGTGCGCATATTTCGCGATCTTGGCGGCATTGTCATAGCCGATCTCGGGCGCGAGCGCGGTCACGAGCATCAGCGAGCGGTCGACCAGGTCCTTGATCTGGCGCTCGTTCGCCTTCAGCCCGTCGACGGTGCGATCGGCGAAGCTGGTCATGCCGGTCGACATCAGGTCGATCGAGCGCAGCACGTTCGAGCCGATCAGCGGCTTGAACACGTTCAGCTCCATATGGCCCTGCATGCCGCCGACGGTGACCGCGACATGGTTGCCGATCACCTGGCCGGCGACCATCGTCAGCATCTCGCACTGGGTCGGGTTGACCTTGCCCGGCATGATCGAGCTGCCCGGCTCGTTCGCCGGCAGCTCCAGCTCGCCCAGGCCCGAGCGCGGGCCCGAACCCAGCACGCGGATGTCGTTGGCGATCTTGGTCAGCGACACGGCCAGCGTGTTCAGCGTGCCGGACAGGTTGACCAGCTGGTCCTTGGTGCCCAGCGATTCGAACTTGTTCGGCGCGGTGACGAAAGGCAGCCCGGTGATCGTCGCGATCTCGGCGGCAACATCCTCGGCATAGTTGGGGGGCGAGTTGAGCCCGGTGCCGACGGCGGTGCCGCCCAGCGCCAGCTTGAAGATGTCGAGCTCGAGCACACTGGCGAAGCGCGCGCGCGCCGAGGCGAGCATCGCGGCATAGCCGGAGAATTCCTGGCCCAGCGTCAGCGGGGTCGCATCCTGGAGATGGGTGCGGCCGATCTTGACGATATGGTCCCAGCCCTTCGCCTTGGCATCCAGCGCGGCGAACAGCCGGTCGAGCGCCGGGTACAGCGTCAGCGTGATGCCGCGCGCCGCCGCGATGTGCAGCGCGGTGGGGAAGCTGTCGTTCGACGACTGCGCCATGTTGACGTGATCGTTCGGGTGGACGGGCGATTTGCCGCCGCGCTTGCCGGTCAGGATCTCGTTGGCGCGGCCGGCGATCACCTCGTTGACGTTCATGTTGGTCTGGGTGCCCGACCCGGTCTGCCAGATGACCAGCGGGAACTGGTCGTCCAGCTTGCCGTCGATCACTTCCTGCGCGACCGTGTCGATCACCTTGGCGATCTCGGGATCCAGGCCGTGCTTGACGTTCACCCGCGCCGCCGCCTGCTTCACGATCGCCTGGGCATGGACGATGCCGATCGGCATGCGCTCCTGCGCGCCGAACGGGAAATTCTCGATCGAACGCTGGGTCTGCGCCGCCCAATAGGCGTCGGCGGGTACTTCGATCGCGCCGATCGAGTCGGTTTCGGTACGGGTGTCGGTCACATCATCCTCCGCGGGAACAGTCGCAGGCGCTCTAGAACCGGTGCGGGGCTTTCGCCAACCCCGCTTATGCTGCCGCTTGTCGTCTCGAATGTTACGTTTTGTGAACAGACATTGTCGCTCCCGGTCCCGCGCGCCATCTCGCCGGGTGCCGGCGTCGTGCCGGCGTCGTCACTGGCCAAGATAGGCCGGGACACCCGCAGGAGACGTAAGGATGGCCAATCTACTCATGGCCGGGCTCGCGCTCGGCATCATCGCGGCGCCGCCCCTGGCCGGGCAGTTCGAGCACCGCGTCCGCATCGACCATGCCAGCGGCCCGGTCGATGCCCATTACCGGTCGACCGTGAAGGTCGCGACCAAGCAGGTCGGCACCGCCGCCGGCCCCGGCAAGATGTCGACGCTCGCCTGCACCTGGCGTGCCGACGTCACCATCGAGCGCGAGGCGCGCAATGCCTCGGGTTCGGTCATGCGCCGCTCGATCGAGCGCGACGGCGTGATCGAGGGCCGCCGCGCCGGCTGGTGCAGCACCCATCGCGATGCGATCGACGCGGAGATCGCACGACACGACGATAAACTGCGCGGGCATCTGGTCGAAGTCGCCCGCGACGACCATAGCGTCCTCAACGGGGAACTGGACGGATTGCCGAGGTCGAATAGCGGATGAATCGAATTGCGTTTGTTGTGATGGCAGGGATTGCGGCCAGCGCCGCAGCCCTGCCGGCCCATGCCCAGCTTGTGACCGGCGGTGCCGAGATCACCAATGACGAGACCCGTCGCGGCCTGAGCTGGAGCGAGGGCCGCGTGTCGACTTCGGCCGATGTCACGGTCGATGTCATCGGGATCGACGCGTCGGCGCGCGTCGCGATGCTGCGCGAATCGGACCGGCATGGCCGCGCCGACGCGGTGCTCGATCTCGAGGCCGGCACCAGCCTGGGCGCCGGCCCGGTGCGGTTCCGCGTCCACGGGACCGGCCATGTCTTCGTCAACGCGGTCGAGCGGATGGACTATCTCGAGCTGGGCGGCAGCGGCAGCTTCACCCTCGGCCCGGTCGAGGTCGATGCCGGCCTGGTCTATGCGCCGGACCAGTCGTCGATCGGCGGCGACAATCTCTATCTGAACATGGGCGCCCGGGCGGGCATCCCCTCGACGCCGCTCAGCGTGTCGGCGCGCGTCGGCCGCACCAGCGGCAGCACCGACGACCCCCGCCTCGCCGCCCGGCTGCGCCCGGCGGGCAATTATGCCGACTGGCGGCTGGGCGTCGAATATGTGGCCGCGCCGCTGACGCTGGGCCTCGACTATGTCGGCACCGACATCGACCGGTCCCAGGCGATCGCGTCGCCCTATGCCGACATCAGCCACACCGGCGACCGCCTGATCGCGAAGGCGCGGATCTCGTTCTAGGTCGGAGATTCCCCTTTCTGAAAGGGAGGGGAGCCGATAGCGGCGATGCGCCACTCTCCTTCTCCCCTCGTGGGGGAAGGATGAGGGGGACGAGCCGAAAGGGAAAGCGCGGGGAGCCCAGCGCCCCCTCACCCTTCGGCAGCCGGCGGCTGCTCACTCCGTCTCCACAAGGGGAGAGGGATTTCAGGCGACGACCTTATTTCTTGCGCTTGAAGTCCACCGCGACGACGTTCGATCCGTCCTCGACCGGGGTGATGGTCGGGCCGTCATTCTCGGCCTCGTCATGCGGGTCGGGGCCGTCGGGGCCTTCCTGCGCCTGGAAGCGAAGCTCGAAATGCACCGCCGGATCCTGGAAGCCGGTGATCGCCGAGAAGGGGATCGTCAGCGTCGAGGGCACCTGGTTGAAGCTGAGCCCGACCGAGAATTTCTCGTCGTCGACGCGCAGGTCCCAGAATCGGTGCTGAAGGACGATCGTCATCTCGTCCGGAAAGCGTTCGATCAGCCGCTGCGGGATGTCGACGCCGGGCGCATGCGTCCGGAAGGTGATGTAGAAATGATGGCTGCCGGGCAGCGCCTGGGTCTGGGCGACGGTGCCGAGCACGCGCCCCACCACCGCGCGCAGGGCTTCCTGCACGATCTCGTCATAGGGAATCAGGCTGTCGGGCACGGAAGCAGTCATGCCCCTTGGGTAGCGGCTCGATTCCATGGGTCAAGCGATGCATGCACATCCCCAAGCAAGGCTATTTTGCTTGAGGCCATTGCGGCGCTATGGGGGCGGCATGCGTACCGCCACGATCAGCCGCAAGACGAGCGAAACCTCGATCGCCGTGACCGTCAATCTGGACGGGACCGGCGAGTACACCATCTCCACCGGGATCGGTTTTTTCGACCATATGCTGGAACAGCTCAGCCGCCATTCGCTGATCGACCTGAACGTGAAGACCGTCGGCGACCTGCATATCGACCAGCATCACACGGTCGAGGATACCGGGCTGGCGATCGGCGAGGCGGTTGCCCGCGCGCTGGGCGACAAGAAGGGCATCCGCCGCTATGCCGACGCGCTGTCGCCGATGGACGAGACGCTGAGCCGCGTCGCGATCGACATTTCGGGCCGCCCCTATCTGGTGTGGAAGACCGAGTTCACCCAGAAGAAGCTGGGCGAGATGGACACCGAGATGGTCGAGCACTGGTTCCACAGCTTCGCCCAGACCGCCGGCGTGACGCTGCACGTCGAGACGCTGTACGGCACCAACAACCACCATATCGCCGAGGCCGCGTTCAAGGGGCTGGCCCGCGCGCTGCGCCAGGCCGTCGAGATCGACCCGCGCAAGGCGGATGCGATCCCGAGCACCAAGGGAGTGTTGTGATGATCGTCGCGATCCTGACCTATGTCGTGCCGCTGGCCGAGGTGGACGCGCACCGCGCCGCGCATATCGACTGGCTTAAGGAGCAATATGCCGCCGGCTCGATGCTCGCCTCGGGCCGCCAGACCCCGCCCCAGGGCGGCGTGCTGCTGCTCGCCGGCCCGCGTGCCGATGCCGAGGCGCTGCTGGCGCAGGATCCGTTCGCGGTCCACGGCGTCGCCCATTACCAGGTCGTCGAATTCGCCCCGACCATGACCGCGCCCGGGCTGGAAGCGCTCGCCCGGTGAGCGTCGCGCTGATCGATTACGGTGCGGGCAATCTCCAGTCGGTCCACAATGCGCTGAAGGCGGCGGGCGCGGCGGCGATTCACGTGACCGCCGACCCGGAGGTCGTGCTGCGCGCCGACCGGGTCGTCCTGCCCGGCGTCGGCGCCTATGGCGCGTGCGCGGCGGGGCTGCGCGCGATCCCCGGCATGGTCGAGGCGCTGGAACAGCGCGTGCGCCGCGACGCCGCGCCCTTTCTGGGCGTGTGCGTGGGCATGCAGCTGATGGCCGATCGCGGCGAGGAGATGGGCGTGCATGACGGGCTGGGCTGGATCGCCGGCACCGTCCGCGCGCTGCCCGCCTCGCCCCGGCTGCGCGTGCCGCACATGGGCTGGAACGACGTCGTTCCGGCCGCCGCGCATCCGCTGATCGCGCCGGGCGAGGCCTATTTCCTCCACAGCTTCGCCTTCGACGGCGACGACGTGCTGGCGACCACCGACCATGGCGGCCCGGTGACCGCGGCGATCGGCCGCGACAATTATCTGGGCGTCCAGTTCCACCCCGAAAAAAGCCAGCGCTACGGCCTCGCGCTGATCGAAAGGTTCCTCGCATGGCGTCCGTGACGGCCGCGGGCGCCCACCTGCTCCCCACCCTGGAAGGGAGGGGCCGGGGGTGGGTCGACCGGCGGCCTGGCGTGGACGGCATCACGGGAACCGAACCCTACCCACCCCTAACCCCTCCCTTCCAGGGAGGGGGATTCGCATGGAACCGCAGTACATGAGCCTCATCGTCTTCCCCGCAATCGACTTGAAGGGCGGCCAGGTGGTGCGGCTGGCCGAGGGCGATATGGACCGCGCAACCGTCTATGGCGACGATCCCGCGGCGCAGGCGGCGGCGTTCATGGCGGAGGGCGCGCAGTGGCTGCACGTCGTCGACCTGGACGGCGCCTTTGCCGGCGAATCGGTCAACGGCGCAGCGGTGGCCGGCATCCTCCAGGCATTCGCCGGCAAGGTGCAACTGGGCGGCGGCATCCGCTCGGCCGATTCGGTGGCGCACTGGCTCGACCTGGGCGTCGAGCGGGTGGTGATCGGCACCGCCGCGCTGGAGAATCCGGACCTGGTCCGCCAGGCGGCGCGCGACAATCCCGGGCGGATCGTCGTCGCGGTCGATGCGCGCGACGGCATGGTCGCGACGCGCGGCTGGGCCGATGTCTCCGACGTGTCGGTGGTCGAACTGGCCAGAAGATTCGAGGATGCCGGCGTCGCTGCGTTGCTGTTCACCGATGTCGGCCGCGACGGCCTGCTCAAGGGCTGCAATGTCGAGGCGACGGTTGCGCTGGCGCGCGCGGTGTCGATCCCCGTCATCGCCAGCGGCGGCGTGACCGACCTGGGCGACATCCACGCGCTGCGCGGCCATGTCGCCGACGGCATCGAAGGCGTCATCACCGGCCGCGCGCTGTACGACGGCCGCCTGGCGCTGGGCGAGGCGATCGAGGCAGCGGCGTGATGGTAACCAACCAACTCCTCCCCGGCACGGGGAGGGGGACCGGCGCGAAGCGACGGTGGAGGGGGCCCTCCACGAACGCCTCGCTTGCCTCGGGCCCCCTCCACCATCCTGCGGATGGTCCCCCTCCCCGTTCCGGGGAGGAATTATGACCGTTCGTGCGCGGGTCATCCCCTGCCTCGACGTCGCCGGCGGGCGCGTCGTCAAGGGGGTGAACTTCGTCGATCTCAAGGATGCGGGCGACCCGGTCGAACAGGCGCGCGCCTATGACGCGGCCGGCGCCGACGAGCTCTGCTTCCTGGACATCGGCGCCAGCCATGAGGGCCGCGACACGATCGTCGACGTGGTGCGGCGCACCGCCGAAGTGTGCTTCATGCCGCTGACCGTGGGCGGCGGGGTGCGCAGCGTCGAGGATGCGCGCACGCTGCTGCTGGCCGGCGCCGACAAGGTCGCGGTCAATTCCGCCGCGGTCGCCCGGCCGGAGGTGGTCGCCGAGATCGCCGACCGGATGGGCAGCCAGTGCGTCGTCGCCTCGGTCGATGCGCGCCGGGTCGAGGGGCGCTGGGAAGTCTTCACCCATGGCGGCCGCCGCGCGACCGGCATCGACGCGGTCAAGCATGCGCTGAACCTGGCGCGGCTGGGCGCGGGCGAGCTGCTGGTCACCTCGATGGACCGCGACGGCACCCGCGACGGCTACGACCTCGATCTGATCCGCACCATCGCCGACGAGGTGACGGTGCCGGTGGTCGCCTCGGGTGGCGTCGGCGGGCTCCAGCATCTGGTCGAGGGCATCCGCGACGGCCATGCCTCCGCGGTGCTGGCCGCCTCGATCTTCCATTTCGGCGAAGCGAGCATCGCCGATGCGCACGCGGCGCTGGCGGCAGCGGGGATCGCGGTTCGCAGCTGAGCGGGGGTGAGGCGAGGCGCCACCTCGCCACCCCCACCCGTCACCCCGGCTGAAATGCCCGGGGCCACCCATCCTCCCGCCGCCGTGACGTGGGACGTGCGACCTGTCCCGCTTCCGCCCCCGGACCCTTGAGTCCGGGATGCGCCGACCCGTGGATCCCCGCACTTCGACCGGGATGACGAATAGGTGAGGAAGCCCCTTAACCTTTCTCCGCTATCCCAACCCGATGCTTCGCCTGTTCCCGCTGCTGATCGCTTCCCCTGCCCTGGCGCAAGGGGCACATTCGGGCGCCACGGCGACGCGGTCGATGCCCGAGCTTTCCGACATCGCGCTGTTCCTGTTCGCCGCGTTCAGCATCTGGTTCGTCCGCCGTGCGCTGCGGGCGCGCTTCCGCAAGGCCGACGCGCAGGATTGACTTGCGCCGCGCCCTCGGACAGCCAGGGGCCATGGACATGCTCGACCGCCTCGAACAGGTGATCCGCGACCGCCGCCAGGGCGATCCGGCCACTTCCTACGTCGCCAAGCTGACCGCGCGCGGCCGCGCCAAGATCGCGCAGAAGGTCGGCGAGGAAGCCACCGAGACGGTGATCGCCGCGATCCGCGACGACCGCGCCGAGCTGACCGGCGAGGCGGCCGACCTGATCTTCCACCTGCTCGTGCTGCTGGCCGATGCCGGCGTGACGCTGGACGAGGTCCGCGCGGAACTGGCGCGCCGCGAGGGGGTGTCGGGGATCGACGAGAAGGCGGCGCGGCCGCGCGCCTAGCCGCACCGCACCGGACCCTCCACGGACCGGGCGCCAGTCGCCACCCCCTTCCCACCTCCAACGCCGCTGCGCTAAGCCCCTCCAAAAGGAGCCGCCATGCCGATCGACGCCACCCTGCCCTATGACCCGGACAATATCTTCGCGAGGATCCTGCGCGACGAGATCCCGTCGAAGCGGGTGTACGAGGACGATTTCGCCATCGCCTTTCACGACATCAATCCACAGGCGCCTCAGCATATCCTGGTGATCCCGCGCGGCGCCTATGTCTCGTGGGACGATTTCTCGGCGCGCGGCAGCGATGCGGAGATTGCCGGTTTCGTGCGGGCGGTCGGCGCGGTGGCGCGCCAGGCGGGTATGGTCGAGCCGGGATATCGGCTCCTCGCCAATGTCGGCGTCGATGGCGGCCAGGAAGTGCCGCACCTTCACGTTCATGTGTTCGCCGGGCGCCGGCTGGGGGCGATGCTGCCGCGCTGAGCGGCAAAGCGCGGCGAACTTCGGTTACGCGCGTTACAAAATCGTTGCGCCTCACCGATTTGCGACTAGGCTCCCGGCCTTCAACCAAACGGGGCGGCGCCCGAGCGCCGCGAAGGGGACCCTTTCATGATCTTCGGGCGCGTAAAGCCACTCGATGCCATCCTCGCCACAGCCGAAAAAAAGTCCCTGACGCGTACCCTGGGTGCGTTTCAGCTGACCATGCTCGGCGTCGGCGCAGTCATCGGAACCGGTATCTTCGTTCTGACCGCCGAGGCCGCGCAGAAGGCCGGGCCGGGCATGATGATCTCGTTCATCATCGCCGGCCTGGTCTGCGCCTTCGCCGCGCTGTGCTACGCCGAAATGGCGTCGATGGTGCCGGTTTCGGGCTCTGCCTATACCTATAGCTATGCCGTCATGGGCGAACTGATCGCCTGGATGGTCGGCTGGGCCCTGATCCTCGAATATGCGGTCGCCGCGGGCGCGGTGTCGGTCGGCTGGTCCGGCTATGTCGTCGGCCTGATCGAACATGCCTTCTCGATCGACATACCCGACACATTGGTGCTCGGGCCGTTCGACGGCGGGCTGATCAACCTGCCCGCGATGGCGATCGCCGGCCTGGTCACCTGGCTGCTGGTGATCGGCACCAAGGAGAGCGCCACGGTCAACGCGATCCTGGTCGCGATCAAGGTGGCCGCGCTGACCCTGTTCATCGTGCTGGCGGTGCCGGTGATGAACAGCGAGCAGTTCTCGCCCTTCGCCCCGACCGGCTTCGTCGGCATCTCGATGGCGGCGGCGTCGATCTTCTTCGCCTATGTCGGCTTCGACGCGGTCTCGACCGCGGCCGAGGAGACCAAGAACCCTCAGCGCAACATGCCGATCGGCCTGATCGGCAGCCTGGCGATCTGCACCATCTTCTACATCCTGGTCGCCGCCGGCGTGATCGGCGCACCGGGCCTGTCGACCCAGCCCGTCACCACCGCCGCGGGCGCGGTGCTCGAGCCGGGCAGCCGCGAACTGGCGGCACAGTGCGCAGCGCGCGCCGCCGAAGGCTTCAAGGACGTGGTCTGCTCGAAGGAAGCGCTGGCGTTCACGCTGCGCGAGATCGGCTGGCCGCAGATCGGCAACCTGCTCGGCCTGGCCGCCGGCCTCGCCCTGCCGTCGGTCATCCTGATGATGATGTTCGGCCAGACCCGCATCTTCTTCGTGATGAGCCGCGACGGTCTGCTGCCGCAGGCCTTCTCGAAGATCCACCCGCGGTTCAACACGCCGCACGTCATCACGATCATCACCGGCATCGCGGTCGCGCTGTTCGCCGCCTTCTTCCCGGTGGGCCAGCTGGCCAACATCTCGAACTCGGGCACGCTGTTCGCGTTCGCCGCGGTCGCGATCGCGGTCATGGTGATCCGCCGCAAGGATCCGACGCGCCACCGGCCGTTCCGCACGCCGGCGGTGTTCGTCACCGCGCCGATCGCGATCGCGGGCTGCGCCTATCTGTTCGTCAGCCTCGACCACAAGAGCATCATCCTGTTCCTGATCTGGGCGGCGATCGGCCTGGCGGTGTATTTCGGCTACAGCCGCAGCCGCAGCCATGTCGGCCGCGGGATCGTCGACGTGCCGGAAACGGACGCAGATACCCCGCCCCAGCCGGTCCCGCCGCTGCCGGGCGCACCGACCCCGGGCGGCAAGCAGGCCTGAGGCCCGCACCTCCGGAAGTAACACGAAGAGGCCGGGGTTCACGCCCCGGCCTTTTTTGTTGGGGGCTGGCGCAACCCACCTCCTCACCGCTCACGTCAACAACTCGTTGACAGAAGAGCCGTCAACGAGATATTGACGATTCGTCAAGACAAGGTTGACGGAGGTCGACATGCATATCGAGCAGCAGCAGGACATCAGAGACAAGACGTCGGCAGTGGTTCTGGCTTGGGCGGCCGACCGTCAGCCGCCGTTCACTGGCGAGACTGCGGAAGGGTTCACCGAAGCCATCACCGTCGCCCATCTGGTCGCCGATGAAGCCAAGCTCAGCCTGCACCGCTGGATCGATGCAGCGCGTAGGACCGGCATCAGTTGGACAGAGATTGGAAATGCGCTCGGCATCTCCAAACAGGCAGCCCAGCAGCGCTTCAGCGTTGGCGGAACTGACGCGCCGCTGCTCCAAACGGGCGGGGAACTCATATTCCGTCGCGTCAGATATAGCGCTGTAGGCGAGATGAATATCCTTCGCGAGGAGGGACTAAGAGGTAGCGAGTTGGTTGCAACCGAGAACAACGCGCTCGTCTTTCGGGCGACGAACGAAATCTGGGAATATCGCAGGCGGATCGGCTTCGGGTCGATGCGCAAGGCGATGGCGTCTGAAGGGTGGACACTCGTCTCGACCTGGCCTCCCCTCTCCTACTTCAAGAGACGGGTCGTGGCGGCATAGCGAGGAGTCACGCCCCGACCTTTTTCGTCGGGGCTGGCGCGCACCCGACTGAAACCCCGATTGACTCTAAATCTATATAGGTAGATATATTGGACATGGTTCGACATCGATCCCTGTCCGAAGCCGCGCGAACGGTGCTTGCCGTACTGCTCGAATCGCCTGTAGCCTGGCGGCACGGCTATGAGCTGGCGCAGCTGGCCGGCGTGAAATCGGGGACGCTCTACCCCCTGCTCATCCGGCTCGAGGAGCAGGGCCATCTCACCGCCGAATGGCAACTTCCCCAGGGCGGCGGGCGTCCGCCGCGCCATGCCTATCGCCTGACCGCCAGCGGCGTGGCGCTGGCCCGCGCCAATCCGCCGGCGGCCCGCCCTGCCGGGGCGGCGATCCCCGGGGCGGCGACATGAGGCACGGCCTGCGTCGGGCAGCCGCGGAGCGACTATGCCATGTGCTCGAACGGATCCTGCCGCCGCGGCATCGCGACTGGGCACGCGCCATCGCGGCGGAGGTCGACGCCATCCCCGACGATGGCGACGCGCTGCGCTTCGCGCTTCACGGCTTTTGCGGCCTCGTCCCGCGCGCGGCCGCGCTTCGCCTGCACCGTCCCTTCCCCAGCCCGGCCGATGCCGGTTCATCCCGGAGCATGTCCGACATGACCCTTCGATCCTCGTCCCTCGCCTTCGGCATCGCCTGCGCGATCGGCGCCGTGCTGCTCGGGCTGGCCTATCTGGCGCTGGCCGGAGCGCCGGCCCGCTATCTGGGGATCAACGGCGGCGCGCTGGTCATCGGCCTGTTGCTGGTTGCGCTGACCCGCGACGCGGCCACACGGCTGTCGCTGCCGCCCGGCATCATCGCGCTCGCCCTGTCGTTTGTGCTCTTGGCCGCGACGCTGGCGGCGGACGGCGCTGCGGAGGCCGCGCGCTGGGTGCGCATCGCCGGCATATCGATTCAGCCGAGCCTGATCCTCGTCCCTGCGATCATCATCGGCTTTGCGAGCGTGCGCAGCCGCGCCGCCGCGATCGCGACGATCGTCGCCGCGGCGACCCTGGCGCTTCAGCCCGACCGGGCAATGGCCGGCGTTCTGGCCGCCGCACTGGCGGTGCTTGCCTGCACCCGGCGTGACCGCGGCACGCTGGCCGCGCTCGCCGCCGCGCTGGCCGGCTTCGTCGCCACGCTGCTTCAGCCCGACCGCTTTCCGCCCGCGCCCCATGTCGACCAGATCCTCTACACCGCATTCGACGTCCATCCGCTGGCGGGTGCCTGCGTGCTGGCCGGCGCGGTGGTGATGCTGCTGCCCGCCGCTGCCGGACTGGTCGCCGGGCGCGGGGCATCGGACGCCCATCTCGCCTTCGGTGCGCTCTGGGGCACGGTCATCCTGGCAGCGGCGCTGGGCAATTATCCGACCCCGCTGGTCGGCTATGGCGGCAGCGCGGTGATCGGCTATCTGGTCAGCCTGTCGCTGCTGCCGACGATGAGACCCCGTGGCGATTGCGGGCGCGCCGCGACGATCACCGCCCCCGCCGAGCCCGATGCCGCCGCGGATGCGCGGACCGGCCTAGCCGCTGCGGCCTGAACCGCTGGCGGAAACGACGTGGACCCTCGGGCGTTCGACGGGCTTCCGGGACAGCAAGGAGTTCGCCCCACATGACGCTGCGCCGCTACGAGGTGTTCGCCGATTATTTCCAGTTCTACCTGCGCGATGCCGAGGTGCAGCCCGATCCGCCGACGGACTATGTCGATGCGGACCTGACCCTGATGGTGAAGGCGGTGCCGCATCTGGTGGTGATCCAGCCCGTCCGCAACATGACCGTGCCGGTCGAGATCGACCTGCTCGACCGCGCGCCCGAAACCGTTGCCGAGGGCTGGGACCAGATCGTCGAGGCCAGCCTGCACCTCCCCTCGGGCCGGCTGGAGCTGATGGAATGCACCACCGGATCGGTCGACACGATCGACCTGCCGCCCGGCACCTATCGCCTGCGTGCGCATTTCGGCGGGCTCGACACGCTGAGCGAGGATGGGCTGGACGGCGATGATCGCTACCGCATCGCGCTATGGCCCGCGGCGGCCGGGCCGGTCGAGCTGGTCCAGCCGCGTCGGAGCGTGGCGGACTGACACCGGCGGATCGCCGTTGCCGCCCTGCCGCGTGCCCGGTACAGCGCAATCGCGGGGCGGGCATGCGCGCCACGCCTGGAGGTTCCATGCTGTCACCCGTCACGCTCACCGCCGCCTTCGATCGGGTGACCGATTACTGGTCGCCCAAGGTGATCGGCAGCGTCAACGACCAGCTGCTCAAGGTCGCGAAGTTGAAGGGCGAATTCGTCTGGCACGCGCATGACGGCCAGGACGAGCTGTTCTACATCGTCAGGGGATCGCTGCGCATCGAATTCGAGGAAGGCCCGGTCGATCTGAACCAGGGCGATTTCCTCACCGTGCCCAGCGGCGTCCGCCACAATCCCGTCGCAGACGATGAATGCTGGGTGCTGCTGATCGAGCCGGCATCGACCAGGCACACCGGCGACGAGGTGACGCCCCTCACCCGCAGCCTGGACGAGCAGCTCAGCTAGATCCAGCGACGCTCCTGGCGACTAGCACTTCCCCCGCGCCTTCAGCCGCCGGTGATGGGCGGCGACCTGCTGCTCGGCCATGCGAAAGGCGGCGGCGGCATTCGTCTTGCGCTCCCGGCTGCGATACTGGTTCACAATGACGTTGCCGTCCGCCTCGGACAGGTTCTTCAGCGTGCACAGCGCCGCGGGGCTGCGCCGCCCGAGCCGCTCGAACAGATCGGTCTTCGCCTTCCACCCGCCGCTTCGCGGGCCTTTATACTTGTGATTGGTGGTGTTGGCCCAGCCGGGCACGTAATTGTAATCCTGCGCGACCGCCGCCGTCGGCGCGACGCCGGCCGCCAGCAGGATCGCAGCACAGGCAAGTCCGAATTTCCGCACACATCTCTCCTGCGACGCGGGACGGCCGACCGGCTATGGGTGCGGCCATCCTCCATCATGCTTGTCCGAAACGCGCGGTTGCGCGAAAGTGTTGCGGACGGGACATGCACGATTGCGTGAACTCCGGACCGGATTAGGATCGCCGGATGATCAACTCTATCGGCAGAATTCTTGGCTGGTCAGTCGCCATCCTGCTGATCGTGCCGCTGGCATTCCTGTTCAGCGCGGTCCGCACCGTGGCCCCTGTCGCGCCACCGCTGGCGTCCGGAGGGGTGGCCGTTCATCTCGAAGCGGTTGAATTCAAGGAGAGCTACGGCCCGTGGCCGATCGTCTCCACCATCACCTACCCGAATGCCGGGCCGATCCGCGGCGAGGTCCGCAGCGTTACCGGCCGCGATCGGGCATCGGATTACCTCATCACCCTTACATCCGACAGGGGCGCGGCAACGCAGGTCCGGTGCGATCCTCACTATGCCGAACGCTGCTTCTTCCGTGCCGACCTTGGCGGTAGCGACGTGACACGGGGTGTGACGGTTTCGGTCCGCGATATGGATAGCGGCCAGACTGTGGTGCAGGCGCAGACGGTCCTGTTTACCCGCAAATCCCGCTATTCGCTCGCGCTCTGGGACGCGCTGATGAGCGTTTAGAGCGGCTGCTCGGTCACCTCTCATTGCGGCCGTGAACAAAGTTCGAGATGATTATTCGCGCGGAGACGCGGAGACGCAGGGAAGGATCGCGGGCGGCGGCGGCTGTGCTCGATCCTCTGACGCGGCATGTCGCGTCATTTCCGGGTGTCGCACCCCTATCTCTGCGCCTCCGCGCCTCCGCGCCTCCGCGTCTCTGCGCCTCCGCGTCTCTGCGCCTCCGCGTCTCTGCGCCTCCGCGTCTCTGCGCGAACCAGCTTCCCGGCCCAGCCCAGAGACTTGCGCCCGAACCAGGCACACCCCGGCTCGCGGCAGTCAAGGTCGGATCTCGACTTTTCAATCGGCATCCGTCACCAGTCACTGCACAACGCATCTAACAAGAGGGCATAGGACGATCACATGCGGCTTCTTCCCCGAATCATCTTCTTCCTCGTCGGCATCTTTCAGTTTTTCGCGGTGTGGGACGGCGTTGCCTATGCACTCGGCGCGACCAGCTTTCTCGGCAAGGCGTTCGCATTTTTCGTGGGGATCATCCTTACCTATATTCCGCTGATCGGGTCGGCGGTCGGCGTCTATGGCGCGACCCATGCCTGGGACTGGTCGCTTGCCAAGTCGGTGCTCCTGTTCTTCTGGTACGTCCCCGTCTTCCTGCTCATGATGATCGGCTCGTATTTCGCCAACCGGCGGCCTCGGGGCAGCCAGCTGTAGAGACGGCGCCTGGGGTCGTTACTCGCGCAGAGGCGCAGAGAGGGTGCGTCAGGCGCCAGAGGTCGGGAGACGCCACGCTCCTGGATCAAGCGGCATCGCCGCCCGCGGTCCCTCTCTGCGCCTCAGCGTCCCTGCGCGAGCCGATTTCCCCCGAAATTCGCCGAGATCAGGAACGCCTATTCTGCTTCAAGCACCCGCTGCATCGCGTCAGCGTCGAGTTCATCGCGCCGAACCGAAATGCCTAACGCGAAGAATGCGTGCGCAAGCAATTTGGCGCCCTCGGGATCGAACTCGATACCGAGGTACGACAGCTCGCCATCACGTCTTAGAAAAATTCCCATCGATCCGTCATAGAAATGTGAGACAAGACGAACTTCTCTCAGATCTATATTATGATGCTTCAATAATTGGATCGCGGACTCCTTGTCAGGAAGCTCGTCTGCCGTCGGATCTTTATGAGTATAGCGAACCTCCCATCTTTCTGCATCGACGCCGCCCAATTCGAGCATTCTGATGAGCCAGTCGGCATCGGCCGTAGTACCGACCCAGAGAATCGGAAATTTTTCAAGATAGGCCAGCGCGCCCGCCAGGGTCAGGTCCATCGCGCGCTTGACGATCTTCATCGTCTGAGGCTTGGCGTCGCTAGGGCTGAAACTCAATCAGAGCCAGAAGGCGAGCGCGGTCGCGATGGCGACGCCTGACAGGAAGTTGGCGGCGAGTTTATCATAGCGGGTGGCGACACGGCGGAAGTCCTTGAGACGGCAGAAGGCGTTCTCGATCAGGTGGCGGCCGCGGTACCGGTCTTTGTCGTAGCGGATTGTGCGTTTGCGGTTTCGCCGTCCGGGGATGACGGGAACGGCTCCGGCGTCACGTAGCGAACGGCGCAGCCGGTCGGCATCGTAGCCTTTGTCAGCAAGGAGGTAACGCATCCGGCCAGCACGTTCGAGAAGCGCGGGCGCTGCCTTCACGTCGCTGACATTACCGGCCGTCAGCATCAGGGCATAGGGACGGCCGATGACATCGGTCAGCGCGTGGATCTTGGTCGTCCATCCGCCGCGCGAGCGACCGATCGCCTGGATCTGGCGCCCCCTTTTCCGCCAAAGGCTGCGCGTTGCGCCTTGATATAGGTGCTGTCGATCGCGGTACTCTTCGTGACCACGCCAGCATCCGCCAGCGCGTCGAGAAGCTTGAGCCAGAAGCCACGGCGCGACCAGCGGTTGAACCGGTTGTAGATCGTCGTGGATGGCCCGTAATCAGCCGGGCAGTCGCACCAGCGACAGCCGACCTTCAGCACATGCACGATCCCGGAAATCACCCGCCGGTCGTCTACCCGTCGCGCGCCGGGCTGGTTCTTCGGCAGATGCGGCTCGATCGCCGCCCACGCTCTATCCGACAACCAGAACAGCGCCATGACTCACTCCTCCTGACCCGCGCACCACTGAATCAGAAAAACCATCATCCCTCAAGATGCTGATTGGGTTTCGACCCTAGTTACGCGGATTGACCAGAAACCCTTTTCTTCGATCAGCTGGGCGCGAAGCGATTCTGGACCGCCTCCCAGCCCATCGTGCTCGATACGGCCCGCGACGGGGCACTTTATCGAAATATGCCATCTGATCTCGTGCTTTATGACGGACTGACCGAAACGCGCATGCCCCTGGGCGCCGCATTCGGGGCAGTCGATTGCGATGTCGGAGCGGGCTTCTTTCATAGCCCTTTCATCATGGTTCGGACGCGCCGCATCTGAAAGGCAAATCGCGTCTCGAGCGAATTGCTCTCACCTCTCCCGCTAAGATTTGACCCATAGTAGGTTCGCGCAGAGAGGCTGCACGAAGCGCGAATGTCCCGATAAACCATGTCCCGGATCAAGCGGCGGCATCGCCTCCCGCGGTCCCTCTCTGCGCCTCCGCGTCTCTGCGCGAACCGATTTCCCGGCATCCTCGGCGACCCACGCTTGAACGCGCCCCGCCCCTGCGCCAGTCTCACGCGATGAGCCTGCGCAACGCCCATGAGTTCATCTCCCGTGCCGCCCGCGACCCTGCGCTCGCCGCGGCGATCGACGCGCTCGGGCCCGACGTCGCGCTGGACGACATCGCGACCCTCGCCGCGACCCGCGGGATCGAATGCACCGCGGATGAGATCCGCCGCGCGCATCGCCAGTCGCGCGCGCTGGCGGCGGTGGCCCGGGGTCAGGTGCGCGCCGGCTGAAGCGGGAAGGGTTCGGGGGCGGGCAGCTTCGCCTCCAGCGAGGCTGCCAGCGCCATGTAATTGCCCTCCTCGACCAGGAAGTTGCGGAAGAAGCTCTCCGGCTTGTTGAGGAAGATTGGCAGGACGAAACGGCGCAGCCGGTCGAGGTCGCGTCCGATCTCACGGTGGACGCGGCGCGAATGGTCGAGCCCGTCGGGGTCGGTCGAGGTCCCCGCCAGCTTCTCGGCGATCACCGCCGCAGCAATGGCGCCGCTGGCCAGCGCGAAGCGGATGCCCTCGCCCAGGATCGGCTCGACCAGGCTGGCGGCATCGCCGACCAGGCAGGCGCGCCGGGTCGAGATCGGCACCGGGCCGTCATAGATCGGGATCGGATGGCCGCGACGCACCTCGCCGCGCACCGCGCCGGGCGGCAGCGCCTGTTCCAGATAGGCGTCGAGCAGCCCGGGCAGCCCGGTGGCGCGCGTCCAGCTGCCGACGCCGCACGACAGATAGCCCTTCTTGGGAAAGATCCAGCCATAGCCGCCGGGCACCACGCCGAAGTTGAAGCTCATCCGCTTCCCCTCCAGCGCCCAGGCTTCCTCGCTCGGCTCGACATGCGCATCGATCGCCAGTGCCGGCCGGGTCCGCCGCCCCAGCCCCAGCGCCGCCGCGGTCCGCCCCGCAGCACCGTCGCCGCCGACCAGGTAGCGCGCCCGCACCGTCTCGCCGCCGCGCAGCGTCACGGTCACGCCGTCGGCTTCCTCGGTCACGGTCTCGACGCCGCAATCGTCGCGCAGCTCGATGTTCGATCCGCCCGCCGCCAGCGCGCGTTCGAGAATGTGGAGATCGAACGTCCGCCGGTCGATCATCCAGGCGCCATAGCCGAAGTCGCGCTCGACCACCGTGCCGAAGTCGAGCTGCCACAGCGACTGGTCGACATGCGCCTCGACCAGATGGCTGAAGTCCCAGCCGAGCAGCGCCTTGACCGGGCCGACGGTCAGCGCGCCGCCACACGCCTTGTCGCGCGGCAGCGTGCGCTTTTCGAGCACCAGCAGCTTCGCGCCCGCCTCGGCCAGGCGCAACGCGGCGAGTGCGCCCCCCGGCCCCGTCCCCACCACGATCGCGTCAAGCATGGCCGCTCCCCTGCAGCATCGGCGCGAGCGCCAGATAGGCCTTGGCCGGCAGCACGCGCCCGCCGGCCAGGTTCAGTTTCACATGATTGACGAAGCCGGCACAGTACGACGCGCCGCCATGCGCCAGATCGGCGGCGATCATCGCATCGGGCCAGTCGGCGCGCGCGTCGATCGGCGTGATCGTCGCCGGCCACTCGGCCAGGGCAGCGACACGAGGGCGTTCGGCCAGTCCCGCCGCCGCCAGCCGATCGAGCAGCGCCGCGCGCGCGGCATCGCCCCCGGCGCCCTGCGGATGGATCACCTCGATCCCGCATTCGGCGACCGGGCCGGGCGCAAAGCCCAGCACCAGCCGCGTGGCATCGCCGCCCAGCTCGGGCCAGCCCAGCAGGTCGATCAGCGGCGCCGGGTCGCCGGGCCAGCCGATCTCGCGCAGCAATGCCGCCACCGGTTCCGGCGCGACGCCGCGGATCATGCAGCGCAGCTGCGCATCGCGCGACAGCATCGCGCCGACCAGCCGCCCGCTCGCCATCCCCAATGCCTCGGCCCGCGCCAGCGTGTCGACCAGCCGCGACCAGGCCTGTCCCGCGTGCGGCGCGACGGCGGTGACGAAGCGCTCACCCGCATCGCGATCCGCCAGCGCGCCACGATCGAAGGCGGCGAACACCGCCGGCGCGGCGATCCACCCGTCCGGGCCGGCGTCATGCTCCAGCCCGATCTCGACGATCGCCGGCTCGGTCGCCCAGCCCGAGGCGAAGTCCGCCAGCCGCGCCCAGGCGAGATCGGTACCCGGCAGCGCCGCGCGCGCCTGCGCCAGCGCGGACAGCGCCGTCACGCCGCCGCGCGCCGCGAAGAAATGCTGCGACACGTCGATCGCGCGATCGCCTCCCGCCAGCCGGCATTCGAAATAGAGCTGCACCCCCGGCGCCAGCCACGCTGCCGAGCGGCGCAGTGCCGCCGCGCCTGCCCCCGAACCGGCCTCGTCCAGCAACGCCGGCGGGAAATGGGCGACGGCAAGCTCGACCAGCTGCGCGGCGAAGCGGTTCATGCGAACAGGCGCGGGATCAGCGCCGCCGCGATGCCCGGCAGCGCATCGAGCCGATCGGGCAGGATCAGCGTCCGCACCGGAACCCGCCCGGCGACGCTCGCCAGCCAGGCAAGCTCGCGCCGCCGCCCCTCGCGCCCGGGGGCCAGCATGCCGTGGAGGTTCGACGCAAGCTCGGCCAGCCGCTCGGCCACCGGCATCTCCGCGATCGTCGGTTGCGCCAGGGCGGGGTCGCGCGGCAGCACGCGGTAGATGGCGTCCAGCCGCACCGGGCGATCCTCGAACAGGGCCGGATCATGCACGCCGACCTTGGCCATTTCGGTCGTGGTGGGAAACAGCGTGCCCGAATCGCCGCTCAGCCCGAGCCGTTCGGCGCTGTCGGGCCACAGGCGCAGCCGCGCGCGACCCGGCTGGACCATCATCGCATCGCCGTCACGGGCCAGCGCGACCATGTCGTCGGTCACCAGCCGGCATCCCTGGCGCACCAGCGCCCAGGCGAGGCTCGACTTGCCGACGCCCGACGCGCCCATCAGCGCGATCGCCCGGTCGCCCTGCGACAGCGCGGTCGCATGAAGGCAAGTGCAGCCCGCCAGCCGCATCGCCCGGCCCAGGATCGGGCCCTCGATCAGGTTGGCGACCTCGGCAGCATCGGGATGGGCAGTCTCGACGACGACCTGCGCCCCGTCCTCGCGGATCGCGAACTCGGCGATGTTGCCGCGATAGTCATAGCGGATGCGGTGCCAGCGGCCGTCGGCCGAGCGGAAATAGTCGATCGTCGCCCAGTCCGGCACGATCTCGCTCGACTGGTCGTCGCGCCACGCGTCCGCCAGCGCGGCGACGACGCCCCGCGTCACGCGAATATCGGGCACCGCGATCGGCGCCACTTCCGGCAGGCCGGTCAGCGGCAGCTCGCTGGCGATCCCGGCAATGCCGAGGCGATAATGAGTCATGGTGCCGATAAAGCAACGGCCGGCCGGGCCCGTTCCGGGCACCGCGCCGGCCGGTTCGCGCGACGTGCGCGCGAGGACGGGTCAGCTGGTATACGTGCCCGGACCGTCCGAATCGTTGACGGACTGGCCGAAATTGGCGGTCTTGGTCATGCCGCGGATCGTGCCATGCTCGGTCAGGACCGGCTTGCGATACGGAGCCTTGGTCGCCGTGATCTTCGTCATTCACAATCCCCTGTTACCGGCCTCGCCTCAGGCCATACCCTTGAACTGCTCTCGTTAAGTCGTTTTACTTGCTCGATCAAGCGCGTCAAACGCGCCAGACTGTCCCGCCCGGCCCCAGGTCCGCGCCCAGCCAGGCAGCAAGGCCGGCGGGAAGCATGACCTGCGACGAATAACGATGCGGCGGCAACGTCCCGATCGAGGCCAGAATCTGGGCCAGGCGCGGCCGATCGACATAGCCGTCCAGCACCTCGGCGCGCGCCAATGGCTCCAGCCACGGCTCCAGCCCGCGCCGCGCCGCCTCCCAGCTGCCGTTGACGCCGAACACCGTCTTGGGACGTCCGACGATCTCGGGCGGCAACAGCCCCTGCGCACGGCGGCGCAGGATCGCCTTGTCGAACTGCCACGGCATCGGCGGCACCCGCATCGCCGCCTCGATCAGCCGCACGTCGAACATCGGCTGGCGCACGCGCAGCTTCAGGCCGGTCGATTCGGGATGCGCCGCGACCAGCAGCTCGGTCCAGAAGGGGTGGCTGGCCATCCCCTCGCGCGGATCGCCCAGCTGGCTGGCGCACAGGGCGCGCCACCGCTCGTCCATCCGCTCCTCGACGATCAGGCCGGGATCGATCATCCCGGCGATCGGCCGGGTCCCCGTGGCACGGAGCCGCGCCAGCACCGACTTGAACGGCGGGCGGCGGCGATGATGGCGCCAGAACCGGATCGTCTCGCGCATCAGCCGGGCATAGCGCCGCTGCCGCACCAGCGAGACCCAGTGCGTCACGCCGCCGCCGACGATCGCGTCGCCGCCCATGCCGAGCAGGAGCACGCGGATGCCGCGATCCACCAGTTCCTCGCCGACCAGGTGGAACGAGCTGGTCCGCAACTCCATCCGCGGCTCTGGCGGCGCCCGGAACACGCCGCGCGGCGGGTCGGTATAGATGCGCTCGACCGATACCGGGTTGAACGGAATCCCGAGATGATCGGCGCATCGCTGCGCCAGCGGCCGCTCGCGATCGGGCATCAGCCAGTCGCTGCCATAGGACCAGGCATGGATCTCGCTGCGCCCCGCCCCTTCGCGCTTGGCGGCGGCGGCGATCATCGTCGAATCCATGCCGCCCGACAGGGTCGTGGCGATGCGCGGGCTGCGCAGCCGGTCGCGCACGGCGGCGTCGAACACCGCCCCGAACCGCTCGGTCAGCTCGTCCGGCGACATGCGCTCCGCCTCGGCGAAATCGGCCTCGGGCAGCTGCCAGTAGCGCCGCTGGCGGACCTCGCCATCGGCGACCGTCATGCAGTGCGCCGGCGGCAGGCGGCGGATCGCGCGGTAGCTGCCCTCGTCGCGGTCCAGCGCATAGCCGAGCAGCAGATAGTCGCCGATCGCGCGGCGATTGAGCGACCGGTCGAGCCCGGGATGCGCCAGCAAGGCGGGTACCGCATTGCCGAACAGGAAGGTCTCGCCGACCTGCGCAAAATAGAAAGGCACGGTCCCGAACTGATCGCGCGCGCAGAACAGCCGCCGCGTGCGCGTATCCCAGATGGCGAAGGCGAAATCGCCGATCAGCCGATCGACGCACGCCTCGCCCCAGGCATGCCAGGCGTGGAGGATCAGCTGGCTGTCGGGCGCATCCAGCCTTGCCTCACGCCCGGCGGCGCGCAGTGCATCGACCAGCGCCTCGCGTCCGTCGATGCGGGCATCGGCCACCAGATGCACCGCGCCGTCGAAGCTGAGCGGCTGGCGGTCGGCGACCTCCTCTTCGGTCGTCGCCAGCAGCGCGTGGGCGAGAAACACGCCCTCGCCCTGCCAGCTGTCGCGACGATCGGGGCCCATGCGGGCGATCGCCGCAGCCATCGTCTTCGACAGCGCCGGGTCGACCGGCGCGCCGCGCGCCGCGACAAGTCCAGCGAAGCCGGTCATGCGGTCAGGTTCGGCAGATGCCAGAGCGGGCGATAGTCGGACGCCAGCGTCGGCGCCTCGTTCACCGCCCGCCCGTCCAGCTCGACCCAGGCATGTGCGTCGAACGGTTGCGCCACCCGCACCCCCAGCACCAGGTCGGCCGCAACCCGTCGGCGGCGCAGCACCGCGGCCAGCAACAGCGCGCGCGGCAGGCAGCGCGGGCCGGCGGGCATCGTCTCCCCCACCCGTGCGATCATCCGCGCCTGGCGATGCGCCAGTTCGGCCGGCGGCACCTTGGCCTCACGCGCGCGCGGCAGGCGATCGGCCAGCGTCCAGGCGACCTTCGCCGCCCGGCGCAGGCCAAGCAGCCGGATCAGCAGCGCCGATCCCGCCAGCGCGACCGCGACCGGCGTCGCGCGCGCGGCATCGACCAGCGCGGCCATGACGCGATCAGTAGGACAGGGTCACGAGGCCGCGGGCGTCGAGGTCCGCGACGAGCTCGACCAGGTCCGCGCGGATCGTCTCGACCGGCGCGTCATATTCGCCGGCCAGCGTCTCCGCCGCCGCCGCGACGCTGCTCGCCTCGCCCAGCACTTCCCACATGCGGGTGCCGATTTCGTCCAGCCCGTAATAGGTTTCGGTGTTGAGGTTCAGCAGCGCCGAATTGCCCGTAACTTCCTGGAACAGGATATGCTCGGGCACTTCGATCCGCGCCGCCAGGATCGTTTCTTCCTCGACCGCCATTGATGCCCCCTTCGACAAGTGATTAAGGGAGCTATAGAAACTCGCTACCGGTCGGGCAACCGGGGCAGCGGAGGGGCAGGATGGATACAGGCATGGGACAGGAACCGGCGACCACGGACGACCGGCTGGACCTGTGCATGGTCATCCCGCCGTTCGACCAGATCAAGATCCCGCTGCTGGGCCCGGCGCTGCTGGCGGCGGCGGCCCGCCAGCGCGGGATGAGCGTTCGCACCGTCTTCGGCAGCATCCTGCTTGCCGCGCGCGTCGGCTATGAGCCGTACAAGGGCGTCGCCCGCTATTATCTCGATTCGATCATCGGCGAGCGCGTGTTCCGCGACCAGGCCTGGCCGGCCGAGATCGTCCCCACGCTGCCGCCCCTGCCCCCGATCCACGGCAAGGCGGCGGAGATCGTCGACCATATCCTGCCGCAGGTCGCGCCGTTCATGGACGAGTTCGTCGCCGCGGTGCTGGCGCATCGCCCGCGGATCGTCGCCATCGCCAATACCTTCGAACAGGTCATGGCAAGCGCCGCGATCGCGCGGCGCATCAAGGAAGCGTCCCCCGACACGCTGGTGGTGATGGGCGGCGCCAACATCGCGATGCCGATGGGCGCGGCCTATGCGTCGGTCTTCCCCTGGGTCGATCATTTCTTCGCGGGCGAGGCCGACAGCGAATTTCCCGAATTCTGCGACCGCTATCTGCGCACCGGCGAGCGGCCCGAGGCGCGGGTGATCGAATGCGGGCCGAACGACAATATCGGCGAGATGCCGGTGCCCGAATTCGACGACTTTCTGGCCGCGCTGGAGGCGGAGAAGGCGGCCGGCCGACTGCCCCCGCACCTGCCCGAGGGGCTGCCGCTGGAAAGCTCGCGCGGATGCTGGTGGGGGATGAAGAACCACTGCACCTTTTGCGGCCTGAACGGCACCGGCATGGATTTCCGCACAAAGGCGCCCGACCGGATGCTGGACGAGATCCGCGAGCTGATCGACCGGTACGACCCGCCCTATCTGTCGTTCACCGACAACATCATGCCGCTGTCCTATTTCAAGACGGTGCTGCCCGAACTGGCCAGCTGGAAAAAGAAGCCCGGCCTGTTCTACGAGGTGAAGGCGAACCTGAAATACGATCAGCTCGAGCTGATGGCGCGCGCCGGGCTGGTGCAGATCCAGCCGGGGATCGAATCGCTATCGACCAATGTGCTCAAGCTGATGCGCAAGGGCATTTCGGGCATCCAGAATCTCAGCCTGTTGCGCGATGCCACCTCGCTCGACCTCTACGTCCTGTGGAACCTGCTCTACGGCTTTCCGGGCGAGGAGGTCTCCGACTATGCCGCGCTCCCCGACCTGTTCGCGCGGATCGAGCATTTCCGCCCGCCGGGCTATTGCGTGCCGATCGTCATCGACCGGTTCAGCCCGCATCACGGCGACCCCGAGGGATTCGGCATCGGATCGTACAAGCCCTATGACGGGTTCGCCGCGCTGTTCCCCGAGGGGGCACCGCTCATGGAGCTGGGCTATCATTTCATCGGCCAGCACAGCACCGCCTTCATGTCCGACGGCGACGCGCTGGCGCGGCTGCACGACGCCTATGATCGCTGGACCGAGGCGTGGACGAAGCGTCCGCCGATCGTCTCGGCGCTGGCGATGGGCCCGGGAGCGCCGGTGGTGGTCGCCGATACCCGCCGCATCGCGAAGGCGCGGATGACCCCGCTCACCCCCGACCAGGATGCCGCGCTGCGCTATTTCGAGACGGCGCGAAAGATCGGCCAGGCCGATCCCGACCGGGCGGCGCACCTGCCGCTGCTGCTCGAGCGCGACTTCGTCGTCGCGCATGAGGGGTTCCACATCAGCATCGTCACCCGCCCGCCCGCCGGGGCCGCGCGCCGCGCGAACAGCAACTGGATCCCGGTCGCGGCATGAGCGGCGACACGCCGGTACAACCCCGCGTCGGCTGCGGCGCGGCGATCCTGCGCGACGGGCAGCTGCTGCTCGTCCGCCGCCTGCGCGCGCCCGAAGCCGGCCATTGGGGCCTGGCCGGCGGCAAGGTCGATCCGTTCGAGACGGTGCCCCAGGCGGTCGAGCGCGAGATCGCCGAGGAACTGGGCATCGCCATCCGCGCCGACCGGCTGCTGTGCGTCGTCGACCTGATCGACCGCGACGCCGGCTTTCACTGGGTGTCGCCGGTCTACCGTGTGGATACGTTCGAGGGCGAGCCCGAGGTCCGCGAGCCGCATACGATGGGCGAACTGGGCTGGTTCGCGCTCGACGCGCTGCCGCACCCGCTCACGGCATCGGCGCTTGCCGCGGTGGCGGCGATCACCAAAGCATAAGCGATCACTCGCGATGTGGTCGGAGTGAATCGAAAATGCGTTTCGCGAACCGTCTTATCACTGCGGCGGAGCAGGTTCGACGCTGGTTGCGATGAGCACCGTGTCCGAACCACAGTAATTCTCGATCCGCTGCCCCAAGGTGCTATCGCTGAAATAAGCATCGGCCTTCATCAGCCGTCCGATAACCCGTACCCGCTTCCCCTCGAACCGACGCGCCGCCGAACGGAAGTCTGCGACTCGGGCAAAAGTGCCGCTCGTACAGCTCTGATCCAATGTGCGGCCAAGATCCTCCTGACGCGGGTACAACAGAAATTCACCTCTGAAGCTGATCCAGCCAACCAGCATATCGACCGGAGAGGGTGCTGACGCAGGTGGATGCCGGACTCCTGCGCAACCGCATAGCAAGAGCGCCGCCCCAAACGCCGTTGCGAATTTCTTCACCGACACATGACCCCCATTCCCGCAGCCACGTCACCGCCTCTGCGGTTCAGCAAGATCTTGAACCAGCCGGGTTGAAGCGCTCACCCCAGACTTCATCGATCACTTCAATATCTAGTGGTTCGAATCTAACAATTGGTACCCGCGTTTAACCTCGCCCGCGACCTTTCCCAGTATCAAAAAAGAATAGGCCCGTCATAATTAGACTCTCTATCGAACCCGCATTTTTTGCAATGCACAGCAGGCGGCAACAAAACATTCATCTCTAAAAAACCAAAATCATTTTTTTCATAGAAATAGCTTGACCGACACCTGGAACACCAGATCGACATCACAAATGACGCGACCAAGCCAAGAACTACTCCTCGAGCGAACACCGGCCATATACCGGTCTCTCCCTCTATCACCACCGATATCATTGCGGCAGGACCAGTGACGAGGAAAGCAATCCTAGCGATACGCGCGCACTTGTATTTAAGCATTTTTGCCTTCCGGGATATGTGCCGGTAATATTTAGCGTCAGCGGCGTTTTTACTTGACAACATCACAATCGTTGGTCGTATGAACACTCGCAAGCGATCTTATAATGAACAGACCAAGTTGAGGTCCGCGTCCCATTTGCACTATATAACCGACTCGACTTTTGATTTTTTCACTGCACTTACCACTACCGTCAAGAGGGGCCGCCCCCAACCGGGCGCAACAGACTGATACTGCACTGTCGAGACTGAGCAGGACTCACCTCACCAGTCGGTCGATCAGCCAGTGCGCGACCAGCGCGTCGAGCGCGGGCGACATGAAGCTGCTCTTGCCGTCCTTGTCCGGCCGGCCCAGGCCGTGGTCGGCGCCGGGCACGCCCACCACCAGCGCGTCGGGATTGCCCCGCAGCAGGTTCTGCGCGTCGATCAGGTGCGCCGCGGGCGCCAGGATCGGATCGTCCGAGCCCAGCACGATCAGGATCGGCGCGCGGATCCCGGCCAGTGCCTCGCCCGTCTTCGCCTGGTACATCGACAGCAGCAGCGGCGTGTCGATCACCGCGATCGCGCCATGCGCCTGCTCCGCCGTGAAGCCGCCGCCGACGAACGCCGCGACCAGCTTTTCGAGCAGCGCCGCAACCTCGGCGTCGGGTGCGCCACGGCCGCGCGCGTCCATCCACGCTGCGGTCGCGCCGGCAATGGCATCGACCCCCGCCGGCGCCATCCCGCCGCGGGTCAGGCTGGCGCGCAGGCCGTCGAGGAACATCTTGCCCTGCGGCCCGACCGGCCCCGACAGCATCACCACCCCGGCGATCTTCGGGTCGCGGAGCGCGATCTCGGGCGCGGCGGCGGCGCCGTGGCTCATGCCCATCAGCATGATCCGGTCGCCATCGACCTCGGGCCGGCCGCGCAGCCAGGCGATCCCCGCCTCGGCATCGCGCTCGGTCAGCGGCAGGCGCTCGTCATAGCTGCCGGTCGACTGGCCCAGCCCGCGCTTGTCGTAGATCAGCACGCCCACCCCGGCGGCAAGCAGCCGGTTGCGGATCCCGTCGAAGCCACCGCGAGTCCACCGGCCATGCCCCTGCAGCACGACCACCACCGGCACCCGCGCCGTGCCGCGACGCGGCGGCAGTTCGAGCGTACCTGCGATGGTCACCCCGGGCTCCGACCGGAAACGCGCCTCGACCGCGACCCGGTCGGGCGAGCCGGCGTTCGCGACCGGGACGGCAAGCATGATCGAGAGGAGCGCCAGAAGCCGCAGTGCCACGCCGGTCATCGTCACCCTCCCCGGAGCCATTTGCCCGAGGGTCGCCGATCAACCGACGCCACGTCAACCGCCGCGCACATCCTGTACGACCGTAAAACAAGGGGGCCGAGGCTTTCGCCCCGACCCCCTTGTTCGCGCAGGAAATTTCCTATGCTCAGCCGAGCGTGCGTTCGGCCAGCGCCTTCAGGTCCGCTTCGGGCCGCGCGCCATAATGCTGGATGATCTCCGCCGCGCAGACCGCGCCCAGGCGCAGCGACGCCTGAACGTCGAGGCCCCTGGCCTGGCCATGGAGGAACCCCGCGGCGAACAGGTCGCCGGCACCGGTGGTGTCGACGACCTTCTCGATCGGCTCGGCCGGCACCGCGAAGCGCTCGCCGCCTGCCAGCGCCATCGCGCCCTGCTCCGACCGGGTCACGACCAGCAGCGGGACCTTGCCCGCGATGTGCGCGATCGCATCCTCGAAGTCGCCGCAATCGCACAGCGCCAGCAGTTCGCTCTCGTTGGCGAACAGGATATCGATCAGCCCGTCGGCGATCAGCTGGCGGAAATCGTCGCCATGGCGCGAGATGCAGAACACGTCGGACAGGGTGAAGGCGACCTTGCGGCCCGCCTCGCGCGCGACGTCGATCGCCTTGCGCATCGCGGCGCGCGGCTCCTCGGGGTCCCACAGATAGCCTTCGAGATACAGGATCGCGCCCGAACGGATCAGGTCGAGGTCGAGCGCCGATGCCGGCAGGAACTGCGACGCGCCCAGGAAGGTGTTCATCGTGCGCTGGCCGTCCGGCGTCACGAAGATCAGGCAGCGCGCGGTGGTCGGCTCGCCCGCGCGGACCGCGGTGCCGAACTCGACGCCGGCGGCGCGGATGTCGTGCGCGAACACCTGGCCCAGCTGGTCGTCGGCGACCTGGCCGATAAAGCCGGTCCTGCCGCCCATCGCGGCGATGCCGGCGACGGTGTTGGCGGCCGACCCGCCCGAGACTTCGCGGCCCGGGCCCATCTTGGCATAGAGCGCGTCGGCATCGGCGGGCGAGAAGACCAGCTGCATCGAGCCCTTGGTCATGCCCTCGGCGACGATGAATGCGTCGTCGGCCTGGGAGAGGATGTCGACGATGGCATTGCCGATCGCGACGACGTCATAGGTGGGCTGGCTCACGGAAGCTCCAAATCAGTTGCGTCGCCCCACTAGGGACAGGCAAAGGGAATCGCAATGATCCACGCCCTGGTCCTGTCGTTCGGACAATTGCTCGATCCTCGGGTCGTCCGTGTGTTCCTCAAGTCGATCGCGCTCACCCTGGTCCTCTTCGCGGTGCTGGCCGCCGGGCTGTGGTGGGGGCTGCACGCCGCCGCCGCGCGCTGGGGCAGCTGGCTGGCGACCAGCACGGTCACCGCGGCGCTGGCCGATGTGCTGGCGGTGCTGCTGATGGTCTTCGCCTGGTGGCTCGCCTTCCGCGCCATCGCCATCGCGGTGGTCGGAATCTTCGCCGACGAAGTGGTCGAGGCGGTCGAGGCGAAGCACTATCCCGACGCCCATGCCAGCGCCCGGGCGGTGCCGCTGGGCCGGTCGATCGCGATGGGCGCACGATCGGTGCTGCGCCTGATCGCGGTCAACCTGCTGCTGCTGCCGGTCTACATCCTGCTGCTGGTGACCGGCGTGGGAACGGCGATCGCCTTCTTCCTGGTGAACAGCTGGCTGCTGGGGCGCGACCTGGGCGACATGGTCGCGGCGCGCCACCTGTCGCGCGACCAGCTGCCGGCCTGGCGCAAGCGCACGGGCGCCCGTCGCTTCGCGCTGGGCGCGGTGGGAACCGGGGTGATGCTGGTGCCGTTGCTCAACCTGATCGGACCGATCCTGGGCGCCGCGATGGCGACCCATGCCTATCATCTGGGGAAGAATGCATGAAAGCGAGCCTGCGCCTGTTCACCGCGGTGCTGACGCTGGCGGCGCTGTCGGCCTGTGTCCCCGCCGCCGAAAAGCCGGCCCGCGCCACTCGCCCCGGCCCGCCACCACCCCCGCCGCCGCCCAGCGCGATGGCCGCCGGACTGGGTCGGGTGATGGGCCAGACCGGACCGCGCCTGATCGCGACCCTGGGCAAGCCGACGATCGACTTTACCGAAGGCGCCGGCCGCAAGCTGCAATTCGCCGGCCCGATCTGCGTCCTCGACGCCTATCTCTACCCCCGCGGCCGATCCGAGCCGGTGGTCACCCATGTCGATGCGCGCCAGCGCGACGGCAAGCCGATCGACCAGGCAAGCTGCGTGGCGGCACTGACGAAGCGGTAGGGTATGCGGGCTGGTTAACGAACAGAGTTCGTCACCCCGGGCGTAGTCCCCGGGGTCCACCCATCCTCCATCCCGGACGCGTGGCGGTGCGGGCGGCATGCCCGGCAGGACCCGGAGGTTCCGGAATGAACCTCGGCTCCGGGAGTGGCCGATCGGTGGATCCCGGCACTTCGGCCGGGATGACGCAGGGGGTGGGGCGAGGTTTCGGCTCGGGTGCTCGGGCTGGTCAGCACACCCGTCACCCCGGGCGTAGTCCCCACAACTGTCCGGGATTTTGTTTCTGTGAGGAGGTGCACGGCAGACAAGTCCTGAGGATTCTGCCAAAATCATGTTGTCGAGACATGATATTTGGAGGTCTGCCGTGCCGTTTGCGAGTAGCGCGTTTCAGCAGCTTTTGGAACCGCTGGATCGTCGGATTTTGAACCGTATCGTGGCGCGGCATGACGGCGATCGCGGGGTGGGAACGGGTCCGAACGCGTGGACGTGCGTGCGGCATTTGCGCACGATGCTGTTTGCCCAGTTTGCCGGTCTCAACTCGTTGCGTGAGATCGAGCAAGGGCTTTCGGCACATCCGGGGGGACTGTATCATCTCGACCTGCGGCTGCCGCGCCGATCCACACTGAGCGACGCACAGGCGCATCGACCTGCGGCGGTTTTCCGCGACATCTGCCAGATACTGATCGGCCAGGTGAGCCGGGCGGTACGCCAGCAGGGCAAGGAACTGATCCAACTGATCGACGCCTCGCCGATCCTGCTGCGCGATCCGCGCTTTGGCTGGGCCGAAGCCGACCCGCATGTCCGGGGGCCCAAGCTACATGTCGGCTAGGGCCTGTCAGGATTTTCGTGTGCGGGCGGGCGGTTGAACATTACGCCGCCATGGCCTTGATGAAGCGCTCGCCGAAGATGACGGCGAACTGGGCCTTTGCCATGGACCACTCACGTGGCGG
>NZ_JBDIZK010000018.1:0-32767 GCF_039652585.1 Sphingomonas rustica | reverse complement strand
CGCGCCGCCCGCCAGTAGCTGGTCGAGAAGCTCGTTCGGGATCGCAGGCTCTTTGCGTCGGGACATAGGGGATCTCCTTCCTAACCATTATGCCCGCCCGCACACGGAAATCCTGACAGGCCCCGGACGGAACGTGCGCCCGGTGATGCAGAGCAGATTGTCGGTCTGCCGGAGGCGCTGCACGCGCTTGTGATTCACCGCCCAGCCGGACTGGCGCAGCAGCGCCGTAATCCGGCGATAGCCGTAAAAGCGATGCTCGAGCGACAGGCGCTGCACCTCGTCGCGTACCGCCGTCTCCTCCCGCGCCGGTTGTGACGCCTGCCAGTGTCGATAATAGCCCGCGCGGCTGACACCCGCCAAACCGCACATCCGATCGATCCCAAGCGCGCCTTGCCGCTCGGCCTGCGTCCGGATCACGACGTAGACCCCGTCCCGCCAGACCCGCCGCTCATGCGGCGATGTCCCGCGAAGTGCTGCAAGGCTGCTCGAAAAAAATCCAGATCCAGCGCCTGCTGCGCGACCTTGCGCTCCAGCTCGGCAGGACCCGCAGGAACCGCCGGAGCATCCTCAACCCCGGTGCCGATCGCGCGGACGCTCGCATCCGAGACCCGCGCCGGCAATCCCTTGCGAACCCGCTCACCGGGAAACAGCAACGCCTCCGCACCGCCGCTCTGAAACGCGCGATCCCACTTGTACAGCAGCCCCCAATCGATCCCGAGTTCTGCCGCCAGCCCTGCCACATCGGACGCATCGCGCATTCGCGCCACCGCCGCCAGCTTGAACGCCTGCGTATGCCGTCGTCGCCTCGCCACACCAGCCTCCTTGCTCAGTGTGTCTTAGCTCCGTGTCTCACTTTTGGGGGTCATTCCATCCCTTCTTCATCACCTTTGTGCCTTTGTGTCTTTGTGCGAGAACTCTGCCCGTCCCGCCCGGAACGCCTCGTGCGAGATTTTGCTCGCACAAAGACACGAAGGCACAAGGAGAAAAGGTAATTCGGCTCAGCCGGGGCCGGCTCGTCTGCCGGCCGTGGGCGGTGGACCTTCGCTTGCCCCGCCCCTTTGCCCCTGTCACCCTCGCGCCCATGACCGACTCCGCTACCCAGCGTATCGCCACCTGTCGTTGCGGACAGTTCAGTGCCACCTGCATCGGCGAGCCCGTGCGGATATCGGTGTGCCACTGCCTGAACTGCCAGCGGCGCAGCGGCAGTTCATTCGCGGCGCAGGCGCGCTGGCCGGACGCGCAGGTGGTGCTGTCGGGTGACTCCCGTGCCTGGACGACCACCCTCGACAGCGGGACGCCGGCGACCTTCCGCTTCTGTCCCGAGTGCGGATCGACCGTCGTCTATGCCAGCGAGGGCATGCCCGGCCTGACCGCGGTCGCGATCGGCGCCTTTGCGGACCCCGATTTCCCCGCCCCGCATTACTCCGTCTATGAGAGCCGCCGCCACCGCTGGGTCACGATCGCCGCCGAGGGGACCGAGCATTATGATTAGGAATATGCGACCGTGCAGTCGTGCCGCTAATGTCTGGGGTAAAGGCCCGGCTAACGCTTAGCTATTCCTGCTCCAACTCGTCCCCAAGAGGCTCGTGAAGTTCTTTTGCCAGCCGTTCGGTCTCCGCATTCTCGTGGAAACGAATCCTGGTTCGAACGAATTTCTTGGCACCTTTCACGGCGCGCGCCGTTCCGCGATGACCATCCGTAAAATCATTCGAAACGGAGGCGCGAAAACACAGACCACCGACTGGCGCGGTGCCCTGCCAACCGTGCATCGACTTGTCCAAATAGTCCGTCTTGCCGATCGCGCCGTGGCGCTCATCCTTTCCGGTGGCCGGGGCGAGACCATTTCGGTATTCCGCCGGTCGGAGGCGCTGGTTCACCGGCTTTCGGTTCTTTCGCCTGTGATTGATGTCGGTCATCGCCTGCTCACTTGATCGAGAGGCGAAGTTTCGCCGAATTGATCAATGTCTGCAACGGATGTGGAAGAGGGCCGGCGCATTATCGACCGGAAGCCTTTCCAGCTGAACAGCACCGCCGATCATCGCGGACAACGGGAAGCCCTTGTCTCCCGGCAACAGGGCTGGCTCACCGTCGGCATACAAACCCCTCCGCCTTCTCCAACGCCTCGCCCGGGGCGGCCGGGCGGGCGACCAGGGGATAGGGACACAATGGACGGGTGCGGCCGGGCCAGGGGGAGGCGGGGCCGGCGGTCGCGACGATGCGGTCGGGCGCCTGGCCCTGTTCGACCCAGCGGACCAAAGCGTCGAGCGCGTTGAACTGGTCGGTCGCCGGGCCGCCGGCGCAGTGGCCCATGCCCGGCACCGGGAAGACGCGGACGAAGGACGATGCCCGCCCGCCGCTGCGCGCATCGACCTCGCCCCACCAGGCGAGGGTGTCGTTGATCGAGAAGACCGGGTCGGACACGCCCTGCGGCACGATCATCTTGCCGCCATGCGCCTGGAAGCGGCGCAGGTCGGGCGAGCGCATGCCGATATCGTCCCACGCCGAGCGCGGAAAGCCCGGGCCGGTGGCGAAGATCGCCTTCGCATCGCGGTCGAAATCATAGCCGAGCTGATAGTCGAACCCGCCCTGCGGGCCCGGCGGCAGCAGCCGGGGCGGGGTGGAGAAGATCGTCGCCAGCGAGGCCGCACCCATGGCGACGTTGATCGCCGGCGCCGCGGGGCGGCCGCCCTGTGCCGGAAAGCCGATCTTCCAGATGCGCCAGCCCGGATCGGCCATGCCGCTGTCCCAGGGGAAGCTGGCATAGAGCGGCTCGCCCCGGCTGGTTCGGGCACCGGCGAACGAGGTCTCCAGCGCGCCGATCTGCGCCGCGCTCAGGCAGTCGGCGGTCTTGCCCGCCTTGCACTGCCGCGCCTCGAATTGCGGGCGGACCCGGGCCGTGGTGCACTGGGCAAAGGCGCCGACGATGCCGTCCTTCAGCCCGTCATCGACATCGCACGCCGCCAGCACCGCATCGCGCGCCAGCCCCAGGTCGGCGTCGGAGAAGCTGTCGGCCAGCCGCTCGAACGACATCGGCGCGCCACCGGCAGGGCGGACCACCGCGGCGAAGGTGCGCGTGTCCCATGCCTCCTGCACCGCCGCCTTGGGCAGCGAGAAGCCGGGCGCCGCGGCGACGATCCCGTCGAACGCCTCCGGATAGCGCTGGGCAAAGGCCATGCCCTCCTGGCCGCCCTTGGAACAGCCGACGAAATAGGAATGCGCCGGGTCGCCGCCATAGAAGCGGGTCAGGATCGCGCGCGCCGCGTCATAGCTGCGCTTGAGCGAGGCATGGCCGTAATCGGCGCGCGCCTGCGCATCGAAGCCGAAGGCGACCGCGCCGCCCTTCGCCGGATCGGCGAAGATCGGGTTCGAATGGCCCGAATCCTGGCTGATGACGGCAAAGCCCTGCGCCAGTGCGGGCGGTGCGCCGGGGGTGACCATGCCGACCGCATTGCCGATCTCGCCATTGGTGCCGCCGCCGCCCTGGAACAGGAAGCGGCGGTTCCAGTCGGCGGGAAGCCGCATCTTGAAGCGGATCGCATAGCTCTGGCCGTCCTGCCCGGTGCGCTCGGCCAGGATGCCGTCCACCTCGCAATGCGCAGGCAGCGGCGGGCTCTTGCCGCCTTGACCCGTATCGATGGTCGCGCCGGCCGCGACCGGCTTTGCGGACAGGATCCGCATCGTCGGATCGGGCCAGCCGATCCCGGCCGCACCCAGCGCGGCGCAGTCGCCCGTCGCGACCGGGACACCCGCCGCGCCACCGGGCGGAGCGGACTCCGGCGCGGGCGTGGCGCAGCCCGACGCCAGCATCAGCGCGGTCAGTGAGGGGCCGAAAAGATGCTTGGCCATCAGATATGCTCCGGAAAACGAGGGTGCTGAGAGGCGATCGGAACGCGGGCCGAGGCGGAACTCGCGCGGCACGTCGGTGTCAACCTTGGGTGTGAACCGCTAACTGCTCCTCTCCCTCCGCATGCCCGCCGATACGACATATTGCTATGACGTATATCCGACCGAAATCGGTTGCAACTGGGGCAAGACCGCTGCGTCGATTGCCGGATCGCCTTTGAGGGTGCATGCCGCCCGCGGGGATGATGGATGGACAAGCTCGACCTCAAGAAGCAGCTCCGGGCGTTGTTCGCGCCCTCGTCGCGCGACTTTTCCGACATCGACGTGCCGATCCTGACTTTCGTGAAGGTGGACGGCGCGGGCGATCCGAACACCGCTCCGGCATATCGGACCGCGATCGAGTGGCTCTACGGCGTCAGCTACGCGATGAAATTCGCGGCGAAGGCGCGCCTGGGCCGCGACTATGTCGTCCCGCCGTTGGAGGCGCTGTGGTGGTCGGACGATCCCGGCAGCTTCGTCCGGCGCGAGAAGGATCGCTGGCGCTGGACGGTCATGATCATGGCGCCCGATTTCGTCACGCCTGCGATGTTCGAGGATGCCGCGGCAAAGACGTCGCGAAAGCGCGCCGATCGTCCGTCAACGCTGCGCTTCGAACCGCTTGCCGAGGGGCGCGCGCTGCAGATCCTCCATATCGGCAGCTATGACGACGAAGGACCGACGCTGAGCCGGCTGCACGAGGAGGTGATGCCCGCCCTCGGGGTCACCTTTTCCGGACCCCACCACGAAATCTACCTCAGCGACCCGCGCAGGACCGATCCCGCCAGGCTGAGGACGATCCTGCGGCAGCCGGTCCGGGCACTCTGAAGGGTGCCCAGCCTGGCCGATGTCGCACCCACGCGTCCGGCGACGATGTCGCCGGCGCCGGGTTGCCGTGATCGATTGGGCCGCCTAGCGTCGCGGCGTCCGGCGGTCGGACGGGGGTGATCGATGAAGTTTGCCGGTGCAGTCCTGCGGAATGTCGGCAAGGCGCTGTTCTGCCTCATCCTGTCCTGGGCGCTGATCGTGATGACCCTCGGGCGCGTTTTACTTTACTTCCAGATCTCCTTTCCGCTCGGGTTGCTGGTACTCCCGGCGGCGGTCGGGATGTTCATGCTGTTCACGAGGATCGAGAAGGACGCGGCTCGATAATCGTCTCGCCCGTCCGCGGGCAATGCGCGCGCAAACCCCGCCATCGACGATCGCTCACCAGTCCGCCCAGCAGACCTCGTACTTGCGCCACAGCCGCGCGCAATCCACC
Organism: Sphingomonas rustica; assembly: GCF_039652585.1. NCBI lineage: Bacteria > Pseudomonadati > Pseudomonadota > Alphaproteobacteria > Sphingomonadales > Sphingomonadaceae > Sphingomonas > Sphingomonas rustica. The sequence continues at coordinate 27,627 of NZ_JBDIZK010000018.1, read as the reverse complement.
ATCAGCTCGCCGACCCGGGGTTTCAGCCCATCAAACCCTTCCGAGCCCGGTCCGTTCATCACGTCGCCGGACTCGTCATAGACGATCGAGCCTGCCGACCAGCGGCTGCCCTCGGGCCGGAACATCACGCGCAACGGCGGGCCGTGCTCGATGCGATAGGCCAGGCCGACATAGTCCGGGCCTTCGGTCGGCTCCCACCGGGCGACTTCGCGAGGAACCGAAGGCGCGCGGGCGATGATCGCCTCATAGTCGCGATGCTCGACCGCCAATCGCGCCAGATGGCCCAGCATCGTTCCGATCCCGCCTAGGAAAAGCGCCGCCGGCGCGGACAGGATCAGCAAGCCGAAGGGCATCGCCATCCACCATCCGCTCAGCCATTTGTCGCTCTGCCGATCCAGTTTGATCGCCCGGATCAGCCAGTAGACCGCGCCGCCGATCGCCGCGGCCGCGGTGACGACCAGCCCGATCAGGAAAGCCAGCATCCCGCCATTGCTCGACCAGGGCCCGGCCGCGCCGCAGATGAGCGGCACCAGCAACACGAGCAGGAAATAACGCAGCGTCCGGCGCGCATAGTCGAGCGTCGCATCGTCGGGGCGGGGCAGCGCGATCCGTGGCATTATCGAGTCCCCCAAATACGCCCAGGCCACGCCGTCGCCTCGGCGGATGCAATCACATCGCGCGCGCCGTGCCAAGCGGGATCGGGAGCGGCGCCGGGGGCGGCGCCTTCCCGATCAGCCCGGCGAGCCCGGCTGGCGCGGGGCGATGTCCTCGCCGCCCTCGGCCGGGGCGTTGCTCGAACGGCCGCTGCCGGCTGCGTTTCCGGCATCGTCCGACGGCGCGTCCGATTCGGCTTCCGTGCCCTTGTCCTCCGCGCGCGCGATCGCATCGGTATAGGCTGCGCTCTCGTCGGCGATGCCCGCCGCTTCGCTGCGCCTGGCGATGTCGTCGAAACTACGGTCGCGGTCCGTGTCGGTCATGGCTGGTCTCCTTGATCGCTCAACCGCCCCGCAGGCCACGCGTTCCGTAACGTCTCAATCGAGGCAGGATCGGTCACTTCTTCAATCACTTGGGTTGACGTTCGCAGGCGCTGCCCGCATCGATAGGTCTGCCGCGCTGAGCGGCGCGCGTGAGGTGACGGATGAGCGAAGGCGCTGCCTTTCCCGGAGTCGGCCGGGAGCTGACCGAAACCGAAATGGGCCGTGAGATTGCTGCCGCCGACTGGAGCCGGTCGGCGATGGGGCCGCCCGCTCGCTGGCCGCGCTCGCTGGTCACTCTGGTATCGACCATGCTTGCCTGTCCGACGCCGATGTTCCTTGCCTGGGGCCCCGAACTCACCAGCTTCTACAACGACGCCTATCGGCCGGTGCTTGGCCAACGTGCCGAGGGAGCCCTGGGGCGACCGTTTCGCGAATTGTGGGGTGACATCTGGGAAGATATCGGCCCGCTGGTCGATGCGACCCTGGCCGGCCAGAGCACCAGCGTGACCGACATGAAGCTGGACCTGCACCGCCAGGGCAGGCCCGAGGAAAGCTGGTGGAGCTTTTCCTATTCGCCTGTGCGCGACGATGACGGCCGGATCGCCGGGCTGTTCTGCGTCACCGGTGAGACGACCGAGCGAATGCTGGCGCAGCGCGACCGGGAGGAGGCCGATGCGCGGCTTCAGCATGCGCTGTCCGTCGGCGAGGGGATCGGCACCTGGGAATGGGACGTCGCGAGCCGCACCGTCACCGCCGACGCCCGCTATGCCCAGCTGCACGGCATGGACCCCGCGGATGCCGCTGCGGGCGCGCCGGCAAGCGCCTTTTTCGATCGCGTCCATCCCGAGGATCAGCCGCGCGTGCGCGCAGCGCTTCAGCGTGCGGTGACCGATGGCGGCCTGTTCCGAGAGGAATATCGGCTGGTCGGCGACGGCGGATCGGTCCGATGGCTCCAGTCGCTCGGCCGCTGCATGGCGGGCACGATCGGCGACTGCGCCCGCTTTCCCGGGGTCAGCTACGACATCACCGAGCGTATGCAGGCGGCAAAGGCGATGGAGGCGGCCAAGGACGAGCGCGACTTCGTCGCCGCGCTGACCGCACGTCAACGCGACCTGGCCTCCCCCGATGCGATGCTCCGGCTGGCGGTCGAGGCGCTGGGCGTGCGCTTCGGTGCCGATCGCTGCGGCTATTATCGCGCGCTGCCCGGAGGACGGATCCGCATCGGTCCGGTATGGAGCTCGAGCCGGATGGCGCCGCTGTCTGGCGAGCATGAGGTCGCCTTCTGTGGCGAGCGCATTGCCGAGGCGTGGGAAAGCGGCGTGGCCTTCAGCTATAGCGATGCCGAACATGATCCGCTCGGCGGCCTGGACGAGATTGCGGCGATGGGCGTCCGGTCGGGGCTGTCGGTGCCGATCCTGCGCGCCGGACGCTTCCATTCGGCCTTCTTCCTCCATTCCGGCCAGGTTCGCGAGTGGAGCGAGGACGATATCGCGCTGGTGCGCGAGGTCGGCGAGCTGACCCTGTTGGCGGTCGAGCGCGGCGAGGCGATGATCGGGCTGCAGAGCCGTGTCGCGCAACAGGAAAACGAGTTGCATCATCAGACCGCGGGGCGTGAGCGGGCCGAGAGCCAGGTGCGCCAGCTGCAGAAGATGGAGGCGGTCGGCCAGCTGACCGGCGGCATCGCCCATGACTTCAACAACATGCTCGCGATCGTGATCGGCGGGCTCGACCTTATGGAGCGCAAGCTCCAGCGCGGCGACACCGACGTCTCGCGCTATCTGGTCTCGGCGATGGACGGCGCCACCCGCGCCGCCGCGCTGACCCAGCGGCTGCTCGCCTTTTCGCGCCAGTCGCCGCTCGACCCCGAACCGATCGACCTGGGCGCACTGATCGCCGGGCTGACCGAGATGCTGGAGCGCACGCTGGGCGAGCGGGTGCGGCTGAAGACCAGCCTGGGCGGCGGCCTGTGGCAGGTTCATGCCGACAGCAACCAGCTGGAAAGCGTGATCGTCAACCTGGCCGTCAACGCCCGCGACGCGATGCCCGACGGCGGCAGGCTGACCGTCGAGGGCGGCAACGCCCATCTCGACGAGGCCTATGCCCGGGCGGAGGACGTGCCCGAGGGACAATATGTCCTGCTGGCGATCACCGACACCGGCATCGGCATGTCGCCCGACGTGGTGGCCAAGGCGTTCGATCCCTTCTTCACGACCAAGACGGTGGGCAAGGGGACCGGCCTCGGGCTCAGCCAGGTGTTCGGCTTCGTCCGCCAGTCGGGCGGCCATGTGAAGATCCTGTCCGAACCGGGCCGGGGAACGACGGTGAAGATCTTCCTGCCGCGCTATCTGGGCGATGCGCCCGTGATCACGCGCCAGCGCGCGTCCGGCCAGGTCCTGGACGGCGATCCCAGCGAGGTGATCCTGCTGGTCGAGGACGAGGCGCGGCTGCGCGAGTTCGCGGTCGAGGCGCTGCGCGACCTGGGCTATACCGTGGTGCACGCCGCCGATGGCGAGGAAGCGGTTGCGATGATCGAGGCGGGACAGGGCGCGACGATGTTGCTGACCGACGTGGTGATGCCCGGCATGAACGGCCGCCAGCTGGCCGACATCGCGCTGACGAAGATCCCCGGCCTCAAGCTGCTGTTCATCACCGGCTATACCCGCGACGCGGTCGTCAACGACGGGGTGCTCGATCCGGGCACCAACTTCCTGTCCAAACCCTTCGGCATCGACCTGCTCGCGGCGAAGGTACGCGAGGTGCTGGACGACTGATCGGGCGAAAGTCGTGGCTTGACCCTGTAGTTGCTACAGGGGCTAGGGCCCGGACATTGCCGGCGCGATCGGCGGTCCTTCGTGAAAGTCCAGGCCGTGCCGCCTCGCTCCCTTCGCTCCGCACTTTTGTCCGGCGCCTGCATCGCCGCCGCCCTCCCGCTGGCCTCGCAGGCGCAGGAGGCGGAGTCAGGCAAGGAGCAGGGAGAGGAGATCGTCGTCGAGGCGACGCGTTCTGGCCGCCGGGTGCAGGACGAGCCGATCCGCGTCGAGGTCATCGGGCGCGAGGAGATCGAGGAAAAGCTGCTGATGACGCCCGGCAACATCGCGATGCTGGTCAGCGAGACGCCGGGAGTCCGCGTCCAGGTGACCTCGCCCGCGCTTGGGGCATCCAACATCCGGATGCAGGGGCTGAAAGGCCGCTACACCCGCATCCTGGCCGACGGACTGCCGCTCTATGGGGGGCAGGCGCCGTCGATCGGCCTCCTCCAGATCCCGCCGACCGACCTGGGCCAGGTCGAGGTGATCAAGGGCGCGGCCTCCGCGCTCTATGGCCCGTCGGCGCTGGGCGGGGTCATCAACCTGGTGTCGCGCCGTCCGGGGGATGCGCCCGAGGGCGAGCTGCTGGTCAACGCCACCAGCCGCGACGGCCAGGACGTCACCGGCTATGCCGCCGCGCCGCTGGGCGGCGGGTTCGGCGCCTCGCTGACCGGCGGCTATGACCGCCAGACCCGCCAGGATCTCGACGGCGACGGCTGGGCCGACATGCCCGGCTATTCGCGCTGGAGCGCCCGGCCGCGGCTGTTCTGGCAGGGCGCCGGGGACGCTCGCGCGCTGCTGACCTTCGGGGCGATGGGGGAGACGCGCACCGGGGGGACCCTGCCCGGCAGCAGCGCACCCGATGGCCGGCCCTTCGTCCAGGCGCTGCGCAGCGAACGCTACGACCTCGGGCTGACCACGCGCGCGCCGATCGCCGGCATCGGCACGCTGCACCTGCGCGCCTCGGGCGTCGCCCAGTCGCACCGTCATCGGTTCGGCGATACGGTCGAGCCCGATCGCCACCGCACCGGTTTCGTCGAGGCGGCGCTGGGTGGCGATGCTGGCAGCACCAGCTGGCTGGTCGGCGCGGCCTACCAGGCCGACGGCTATCGCAATCGCGCCTTTCCCGCCTTCGACTTCGATCAGGGCGCGCCGGCGCTGTTCGTGCAGGGCGAAAGCCGCGTCGCCGAGGCGCTGACGTTGGCGGCAAGCGCGCGTTGGGACGCGCATAGCGACCAGGGATCGCGGATCAGCCCGCGCCTGTCCGCGCTCTATCGGCCCGGCCCTTGGACGATCCGCGCCTCGTTCGGTCGCGGGTTCCACGCGCCGACGGTGCTGGTCGAGGAGGTCGAGGCCAATGGTCTATCGCGGGTCCGGCCGGGGGGCACGCTGGCGGCCGAGGTTGCCGACACCGGGTCGATCGACCTGGGCTATGCCCGCGGCCCGATCGAGGCGACGGTCAGCCTGTTCGCCTCCAGCATCGACCATGCGGTCCAGCTGCGCACGGTCGATGCTGATAGGGTGACGCTGGTCAACGCCAGCGGCGCCACTCGAACCCGCGGCGCCGAACTGCTCCTGCGCTATCGCTGGCAGGACTTCACCCTGACCGGCAGCTATGTCCATATCGACACGACCGAGCCCGATCCCGACGCGCCCGGCCGCCGCCGCGTGCCGCTGACCCCGCGCGATGCCGCCGGGCTGGTCGGCATGTGGGAACGCCATGGCCGCGGCCGGATCGGCGTCGAGGCTTATTATACCGGGCCGCAGGCGCTGGACGGCAACCCTTATCGCAGCCGCGGCCGACCCTATGTCGAGCTGGGGCTCATGGGGGAGCTGGTGCTGGGCAAGGTCGGCCTGTTCGTGAACGCCGAAAATCTGCTCGACGTGCGCCAGACGCGGTGGGATCCATTGCTGTTGCCGCAGCGCGCGCCGGTGGGATCCTGGACGGTCGATGCCTGGGCGCCCAGCGACGGGCGGGTGATCAATGGCGGCGTCCGGCTGCGCTTCGGCGGGGATTGAGGCGGCTGCGGCAGGGACCGGCGATCGGGGAGCAGGCATGGCATTGACGATTGGCACTCTAGCCAGGGCGACCGCGACCAGCGTAGAGACGATCCGCTATTATGAGCGCATCGGCCTGCTGCCCGCCCCGCCGCGCACCCGCGCCAATTATCGCGCCTATGGCCAGGCGCAGCTCGGCCGCCTGTCCTTCATTCGCCGTGCCCGCGACCTGGGCTTCTCGCTCGACCAGGTCCGCACGCTGCTGAGCCTGTCGGACGATGCCGACCGCGACTGCGCCGCGATCGACCGCATCGCGACCGCGCATCTCGAGGCGGTCGAGCGCAAGCTGGCCGACCTGACGGCGCTGCGCCGCGAGCTGAAGGCGGTGATCGAGTCCTGCGGCGGCGGCACCGTCGGCGACTGCCGCATCATCGAGGCATTAGGCCCCGGCTCGGACTGACCCGCCATCGACTTGGCGCCCGGGCAAAGAAAATCCCCCGGGAACGGCTGGCGTTCCCGGGGGAGATTTCTTGCTCAGGATCCGGAAGGATCAGAAGCGGAAGTCGACGCCTGCATAGAGCATGCGGCCGTACAGATCATAGGTCGTCGCCGAAGTCTGGGTGCCCGGGAAGGTCACCAGGTTCGTGTCGCCGAAGATCGGGGGCTTCTTGTCGAACATGTTGTCCACGCCGAGGTAGAAGGCGTACTTGCGGCTCGATTCCGGCTCGAAGCGGATCTGCGCATCATGGTACCAGAAGGCACCGGTGCGGATCGGGTTCAGCGAGGTCAGATCGTCCACCACCGACGACAGGTAGTTGACGCGCCAGTTGAGCGACACGCCGTCGAAGCGTGCCGTCGCCGAAGCGTTGACCTTGTCGCGGAAACCGGTGCCGAGACGGCCGCAGCCATAGCAGTCCAGCTGGCCCAGCTCATCCTGGACCGGACCGCCGACATACGAGGTCTGCTGCTGCTTCAGCAGATGCGTCCAGCGCAGGTCGAAATCGATCCGCGCATTCTCGCCGATCGCACGACCATAGCGCACCTGGGTGTCGATGCCCGACACCTCGAACGCACCGGTATTCAGGTTCGGCGCATTGACGCTGACCAGATACCCGTCCGAACCGCGGACGATGCTGTTGCAGAAGATCGCTTCGCCACCGCCGTTGATGCACTCGTCCAGCGACGTCTGCTGGCCGATGATGCCGATCGCGTTCTCGACCTTGATGTTGTAGTAATCGACCGTCAGGCTCAGGCCGGGCACGAAGCTCGGCTGGAACACGCCGCCCAGGGTCAGCGTCTTCGCGGTTTCCTCACGCAGGTTCGGATTGCCGCTCAGGAAGCCGTTGACGTTCTGGATCTGCGCCGTCGAATAGACGAAGCCGCCATTCGCCACCGCTGCTGCGATCGCCGGATTGGCGAGGCAGGCTGCGGGGAGGGTGGGCAGGCCGGTCGACGGCGCGTCATCGCCATCACCGCGGCCCTGGTCGCACGGGTCGATCACCGCCGGGAAGGTCTCGTTCTGGGCCGAGTACAGTTCCGAGATGTTCGGCGCGCGGGTTGCCTCGGCATACATGCCGCGGAAGCGCAGGTCGCGGATCGGAGCCCATTCGGCACCGGCGTTCCAGCTCCACACGCCACCGACCGTCGAATAGTCGGCATAGCGTGCGGCGCCGCGAAGCGTCAGTGCATAGAAGAACGGACGGTTCGAGATCAGCGGTGCTTCGACTTCGACGAAGCCTTCCTTGACGTTGTACGAACCGCGGGTGTCGGTGAGCTTGTTGCCCAGCGTCAGGCCCAGGTTGGTCGCCTCGTCAAAGTCCTCGGTGCTGCTCTCGTGGCGATACTCGCCGCCGACCGCGAAGCTCAGCGGTCCGCCCGGCAGTTCGAACAGGCTGCCCTGCAACGAGCCAGACACCACGTCCTGCTTCACCCGTGCCTCGTAGCGGGTCTTGGTGCCGCCACGCGTCACATAGTCCGCGGCTGCTGCCGAGACGGTGTTGAAGCCGAAGATGTTGATCGGCACGCAGTTGGCGTCGTTGTTGTTCGGGTTCGCATCGACGTTGATCGAGCAGACCGGACCATTGGGGCCGGCAACCGCGTTCAGCGCGTTGGCATATTCCGGACCGAACACCGTGCCCGACTGGGTGATGTCGCGCGTCTCGCCGTGCGTGTAGTAGACGTCGTACTTCAGGTTCGAGCCCAGATCGCCGCGAATGCCGGCGACGGCGCGCCAGGTTTCACGATCGTTCTGGTTGCTGCGATCGAAGATGTCGTTCGAACGGCGGCGGAACGCGAGGTTGGTGACACCGTCGGCGATCATCTCGTTGCGGATCGCGGTCGGGATGAACGGGTTGGTGATCGGAATGCCGGCGAACGGGCTGCCATCGGCATAGAGCAGGTCGGTGTTGGCGACCGCCTGGGGCTCCAGGCCGCTGCGCGACTTGGACTTGGCATATTGGAACTCGCCATAGACGGTCGCGGCGGGCGAGATCTCGAACTTGCCCATTGCCGAGCCGAGATAACGCTCGACCGGCAGCGCCAGATAGCGGTCGGCGTTGCGGTTGTAGCCGTCGATGTTCGCGCTCTGATAGGGCTTCAGATTGTTGAACGCGTCATAGGTGAAGGTGTTGCCGTCGGCGGCCGAGAACTGGCCGTTCGTGCTGAACAGGCCCTGGGCGCTGAACGAGCTGCGGTTCGGATTGTCGACTGCCGAGAAGCTGCGGTTGCGCGAGCGCAGGCCTTCGTCACGGTCATAGCTGCCCGACACCACGATATGGCCGCGGTCGTCGGCGAAGCTGGTGCCCGCGACTGCCGAGATCAGCTGGCGTGCGGCGTCGCCCTTGTCGGTCAGGTTCGCCTGGCCGTGGACGCGCAGGCCCTGGAACTCGTCGTCGAGGATGAAGTTGACCACGCCCGCGATCGCTTCCGACCCGTACAGCGCCGATGCGCCGCCGGTCACGACCTCGACCTGCTTGATCAGGTCGGTCGGGATGTTGTTCAGGTCGACGATCGACGTGCCGGGGATGCCCGCGACGAAACGGCGGCCGTTGACGAGCACCAGCGTGCGCGACGAGCCGAGGTTGCGCAGGTTGACCGTTGCCTGGCCGTTGCCGGTGGTCGAGAAGTTGCTGGAGGTGCGGCTGATGTTCTGGCCCACTGCGGGCAGCTCGGCCAGCACGTCCTGGATGTTCGCGGCGCCGGTGCGCTGGATTTCCTCGGTGCTGACGACGGCGACCGGAACCGGGGAGGTCAGGTCGGTGCGCGCGATGCGCGAGCCGGTCACGACGATGACGCCGCCGTCTTCGGCCTGCGCGTCTTCTGCCTGGGTCGTTGCGACATCCTGGGCATGGGCGACGCCGCCCAGCGAAAGTGCCAGCGCGAGCGCGACCGGCGACGCAGCGCGTCCCCATGCGCCGCGGGTTTGTCCCTGATACTTCATTGTTACTCCACTCATTACAGACCCCTGCACGGGATCATGGTTACGCGTTGCCCGGCAAACATGTCCGTGACGTTTCCGTGACGGCCGCCCCCCAAGCGCACTGACGGCCAGAGATCAACCTTTGCAGCGCGCATCGCGGTCAAGAGCGTTGTTCGCACGCGCACCATAGGTGTGGCCAAGCCTCTGAACTCCGACGAAACCACCCAGATCCGCGCATTTCTGCGGATGTCTGCAGCTTTGTCGTTATTCCGGCGGGGGGTTGCAGTTATGCAACACTTCGCACAGACGGCATGGCCGGGCGGGGGCGCGACGAAAGGATACCGCGATGTTCACACGGCGATCGGCGATGCTGTCGATGGCGGCGGCCGCTTCGGTCGGGACGGCCCGGGCGGGCGAACCCGGCGCGGCCGGCAAGCCGCTGTTCTTCGACTCGCTCAGCTTCCTGCCCGACGACCTGGCCGATATCCGCCGCGCCGGGCTGGGCGCGATGATCGCCGACATCTCCGAGATCATCGAGGTGCGCGATGCCGACAATGTGCCGCGCTATCACCGCAACTTCGCCGCCAACGATCCGGCGATCGACAAGGCGGTCGCCCGCCTGGCCAACTCGCCCTATGCCCATGTCGCGCTGAAGGGCAGCGACATCGGCAAGCGCCCGGGCTGCGCGGTGTTCCTCCAGTTCCAGTCGACCGAGATGATCGGGGACGACCTGTCGCGCATCGCCCATTTTCACGCCAAGGGGCTGCGCGTCCTTCAGTTCACCCATCACAACAACACCGGCTTTGCCGGCGGTGCGCTGGAGGTGAAGCAGTCCGGCCTGACCCCGCTGGGGATCGAGGGGCTGGCCGAGATGAACCGGCTGCGCATCCTGCCCGACGTGTCGCACGGATCGGACGCGACGATGCTCGAGGCGGCGAAGCGCTCCACCACCCCGATCGCGCTCAGCCACGGCGCGGTGCGCGCGATCGTGAACCATCCGCGCTGCGCCCCCGACGAGGTGATCCGCGCCATCGCCGGACGCGGCGGGGTGATGGGCATCTTCATGATGAGCTTCTGGCTGACCCGAAACGCGGTGCCGACGGTGGCCGACTATATCGCCAATATCCGCCACGTCGTGAAGGTCGGCGGGATCGACGCGGTCGGCGTCGCCAACGACTTCCCGATGGCCGGCCAGACCAATCTGGTGAAGCTGAACAACGACAATGCGAAGGGCGTCCAGGAATATCTGGAGTGGTGGCGCGCGATGCGGGGGCTTGGCATTGCCGGGTTCGAATGGACGCCCGAGCATGTCGTCATCCCCGAACTCAACCGGATCGACCGGATGCAGCGCATCCACGACGCGCTGAAGGCATCGGGCTTCCGCGCGCGCGAGGTCGACAAGATCATGGGCGGCAACTGGCGCCGGCTGATGACCGACGTCCTGGGATAGGCGTTTCGGGATGCGCCTGTTGGCGCATTGCGGTACCGGCCCGCTCCCCCACCCGACCACCCATATGATACTGCCGTTGGGTGGTCGGGTGGGGGAGCGGGCCGGTGCCGTCCTAAAATCGCTCTTTCGCGATTTTCAAACCAGTCTCTCAGCCGTCGCTGCGCCCGCTGGTCTCGCGATCGCGCTCGTAATGATGGGTCAGCGCAAAGGGCGGCAGCCAGGCCTCGCGGCGGATCGTCCAGTTCTCATAGGTCGGCACGAACCGGTCGGGCGCATCGAGCGTGCCCAGATGCACCTCGATCTCGTCGCCATAGCGCGCGAACAGCGATGACCCGCACTCGGCACAGAAATGCCGCGCCCGATAGGCACGCGTCTCGCCGATGACGGTGACCGCCTCCTCGGCAAAGATCGCCGCGGCATAGAAGAGCGCGCCATGATGCTTGCGGCAGTCGAGGCAGTGGCAGATGCCCACGCGATAGGGCTCCCCCGTCGCCACGATCCGCACCGCCCCGCACAGGCATCCGCCGGTCACCTGGTCCATCGCATCTCCTCCCTGACGGCGCACCGAACGTCCTGCCGCTGCGTCGGCTTCGACGCGTTTCCGCCCCCTCAAACAAGGACAGCATAGGCATTGAACTTGTCGGCGAGTTCATCACATCTGCAAAGAGGTATGTAAATGTAACGAGCGACCAGAATGCTGAACTTCAATGGCTGGTTCGCGAAATTTCACAGACTTTGCACGTATCCATGTCAGAGATATACAGACATCCCACGTTATCCTACAAAGAGCCAACGGAAGCAAAGACAGCGCGATGGTAATGTTTCTATTCGCCGCAGCACTGGTGTCGGGGCAATGCACGACGGCCAGCGAGTATGTGCCACCACTTTGTCCCACTCGGCTTCCCCGTATACAGCGCATCATGATCGAGCATAACGGTATCAAGGCCTATGAGGAGGCACCGTATAAACTCGACTGCTCGAAATTTCAGTTGACCCAGGAACAGGTCCGCCAGTTCTTGCGCAAAGCGAGGCAGACGGATCCGCAAGCAGCCGACGCAACGCTGAACCGGTCGCCCTGTCGGGCAAGCGGCCGTGTCCTTTTCGTCGATGGCCGCGTTGGGACGTGGGAGATTGAGCAGCTTCGGGTCGGTACCCTGTCCCTACCAGACGGCTCCGAGATGATGCTGTTCTGCCGGCATTGCAGGGGGCCGTTCATCGACTGAGCGATCCATGCTCGCTGGCACCGCAAGGAAAATCTGCGCCTGAAATCGCCTTCTATTGCGCATCCGACCGATCATCACTGCAGGCTGCTATAGCTACGCATCGCGGTCCGCCTCCCCCGGAGCCGCAGGCTCCTGGGGAGGAGAGGGGCGTTACCGATCCCTACGCCCCGAACGCCCCGTCGATCGTGTGCATCGCCCCGGTCACGAATCCCGCCTCGGGCCCGGCCAGCCATGCCACCATGCCCGCCACTTCCTCTGCGCGGCCGTGGCGCTTGATCGCCATGAAGCTGTGCATCAACTCGCGCATCGGGCCGTCGGCGGGGTTGGCGTCTGTGTCGATCGGGCCGGGCTGGACCACGTTGATCGTGATGCCGCGCGGGCCGAAGTCGCGCGCCAGTCCGCGCGCCAGCCCCTGCAGCGCCGACTTGCTGAGCGCATAGGACGCCATGCCCGGCACCGGCATCCGGTCGCCATTGACCGATCCCATCACGATGATCCGCCCGCCCTCGGGCATCTGCCGCGCCGCCTCGACCGATGCGTGATAGGGGGTATGGACGTTGATCCGCAGCAGCCGGTCGATCGCGTCGGGATCCTGGTCCAGCGCATCGCCGAAGATCGCGATGCCCGAGTTGACCACCAGCACGTCGATCGGCCCGGTCTCGCGCACCCGCGCGATCACCGCGTCACGGTCGGCGCTGTCGGTCACCACCGCGGTGCTGCCCGTCTCCGCAGCCAGCGCCTGCGCCGCATCGTGCGATCCGGCATAGGTGAAGGTCACCCGCGCGCCATCGGCGGCGAAGCGCCGGACGATCGCCGCGCCGATCCCCCGGCTGCCGCCGAGAACGAGAATGGTCTTTCCGTGAAACGCGCCCATCGGGAGCTCCTTGAGATTTAATGTAGGGACCGCTACATAAAACTGGCCACCCCGGGTTCAAGGAGTTTTGTAATCATGACTACAAATAATCCACGCCCGCGCGGCCGGCCGCGGCGGTTCGACCCGGACGGGGCCGTGGCGACCGCCCAGGCGCTGTTCCACGCCCGCGGCTATGACGCGGTCAGCGTCGCCGATGTGACCAACGCGCTGGGGATCAACTCGCCCAGCTTCTATGCCGCGTTCGGCAGCAAGGCTGGGCTGTATTCGCGCGTGCTCGATCGCTGGAGCGAAACCGGCGCGATCCCGCTCGGCGACATCCTGCGCCCCGATCGCCCGGTGGCAGAGGCGCTGGCCGAGCTGCTGGAACAAGCCGCGCGCCATTATGCTGCCGACCCCGCGATCGATCCGGCGGCGGCCGGCTGTATGGTGCTGGAGGGCACGCGCTGTGCCGATCCCGACGCCCGCGACACCGCCCTCGGCTTCAGCCGCGCGGCGGAGGCGGTGATCCGCACCTGTATCGCCGCGCGCCATCCCGACGAGGCTGATCGGCTGACCGATTTCGTCACCACCACCATGACCGGCCTGTCCGCGCGAGCCCGCAGCGGCCACGGCCTCGATCAGCTCCTGGCCACCGCGCGCCTGGCCGGGATGGCGATCGGGCAGGCGCTGCCGGGGTGACGGACGAGTGGTGCCCAAGGCGCGCACGCACAGCCAAGACTGAACCATTTTCCGCACCTGGCGATTGACTCGCCCCCGCCGGTACGGAACCCTGCGCGACATGAAGGGTGGCGCGAGCGCGACGACATATCTGGGCACCGCACTGGCGGCCGCGCTCTACTGGCTTGGCGCGGCGTGGCTGTGCTTCAGCATTGCCGGCGCGGACCCGATCGATGCGGTGACTGCGTCGGTCTCGGCGTCGCAGCGCGTCGCCGTCGCCGGCGTGCTGCTGCTGTTCGTGATCGGCTTCGCGCTGATCGGGCGGGCGTGGCACCAGCGGCGAAGGGGCATCGATGGCTGAGGCGATCCTGCGCGCGCTGACCCCGGGCGAACTGCGCGAGGCGCGGTGGATGTACGGCGCCAGCGTCGACTTCGCGAGCGTGCGCATCCACCGCGGCAAATATGCCTTCTGGCAGCCCAACGACACGGCGATGGCTCCCGACGGACATGTCTATTTCCCGCCGCCGCTCTACCACGCCGATTTCTCGGCCGGCCCGAACCTCATGTGGCTGCTGATCCACGAACTCGCCCATGTCTGGCAGATCCAGCGCGGCGTCTGGCTGAAGTTCCGCCGCGTCTTCATCGAGGGCGGGGTGTATGACTATGGCGCGATCGATCCGGCGCGTGACCTGACCCGCTACAAGGTGGAGCAGCAGGCCTCGATCATCGCCGACTGGTATCGCCTGCGCCACGGGCTGGCGCCGCATCACGGCAGCGGCCAGGCTGCGGATTACGAGACGATGATCCGCCGGGCGATCCCGGCCGCGGGACGATGAGAAGCCTGATGCCATGGCTCGCCAAGGGGGTGCTCAGCGCCGCCTATTGGCTGTTCGTGCTGTATCTGGCGACGGGCCTGTTCGCGGGCGACCGATTGGGGCCGGACGGCAGGATCGGCCCGTCGGTGCCGCCGCTGCCGCCCTGGCTGTTCGCGGTCGCGGCGATCGCGCTCTACGCGCTGCTGTCGTGGTTGTGGGACCGCATCGTCCTGGGCCGCCGCTGACGGCGGGCCCCCGGGGAGCCCGCCGCCCGGTCTCCGGTCAGTCGCGGCAATAGCCTTCGCCGTCCTTGACCTTCAGGCAGTCCTTCTTGCCGGCCAGCCATTTCAGCCCGGTCGCATCGCCGGTCGAGGTGCGCAGCACCTGGTTGCCGTCGGGCCGCTGGAACGCGATGCCGTCGCCGGTCGAGCTGCCGTCGAACGTCCCCTTGTCGTCCAGCGTATATTGCATCTCGAGCTTGTAGTCGCCGGGCGTCGCCGCCTTCGTGATCGTCAGATAGGTGCCCTCGACCCCGCGCCAGCGGCCGACCCAGCCGTCATGATCGGCCGCGGCGGCGATGACGTTGCCGGCGCCCTCGACGCCGTTGCCGACCGCTTCAGTGGCATCGCGCGCGGTGTTGCCGACATCCTCGGCCCCGTCACGGATTGCGGCGCCCGCCGCATCGGCGGCGTTGCCGACCTCGTTCGCGGTGCGGTCCGCGGTGTTGCAGCCCGCCAGCGCCAGGGCGATCGGGGCGACGATAAAGAATGCTCGCATGGATCCTCTCCGAAAGGCGGGCGGTCCGCAGAATCGCGGCACCCGGCCATGCCGGTGGTTAAGTCGCGAGCGCGCCGAAGGTTGCGTGAGGCGTTGCGCCGGTAACGCGATGCCGCCATGCCGGTCGACTGTGCCGCTAGCCGAGAAACGCAGCCAGCCGTGCCGCGATCGCCGCGACGCTCGCGCTCGCGCGGAACAGTTCCGCATCCGCATCGGGGCGCAGCGCGCACGCCTTCGGCAGGTCGCCATGCGTCGGATCGCCGGCCGAGCAGACCAGCAGCATGGCGTGCCGGCTGGCCGCCAGCGCCTGGGCCATGTCGTAGGAGAATGCCGCGCGATAGGCGCAGTGATAGGTCGTCAGCGCCTTGAGCAGGTCGACGACGAACGGGTGCAGCGCCTCGGGCGACGGGACGCCATTGCCGGTCCGATGCGCCGCGTCCCGATCGAAATAGGGATAGAACAGGACCATGTCGCGACAGAATTGATAGGCCCAGGCGAACTGGCCGCCATGATCGTCGGGGCGCTTCGGCGGTGCGTAACGGGCCAGCATCCGCGTCCGGTCGGCCGCGTCCAGCAGCATCACCCCGTCGAGGATCAGCTTGCCGACCCGGTCGGGATGGCTCCGCGCCAGCTCGACGCCGATCATCGCGCCGGTGTGGCTGCCGTAAAAATCGACCTTCGCGATGCCCAGCGCGTCGAGGATCCGCACCGCGCAGTCGGCATAATAGGCGATGTCGCCCTCCGCCGTGGCGGGCGGATCGGAATCGCCATTGCCCAGCATGTCGGGCGCGATCACCCGGCGCGTGCGCGCCAGTTCGCCCGCCAGCCGCGCCAGCCCCAGCGACGATCCGGGTCCGGCATGCGCCATGTATAGCGGCAGTCCCGGCGCCGCCGGATCGCCGGCATGGCGGTAATGGACCAGCCCCTCCGCCAGGCGGAGAAAGGCGCGGTCGATGTCGGGCGGCGGCGCCGACGGGGCGGACATCGGCACCTCCGTCATCCGACACCGTCCCGACCGGCCGCGCCTGCCACGCTGCGTCTCAGAACTTGTAGCGCAGCGTGGCGAGCACGGTGCGCGGCTCGATCGAGAAGCGCGGCTGCACGACCGCAAACCCGAAACCGGTCTGCCAGCCTTCGCGGTTGAGCAGGTTCTTGCCGTTCACCTGCAGCTTCCACCGGCCATATTCATAGCCGACATAGCCCGCCAGGAAGTCCTGCGATTCCACGAACCCGATCTGCGCATTCTCGGGCGTGGAGAAATAGGCGTCGCGCTTGTTATAGTCGGCGCCGAAGATCAGCGTGCCCGGTCCCGCCGGCACGTCGCCGTCGAAGCCGACGCTGAACTGATATTTGGGCAGGCTGGGCGGATCGTTGCTGGCCAGCGTGCCGCCGGCGTTGCTCGCATCATAGCTGCCGTCGTTCAGCGACCCGTTGCCCCAGATCGTCAGCCACGATGCGGCACGCACCGACAGCTCGGCCTCGATGCCCTTGATCGTCATGTCGTAATTCTCGACCAGGAACGCGCCGCCGTCGGTGTTGATCGGTTGCTGGCGGTCCTTGATCCGGTTGTAGAAGGCGGCAAGGTTGATGCGCGCCCGGCCGCCGAGCAGGTCGGACTTCAGGCCCAGCTCATAGGCTTGCGTGACCTGCGGCCTGAACGGCAATGCCAGCTGCGCGGCGCTGCCCGCCAGGCCGTTATACCCGCCCGACTTGAAGCCCTCGCTGTACGAGGCATAGGCGAGCACATCGTCGGTCAGCTTGTAGTTCACGCCCAGCTTGGGGGTGAAGCGTTCATAGCTGTTCCGGAGATTGACCGGTGTGCCGTCGACGCTCGCATTCAGGCGCTTGTCGTCGATCGTGTACCTGCCGCCCGCAACCAGCGAGAGCCTGTCGGAGAGGTTCAGGGTCAGCTGGCCGAACCCGGCGAAGCTGTCGGTCCGGATGGCGTAGACGGTGTTCGACGGCACGAAGAAGATCGCCGAGTCGATGTCCTGGCGTCCGGTCTCGTGGAAATAATACAGGCCGACCAGATATTGCAGCAGGTCGGACGAGTCCCCGCCCGAGACCTGGAGTTCCTGGCTGAACTGGCGCTGGGTGCCGACCAGGGTGCGGTCGAACAATGCCAGCGGCGTCGTGCCCGGCAGGCCGAGCGCCGATGGCGGAACCCCGCCCGAGAAATCCTGACGCCAGCTGTCGTCCAGCTCGGAATAGGCGGTGATCGAGGTGATGCGGCCATTGGGCATGTCCGCGGACAGGCGCAGCGTGCCGCCGAACTGCTCGACCTTGGTGAAGGAGGGGACCGGCGACTGTACCCGGCGATAGGATCCGGTCACCGGCACGATCCGCCCGGCGGCGTCGATCGTGGTGGCCACGGCATATTGACCGTCGGTGCTGGCATCCATGTAGAAGCCGGTCAGGCGGCCCTCGACGACATCGCCGGCATAGGCCAGATCGACCTGGGCACCGGCGAAATCCTCCTCGCCCACCTTCTTGTCGAGCGTCGTGTTATACTGCCGGCCGCCGTCGCGTGCCCGGATCATCGCGTTGACCGATCCGCGCCACTTGCCGTCCGCGCTCAGCGGCGTGCTGGCATAGCCGCGCAGCCGCCGCTCGTTCCAGCTGCCGAACCCCGCCTCGATCGTCCCGGTGGGCTGGGCGGCGGGACCCTTGGTGATGAAGTTGACCGCGCCCGCCGAGGAATTGCGGCCGTACAGCACGCCCTGCGGCCCGCGCAGCACCTCGATCCGGGCGAGCTCCATGAAATCGAGCAGCGAGGCAGACAGCCGCGCGCGATAGACGTCGTCGACATAGATCGCGACCTCGGATTCCGCGGTGACGAACGCGCCGTCGGTGATCCCGCCGCCGCGAATGAAGGGCTTCAGCCCGGCGGTGCCGCCGGTCACGCCGTCGAACTTGACGTTCGGCGCCAGGCGATTGAGGTCCTGCGCCCCGGTGACGGCAAGCCGTTCGATCGTCTCGCCCGAAATCGCGCTGACCGCGACCGGCACATCCTGCAGCCGCTGGTCCGATCGCTGCGCGGTGACGACGATCTCCTCCAGTCCCTCGCCCTGCGCCGGATCCTCCTGGGCATGGGCGGCGACCGGGAACAGGCCGAAGGCGAGAATGGCGGTAGCTCCGCCGTAAAGCGTGTTGCGCATGCTGACTCCCCGAGGTTCCACGCGGCGTCACGTTGCGCGCCGCCGCAGAGGGATCTTCGCCCCTCGCTGTCATGGTGCGCGCGGATCGGGGGCGGCGTCAGTGCGATCCTGTGCAGCTATCCGCCAGCCGATCAGGCCCGCCCGCCGGCCGGCCGCGCGCTGCCGCGTCAGGACCCTTCGCGCCCGGTCCGCTCCTGCTCGGCCGGATCGGTTTCGACCAGGTTCAGCAGCACGCCGTCGCAATCGCGCAGGCACACCTCGAGCTGGGCGCGATGCGCCATGCGAAACAGTTCGGGTTCGGGCGACCAGGTCGCGCCGGCGTCGCGCAGCGCGCTCAGCGTCGCGCGGATGTCGCGGACATAGAAGACCAGCGCCACCTCGCCGATCTGCGCCGGCCCCTGTCGCATCGGCGGCGCAACCGGGGCGAGCGCGGGATCGATGCCGAACAGCCCGATCATGCCGAAATTGGGCCCGCCGGACTTGACGATGCGGATGGCCAGCGGGCCATGGTCGGCAAAGCCCAGGATGGTCGATGCCGAGGGATCGGTCAGCACGCCCTCCCAATAGACCTGGTCGAAGCCCAGCGCCGCATAGAAGCGCGCCGCGCGCTCGAGGTCGCGCACGAAGATCGTCGCGCGGATCAGCGACGAGACCTGCTTTCTATCCATCGATTTCCACCAGTTCATACCATTCGTCGATCAGGGGCCAGCGCATCCGCAGGAACACGCAATCCTGTTCGCGCACCCACAGGTCGGCCGGCGGCCAGTCGGCCCGCCAGCGCAGCGCATAGTGGCGCGCGGAGAACGCGCCGGCGGCGACGGTGACCGGCTCGCGGCCCAGATAGGCGACGTCGATCGTCATCGCCTGCTGGCCCAGCGCCTCGTCGCCATTGGGCGAGATCGAGTTCGTCACCGCGGCGATCGGCACGAACCGGCCGATCGCGGAGGTGCCGCGCGCCTCGACGATCAGCGCGTCGCCCTGAAGCGGATGCAGGCCGAGATAGGGCAGCTGCGCCTCGGTCGGGATGCGGTGTTCCGGCACGGCCTTGCCGCCGATCCGCGCATTCACGCGCACCGCATGCGCACCCACCTCGAACCACTGTGCCGCCACCACCGCGCCGAACCGCGTGATCCGGCAAAAGCCGTCGATCGGCCGCCAGTCGGCGTCCAGTGCCAGCGTCACGTCGCGGATCAGGCGAAGCGCGTCCATCTCGCACAGCGCGCGCAGCACATGGCCATGGGTATGGGTGATCAGCTCGAACCGCTCGCGCCCGATCTCGCGGCCATCGGCGGCGCGATAGGCGATCCTTCCCGCCTTGGTGGTCACGGACGGCGTGGGGGCCAACGGGGCTCTCCGATGATCGTTCGCGGTCACGCTACGCCGACGCCGCGCGCCCGCGAGCCCGATGCGCGCGGATCACCATCTGGCGACCAGATCGGGTCCCGGTGCCGCCGGCCGGACGCGGAGGGAACCGCGCCACCGCGGACGCGTCTGGTCCCTCCAGCCAGTACCGCTGGCGTCAAGGAGGCGAGCAATGACCGACGGAAAACAGCCGATGCAGGCCGACGGCGCGGGCACCGAGCCGAACGAGACCGACGAGAATGGCGAACTTGCCTCGCGTCGCGGCAAGGACCAGCCGGGCGAATCCGGCGGCGGCGCCTATCCCAATCCGCACACCGGCAAGGAAGCGGCAGGCGAGGGCGGCAACTTTCATGGCGGCCAGAGCGAGCAGGCCTATCACGGCACCGGCCAGCTGGGCGAGCAGAAGACCGACGACCAGCCCAACTCCCCCTCGCGTGAGCGGTAGGGTATCAAGAGACTGATTCAAAACATAAAAATCCTCTCCCGGAGGGAGAGGGGGACCGCGAAGCGGTGGAGAGGGAATTTCCACGCTCGCATGGGGTCATTTGGGAACGGGCGATCGTCGGCCAGAGCTCGGACGTCAGCATCGTAGACGGCGGACCGGCCTCGGCGTGGCCGACGGCGGAGCCGTCCGGCAGGAATGCGCCTGCCGTCCGAACCGCCAAACTCGGGTGGAAACAGTCTGGCCGCTGACCGGCGCGGATGGCAAAACAGCCTTGTCTGGAGTTGCGATGATCCTTCCTCCCTATGACGGCGATGCCGCGCGCGCGCTGCTGAAGGAAAAGCCTGGCGCGCCGTTCTCGGCGTTCGACACGGGGACCCGTGCCCATCGACGGTCGGACCGGGGCCAGGAGGCGGAGGCTGCCTTGCTCTTCTGTCTGGCGGCCGAACGGGCGGATGCCGAGCATCGCGCGGATCCGTCCAGACCGAATCAGGCCATGAACAGCCTGGTGCGGGCCGGCATCGCGTTCAACCGCGCCGGGAACGTCGCGGTCGCCGAAACCCTGCTGCGACAGGCCATCGCCTTCGACTGGGTTGGCCAGGGACTGCCCAACGACGCGCACATGATCGAATGGGCGTTTCACCAGCTGCTCGGCAATGCCCGCAACGAGCCCGATCGCTTCGCTGCCCTGTTCGATGAAGCCGTGTCGCACTGTGCCGGGCGGGGCAGGGACTATACGATGATCCACCCCCATCAGGAGGACCTGCTGGAGATCGCCCTGGCAATGGGGCATCGCCCGATCGTCGAGCGTCTGGCCGGCAAGATCGCGGAACGACGCCCGGGCAAGAAGCCGACCCGGGAATTGCTGGCGCGCGCCAGGACCTTCCTCGCCGACCAGGGCTGACCGCCGGCGCGTCGCCGACTCCGGGCGGCTCGGCTGCCACGATCCAGTGCCCGGACAGTGCCAGTCCATAAGCGATGAACGCGCGTCGGTTGGCCTCGGTCGGGCTGGCACGGCGGCTCACTGGTTGGAAGCGATCCTCCGGAAACGCTCCCGTCGCCAACCCGTCACAGGGAAACGGTGCTCATACCTCGCGCCGCGGCGGGTGGACCGGCATCGGCGGCACCTCGCCAGCGTCCGGTTCGCGCGGTTCCATCGCCGCGCGGAACTCATAGTCGCGTGCGATCGCCATATGGATGCGGCAACTCGCGGCATCGCGGGCGGCATAGGCCGCCTTGCGTTCCGCATCGGCGCGCATGCGATAGTAATCGCGGTCGTTCATGCCCCGGGCCCCTGTCGAGGCTGATGCTAGGATGGTGCCGAACCGCCCGCTTTCACATAGATCAGGCGCGCCGAAATCCGTGCGCGACCGGCCCTATTCCTCCGCCGCGCCGAACTCCGAGACGTTGCGTCGTTCGGTACCGGCACGGCGATTGCTCAGCGCCTGCGCGATCCGATCGAGCAGTTCGGCCTTGCGATAGGGCTTGCCCAGCACGTCGCGGCCCAGGCGCAGCGGGCCCTCGGCCACCAGTTCCTCATTATAGCCGGTGGTCATCAGCACCGGCAGGTCGGGGTCGATCGCCGCCACCGCCTCGGCCAGGCGGATACCGTTCATGCTGCCGGGCATCACCAGGTCGGTGAACAGCAGGTCGACCGGATCGCTTTCGCGCAGCCGCTCGAACGCCTTGAGGCCCAGGTCGCCGCTCTCCGCCGTGGTCACGCGGTATCCGGCATCGACCAGATTATCGTGCGCCAGGGTCAGCACGTCGGGGCTGTCCTCGACCACCAGGATATGCGCGCCGGTCACCGGGCGGTTTTCCTCCGCCACGGCGGCGGGGGCGGGGGCGTGGATCCCGGCCGCGCGCTCGTCGGCGGTGGCGATCGGGAACAGCATCCGCACCGTCGTGCCCTTGCCGACAATGCTGTCGATCTCCAGCCGGCCGCGCGACTGCTGGACGAAGCCGCTGGCCATGGCGAGGCCAAGGCCGGTGCCCTTGCCGGTCGCCTTGGTCGTGAAGAAGGGCTCGACCGCGCGTTCGGCGACATGGGGCGCCATGCCCTCGCCCTCGTCGGTCAGCTCGATCGTGACATAGTCGCCGGGGGGCAGCTGGCGCGCCGCGGCATCGCCGTTCAGGTGCAGCTTGCCGGTGGCGATGGTCAGCAGTCCGCCGGCCGGCATCGCGTCGCGCGCGTTCAGCGCGATGTTCAGGATCGCCATTTCCAGCTGCTCGACATCGACCACCGCCGGCGGCAGGCCGCGGCGCAGGCTGAGGTGCAGTTCGACCGCCCGGCCCAGCGAGCTTTCCAGCATGTCGACGAAATTGGTGATGCACGATCCGACATCGACCGGCACCGGCGCCAGCCGCGTCTTGCGCGCAAAGGCCAGCAGCTGGCCGGTCAGCTTCGCGCCGCGCTCGGCCGCGCCGCGCGCGCGGGTCAGATAGGCGCGCTGGCGCTCGTCCTCGGCCCGCGCCGACAACAGTTCCAGATTGCCGTTGATCACCTGGAGCAGATTGTTGAAGTCGTGCGCCAGCCCGGCGGTCAGCTGGCCGATCGCCTCCATCTTCTGCGCCTGCTGGAACGCCTGCTCGCTCTCGCGCCGGCGGGTCACGTCCAGCTGGCTGGCGAAGAAATAGAGGAGGTTACCGGTCGTGTCATAGACCGGGCCGATGAACACCGCGTTCCAGAACGGGGTCCCGTCGCGCTTGTAGTTCAGGATCTCCAGCGCGATCGATTCATGCCGTGCGATCGCCTCGCGCAGCTCGGTCACCTGCTCGCGATCGGTCTGCGGCCCCTGCAGGAAGCGGCAGTTGCGGCCCAGGATCTCGCCTTCCTCATAGCCGGTCAGGTCGAGGAACGCCTTGTTGCCGAACACGATCGGATTGTCGTCGATATTGGGATCGGTCAGGATCATCGGCATCCGCGTCATCTCGATCGCGGCGAAGAACACGTCGCTGCGATCGTCCAGGCCGGGCCTGGTGATGACGCTCTCGCGCCAGTGGCGCCGCGCGCGGCCGGCGGTCGGCTCGCCCTCGCGCTCGGTCAGCGTGTCGCCGGCGGGAATTCCCGAGCTCTGGCCACCGCCCTCGATCTCTCGCTGTTCGTCCGTGTCGTCCTGCTGCACGCTGCGGCCATCCCGTCGTTTCCAGGTCCGGAGCGAAGGTCACCCGCCGGTCCGACTGGAGATAATGCACGTCACCCCCGGCGGGTTTCGACAAACTGGATCAACTCTGCGCGGGGATCGGCAGGCCGATTAGCCGATGCCGCTTTCCTTTGCCAGCGCCGGCCGCTCGCCCCACCGGACCGGGTGGTCGGGCGGAGGAGCGGGCCGGGGCCGGACGAGACTCGCGCTCTCACGAGTCCTCGAACGGGCGCTCAGCGCAGCGCCTGGTCCTCGATCATCTCGCGGATGCGCGTCGCCAGCACCTCGATCGCGAACGGCTTGGTGATCATCTCCATGCCCGGATCCAGGAAGCCGCTGGCGACCGCGGCATTCTCGGCATAGCCGGTCATGAACAACACCCGCAGCTCGGGCCGGTGCTCGCGCGCGGCATCGGCCAGCTGGCGGCCGTTCAGCCCGGGCAGGCCGACATCGGTGACCAGCAGGTCGATATGCACGTCGCTGTTCAACAGCTTCAGCCCCGACGGGCCGTCGACCGCCTCGATCGCGCGATAGCCCAGTTCCTTCAGCACATCGACGACCAGGTCGCGCACCGCGGTCTCGTCCTCGACCACCATCACGACCTCGCCGTCGCCGGCGCGGTGGGCGTCGGACAGCACCGCGTCGATCGTGTCGCCCGGGTCGTCCGTGCCGTGGAAGCGCGGCAGGTACAGCTTCACCGTCGTGCCCTGGCCCGGCTCGGAATAGAGCTTGGCATAGCCTTCGGACTGGCGGGCAAAGCCATAGATCATGCTGAGGCCCAGCCCGGTGCCCTGGCCGATCGGCTTGGTGGTGAAGAACGGCTCGAACACGCGCGCCATCACCTCCGCGCTCATGCCGATGCCGGTGTCGGTGACGCAGATGCAGACATATTGGCCCGGGCGCACGCCGCTGATCTGCGCGGCATAGGCGCTGTCGAGATGGGCATTGCCGGTCTCGATCGTCAGCACCCCGCCATCGGGCATCGCGTCGCGCGCGTTGATCGCCAGGTTCAGGATCGCGCTTTCCAGCTGGTTGGGATCGCACAGCGTGCGCCACAGGCCGCCGGCGGTGACGATCTCCAGCCGGATCGCCGCGCCGATCGTGCGGCGCAGCAGCTCCTCGGTCCCGGTGACCAGCTTGTTGGCATCGACCGGGCGCGGATCCAGCGGCTGGCGGCGCGAAAAGGCGAGCAGCCGGTGGGTCAGCGCCGCGGCGCGATTGGCCGAGGTCATCGCGGCGGCGGCATAGCGTTCGATCCGGTCGATCTCGCCGCGCCGTATCCGTCGCTGGATCATGTCCAGCGACCCGATCACCCCGGTCAGCAGATTGTTGAAGTCGTGCGCGATGCCGCCGGTCAGCTGGCCGATCGACTCCATCTTCTGCGCCTGGCGCAGCTGTTCCTCGGTTTCGTGCAGCGCCGCCGCCTGCGCCTTTTCGGCGGTGACGTCGCGACCGGTGGCATAGGTGATGTCGCCCGCGGGCGCCGCCACCCACGAGATCCACCGGACCGATCCGTCCTTGTGGCGATAGCGGTTTTCGATCCGCGGGCTGCCGCCCGCCGCGGCGCGCGCGCATGCCGCCAGAGTCGGCGCATGATCCTCGGGCAGGACGAAGTCGTTGACATGATGCCCGACCAGCGCGTCCGCGTCATAGCCGAGCAGCCGGGTCCAGGCCGGATTGACCCGGCGCAGCACCCCGTCGAACCCCATCGTCGCCATCAGGTCGGGCGAGGTGTCCCACATCCGGTCGCGCTCGGCGGTCCGCTGCGCCACCTCGACCTCCAGCCGCTCGTTCAGCTCGCGCACCGCTTCCTCGGCCTCGCGCCGGTCCTGGATGTCGATCACCGATCCGACATAGCCCAGATAGTCGCCGTCGGGCCCGAACCGCGGCGAGGCGGCGTCGATCGCCCAGTGATAGGATCCGTCGACCATGCGCAGCCGACATTCGACGCGGAACGGCGCGCGCCGCGCATTCGCGTCCAGAAAGGCGCGCTCGGTCGCCGCCCTGTCGTCGGGATGCGTCGCGTCGAGCCAGCCGGACCCCTCGGCCTGGGCCGGGGTCTGGCCGGTGAACTCGTACCAGCGGCGATTGAGATACAGGCAATGGCCCTGCGGGTCGGTGACCCACATCATCACCGGCGCATGATCCGCCATGTCGCGGAAATCCGCATCGTCAGGCGCATGCCGCGTCACCGCGTGCGTTCCGCCGCTCTCTCGCACCTGCACCTATTGTCCTTCAGATCAGCGTCGTCATCCGGGCCAACGCGCGAGCGGACCCAGGGTGCCGACCGTTTCGGATAAAGCCTCGCAATTGCACCATTTCACGCCCTGCGCGCTTTCCCGAGTTGCCCGACCGGCCGATCCGCCGCACCATGCGCCGATGGACCCGACCCGCGCCCTGCCGCCGATCCCGCTCGTCGCGCTGATGACCGGGCGCGTCGCCCCGCTGGGAGCGGGCGGGGTGACCAGCGGCATCGCCAAGCGTCCGGTGGCCGCCGCCGTGATGCTGCACGACCATGGGCTGGACGGCGACGAACAGGGCGACCTGCGCCATCATGGCGGACCGGAAAAGGCGCTGCACCATTATCCGCTCGACCATTATGCCGGCTGGGCCGCCGGGATCGGCGCACGGCCGCTGCTGGACGCGCCCGGCGCGTTCGGCGAGAATCTGTCGACGCTGGGCCTGGCCGAGCGCGACGTGGCGGTGGGCGACGTGTTCCGGCTGGGGCAGGCGGTGATCGAGGTCAGCCAGGGGCGCCAGCCCTGCTGGAAGCTCAACCGCCGGTTCGGCGTCCCCGACATGTCGCGCCGGGTGCAGGACAGCGGCCGGACCGGCTGGTATTACCGCGTGATCGAGGGCGGCCGGATCGCGCCCGATGCGGTGCTGACCCGGATCGACCGGCGCGCGCCCGACTGGACGATCGAGCGCCTGTCGCGCGCACTCTATGGCGCCGCACCCGACCGCGGCGAATGGGCGGCGATGGCCGCGCTCGAGGTGCTGACCCCGAACTGGCGCGCGCTGGCGCTCAGGCGGCTCGAGACCGGGCGGATCGAGGACTGGGACCGGCGGCTGTACGAAAAGGCCGCCTGATCCGGTTCGCTGCGCTCAGGGGGTGTTTGCGAATGCGCCTGTCGGCGCATCGCGGTGCCGGCGCGCTCCCCCACCCGACCCACCCATAGAATACTGAAGTTGGGTGGCCGGGTGGGGGAGCGGGCCGGTGCCGCCCCGAAAATCGCTCGTTCGCGATTTTTCAAACCGTCTTCTCAGCCCTTCTTCAGCGCGCCGGGCTTGTGCGCCGCGCGCTTGCCCTCGTCCGTCTCGACGATGAATTCGGGATTGTCCCTGGACGCGGCGACCTTGTGGCCCTTGATCGTGGTCGGCGACGTGACCTTCTTCACCACCTCGCCATGCGCGGTGCCGCCGTGACTCTTCCAGCTGACCTTGTCGCCCTTCTTGAGCTGCTGCGCCATCATTCGCTCCTGTTGCGGTTTGCCCGCCTCAACGCCGCTCGGCGCCCGCCGGTTGCGCGCCCCGGCGGGGGATGAAGCCGCCGCCGATTTCTGGCACAGCCGGCCGATGACCGCGCCCGCCGACACCGCAACCGACCTCGCCATCCGCCTGCGCCGCGCCGCCTTCAACCGCGCCCTTGCCGAGCGCGACCTGTCCGCGATTCAGCCGATCCTCGCCCCGGACGCCGTCCTGGTCGCCGGCACCGACAGCGCGCTGCTGTCCGGCCGCAAGGCACAGCTGCTGGCCTGGAAACGCGAATTCGCCGCACCCGACCCCACCACCTACACCCGCACCCCCGACCGCATCGAACCGAGCCCCGCCGGCCCGATGGCGATGGAGCACGGCCACTGGCAGGGCGTCACCGCCGCCTCGGGCACGATGCTGGCCCATGGCAGCTACGCCGCCAAATGGCGCAAGGTGGGCGCCGACTGGGTGATCGAGGCGGAGATCTACCTGACGCTGGGGTGAGGGCAGGGAGAACGCCTCCACCCCCGTCATGCCGGCCGAAGCGCCGGCATCCACCGGTCGGCACCTCCCGGAGCCGAGGTCGTTCCGGACATCCGCGTCGCACCGCCCCAGGCCACGTCCCGCGCCGCCGCCGGTCCGGGATGGAGGACGGGTGGGCCCCGGCACTCCGGCCGGGGCGACGGGTGGGGGGGGGGGCGCCACCGTCGCCCCGCCTTCCCCGTCATGCCGGCCGAAGTGCCGGCATCCACCGGCAGGCACCTCCCGGAGCCGAGGTCGTCCGAACATCTGCGTCGCACCGCCCCAGGCCACGTCCCGCGCCGCCGCGAGTCCGGGATGGAGGACGGGTGGGTCCCCGGCACTCCGGCCGGGGCGACGGGTGGAGGGGGTCGCCACCGTCGCCCCGCCTTCCCCGTCATGCCGGCCGAAGTGCCCACAACTGTCCGGGATTTTGTTTCTGTGAGGAGGTGCACGGCAGACAAGTCCTGAGGATTCTGCCAAAATCATGTTGTCGAGACATGATATTTGGAGGTCTGCCGTGCCGTTTGCGA
>NZ_JBDIZK010000017.1:0-75129 GCF_039652585.1 Sphingomonas rustica | reverse complement strand
ACTCCCAGCGGTCGCACGACCAAGGGGGACACGGGCGTCGACACTGCAACCACCGGGGGGATGGCCATCCCCCCGGTGGTCCAGGCGATCTTCACCGCCTCACATCCAGATACAAGGGGGACCCTTCGCGCAGCGAAGGGTGGAGGGGGTCCACCACAGTTGATGCGAACCCCCTCCACCCCGACGCTGCGCGTCGCGGTCCCCCTCCCCCGGATGCGCAGCATCCTGGGGAGGAGAGGGTGCCCGGCATCCGCCTCAACCAGCTCGGCGTCACCCCCACCGGTCAGAAGCGTGCGATGCTCGCCAGCGACAGCACCACCCCGATCGAGTGGCAGCTCATCGCCGCCGACGGCAGCGTCGCCGCATCGGGGCAGACGACCGTCCACGGCCCCGATCCGCTGGCCGGCGAGCCGGTCCACATCATCGATTTCACCCGCTTCACCGGTACCGGCAAAGCCTATGTGCTGAAGGCAGGCGCGCTCGAAAGCCGCCCCTTCGCCATTGCCCCCGATGTCCGCGGCAATCTGGCCGAGGACGCGCTCGCCTTCTTCTACCATCAGCGCGCCGGCGTCCCGATCGAGGCGCGCTATGTCGGCACCAAATGGGCCCGACCGGCCGGGCACACGAAGGAAGTCGTCCATTGTTTCAAGGGCCGCGACCTGCGCGGCACCGACTGGCCCGGCTGCGGCTATACGCTCGACGTCACCGGCGGCTGGTACGATGCCGGCGACCAGGGCAAATATGTCGTCAATGGCGGCATCAGCCTGTGGACGCTGCTCGACGCCTATGAACATCTGAAGAGCCCCGCCTTCGCCGATGGCCGGCTGAAGATTCCCGAGGCGGGCAATGGCGTGAACGACCTGCTGGACGAGGCGCGCTACGAAATGGCGTTCCTGCTGTCGATGCAGGTGCCCGCCGGCACCCGCGCCAGGCTCCCGGTCGGCCCCTTCGCCGGCGACGCCAAAATCGTGCTCAGCGACGTCGACGCCTCTGGCATGGCGCATCTCAAGGTCGGCGACCGCAACTGGACGGGCCTGCCGACCCGCCCGGCTGACGACCGCGAGGAGCGGCTGCTCTATCCGCCCACCACCTCGGCCACGCTCAACCTTGCTGCCACCGCTGCCCAGTGCGCGCGCCTGTGGAAGGGTGTGGACGACGCCTTCGCCGCGCGCTGCCTCGCCGCCGCGCGCAGCGCCTGGGCCGCGGCAAGGCGCAACCCGCAAATCTATGCCGTCGGCGATTTCACCGGCAGCGGCGGCTATGGCGACAGCGACGTCTCGGACGAGTTCTACTGGGCTGCGGCCGAACTGCTCCTGACCACCGGCGAGCCCGAGTTTCGCGATTTCGTCCGCGCCTCGCCGCATTTCACCGCCGATCCGGGCGAACCCGGCTGGCCGCGCACCGCCGCGCTCGGCACGCTGGCGCTGGTCAAGCTGCCCGAAACCGCGCCCGAGGCGGTGCAGGCGCGCAAGATGCTGGTGCAGGTCGCCGACCGCTTCGCCGCGGAGCGCGAGCAGACCGGCTATCACATCCCCTATGCGTCGGCGGGCGGCTATCCGTGGGGCTCGACCTCGACCCTGACGAACCGCGCGATCATGCTGGCCTATGCCTATGACATCACCGGCAAGACCAGATATCGCGGCGCGGTGGTCGATGCGCTCGACTATCTGCTCGGCCGCAACCCGCTCGACCAATCCTATGTCAGCGGCTTCGGCGCGCGATCGATGGCCCACCCGCACCACCGCTTCTGGGCCCCCTCGCTCGACCCCAAACTGCCCGGCCCGCCGCCAGGCGTGATCTCGGGCGGCCCCAACTCAACCGCCATGTCGGATCCGGTCGCGGAGAAGCTGAAGGGCAACTGCGCCCCCATGCGCTGCTGGTCCGACGACGTGCGCGCCTATGCGCTGAACGAAGTGGCGATCAACTGGAACGCGCCGTTGTTCTGGGTGGCGGCATGGCTGGATGCGCGCGAAGGGCAGGGCGGCAACCGGCCGAAGTAACCCGGAGGCACAAGGCCGACACCACCCCTTTCCTCTCCACTTTCACCCCAGCATCCGCCCATCCGGCGCCAGCTTCACCGTCCGCCCGTCCTTCGCCGATGCATAGATCGCCTCGATCAGCCGCAGGTCGCGCAGGCCCATTTCGCCCGGCGTCCTGATCGTCGCGCCGTCCCGCACCGCATCGGCGAAATGGTCGAGCTGCCGGGCGAACTGAACCGTCGGGTCGCCCGGCGTGAAGTCGCGGGCATTCGGTCCCTCGATCCGCATCTTCTGCCCCGAATAGCCGGTGGCCGAGTCCATGATCAGGGCGCCCTGCGTACCGCGCACCTGCGCGAAGTTGATGCCGGCGGAATCATAGGAGGTGACCAGCTGCGCCACCGCGCCCGAGGGGAAGCGCATCTGCGACGCGACATGCGCGAAGATCTCGGCAAAGCGCGGGTCGTTGGCCGGGCGGAAGGTCGTGGCGCTCACGCTCTCGGGCATCTCGCCGGTCAGGTACAGCGCCGATTGCAGCCCGTAGAGCCCGTAATCCTCCAGCGGCCCGCCGCCCGCCAGCGCGCGGCTGGTGCGCCAGTTCTCGCTCGGGGTCGTCGGCCCCATGCGATAGGATTGCTCGGTCCGCATCAGGCGGATGTCGCCGACCGCCTTTTGCGACATCAGCCGCATCGCCTCGATGTTGAACGGCTCGAAATGCGATCGATAGGCGATCATCAGCTTGCGGTTCGCGCGCTTGCCCGCCGCGGTCATCCGCTCGCAATCGGCGCTGCTCAGCGCCATCGGCTTTTCGCACAGGACATGCTTGCCCGCGGCAAAGGCGCGGATCACCCATTCGGCATGCAGCCCGGTCGGCAGCACGACATAGACCGCGTCGATCCGCTTGTCCGACGCGATCCGGTCGAACGCGTCATAGGACAGGCGCGCGTCCTGTGGCAGGCCGTACGCGTCGCCCACCTGGCGCAGCTTGTCGGGATTGCCCGAGACGATCGCGGCGACATGGCACCGCTCCGACTGGTCGAAGCGCGGCATCATCTGGTTGAGCGCATAGCCGCCCAGTCCGACGATCGCGAAGCCGACGCTGTCGGGTCGCTTGCGCCGCGGCGGAGAGGCGGGGAGCGTCACCCCGTCGGGCATCTTCTGCCCGGTCGCCCGCGCGCCGCCCTGAGCCTGCGCCACTGCCGGCCCCGCCACCATCGACGCCGCCACCACGCCGCTTCCCGCCTCTATGAACCCGCGCCGGGTCATGCCATTGTCGACCATAACCGCTCTCCCGTCTCGCCATGAACTCGTCGGACCCAGCACCGGCCGCTGACAGGCGCAGCGTAGCGCGCCCGAAACAGTCTACGAACAGGTTTCGGAGCCGTTCCGGGGGTGATTCAAGAGTCTGATCCGCCACAGAAAATTCCTCTCCCGGAGGGAGAGGGGGACCGCGAAGCGGTGGAGAGGGAGTTTCCACATTCGCAGTTGGTCGTTTGGGAATACTCCCTCTCCACCAGCCTGCGGCTGGTCCCCCTCTCCCTCCGGGCTATCGGATTCACACATCACGTTTGTAACCGAGAGTGTCGACGGCCCGCTTGGCGGCCTGGATTTCGAGCCATCCTTGCAGCATGACGACGGGCCCTGGTTTTCCGTAATAGCCGGTCCACCCACCGAGGCGTGCGCAGACCCAGGCGGCGTAGGCGAGTGAGCCTTTGGGATGGGGATTTTTCTGGCGTTGGGTCTTGCCCTCGAGCCTGGCGCAATAGGCTTCGAGGAGCGGGATGTCGTCGCTGTGGAAGACATCGGTGCACGGCCGCAACGGGCCGGGGCCGCCATCGCGGCCATGGACGAGTTGCTGGACGGCGACGGCGGCGATGAGGGCGGCGGTGATGAGCTTGTCGCGCGGTTGCGGGTCCTCGATACGCACCCCCTCGATGTCGAAGCCTTGTGTCTTGAGCGTCCGGAAGAGCTGCTCGATGGCCCATCGGGTGCGATAGAGATCGACCACGGCCCAGGCGTCGCCGGCATCGGCGACCGGGCGGGTGGTCAGCAGCCGCCAGTGGATCGCGGGCTGCCCTGCCGGCGCGGCGATCTCGCGGACGTCGACCATCTGCATCTCGACCGCATCGGGCAGGCCGGCGCCAAGCTGCCGCTTCGGCCGCGCCAGCATGACCTTGTCGAAGCGCACCGCCAGCCGCGCGGTGCGGGCACGGCGACCGGGGCCGGCCGGCAGATCGAGATCGGTCTGCGACGCCTCGGGCAGCGCATCGAGCGCGGCGAACAGCTTGCCGCCATCCTCGAGGCTGCGGTCCTGAGCCGCGCGCACCAGCAGATCGGTGGTGTCCGGGCGCAGCGCGAATGCCTCGTAGATGTCGCCCTCGCGGTCGGCGATCACGGTGATCCGATCGGCGCCTGCGCACACCGACGCTGCCTGATCGGCGCCCTGCAGCCAGCGGAAGCTCTCCTTCTCCTCCACCGGGGAACCGCGCCGCTGCCCCCTGCGGCCCGAGGATCGCTGCAGGAACTGCCCGTCCACCAGCCCGAGGATCGCCCCGTCAGACCCATCCAGCGCAATCGCCACATGCAGATAATCGCCACCGCCGCCCGTCGAGCGGATCACCGTCGTGTCCTGGATCACCACCACGTCGCGCCCCTGACACCGCTGCGACGTCGACGACGCAGCCTGCGACAGCATCTCCTCCACCGTCACCGACCGATTGCGCAGAAAACGCGTGATCCGCATCTCGCCGGCTCGCGTACCCCCAAGCCGACGAACACGAAGCGAACGGCCCCCGACCTCGAGCAACCGCCCCAGAAGAAAGGCCCCCCTTTTTCCAGGCGCCGATCTCCGAACCGGCCCAGCGTCTGATCCATCAATACTCTCCAGCCCACTGGCGTATCGAATCAGACACTCACTTCTTTTCAACCACGATGTGTGAATGACGTAGCCCTCCGGGAGAGGATTTATAAGTTAAAACAGTTATTTATCTGACAAGAGCGTCGATCACGCCCGTGCGGTGGTCACGATGTGGAGGATCACCGCGTCCAGATCGCGCAGCACATCGCTGGCGAGGATCCGCAACACCCGCACATCCCTCTCATGAAGCCACGCGTCCCGAACACCGTCGCGTTCCGGCCGATCACCGCGGCCGTGCACCTCGCCATCGACTTCGATCGCCAGGTCCACCTCGGCGCAGTAGAAGTCGAGGATATAGGGGCCGGCCGGATGTTGATGCCTGAACTTCAGGCCCCCGGGGCGCTTGCGCAGTTCGCGCCACAGCAGCACCTCCGGCAGCGACATGGCCCGGCGGAGCTGCTTGGCTCGTCGGATCGTGCCGGGTGGACCGGTGAGCTTGCGAATACACCCTCTCCACCGCGCTATCCGGGAGGGACTAAATGAAGGAGCCGGACGATGGTCGTCCGGCCCCATCGTCTCAGGCGCTCACTTCACCGTAAGCGTCGTCGCCTTCAGGTCCACCGAGTTGGGACCCGCCGAGATCGTGAACGTGCCCGGCTCGACCATGCGCTTCATGTCGAGATTCCAGAAGCTCAGGTCGCGCGGGGTCAGGGTGAAGGTTACCGTCTTGCGCTCGCCGGGCTTCAGCGTGACGCGCTCGAAATGCTTCAGCTCCTTGATCGGGCGGGTGACGCTCGCCTCGTCGTCGCGGACATAGAGCTGGACCACTTCGTCGCCCTCGCGCTGGCCGGTGTTGGTCACGTCGACCGACACGTTGACGCTCTCGCTCAGCCCGATCGAGGCCGATGCCAGTTTCGGCGCCGACATCTCGAACGTCGTGTAGGACAGGCCATAGCCGAACGGATAGAGCGGCGAGGTGTCGCCGAACAGATAGCCGCGGCGCGCGGTCGGCTTGGCATTGTAATAGACCGGCAGCTGGCCGACGCTGCGTGCGATCGTCACCGGCAGTTTGCCGCCCGGATTGTACCGGCCGAAGATCACGTCGGCCAGGCCGTTGCCCGTCTCCTGACCCAGATACCAGCCCTCGATCAGCGCCGGCGCGTTCCTGGCCAGGTAATTGACCGAATAGGGGCGACCGTTCAGCAGGACGACGACCACCGGCTTGCCGGTCTTGATCAGCGCCTCGGCCAGCTGGTCCTGCGGCCCGACCAGGTCGAGCGTCTCCATGTCGCCCAGGTGATTGTCGGCCCAGGCCTCGCGGCTCAGCGTCTCGTTGCCGCCCAGCACCAGGACGATGACGTCGGCGTCCTTGGCGGTTTCCAGCGCCTGCGCGCGCAGCTGGTCGTTGACCTCGGGCTTGACCAGCTCGACCGCGTCCTTCGACCATTCGCGGTGGTCGGTGATGCGGATGCCCTCGGCATAATCGACCTGGAACTTGCCCTTGCCCTCGGCCTGCATCGCCTCGAGCACGCTGACGACGTGGCGCGGAACGTCCGAATAGCCGCCGATCGGGGTGTCGCGGGCATGGGTGCCGATCACCGCCATCCGCTTGATGCCGGTGCTGTTCAGCGGCAGCAGGCCGTTCGAGTTGCGCAGCAGCACGATCGACTCGCGCGCCGCCTCGCGCGCCAGCGCGACCGCATCGGGGGTTGCGGTCTTGCGGCCCGCGGTGCGCGGATCGGCATAGGGGTTCTCGAACAGCCCGCCTTCGAACTTCATCTTCAGCACGCGGCGAACCGCCACGTTGATCTGGTCCTCGCTCACCTTGCCCTCGCGGACCAGTTCCGCCAGGTGATTGTACGCCTCGCCATCGGGGGTCTCGACATCGACGCCCGCGTCCATCGCGCGCACCGCCGCTTCCTTGACGTTGGCGAACATCTTGTGGCGGGTCACCGTCTCGCGGATCGCGAAATAGTCGCTGATCACCGCGCCCTTGAAGCCCCATTCGCCGCGCAGCACGTCGGTCAGCAGCCAGCGGTTCACATGGCTCGGCACGCCGTCGATCTCGTTATAGGACGCCATTACGCCCATCACCGGCAGTTCCTCGATCGCACGCTCGAACGGCGGGAAGAAATTCTCGCGCAGCGTCCGCTCGCTGATCTGCGCCGGGGCGACGTTGGTGCCGTTCTCGGGCTGGCCGTGGCCGGTCATGTGCTTCAGCGTGACGAAGACCTTGTCCGGCGCCAGCGGCAGGGTGGTGCCCTGGAACCCGCGGATCGCGGCCAGGCCCATCTCGCTCACCAGGTGCGGATCCTCGCCATAGGTTTCCTCGATCCGGCCCCAGCGCGGATCGCGCGACACGTCGACGACCGGGGCGAGCACCAGATTGGCACCGCGGGCGCGCGTCTCGCGCGCGGCGACGCCGAACACCTTCTCGACGATCTTCGGGTTGAAGCTGCTGGCCAGTGCAATCGACTGGGGGAAGCTGGTCGCCTCGGCCGCGACCAGGCCGTGCAGCGCTTCCTCGTGCATGAACATCGGAATGCCCAGCCGGGTGCGCTCGACCGCCCATTTCTGCGCTGCGTTGATATAGGTGACCGTCTCTTCGGGGTTGCGGTTGCGCACGCCCGCGGCGGCGCCGGCGCTGCCCGCGGCCGGCGGGGTCACGCCGCGGCGGTCCGACGGGCGAGAGATCATGCCGAGCCCGTTGGGGAAGGCGGCGCTTGCCTTGGCCGGATCGAAGTCGCCGGCCGGCGTCTGGATGCGGTCCTTATGCTCCCAGATCGCGACCAGCTGGGCGATGCGCTCGTCCAGCGTCATCCGGCTCAGCAGATCCTCGACCCGCGCATCGACCGGCCGGGTCGCGTCCTTGTAGATCGGCTTGTCGGCCTTTTTCGCCGCGCTCTGGGCAAAGGCGGCAGGCGCCGTGGCGGGAACCAGCGTGACGGCGGCGAAGGCCGCCAGGAACGCGATGCGACGACGCGCTTGGCCGGAAACGATCATGAACTTCCTCTCCCTCTGGACGTGGCGCGCTTCGCGCCTTCGCGTGTGGCGCCGACCCCGGGCGCCTGAATATGGTAGCGCTATCAACTATAGATGGCGCGGCGCTTCGGTCAACTCGAACGATTCGACTCCGCAACTTTATTGCATTTGATATGCGGCAATCCTATGCCCGCGGCAGGAGGGACCTGCTTGAGCAAACCGAGCCGCCGCAGCCGCGGCACCGTGACCGTGCAGGATGTCGCGCGCGCCGCCGGCGTGTCGGCGATGACCGTGTCACGCGTCGTCAATGGCGGGTCCAACGTGCGCGCGACCACCCGAGAGGCAGTGCTGGCCGCGATCGAGAAGCTGAACTACTCGCCGAACAGCGCGGCGCGCAGCCTGGCGGCGGGAGAGGCGACCCAGATCGGGCTGCTCTATTCCAATCCCTCGGCGGCCTATCTCTCGCAATTCCTGATCGGCGCGCTCGCCGCGGCGCGGCGTGCCGGATGCCATCTGGTACTCGAGGCGTGCGAGGGCGAGCGCGCCGACGAACAGGCGGAGGCGACGCGCAGCTTCGCCTCGACCTCGGTCGAGGGCGTGATCCTGCCGCCGCCGCTGTCAGAGGCGGCGCCGGTGCGCGCCGAGCTCGAGGCGGCGGGCATCCCCTGGGTGTCGGTGGCGATGGGACTGGCGCCCGAGAACAGCATGAACGTCCGCATCGACGATTTCGGCGCGGCGTCGGCGATGACGCGCCACCTGCTCGAACTCGGCCATCGCCGGATCGGCTTCATCCGCGGCAACCCGAACCAGAGCTCGTCGGCCGAACGCTATCGCGGATTCCTGGCGGCGATCGAACAGGCCGGGCTCGACCTCAAGGACATGCCGGTCGAACAGGGCTATTTCACCTTCCGGTCGGGCATCGTCGCGACCGAGCGGCTGCTCGACCGCAGCGAGGCGCCGACCGCGATCTTCGCCTCGAACGACGACATGGCCGCCGCCGCGGTGGGCGTGGCGCATCGCCGCGGGCTGCATGTGCCGAACGACCTGACGATCGTCGGGTTCGACGACACCCAGCTTGCCACCACCGTCTGGCCCGAACTGACCACCATCCGCCAGCCGACGGCGGCGATGGCGGAAACCGCGCTGAACCTGCTGCTCGCCGGGCTGCGCACGCAGCGCGGCGGCGAGATGGCCGAGCTCGACGAGCAAGTGCTTGATTACGAGCTCATCGTGCGCGAATCCTCCGGGCCGCCGCCGGAGCGATCGAGCGCGCGCTAATCGATCGGGGACCCTTGCTTTTCCCCGGTGATGCCGTAACCGTTACCGCTAACATGCCTATGTGGCGGGTTTAGGAGAGGGGAACCCCAAATGACTCAAACGGCGGACAGGGCCAATATCGGCCTGATCGGCGCCATCGTCGCGGTGGCGACGATCGGCGGCCTGCTTTTCGGATATGACAGCGGTGCCGTAAACGGCACGCAGGAGGGCCTTCGCGCCGCATTCCAGCTGGACGACGCTGGTCTTGGCTTCACCGTCGGATCGCTGCTGATCGGCTGTTTCATCGGCGCCTTCTTCGCCGGCACGCTCGCCGACCGGATGGGGCGTCGCAACGTCATGCGGCTCGCTGCCGTGCTGTTCCTGATCGGTGCGCTGATCCAGGGCATCGTCAACGATCACACCCTGTTCCTGATCGCGCGCGTCTTGGGCGGCATGGCCGTCGGCGCGGCCAGCGTCCTCTCTCCGGCCTATATCTCCGAAGTCGCGCCCGCCAACATTCGCGGGCGGATGACGACGGTGCAGCAGATCATGATCATCACCGGTCTGACCGCGGCATTCTTCGCCAATTACTATCTTGCTCAGGCGGCCGCGCGACCGCTGGTCGCCGGTGACGTGCCGTCGTTGAACCCGCTGTGGCTCGGGATCGCGGCCTGGCGATGGATGTACCTGATGCAGGCAGTGCCCGCCGTGGTGTTCCTGATCGCCTTGTTCTTCATCCCCGAAAGCCCGCGATATCTGGTCTCGAAGGGGCGCAACGAAGATGCGCTGACGGTTCTCACCAGCCTGTTCGGTACCAAGCAAGCCGCGCTCAAGCTCGCCGAGATCCGCGCCAGCTTCTCGGTAGACCATCGTCCGCGTCTGTCCGACGTGCTGACTCCTGCAGGC
The DNA here is from genome assembly GCF_039652585.1 of Sphingomonas rustica. Taxonomy (NCBI): domain Bacteria; kingdom Pseudomonadati; phylum Pseudomonadota; class Alphaproteobacteria; order Sphingomonadales; family Sphingomonadaceae; genus Sphingomonas; species Sphingomonas rustica. The sequence goes on along the minus strand of NZ_JBDIZK010000017.1, from coordinate 65,151 downwards.
GGCTCGGGCTTCCTCGGCATCCGTTCGGTCGTCTGGGCCGGGCTCCTGCTCGCCGTGTTCCAGCAGCTGGTCGGCATCAACGTGATCTTCTACTACGGCGCCACACTGTGGCAGGCTGCGGGTTATTCCGAGTCTGAGGCGATGATGACCAACATCATTTCGGGCAGCATCTCGATCGTCGCCTGCTTCGTCACGATCGGGCTTGTCGACCGGATCGGCCGCAAGCCGCTGCTGCTGATTGGTTCCGCCGGTATGACGATCACGCTGTTCATCATGGTCTATGCGTTCTCGACCGGTACGCTCACCAACAACACGCTCCATCTGCCTGGCAATAACGGACAGATCGCCGTCTATGCGGCGCTGGCCTATTCGGCATTCTTCAACATCAGCTGGGGCCCGGTGATGTGGGTCATGCTCGGCGAGATGTTCCCGAACCAGATCCGCGGATCCGCGCTTGCGGTCTGCGGCTTCGCCCAGTGGTTCGCCAACTATCTGGTCGCGCAGAGCTTCCCGATCATGCTGGGCGGCATCGGCCTGGCGTACAGCTACTCGTTCTACGCGGTTTGCGCGTTCATCAGCTTCTTCCTCGTCCAGAAGTTCATCAAGGAAACCAAGGGCAAGGAACTCGAGGCAATGGAAGGCTGATCCCAAATCCTTCCCCAGCTCGCTGGGGGAGGGGGACCGCCCGCGCAGCGGGTGGTGGAGGGGCGGCGCCAAAGGCGCCGAATGCCCTCCCAATGCCCCTCCACCAGCCTTCGGCTGGTCCCCCTCCCCGAGACAAGCTCGGGGAGGATTGTTACTGGAGCATCTCATGACGACCCGCACGCCCGCACGCCCGTTCCGCTCACGCGAATGGTTCGCCGCGCCCGGACGCGCCGACATGGCCGCGCTCTATCTCGAGCGGTTCATGAACTACGGCATCACCCGCGACGAGCTGATGTCGGGCAAGCCGATCATCGGCATCGCCCAGTCGGGCAGCGACATCGCCCCGTGCAACCGCATCCACCTGGAAACGGTCAAGCGCGCACGCGAGGGCATCCTGGCGGCGGGCGGCGTGCCGATGGAATTCCCGCTCCACCCGATCTTCGAGAATTGCCGCCGCCCCACCGCGGCGCTGGACCGCAACCTGGCCTATCTCGGGCTGGTCGAGATCCTCAACGGCTATCCGATCGACGCGGTGATCCTGACCACCGGCTGCGACAAGACCACGCCCTCGTCGCTGATGGCCGCGTCGACCGTCGACATCCCCGCGATCGTCCTGTCGGGCGGGCCGATGCTCGACGGCTGGCATGAAGGCGAGCTGGTCGGCTCGGGCACCGTGATCTGGCGCAGCCGCCGCAAGATGGCCGCGGGCGAGATCGACGAGGCCGAGTTCCTGCGCCGCGCCACCGACAGCGCGCCTTCGGCCGGCCATTGCAACACCATGGGCACCGCCTCGACGATGAACAGCCTGGCCGAGGGGCTGGGCATGTCGCTGCCCGGCTGCGCGATGATCCCGGCGCCGTACCGCGAGCGCGGACAGATGGCGTACGAGACCGGCAAGCGCATCGTCGACATGGCCTATGAGGATCTGCGCCCTTCGAAGATCCTGACGCGCGCCAGCTTCCTCAACGCGATCAAGCTGCTGACCGCGATCGGCGGGTCGACCAACGCCCAGCCGCACCTGATCGCGATGGCGCGCCATGCCGGCATCGAGATCACGCCCGACGACTGGATGACCGGCTACGACCTGCCGCTGCTGGTCAACATGCAGCCGGCGGGGCAATTCCTGTCCGAACGCTTCCACCGCGCCGGGAGCATCCCGGCGGTGATCCGCATGCTGGTAGAGGCGGGCATGCTCGACGGATCGGTCGCGACGGTGACCGGGCGCACCCTGGCCGAGAATGTCGCGCAGGCGGTGGTCAAGGATCCCGAGGTGATCTGGCCGATCGACGCGCCGCTCAAGGAGAAGGCGGGCTTCCTCGTCCTGAAGGGCAATCTGTTCGACATGGCGATCATGAAGACCAGCGTGATCTCGGACGAGTTTCGGGCGCGCTACCTGTCCCGCCCGGGTGCCGAGGGCGTGTTCGAGGGGCGGGCGATCGTGTTCGACGGCTCGGACGACTATCACCACCGGATCAACGATCCCGCGCTCGAGATAGACGCGAACTGCATCCTGGTGATCCGCGGCTCCGGCCCGATCGGCTGGCCCGGCTCGGCCGAGGTGGTCAACATGCAGCCGCCCGATCACCTGATCCAGCAGGGCATCATGAGCCTGCCGACCCTGGGCGACGGCCGCCAGTCTGGCACGTCGGACAGCCCGTCGATCCTCAACGCCTCGCCCGAGAGCGCGGTGGGCGGCGGCCTGTCCTGGCTGCGCACCGGCGACATGATCCGCATCGACCTGAACACCGGCAGCTGCGACGCGCTGGTCGACGAGGGCGAGATCGCCCGGCGCAAGGCCGAGCCGGCCCCGCCGATCCCCGAGAGCCAGACGCCGTGGGAAGAGCTGTTCCGCGAGAAGACCGGCCAGTTGGGGCAGGGCGGTACGCTGGAGTTCGCGGTCAAGTATCGCGGCACCAGCAACACGGTGCCGCGCCACAATCACTGACCCGCGTCGGCACCCTCGCGGCGCAGGTCGATGAGGGTGCCGAGCACCTCGCGGGCGTGCATCACCTTGTCCTCGCCCAGCCGCTCGATCAGTTCCTCGTCGATCGCATCGCGCGCGATCGCCTGAGCCGCCGCCGCCCGGCGGCCGCGATCGGTCAGCGTCAGCACGAAGCGGCGGCGATCCTCGGGATCGACCGCGCGCTCGACATAGCCGCGCAGCACCAGCGCATCGACCAGTTGTCCCCCCGCCTGTTTCGAGACCCCGAGCTGGGCGATGATATCGCCAAGCTTCAGGTCGCCGTGGGACAATGCACCGACGACGTAGAGCCCGTTGCGCGGCATATCCTCGCATCCGACCGCCGCGAGCGCCTTGCGCATCGCATCGCCATAGGTGGTTCGGGCCCGCCGCAGCAGCGCCGGGAGCACGACATAGGACCAGTAGGGGACGTGCTGGATCATAGGAAGCTTCCTATGGTCAACACCGATGATAGTCAATGAATTGGAGCAAAAACCATCCAGATCGACATCGCCACCATCATCACGTTTTCGGTCAGCGAAACGAAGCCCAGCGGCACGTTGCTGCTCCCGCCGACGCATGCGCATTTCAGCGTGCGCCGCTCGACATAGACCGCCTTGAATACCGACGCCGCGCCGATCGTCCCGATCACCAGCGCGACCGGCGCCGACAGCCAGGTCAGCGCGCCCGCGATCATCAGCACACCCGCGCCGCCCTCGGCAAAGGGATAGATGCGCCCATAGGGGACCCAGCGCCGCGCGAGCAGGTCGTAGGTCAGGAACATCGTCGAGAAACGCTCGATATCCTGCAGCTTGAGCAGCGCCAGCACGCACATGCTGAACGCGACGAACCACTCGCCCGCCCGGATGGTGAACGGCGTGCCATGGACGGCATAGCTGGCCGCCAGCGCCATCAGCGCGGTCATCGCGAACAGCGCGATCACCGGCCGATAGCTCGGCGCATCGGGGTCGCGCACCGGCTTGCCAAGGAACGCGGTCAGGTCGTCATGCCCACCGATCCGCCGGCCGTCGATGAAGGTCTGCGGCGTGGTCTTCACGCCATGCTCTGCCTTGAACGCATCGGTCTCGGCGCGGGTGCGCAGCGGGCGGTCGTCGACCTGATAGCCGTGTTTTCGCAGCAGATGCAGCGACTTGAGGCCATAGGGGCAGACATGGTCGGGCAGGACCATGCGGTAGAGAATGGCGCGCTTCGGCGCGGCGTCGGTCATCACGGGCTCCTTGCGGCTGAACCGTCGCAAGGTCATATGGGGTCCGTACCATGGTACGGAGTCAAGGCATGGCGAGGCTGACGATCGCGAAACTCGCCGAGGCGGGCGGCGTGGGGGTGGAGACCGTGCGCTATTATCAGCGCCGCGGCCTGCTCGACACGCCCGAACGGCCCGAGGGTGCGGGCAGCGTCCGGCGCTATGACGAGGCGGCGGTGGGGCGGCTGCGCTTCATCCGCTCGGCCCAGGCCGCCGGCTTCACGCTGGAGCAGATCGGAGAATTGCTCCAGCTCGATGCCGGCCATGATCACCAGCGCGCCCGTGCACTGGCGGAGGCGCGGATCGCGGCGCTCGACGCGAAGATCGCGGAACTGGAGGCGGCGCGCGCCTCCCTGCGCAGGCTGGCCGGTCAATGCGCCGCCAGTCGCGGCCCGTGCCCGATCCTGGAGGCGTTCGGCTGAGCTAGATCCCGACCGAAACCTCGACGCCGGGCAGTCCGGGGACGTCGACGTCGAAGGAGAACAGGTCGCCGGCCCGGGGCTCGGCTTCCAGATCCGCCGGGCTGCAATGCTTGTTCGCGGTGGTGGCGAACACCGTCTTGAGGTCGCGGCCGCCGAACGCGATCTTGGTGATGGCGCTGACGGGGAAGCGGATCGTCTCCAGCAGTTCGCCGGCGGGCGAATAGCGGCGGACCGCCCAGCCCTTGTAGAGGCCGGTCCACACGCAACCCGCGGCATCGACGGTCGGGCCATCGGGATAGCCTTCCTCATTGGGGATCGTCGCGAAGACCCGCCGGTTGGACAGCGTGCCGTCCTCCGCCACGTCGCAGGCGTAGATGAAGCCGCCCAGCGTATCGGTGTGATAGAGGATGCGACCATCGGGGCTGAGCGCCGGGCCGTTGGTGATCGAATAATTGGGGCTTTCGGCGACGCAGCTGCCGTCGGCGTGGAGCCGCCAGATCGAGCCGGTCTCGGCCGCCTCGTGATCGTCCATCGTCCCGAACCACAGGCGGCCGTGCGGGTCGACGGTGCCGTCGTTCAGCCGGTTGTCGGGCAGGCCGGGCTCGGGATCGGCCAGCGGGGTGAAGCTGCCGCTGCGCTCGTCGAACCGGGCCAGGCCGGTCTTGAGTCCCGCGACGAAGCCGCCGCCTGCGATCGGCAGCGCGAAGCCGACCTGGTCGGGCGCTTCCCAGCTGGTCTTCACCTGGGTGGCCGGATCGAAGCGGTGGATCCGGTGGCTCTTGATGTCGGTGAACCACAGCGCCCGGTCGCGCTGCACCCACACGGGGCCTTCGCCCAGCGGCGCGCCGAGGTGCCAGACGCTGACCGGCTCGGAGCGCTGCACGGTCATGTCAGCGCCAGCCCGCGTCGACGAAATAGGTGTGGCCGGTCACCAGCCGCGCATCGGCGGAGGCGAGGAACAGCGCCATCGCGGCGATGTCGTCGGGGACCAGCCGACCCTTGAGGCACTGGGCGTTGACGATCTCGGCCTCGCCCTCGGGCGTGTACCATTTCAGCTGGCGCGGGGTGCGGACATTGCCCGGCACGATGCAGACCGAGCGGATATTGTCGGGGCCCAACTCACGCGCGAAGCTGCGCGTCAGACCCTCGATCGCCGCCTTGGCGGTCTGGTAGAGCGTCAGTCCCTCCAGCGCGAGGTGCCAGGAGATCGAGCCGAGATTGACGATCACGCCGCCGCCCTGTTCGCGCATGCCGGGGATCACCGCCTGGGCACAGAAGAACAGGTGCTTGAGGTTCACGTTGAGTCGGTTTTCCCAATAATCCTCGGTGATCTCGTCGATCGTGTGGCGATCGTCATTGGCGGCGTTGTTGATCAGCACGTCGAACGCGCCGCCCTCGGCGATCGCCTCGGCGATCTTCGCCTGGACCGCCTTGGTATCGGTCAGGTCCATATGGTGGAATGCCGGCGGCTTCGCACCGTCGGACAGGCTGTCGACCAGCGCCTCGGAATCCGCCTGGGCGATGTCGAAGAAGGTGACGTCGCAGCCCTGGCGGACGAACCCTTCGACCAGTCCGGCCCCGATCCCCGATCCGCCACCGGTGATCAGCACGCGCTTGCCTTCGAGGCTGGGGTAGATTGCGCGCAGATCGCGGGTCAGCGTCGTGGTCATGGGATCGGCTTCCGACATTCGAGGGTCTTCCAGATAATTGGGATGCAGCCGTGGCGAGCGGGCTGCGGGCGCTCAGCCATTGGCCGGCCCGGAAAGCAGGCCGCGCCCGGCCAGGTTGCGCATCAGGTCGCGGATGCCGAAATCCCAGGGGGCAGCGGCCTTGCTGGTGGTGACGCGATTGACCAGCTTGCCCAGCTTCGGGCTGGAGATGCTGACCAGGTCGCCGGTCTTGTGGGTGAAGCCGCGGCCGGGATGGTCGCGGTCCTGGATCGGCGCGAACAAGGTGCCGAGGAACAGCGCGAAGCCGTCGGGATAGTGATGCTCGCTCAGCGCCTGGCGGACCAGTTCGGTCGGATCGCGGCTGATCTGGCTCATCTTGTTGGTGCCTTCGAGCCGGTAGCCCTCGGGTCCCTCGATCACCAGGTCGATCTCGGCGACGCGGACGTCGTCCAGCGTGAAGCCATCGTCGAAGATGCGGATGAACGGACCGATCGCGGTCGAGGCGTTGTTGTCCTTGGCCTTGCCCAGCAGCAGCGCCGAGCGCCCTTCGAAGTCGCGAAGGTTGACGTCGTTGCCCAGGGTCGCGCCGCGGATCGCGCCGCTGCGGTCGACGATCATCACCACTTCGGGTTCGGGATTGTTCCAGTCGCTGTCCGAGCGCACGCCGATCTCGGCACCCCAGCCGACCGACGAGAGCACCGGCGCCTTGGTGAAGATCTCCGCATCCGGGCCGATCGCGACCTCGAGATATTGCGACCACATCCCCGCCTCGATCAGCGCGGCCTTCAGGCTGGCGGCTTCGGGCGTGCCGGGGACGACCGAGCGGATGCCAGATCCGACGCGCGATTCGAGGTCGCCGCGGATCTCGACCGCCTTGTCGGCATCGCCGCGCGCGCGTTCCTCGATCACCCGCTCGATCGCCGAGAGTGCGAAGGTGACGCCCGCCGCCTTGACGCATTGCAGGTCGATCGGGGCGAGCAGGCGGGCGGGGTCGAGATCCTCGACACGGCCCAGTTCGGGGCCCGACAGGCCGGCGATGTGGTCGCGTTCGAGCAGGTCGGCGACGGTGGGCGCATCACGCGACACATCGTGGACGATGCCGCCGCGGACCAGGACCGGCGTGGGGCCGGAGTCGAGCAGCAGACGTCCGACCAGCACCGCATCGGCAATGTCGACAGGCAGCATTTCAGCTGTGAACGCTTCCAAGATCAATCCCCGCCCAAAAGATCGTTATTTGATAGCGCTACCATTGTGGCGCGCGGCGGCGACTGTCAAGCGTTCTGGCGGACCGGTCAGCGCGCGTCGAGGCCGATATGACCGATGATCTCGGCAACGATGGTGGCGGAGGCGCGCATTTCACCATCTGCGCTGGCCTGCACGGTTTCCCAGTTGCCGAGCAGCCCTGCCTGGGCGATCCGGGCATACATGTCGCGAACCCGCAGCTGAAGCGCGGCGTCCGATTCATGCTCGTCGAAGCTGCGATCGGTATAGCTGCGCTGCGCCTTTTGCAGGATCAGCGCGCGCGCCAGATCCCAGGGCGTATCGAGATAGATGTTGAGATCGGGGACGGGCAGGGCGAACTGCCCGGTTTCCAGCGCCGCGATCCAGGCGAGCAGATCGCCGGCATCGCCGTCCAGCTTCGCCCCCTGATAGGCCATGTTCGAGGCGACATAGCGGTCGAAGACGACCACGTCGTGCGTCGCCCGGGCCTTCAGGATCTCGTCGCGCGATTCCAGCCGGTCGAGCGCATACAGCACCGCAGCCGCCTTCGGCGTGACGGGTACGGGCATGTCGCCGGCGAGGAAGCGCCCGATCGTCACGCCGCCGACGGTGTGGCCATAGCGCGGGAAGGAAATGACGACCGCGCTGTGCCCCATCGCGTTCAGCGTCTCGCACAGCATCCCCGCCGTGGTCGCCTTGCCCACGCCGTCGGCGCCCTCGATCGCGATCAGCTGTCCCACGCGCCTCGTCTCCCGTTACACTTGCTCCCCCCTAGGCGGGGGGGGCGTGATTGTCACGGGTGCGCCCGGTTCGCACGCATCCGATCAAGCGCGCGCATAGTTGAGAGAGAGGAGCAAGTCGGTGATAGTGCGTATCTTATGTAGGTACCACCATTTTGGTAATGATACCGATCTGGATCAATGCGAATCGACACATGCGGGCGTAAGGGTCGTTGGCCCTGACTGAGTAGGAGTTGGGCGCGTTCCCTGGACAACCCGTGTCCGCACTCTGTTTCCCGGGGGATACTCGGAACGATGTTGCTAGTCTTGATCGTCCAGGACAATGGTCAGCAAAGCGGGCTGGTTGCCCGCATGTCGCTGTTGGGTGCCAAGCTGATTACGGCACATGATCTGGATAGCCCGGTTCTGACTCGCAGCGTCCGGACGCCCGCGGTGCTGGTCCTCGACCATGACTGGGCCTCGGCTCAGGATCCGGTCCGGCTCGATCGCCTGCTCGACCAGCCGCACTGGGGCAAGCTGGTCCTGCTGATCGGACCGGAGGGGTGCGCCGATCGGGACCCACGATTCATCTATCTCGACCGCCGGACGGCTCACGACGAAATCATGGCGGCGATGCCGGCCTGGAAGGCGGAACTGGCCCTCCGCTGACGGCGGCGTGCGCGGTCAGGCCTTGAACAGGCCCGCAGCGAAGGCCACGCGCAGCGCTTCGGAAAGGCTGCGGACGTCGAGCTTGTCCATCAGGTTCGCCCGGTAGATCTCCACCGTCCTGGGGCTGATGTCGAGTTCATAGGCGATGACCTTGTTCGAACGGCCCTCGATCAGTCCGCGAAGCACGTCCGTCTCGCGCGGCGAAAGCTTGTCGATCTTCGCCCTGGCGCTCTCGGTCCGGTCGCGCTCCTCGCTGGTTTCCTCCAGCGTCGCCAGTGCGCGCTGAAGCACCGCCATCAGCTGATCGGCTTCATAGGGTTTTTCGATGAAGTCGAGCGCGCCCGCCTTCATCGCTTGGACGGCGAGGGTGACATTGCCCTGTCCGGTCAGGATGACCGAGACGAATTTCTTGCCCTGGATCGCATTGAGGACGTCGAGCCCCGTCGCGCCGGGCATGTGGAAGTCGAGGAGCACTACGCCGGGATCGAGCTCGTCCACGTCCTCGAGGAAGATGTCCCCAGATCGGTAGTTCCGGATGACCAGGTCGAACCGGACCGACAACAGGCTGTGCAGCGAGGCCCGGACGGCGTCGTCGTCGTCGACGATGTAAACTGCTCGAGTCATTCTTCCCCCTGTTCCTCGGCAGGCAAGGTGAAGCGAAATTTCGCGCCGCCCTCCATCCTGTTCTCGGCAGTCAAGGTCCCGCCGTGCGATTCAATTATCCTTCTGCTTATTGATAGACCAATCCCCATCCCGCCGCCACCACCCTTTGTTGTGGTAAATCGAGAGAATAGTTGATTTAGGATGTTTTCCGGGATTCCGGGGCCGTTATCGCTAACCTCGATTGCGACCCAGCTCTGATCAATACTGTTCGAGGTGATCTCAAGGCGGCGCTTGTCGCGCGGAATGGCCTTCAAAGCTTCATTTGCATTTCTGAGAAGGTTGACCAGGACTTGCTGAATCTGGATGCGGTCGACGAAGATTTGCGGTGCCTGCGGATCGAATTCGCAGACGAGATCGAGATAGAATTGGCTGGAGCCGACCAGCGCCAGATCGACGGCGTCGCGAACCGTGCGCTCGACGGATTCGGGCCGCATCTCGACATCGCCGCCCGACGCGAAGTCGCGCAGGCGACGCAGGATCTGGCCGGCGCGCTGGGTCTGGTCGATGCCGAGCTGGAGCATGTCCTCGACGCGCTCGCCCGTCTTGCCCTGTTCGAGAAGGATCCGTGCCGCCGCAAGGAAGTTCGCCGTTGCGGTCAGCGGCTGGTTGAGTTCATGCGCGATGTCCGATGCGAGTTCGGACATCGCGCTCTGGCGCGAGACATGGGCGAGATCGGTGCCGAGATCGACCATGCGCCGCTCGGTTTCCAGCCGGGCGGTGATGTCGCGGAAGAACATGGTGACGAGCGGCCCTTCGTCGGTCCGCGCCAGGCCCGACCGGACCTCCAGCGGGACTCGGTCCCCGGCGGCTGACAATCCCAGGACGGTTCGGGTCGGCGCCACCGCCCCCGTGTCGCGATCGGCGATGAAGCGCCGCAGCGACGTGATATTCTGTTCGCGGTCCTCCTCGGGCGCGAGCATGCCCATGTCCTGTCCCAACACCGTGTCGGCGTGATATCCCCACAACCGCTCCGCCGCCGCGCTGAACTGCCGGACCGCCCCCTGCTGGTCGACCACGACCATCGCATCGGGAACCGTCGCGAGGATCGATCGAAGCTGGGCCGCCCGGGCACGCAGCGCGGCCTCGCTCGCGTCGCGCTCGGTCACGTCCATGACGACGCCGACGGTCCGGGTCAGCCGCCCCCTGTCGTCGTAGAAGCATCGCAGCGAGCCCTCGAGCGCGCGCCGGGGGCCGTTCGGCTGGGTCAGGTGATAGCGAAAGCTGAAGGTTTCGGCGCCCTCGGCAACCGCGATCCGGAGCGCGGCGACCAGGGACTCGGCGTCCTCGGGATCGGTCTGGTTTCGCCAGTCCTCGAAATTCGAGATGCCGCCGGGCACGAGACCCAATAGCTCCTCCGCCCCGGGCGACCAGTCGAACCGGTCGGTCGCGGCATCCCATTCGAACACGCCGAGCTTGTGCGCGCTGGTGGCGCTGGCCAGGCGCTCCTGGCTGGAGCGCAGCGCCTGCAGCGTGTTGTTGAGCGCCGCGTGCTCCTGGCTCACCCGGCGCACCGCCCAATAGGAGACGAGGCCGATCGCCAGGATGTTGAACACCATCGCCAGCGACGCGGCGGCGAAGGGCGACATGACGCCGCTGCGCTCGAACATGGCCTGGATCAGCAACGGCAGCACGGGGAAGGTCAGCGCGGCCGGCAACAGCATCTGGAACAGCCGCGTCCCGGCCTGTTTCTCGGTGAGCGCCTGGACCCAGCCGAAACTGCTCTGCCAGAAGGTGAAGGACGCCATCAGGCACAGGGCGATGATCGCCGAGGGGATCGAGAGGCGATAGAGCTGCGCCAGCGGATCGTCGGGAAAGGCGAAGATCAGCAGGACGCCGGCCGCCGTCGCCAGGCCCAGCGCCCCGCTGGCGAGCAGGCTGGCCAGCGCATCGTGGCGCAGCCGCCGGCTGCTGGCGATCAGCCCCGCGGCGGCGAACATCAGGAGCAGGCTGGTCGGGGTCGCGCCGGGACGGCCGGCATTGGGCGGGGCCATGTCGCGCAACGGCTCAGGAAGCAGTATCCGATCCACGCCCAGGTCCATATGCCAGGCCGTCTGGATCAGGGCGGTCAGGGCGATGGCGATCGGCACCAGCCAGAGGGTGCGCGCGGCGGTGGTGCGGCCGTGGATCGCCAGGACGAACCCCAGCGACAGTGCGATATAGCCGATGCTGGTCCAGGGCCAGGGCGGATGCAGCGGATCGCCCAGCCCGGCGATCACGCGCGACCCGACCACCCAGCCGCTCAGGGATAGCAACGCGCAGGCGCAAGCGAGTGCGGCGAAGGCGATGGCGAGCGCTCTGCCCTGCGGCCAGTCGCCTCGAACCCGGGCGTCGTCCCCCGGTGCAGTCATCCGCCGTACAGCCACGTCGCGTGCTCCCCCGGTGGACTACCCATGGTAGCGCTTAAAATCGCCGCTGGAAATCCTTCACGACGCGCCTTCACGCTTGCAAAGCGCCTGCCCGACCCGCCATCAAGGACGATCATGACGGACCCGATCCGTCGGGGATCCCAGGGGGAGAGACAGAAGTGGTCAGAATGATCCTGATGGCGGGAGCGGCGATGTCGCTCGCCGCCTGCGCGAGCGAAGGCTCGAAGCCGCGGATGGCGTCGTCCGAGCCGTCGGCCAAGGGACCCGGCAAGGGCAAGGGCTATAATCACGATCCCTTCCCCTCGACCTATCGACCCTATCCGGGGCGGCCGACCCTGGTCACCAACGTGACGATCCTGGACGGCGAAGGCGGCCGGATCGAGGGCGGGTCGGTGCTGTTCCGCGAGGGCAAGATCGTTGCGGTCGGCCGCGACCTGGCCGCGGAAGACGCGACGGTGATCGACGGCAAGGGCAATTACGTGACACCCGGCGTGATCGACATCCACAGTCATCTGGGCGACTATCCCTCGCCCGGCGTGCAGGCTTTGTCCGACGGCAACGAGGCGACCGCGCCGGTGACCGCCGAAGTCTGGGCCGAGCACAGCGTCTGGCCGCAGGATCCGGGCTTTTCGCGCGCGCTGACCAATGGCGGGGTCACCACGCTGCAGATCCTGCCGGGATCGGCGAACCTGTTCGGCGGCCGGTCGGTCGTGCTGAAGAATGTCTATGCCCGCACCGCGCAGGGCATGAAGTTTCCCGGCGCGCCCTATGGCCTGAAGATGGCGTGCGGCGAGAATCCCAAGCGCGTCTATGGCGGCCGGCAGCGCGCGCCGTCGACGCGGATGGGCAATATCGCGGTCGATCGCGCGACCTGGGCCAAGGCGGTCGAATATGGCCGCCGCTGGGACAAATATGAGGAGAAGGGCGGCGAACCGCCCACCCGCGATATCCAGATGGACACGCTGCGCGGCGTGCTGGACGGCGAGATCCTGGTCCAGAACCATTGCTACCGCGCCGACGAGATGGCGCTGGTGATGGATATGGCCAAGGAGTTCGGATACCGCGTCACCGCGTTCCATCACGCGACCGAGGCCTACAAGATCGCCGACCTGCTGAAGGCCAACAACACCTGCGCCGCGGTGTGGGCCGACTGGTGGGGGTTCAAGATGGAATCCTATGACGCGATCACCGAGAATCTCGCCATTCTGGAAAAGGAAGGCGCGTGCGCGATGATCCATTCGGACGACGCCAACGGCATCCAGCGACTGAACCAGGAAGTCGCCAAGGCGCGCCAGGCGGGCATTCGTGCCGGCTTCCCGATCAGCGAGGAGACCGCGTGGAAATGGCTGGCGATCAACCCGGCGCGCGCGCTGGGCATCGACAAGGCCACGGGCAGCCTGAAGGCGGGGAAGATGGCCGATGTCGTCCTGTGGAACGGCAATCCGTTCAGCGTCTACACCCGCCCGCAGATGGTGTGGGTCGACGGTGCGCTGCTGTACGATGCGAACAATCCGAAATTGCGGCCGGTGTCCGACTTCGAACTGGGCCAGCCGGGCGAAGGGGACGTGAAGTGATGAAGGCTCTGTTCCTCTCGACCGCGGCGGCGGCCGTCGCCATCGCATCCCCCGCGCTCGCTCAGGACGTCGCGATCACCAATGCGAAGCTGGTGATCGGCGACGGCGCCGCCCCGGTCGATGGCGGCACCGTCGTGATCCGGGCCGGCCGCGTCGTCGCGGCGGGGCAGGGCGTTGCCGTGCCCGCGGGCGTCCGCGTGATCGACGCGCAGGGCAAATGGGTCTCGCCCGGCATCTTCGCCGGCTTTTCCCGCCTGGGTATCGTCGAGGTCGACGGCGTGTCGGAGACCAACGACGCCAATGCGCGAAGCTCGCCCTTCCATGCGGCACTGGACGTGGCGCCGGCGGTCAATCCGAAGACCAGCGCGATCGCGCTGAACCGCGCCGAGGGCGTGACGCGTGCGGTGGTGGCGCCGGGCGATTCGGGATCGATGTTCGGCGGGCAGGGTGCGATCATCGACCTGGGCGCGGACATGGATGCGGTCACCCGGCCGCGTGCCTTCCAGTTCCTGGAATATGGCGAGACGGGCGCCGGCAATGGCGGGGGCAGCCGCCCGGCGGCCTATGCCACGCTGCGCAACGCGCTGTTCGAGGCGCGCGACTATGCGCGCAACCCGGCCAGCTACACCGATCGCGGCAAGGACGCGTTCCTGACCCGCGCCGATGCCGAGGCGCTTCAGCCGGTGATCCAGGGCAAGGTGCCGCTGGTGGTCCATGTCGAGCGGGGATCCGACATCCTGGTCATGCTGGGACTGAAGCGCGAGATGCCGCAGCTGCGGATGGTGCTGGTCGGCGCGACCGAGGGCTGGACCGTGGCGCGCGAGATCGCCGCGGCGGGCGTGCCGGTGATCGCCAGCGCGCTGGCCGACCTGCCCGCGACGTTCGAATCGCTGGCGGCGACCCAGTCGAACATCGGCCGGCTGAAGGCGGCGGGCGTGACCGTCGGCATCGGCATGATCAACGACGACGAGGCGCGACAGGCGCGGCTGGTGAAGCAATATGCCGGCAACCTGGTGGCGCTGAATCGCATTCCCGGGGCGAGCGGGCTCGACTGGGGCGCGGCGTTCGCGACGATCAGTTCGAAGCCGGCCGAGGCGATCGGAATGGACGGCGAGTTCGGATCGCTGCGTGCGGGACGGCGCGGCGACGTCGTGATCTGGGACGGCGATCCGCTGGAGGTCGGCACCGCGGCGGTGAGCGTGTTCATCGACGGCGTCGAGCAGCCGCTGACCAACCGCCAGACGCGGCTGCGCGACCGGTACTGGGATCCCAAGGAGAAGGGCCTGCCCAAGGCCTATGAGCGCTGACGGAACCGCATTTGCGGGCAAGGCATTCAGTTGAGGAAGGAGAATACCCATGAAGAAAGCATGGATCGGCGTGGTCGCCGCCGGGCTGATGGCGACGGCCTGTTCGTCGGGCACCACCAACAACCAGACGGTCGCCAACGACCTCGCCCAGCCGGGCGACGTCGTGGTGCCGGCGGACGAGACCATGGGCAATGAAGAGGCGATGGTCGGCAACGATGCTGAGCCGGACAATGCGCTGGCCACCGTGCTGGGCATGACCGAGAGCCAGCGCAACATCCCGTTCGTGCGCGCGATCATGGATTCGGGTTTTCGCTGCGACGGCGTGACCAAGTCCGAGCGGGTCGCCGATTACCAGGGCCAGCCGGCCTGGCGCGCCACCTGCAAGGACGGGACGCTGCACCTGCTGACCGTCAAGCCGGACGGGACGGTGAACATCATCAGCCGGACGGATTCATGATCTGAACTGGAGCCGACCGTTAGATACGTTTCCTCCCCCCGGAGCCGCAGGCTCCTGGGGAGGAGATTAAAGGAATAGAAAAGGGGGAGGCCGGTTGCCCGGCCTCCCCCTCTTCGTTCGATCAGCTGAACTTACAGCGCGACGACGCCGCCGTCATTCTTGGTGATGATGGCGATCGCCGAGCGCGGGCGCACGGTCGCGCCGGCAGAACCCGACTGGCTGGCCGGCCAGTGGCTGGTCGGGGCGGCCGGGGTGCCGCCTTCGCCCGGGTGCTGGATGCCGACGAACAGGGTGCGGCCATCCGGGGTCGAGTCGACGCCGGTGATCTCGCATTCGACCGGGCCGACCAGGAAGCGCTTCAGCGTCGCGGCGGTTGCCGGTGCGCCGACGCGCGTCGCCTGGGTGGCGGTGGCGCCGCCCGAGCCGGTGTTGGTGATCGTCTTGGTCGCGCCGTCCTGGACGGTGCCCGGGATCGCCGCGAGCATCATGCAGTTGGTGACGTCGGTATAGGCACCGTCGTCGGTCTGGATCCACAGCACCGGCTTGACCAGGCCCGAGGCGTTCTGCGGGCGGCCGAACCACAGGCCGTCCGGGCTGGAGAAGTCGTTGTCCGCGGTCAGGCCCGACAGGTTGATGTTGGCCGGGTCGAGATCCGCACCCGCGCCGAACAGGTAGATGTCCCACTTGAAGGTCAGCGCCTCGGTGGTGTCGCCGTCCTCGCGCAGGCGGACGATATGGCCGTTGGGGTTGCCATATTGCGCGCTGCCCGCCGTGCCATAGGGGTCGTTATAATGGCGCGGGTTGGCGGCGTCGGTGCCATTCAGCGGACGCAGCGAGGCATTGTTGTTGGTCAGCGTCAGATAGACTTCGCCGGTGACCGGATTGACCGCGGTCCATTCCGGACGGTCCATCGGGGTCGCGCCGACCGCATCGGCGGCGAGGCGGGTATTGACCAGCACGTCCGCCTGGCTGGCGAAGGGATAGGTCGCGTTGGTGGCGGTCAGCGGGCCGGTGCCGAACACCAGCGGCAGCCAGGTGCCGGTGCCGTCGGCGTTGAACTTCGCGACGTAGAGCGTGCCGGCGTCGAGATACTTGTCGCCCATTGCGAGACGATCCGCATTGGTGGCGTCCGCCGCCACCCAGGCCGTGGCCGACACGAACTTGTACATATATTCGCGGCGCGAATCGTCGCCCATGTAGAAGGCAGGCTTGCGGCCGGCGACGAAATTGCCCGGCCAGCAGCCCTCATGGCCCATCCGGCCCAGCGCGGTGCGCTTGCGCGGCGCGGCGCCCGGATTGTACGGATCGACCTCGACCACCCAGCCGAACTGGTTGGGTTCGTTGCGGAAATCGGCCAGCGCATCGGCGCCGGTCGCGCGCGCGTCCCAGCGGCGGAAGGTCGTGTTGGCGGCGTCCGAGGCGATGACGGTCGACCAGCCATAGCTGCCCGATCCGCTGGTGACGCCGTAGCGGCTCAGCGCGGTCAGTTCCTTCGCGCTACGCGCGGCATTGTCGCCCGAGCGGCGGAAATAGCCCGCCCAATTCTCTTCGCAGGTCAGGTTGGTCGCCCAGGGCGTGTGGCCGTTAGCGCAGTTGTTGATCGTGCCGCGGCCAGCGGTACCGTCCTTCGAATAGGCGGTCTTGAGGAAATCGGTGCCGCGCACCGGGCCGTTGAAGACCGCAGGGGTGTTCGGCGTGATGCGGCGGTTGAAGCTGCTCGCCTGGACATAGGCCCATTGGCGGTTCGCGCCTTCGGCATATTCGATCACCGACAGGCCGTGGCACTCGATCTCCTTGAGCGCTTCGGCCTCGGGGCGGATGCCGCCGGTCGAGGTCGCGCCGGCGACGTGGAGATACTGCTGGTTGATGTTCTCGTGGTTCTGCACGATCAGGCCGCGGGTCGAGGCGTTGTCGTCGCGCGCGCCGGCGGCGCTGAGGCCGTACCAGTAGAGCGCGTCGCCGTGGTCGCCGATCCGCTGGGCATAGTTGGTGTCGGTGCCGTTATTGGCGAAGGCCGCGACGCCGTTCGCGATCGGATCGCCGAGGCGCGCACCGATCTGGACGCTGTAGCCGGCGGGGACGGTGACGACGTCGTTCTTGTTCTTCGCGACGGCGGTGAAGCCCAGCGCGGCGGGCGAGATGGTGACGGTGGTCGTCACGCTGCTGGTATTGCCCGACCCGTCGGTCGCGGCATAGGCGAAGGTCAGCACGGTGGCGGCGGCGACGGCCGGCGCGACGAAGCTGGCGGTCGGGGTCGTCGGGTTGGTCAGGGTAACGGTCGGGCCGCCGGTCTGCGTCCAGGCGTGGCCGGTGACCGCGGTGTTGTCGATCGCGGTGCTGGTCAGCGTCACGATGCGGCCGGCGCTGGTGTTGCCGCTGGTGCCGGCAGTGACGACCGGTGCCGGATCGCTGTCGATCGAGGGGCTGTCGCAGGCGGCGAGGACCGAGCCGCCGAACACGGCGCCGGTCAGCGCGACGCTGCCGTTGCGGATCATCTCGCGGCGCGAATAGCGCTGGGCGACCATGTCGTTGAGCGATTCGGTCGCGCTCTGATTGGTGTCGACGTCGCCGTCGGTATAGCCGAAGCTGATCTCGGTCATTGGATGCAGGTCCCCTTTGCGTTCCGGGCATGCGCGCCCGAATCGACCGCCGCTTTGCGAGGCGCGGATTGCGCGGTGATGCCTGCGCGAAGTCGTTACGATGACGGTATGGCGACAGGTTGATGACGGTACTTGCCATCGCCCCGGCTTTGCGTCAGCGGCGCGGCATGAGCGAGGATGGACCCGGCACGAGCCTGAGCGGCCGCATCGCCGACGCGGCACGCGCGCGGATCGCCGTGCGGCGCGGCGCGCCGGTGGCGAGCGACGCGAAGGCGCGGGCCCAGCGCGAGCCGCGGGGTGGCGACTGGCGGGTTGCCGCGGCGCTGGCGGGCGTGATTGCGCTGGGGCCGATCCTGACGGTCGCGGCGGCGAGCTGGGCCAGTGCGTCGGCGCGCGGCGAGGCGGCGGCACTGCGCCGGACGCTGGCGCCGCGGATCGCGGCCGAGCGCCAGGCGGCGGCGGAGCGCGAGACGCTGGTGACCCTGGTGCGGCGGCCGGGGGCGGGCGTCACGCTGGACGCGCTGGCGCGCGCGATCCCGCCCGAATCGTCGCTGGTCCGGGTCGAGCGCAACGCCGCCGGACGGCTGGAGGTCGAGGTGGCTGCGGCCGATCCCGACCGGCTGCGCGAGGCGCTGCGCCGCGAGCCGGTGCTGGCCGGGCTGCGCGATGCCGGGCAGCGCCAGTCGGACCAGGGCATGATCGTCTCGCTGAAGGAGCGGGGCGAATGAGGGGCTCGCCGATCGCCTGGGGCTTGGGCGGCGGGCTGGCGCTGGTGCTGGCGCTGGCGCCTTCGGTGGGGACGACGCTGGGCAGGCTGGCGACGGCGCGCGAGGAACGGGCGGCGCTGACCGCTGCGCTGGCGGCACCGCCCGCGGCGCGCGGGCCGCTGGTCGCCAGGGGACTGGCGCTGCGCGATCCGCAGGCACTGGTGGCGCAGATCCGCGAGCGGGCGCGCAGCGGCGGCGTGCTGGTGGAGGAAGCGACACCGGTGCAGGGCGGCGGCGCGCTGATCGCGATCCGCCTGCGGATCTCCGGGCCCGAAAAGGCGGTGATCGCCCTGGCCGATGCGCTGGAGCGCGAGGCGCCGCTGGTGCGGCTGCGCGACTGGCGGATCGCGGCGATCGAGGGCGGGGTGCGGCTGAGCGGCGATGCCGTGGCGGTGAAGCCGTGATCGCGCGGGGCGAGCGGATCGCGCTGGCGGTCGCGGGACTGTTCGCGGTGGCGATGCCGCTGGCGCTGGTGCTGCGCGGCGATCGGCAGGCGGAGGCGCCGCGGCGGCAGCCGGGCGCGCCCATCGCCGCGCCGCCGGCCCCGGCGCTGTCCTCGGCCTATGAGCGCACGCTGTTCGCCGCGCCGGCCGGGCTGGCGGCGGAGCGGGCGCCGCAGGATGCGCCGGCGCTGGTCGGTATCGTCGGCCGGCTGGACCAGGATGCGGTCGCGCTGGTGAAGACCGCCGAGGGCAGCACGCGGACGCTGGCGGTCGGCGCCAGCGTGGACGGGTGGAAGCTGGAGAGCCTGTCGATCGACGCGGGCTATTTCACCCGCGGGGCACAGCGCGTGCGGGTGCCGCTGCCGACCGCGGACGGCGCCGCGGCGGCAGCCGACGAACCGCCCCCCGCTCAGTAGATTCCGTCGATCTCCACCGTCAGGCGCGGCGCCTGCGGCTTCAGCAACAGGCTGGTGTTGCGGCCATTGTCGAGCTCGTCGGCGCGCAGCCGGGCATATTTGCTGGCGGTGACCGATTCCGCATCCAGGCTGTCGCGCAGGATGGTGGGGCGCAGGAAGATGAACAGGGTACGCTTCGAGCGCGATTCGCGGCGGCTCTTGAACAATTCGCCGACGATCGGGATGTCGCCGATGATCGGCACCTGGCGCCGCGCCTCGAGATAATCGTCGGCGACCAGTCCGCCCAGCACGATCGTCTGCCCGTTATCCGCGAGCACCGTCGTGGTGATCGTGCGGGTATTGGTGATCAGGTCGGACGCCTGGACCGTCAGGCCGGTGGCGATGGTCGAGGCTTCCTGGCTGACCTCCAGCCGGACGGTGTCGCCGGCGTTGATCCGCGGGATGATGCGCAGCGTGATGCCGACATCCTGGCGCTCGATCGTCGTATAGGGGGTCGCCGAGTTGCTGTTGGTCAGGATCGATCCGGTGACGAACGGGACGTTCTGGCCGACGACGATCTCCGCCGCCTCGTTGTCCAGCACCGTGACCTGGGGCACCGAGAGCAGGTTCGACTTGCTCGAGGTGCCCAGCGCCTGGACCAGTACGCCGAAATCGTCGGTGATGTTGATGTTCGCGGCCAGCCCCTCGCCGAGTACCCGGCCGGCGGGGACGCCCAGCGCGGTCAGGATCGTCCCGAGCGACGAACCCGCGGTCGAGAAGGAGGTGCCCGCACCGCTGCGCAGCCCGATCTGGGCGCCGCCGAAGCCGAGCTGGACGCCAAGCTGTTCGCCGGTGTCGCCGGTGATCTCGGCGATCGCCGCCTCGATCACCACCTGAGGCCGGCGCACGTCGAGATCGGTGATCAGCGGCTCGATCGAGGCGATCACCGCCGGCGTGCCGCGCACGACGATGGCGTTCAGTTCGGGCGCGGGCTGGATGGTGATGTCGGGGGTCGAGAAGCCCTGCGGCGTGGTCGCGCCGCTGCCGCCGCCGGAGCTGCCGTTGCCGCCCGCCTGACCCTGCGACTGGCCTCCCAGGCTGCTGCCGAGCCCGCTATTGCCGCCCAGTGCGTTGGCGGTCATCGCGGCGCTGGCGGCATTCGCGTTGGCGTTGTTGGTCGCGAGCGAGTTCAGCGGAGACGAGTTGCGCCGGCCAAGCTGGTTGAGGCGGCTGCCGCCCTGCTGGCGCAGCGACCGTGCCACGGGGTTGGAGGCTTCGCCCTCCTGCCCCAGCAGACCGCGCAGCACCTCGGTCACCGATTCGGAATCGGCATAGTTCAGGCGGAACATCCGCGTGATCGGCGTGGCACCGCCCGGCTGGTCGAGCGATGCGGCGATGCGCCGCGCCTCGGAAACGACGGCAGGCATGCCGCGCACGATCACGGTGTTGCTGCGCACGTCGGAGGCGACGCGGACGCCGTCGCCCAGCACCGTGGTCAGCGTCTGCGCCACATCGGGGGCATTGCCGTTGCGCAGCGCAATGCTCGCGAAGCTCGACCCGCTGCCGCTGTCCAGCTGGCGCGCGATCGATTCGATGCGGCGGACATTGTCGGCATAGTCGGTGACGACGATCGCGTTCGGGTTGGTCAGCGGCTCGACGCTGCCGAACGTCGCGACCAGGGGGCGCACGACGCGCGCGACCTCGGCCGAGGGCACGTTGCTGAGCCGGACCATGCGCGTCACCAGCGCCTGGCCGGAGGCGCCGCGCGACGGCACGCCGCCCTCGCGCACCGCATTGGCGGCGGGCACGATGCGCCACGCCCGGCCCGACCGGACCGCGGCGAAGCCGTTGGCGCGCAGCACCGACTGGAATAATTCCCAGACGCCGGTGGGCGACAGCGGGGTGGCCGACGTGACGGTGACCGGCCCCTTGACCGCGGGATCGAGGATCAGTGTGCGGCCGGTGATGCGCGACACCTGGTCGGCGACATCTGCGATCTCGACCCCGCGCATGTTGATGACGACATCGGCATCCTGCGGGGCAGGGGCAGGCGCCTGCACCGACTGGGCTGCAGCCGCAGTCGCGTCGAGCGCCAGCGCGGCGAGCCCGATCAGGGCGAAAGTCGAACGAATCGCAGTCACGGATGCTCTCTTTACTTCAGCGGCACGGTCAGCGTCATCGGCTTCCCGTCACGCATGACCTGGATGGTGGCGGAGCCGCTGCCTTGTGCGGCGGTAAAGGCGGCCCCTGCCGCCGAAGGATCGCTGAGCGGCGTGCCGTTGACCGACATCAGCACGTCGCCGGCCTTCAGCCCGGGGAGCGCGGCATTGCCGACGCGGTAGCCGCCATCGACGGGTGTCGCGTTGAATCGCTGCATGATCGCGGCCGTCGACGGCGCGGCGGGCGTGCCCCCGCGCGGCGGGCCGTCGAGCAGATTGGGCGCCCGATTGGTCGGGGGCGCAGGCTGCGCACCGGTCGCCGAGGGCAGCGGTCCGCCGGGCAGGCTGGGATTCGCACCGTCGGCGGGCGGCGGCGCATTGGGATCGGGGAAGGCGAGATATTCGGCCTGGCCGCCGTTCGACAGGATCACCCGGTCGCGCAGGATCGCCTGGATCGTTCCGCCGCCGACATTGTCGCCGATATGGAAGGGCGCGGCAGCCGCGCCGCTGACGATGATATAGGCGGTCGACAGTTCCGAGGGCTGCGCGGAGACGACGCCCTGAAGCACCAGCGGCAGCGCGGTCGGACGAGTCGCGTCGCTGACCGTCACCTTGCCGAAGGGGGAAAGCGCCAGCACCGGCGCGATATCGGGCGAGGTGCCCGGCGATGTCCGGCCCGAGGGGACCATGATCGCCCCGGTTCCGGCATGGCCGGCAAGTCGCCAGGTGAGGCCCGCAAGCGCCCAGGCGACGGAAATCACCATCCCGGCGGTCAGCAGGTTGAGCGCGGTTCGCGTCTGGCGCGGGGTCAGGCTGGGCAGGATCATCCGCGCCTTCCGTCAACGAAGCCGTCCAGCGTTGCAAGCGCTGCTTTGTCCTGGCCCTGAAACACGCGGATCCGGACCTTGTTGATCTCCGCATCGTCGGTGCGGGTGCGCTGGACGTCGACCCGCCATTGCTGGCCCAGCATATCGACCGGCTGAGCCTCGCTTCCCGTCGCCATGCCGAGTTCGATCTCGGCGAGGCGATTCTCGGCGACCCACATGGCGATCGTCCGCCGTTCCAGCCCGCGCGTCGAATCGATGTGCGATTCGACCGCGCGCATCAGCCCGACCGAGGCGATCGCCAGGATCGCGAGCGCGACCATCGCCTCGATCAGCGAGAAACCGTCATCCTCGTTCACCTGGCGGGTTGTCCCTCGATCACGCCGGCAGTCATGCCGTCATAGGTGACGACCCAATTCTGCCGCCCGCTCTGGATGCTGGCGGTCATCGGCTCGCCCGCGCCGTCGGCGCCGAGGATCACGGGCGGCTTGACGTTGACCGTCATCACCATGCCGGCGGGCAGTTGGTGAAAGGCAAGGGCCTTGTCGGTGCGCACGACGGTCTGGCCGTCGCCGCCGATCGTCGCGAAGCCATAGCCGTCATCGGCGACGGTGAAGGCCATCATCCGGTCGCCCAGCATCGCGTCGTCCGACGCCGACTGGAGCCGCGTCGCCAGGCGGCGCGCCTCGCTCTCGACCGTCGGCGCGCGGGTGGCGCTGCCGATTCCGAGCACGACCGCGCCCGTCGAGATGCCGATGATGACCAGCACGATCATCATCTCGATCAGCGTCAGCCCGGTTTCTCCGGGCCGGATGGCGCGGCCCCCCCGCATTTGTCCTACTGGCCCTTGCCGCTGATGTCGGCGTCGACGCCCTCGCCGCCCGCCTTGCCGTCCTTGCCGAGCGAGGTGATGGTGAAGCTGCCATTGTCGTTCTGATAGACATAGTCGCGGCCCCAGGGATCCTTGGGCGGCTCCGGCACATATTGACGCCACGCCGGCGGGGCGGGGGAGGGTTGCACCGCCAGCGCCTTCAGGCCCTGTTCGGACGTCGGGTAATCGCCATTGTCCAGCCGGTACATCGCCAGCGCGCTGGAGATCGTCTTGATGTCGGCCTTGGCGGTGGTGACGCGGGCCTCGTCGGGGCGGCCCATCACGTTGACCGTGACCAGGCCGGCGACGACCGCGATGATGACCAGCACGATCATCATCTCGATCAGGGTCAGGCCGGCCTCGGATTGCGGGACCGGCTTGCGGATATCGTCGCGTGATGTCACGCTGTCCTTGAACTGTCGTAATTCTATGCGCATCGCGATCCCATGCGTTCTGTCCATGAAAGCAATGTTACAGTCGAACCGCATGCCGACCGGCGTGCTGAGGGCGTGTGGACGCTCGCCGGCAGCGGTCCGATCATAAACGACCCTGACGGCCCCGCAACCTTGCTGGTGCCGACGGAGCAGGTGCTGCTGCTGGCGGTCGACCTGCCGCTGTCGAACCGCGCCCGGCGGATGGAGGCGCTGCCCTTTGCGATCGAGGACCGGATCGCCGACCCGATCGATTCGGTCCATCTGTCGATCGGCGAGGAGGTCGGGCCGAAACGCTATCTGGTCGCGGTCGTCCGGCACGAGGTGATGGCCGGGTGGGTTCTGGCGGCCGAGGATGCCGGACTGGCGCACGCCGCAATGGTGCCGGATGCGCTGTCGCTGCCGAAGCCGGAAAGCGACGCCGGCTGGACGGTCGAGCTGTGGAAGCAGCGGGCACTGGTGCGCGCCGCCGACGGCACCGGCTTCGCCTGCGACGAGGCGATGTTCGAGCCCGCCTGGCAGGCCGCAGGCAGGCCCAATCTTCATTCCTATAACGATCGCCATCCCGGGGACCTGCCGGTCACCGGTACGGTCATCGACAGCATTCCGCTGGGCCAGCGGTTGCGCAAGCCGGCGATCGACCTGCGCCAGGGCCTTTATGCGCGGCGCGGGCGGCCGGTGTCGAACGCGTGGCGCCGCACGGCCTGGATCGTCGCGGCGGGCGCGGTCGCGCATGCCGGCATCGCGCTGGCCGACACGGTCGCCCTCCGGATGATCGCCGATCGCCGCGAAGCCGATACCCGTGCGCTGATCCAGCAGGTCGCGCCGGGCACCTCGCTGCAGGGCGACATCGCGACCAGCGTGGCGGCGCTGCTGCCGGCGGGGTCGGGGCCGGCGCCGCAGACCTTCATTCCGCTGGTGTCGCGCCTGTCGTCGGCGCTGGCCCCGCTGGGTGCGATCAACGCGCGCAGCGTTCAATTCCAGTCGGAGACGCTGGTGATGGATATCGACGGCCAGCCGGGGCAGGCGGCGCGCGTGCGCGGGGCGCTGCAGAATGCCGGGATCAAGGCGACGGTCACCGAGGCCACCGACGGATCCGTCCGCATCTCGGCGGCTGCGCTGTGATCGTCCGGATCATCCAGCGCAGCGGCATCGAATCGCGGATCGCGCGGTTCGATGCCTGGTGGAACGCCCGGTCGCAGCGCGAGCGCGCGCTGTTCGCCGGCATGGCCACGCTGATCGGCGCGGTGGTGCTGTTCTACGGCATCCTGCTGCCGCTGCAGAATACGCGGGCAAAGGCCTATGCCGACATCCGCACCTACGAGACGATCAATGCCCGCATCCGCGCGGCGGGCACGCTGTCGCCGCAGCGGCCCCAGCGCAGCGGCGGTGCGGCCGAAGTCGTGAACACGTCCGCCGCCGGCATGTCGGTCCCGGTGCAGGTCGCGACGATCCCCGGCGGCGTCCGCGCGACGATCGCCGATGCGCCCTATGACGCGGTCATGTCTTGGCTCGCCGACCTGGGCGCGACCAGCCGCTTGAAAGTGAAGCGGGTCGAGATGAAGCGCCAGACCGCCCCGGGCCGGATCAGCGCGGTGGTGGATTTCGCACAATGATCGAGGATGTCGTCGCCGGCACGGTGCCGCTGCTCCCCTACAGCTATGCCCGTCGCCAGGGCGTGCTGCTTCGCCCCGAAGGCAGCGGCGTCGCCTGTCTCCACCGGCCGGGCATCACGCTGGATGCGATGCTGGAGGTCAAGCGCGTGGCGCCGGCCGCGGCCTTCGTGCCGCTGAGCGATGCCGAGTTCGATACCGCGCTGAGCGCCGCCTATAGCGGCAGTGCGGGCGCGGCGGCCGAACTCGACATGGGCGACATGGACCTGGCCGCGCTGGCAGACAGCGCCGCCGCGGTCGACGACCTGCTCGACAGCCGTGACGATTCGCCGGTCATCCGCCTGATCAACGCGCTGCTGCTCGAGGCGGTGAAGGAAGGCGCGTCGGACGTGCATATCGAGACGCAGGAAAAGCGCCTGGTGGTGCGGTTCCGCGTCGACGGCGTGCTGCGCGACATGCTGGAGCCGCAGCGCGCGCTGGCGCCGCTGCTGGTCAGCCGCATCAAGGTGATGGCGAAGCTGGACATCGCCGAGAAGCGCATTCCCCAGGACGGCCGCGTGACGCTGCGCATCGGCGGCCACGACGTCGATGCGCGCGTGTCGACGATCCCGACCCAGCATGGCGAGCGGGTGGTGATGCGCCTGCTCGAAAAGGGATCGCTGCGGCTCGACATGGAAGTGCTGGGCATGAGCGAGCGCGACCGCACCGTGTTCACCCGCCTGCTGGAACGGCCGCATGGCATGTTGCTGGTCACCGGCCCGACCGGATCGGGCAAGACGACGACGCTGTATGCGGCACTCAACCGGCTGAACGACCGCAAGCGCAATATCATGACGGTCGAGGACCCGATCGAATATGAGCTGGGCGGGATCGGCCAGACCCAGGTCAATACGCGGACCGACATGACGTTCGCGCGCGGGCTGCGCGCGATCCTGCGCCAGGATCCCGACGTCATCATGGTCGGCGAGATCCGCGACCAGGAAACCGCGCAGGTCGCGGTGCGATCGTCGATGACCGGCCATTTCGTGTTGTCGACGCTGCACACCAACAGCGCGGTGGGATCGGTCACCCGCCTGATCGACATGGGGGTCGAGCGCTATCTGCTGGCGCCGATGGTGGTCGGGCTGTGCGCGCAGCGGCTGGTGCGCCGCCTGTGCCCCAGCTGCCGGACGCAGGACGTGGCGAGCGAGGGCGACGCGCTGTTGCTGGGCGATGCGATCCGTCCCGGCGAGACGCTGTGGCGCGCCAATGGCTGCGCCGAGTGTCACGGCGAGGGCTATCGCGGCCGTGCCGGTCTGTACGAGGTGGTCGCGGTCGACGACCGGTTCCAGAAGCTGATCCATGACGGCGCCTCCGAAGCCGATCTGGAGGCGCATGCGCGCAGGGAGAATCCGGCGCTGGTCGACGACGGGGTCGCCAAGGTGCGCGCCGGGGTCACCACCGTGGAGGAAGTCGCGCGCGTGGTGAGGGAAGAGGCGTAAATGCCCGCCTTCGCCTACAAGGCCGCGGACCGTACCGGCGCGGCGAAGAAGGGCATCATCGAGGCGTCGTCGCCCGCCGCCGCGCGGGCGATGCTGCGCGAACAGGCCCTGCTGCCGCTGTCGGTCGAGCCGGCGGGCGAGCGCCGGGCGTCGCTGGGTCGCATCAGCCTGCCGAGCTTCAACCGCGGCATGAACGCGCGCGCGCTGGCGACGGTGACGCGGCAGATCTCGACCCTGGTGGGGTCCGACATCTCGATCGAGGAAGCGCTGCGGCTGGTCGGCGCGCAGTCGGAACAGCCCCAGGTCAGTTCGGTCCTGCTGGGCGTGCGCGGGGCGATCCTGGACGGGCGCAGCTTCGCCTCGGCGCTGAGCCAATATCCCAAGGCCTTTCCCGAATATTATCGCGCATCGGTCGCGGCGGGTGAATCCTCGGGCAAGCTGCCCGACGTGCTGTACCACCTGGCCGAGTTCGTCGAGAACCGGCAGGCCAATGGCCAGAAACTCCAGCTCGCCCTGCTGTACCCCGCGCTGCTGGCGCTGGTGTCGCTGGGCATGATGGTGCTGCTGATGGTCTATGTCGTGCCGGACATCGTGAAGGTGTTCGTGTCGCGCGGCGCCGAATTGCCGTTCCTGACCCGCGCGCTGATCGCGGTCAGCGCCTTCCTGCAGGATTTCGGGTTGTACCTGCTGCTGGCCATCGCGCTGGTGCTGCTGGCGTTCGAGCGCTGGCGGCGGGTGCCGGCCAACACCTTGCGGCTGCACAAGGGATTCATCGATCGCCGGCCGATGCGCCGGTTCAGCCGTCAGCTGAACGCGGCGCGCTTCGCCGGCAGCCTGGCGACGCTGGTCGGCAGCGCGGTGCCGCTGGTCGAGGCGATCCATGCGGCGGCGGCGGTGACGCCCAACCACTGGGTGCGTGCGCGGGCGATCCATGTCGCCCAGCGCGTGCGTGAAGGCATCAGCCTGCGCGCGGCGATGACCGAGGCGGGGGTGTTCCCCAGCATGCTGATCGCGATCGTCGCGTCGGGCGAAAGCTCGGGCAAGCTGGCGCCGGCGCTGGGCCGCGCCGCGGGCGAGCTGGAGCGCGAGCTGGACGGGCTGGTCACGGCGCTTGTCGCGCTGGTCGAGCCGCTGGTGCTGCTGGTAATGGGCGGGCTGGTGCTGCTGATGGTGCTGTCGATCCTGCTGCCGATCATCAACCTCAACAATCTCGTCGGGGTCTGACGCGCGGCGGGCGACCGCCGGTCAGAGCTTCATCCGCATCGGCGTGCCCGGCGGCAGCGGCAGGAAGGGCAGCGTCCGCGCGCCTTCGGGCGTCATGTTCAGTTCGAGATCGCCGCTTTCGCTCAGCGTCCCGCTCATCAGCGTCGTCATCCGCTGGGTCGCGGGCGCCAGGCGGATGCGGGTGACGTCGCCGACCGTTTCCGCGGTGAACAGCAACGAGGGCACCTGCGCCCGGGCGGCCAGTCCGCGTGCGCCGCAGCTGCCCGGATCGGTCAGCACGCGTGCCTGGATCATCTGGTCGTCACCGCCCGTCACCGCGCGCGGCATGTCGACCTGGGCCGTCATGTCGCAGCTGAACGGCATGTTGGGCTTCAGCACCGACAATAGCCCGGCATTGGCCGATCCGCTGACCTTGTCGAACGTCGTGCTGCCCGGATGCGCGATCACCCGCCCGCCAAGCTCGGTATCGGGGCCGGTCAGCTTCCAGTCGGCGGCAAAGCCCAGGCCGAGCAGCGAGCGCAGCGGCGACCAGTTCCAGCGCGCGGTGCTGCCGCCCGCGACGCCGACCTCGCCGTTCCAGATCGTGCCGGAGACACCCGATCGCCACGGCCGGTTCTTGAACACCGCGCTCGCCGGGATGGTCGCGACCATCGCGACCGCGTAAGCGGCTATGCCGAGGACGGCGAAGCGGATAATGTCGCGTCGAACAGTTTGACGTTCGATCGGAGTCGCCAGTGCCACTTGAATCCCTGCATCGGCGGGACCTGCTGAACCTCCTGACATCGGGAGCGGTCGCATCGGCGGCATCGGTCGCATTTCCCTCTTTGGCCCTGGCAGCGGGCGAGAAGAAGGACAAGCGCCCCATCGCCCTGCTCGTTCCGCTCTCGGGTGAGCGGGCACGGCTGGGCACTAGCATGCGGGCCGCGGCATTGCTCGCGGAAAACAGCGCCTATGTGCAGGCGTTCGACACCCAGGGCACCGCCGCCGGAGCCGCGGCTGCGGCGACGCTGGCGTTGAAGAAGAACCCGGCGATGATCCTGGGCCCGTTGCTGGCGGAGGAAGTGCCGGCGGTCTCGGCGACGGTCGCCGGCCGCGTGCCGATCGTCGCGTTCAGCAACGACAGCGTGCTGCGCAGCCCGGGCACCTATATCTTCGGCATCACCGCGGCCCAGGTGACCAGCGCGATCCTGCGCTATGCCCGGTCGCGCGGGGTGCGCAGCGTGGTGGTGATCGACGATCACTCGCCCTGGTCGAGCGCGGCGGCGCTGGCCGCCAGCAAGCTGGAAGGCGAACTGGCGATGACGATCCGGTCGGTCGAGATCCAGGCGGGCCAGCCGCTGCCCGATGTCGGCGAGGCGCCCGACGGCGTGCTGCTACCCGGCAATGGCGAGACGGTGGTGGCAGCGGCGCGCGCACTGAAGGACAGCGGCGTCCAGTTGCTCGGCACGCTCCAGGGGCTCGACCATCGCCCGCAATCGCTGGCCGCACTGGACGGGGCCTGGATCGCCAGCCCCGATCCGAAGGCGTTCGGGACCTTCGCCAGCGAATTCTCGGGCCGGGTCGGCGGCGATCCCGGGACGATCGCGGCGCTTGCCTATGACGCGGCGGGCATCGCCAATTCGCTGCGCAATTCGAACACGCTGACGCCCGCGGGCCTGCTCAGCGCGCAGGGCTTCCAGTGCGTTACGGGCCCGGTCCGGTTCCGCACCGACGGCAGCGTGGCGCGCGACTTCGCGATCCTGCGAGCCCGCGCATCGGGCTATGAGACGGTGGCGGTGAGCTCGGGCGCATGACCGACGATCCGCGTGAAGCCGGCGAGTCCGGCTTCACGCTCATCGAACTGATGATTTCGCTCGGCCTGTTCGCGCTGATCGCGACGGCCGGGCTCGCGCTCGTCCAGGGCGTGCTGAACGTGCAGGGTCGGACCGAGGTGCGGCTGGACCGGCTGGCCGAGCTGCAGCGCACGATGTTCGTGATCACCAGCGATATCGACCAGATCTCGGCCGGTCAGGTCAGCGGCGAGGGCGGGCAGGTCAAGTTCAGCCGGGTCGCGCCCGGCACCGGCGGGCAATCGGCCGAAGTGCTCTATACGCTGAATGACGGCGCGCTGGTGCGGGGCATCGGGCGGGCGCAGCAGCCCTTGCTGACCGGGATCGCCGCCGCGCGCTGGCGCTTCTATGACGACGGGCGCTGGGTCGATCGCTGGCCGGTGAACGAGGAAGGTGCCAATCGCTGGCCCGGCGCGATCGAGGTCGAACTGGAGTTGGCGCCGGGGACCCGCGGGGGAACCCAGGGCAAATTGCGCCGGATCGTCGTGCTGCCGACGCGAGGAGACGGCCAGTGACGCGCGAGGTGCCGCAGGACGAACAGGGCATGATCCTGATCAACGTGCTGATGTTCGTCGCGATCGCGGCAGGCATGGTGCTGCTGCTGATCACGCGCGAGGAAGTCGCGCTGGACCGCGGGCTGCGCGCGCGCGAGGCGGCCCGGGCGCTGGCGGTGGCGCGTGGCGGCG
This sequence comes from Sphingomonas rustica, assembly GCF_039652585.1. Classification (NCBI taxonomy): domain Bacteria; kingdom Pseudomonadati; phylum Pseudomonadota; class Alphaproteobacteria; order Sphingomonadales; family Sphingomonadaceae; genus Sphingomonas; species Sphingomonas rustica. The sequence goes on along the minus strand of NZ_JBDIZK010000017.1, from coordinate 34,891 downwards.
AATTGTCGGCGATCGTCGGCCTGCGCCGCGACCTGGAGAAGTCGCCCGAGGCCGATTACCCGGCCGAACCCTGGGGCAAGCTGTCCGAAAGCGGCGCGCCGATCGAGGGCGGCACCTTCGACCTCGCCATTTCCGATGCCGAGGGCAGGTTCAACATCAATTCGGTGCGCAATGGCGAGGCGGCGTCGCTGATCCTGTTCCAGACGATCGCGGCGCGGGTGGGCGTACCCGACGAGCAGATCGACCTGCTGATCCAGCTGGTCCGCCTGCAGGGTCCGGTGACCGACCTGCGCCCGCTGCGGTTGCTCGAGATCGAGCCGGCGGTGCGCGAGCGGCTGGAGCGGATACTGACCGCGCTGCCGGGCAAGACGACCGTGAATCTGAATTCGGCCGACCAGGAATTGCTGACCATATTGTTCAACGATCCGCTGGTGGCGCAGCGGCTGGTCCAGCTTCGCGCGCGCAAGGGGTTCCTGGACGCCGCCGATCTGGTCGACCAGAAGGCGACGATCCCGTTCGGCACCTCGTTCCGGTCGAACACCTTCTGGGTCCGTACCCGGGTGCGGATCGGCGGCACGACGCAGCAGGTGGCGACGCTGATGAAGCGCGGCTTCGATCAGGAGGGCACGGCGCAGGTGGTGCCGATCGAGCGCTGGCGCAACGCCGCGGTGCCACCGGACGCGCCGCCGTTCGTGGAGAAGAAGTAAGCCCTTTCCTCCCCCGGATGCGCAGCATCCGGGGGAGGAAAGGGGTTACCCCAGCAAGCTCAGCTGCGGCTCCGCATCCCCCTCGCCGAACCCCGACAGCGTCACGCCCAGCAATCGCACCCCCAGCCGCAGCGGGTAGAGCGTCCGCACCAGCGCCAGGCTGACCTCATGCAGCGTCGCCCGGTCCTGCACCGGGGCGTTCAGCGTCCGGCTGCGCGTGACGATGCGGAAGTCGGAATAGCGCGCCTTGACCGTCACGGTCCGCCCGCGGCCGCCGGTACGCTCGCACCACTCCCACACCGAATCCGCCTGGACCAGCAGCGGAGGCTCGACTGCCTCGGGGGTGGTCAGGTCGGTCGCGAAGGTCGTCTCCGACCCCGAGGATTTGCGCGGCCGGTCGGGCGTTACTTCGCGGTGATCCTCGCCGCGCGAGATGGCGTGATACCAGCGGCCTGCCTTGCCGAACTGCGCCTGGAGGAAGGCGACATCCTTGTCGCGCAGGTCGGCCCCGGTCTGGATCCCGAGCCGGTTCATCTTCTCGGTCGTGCGCGGGCCGATGCCGTGGAAGCGCGATACGGGCAGGGCGGCGACGAAGCCGGGGCCGGTGGCGGGGGTGATGACGAACTGGCCGTCGGGCTTGTTCTGGTCCGACGCCAGCTTGGCGAGGAACTTGTTGTACGAGATGCCGGCCGAGGCGGTCAGCTGCGTCGCCTCGAGGATGCGCGCGCGGATCTCGCTGGCCGTCGCGGTCGCGGAGGGCAGGCCGCGCAGGTTGGCGGTCACGTCGAGATACGCCTCGTCCAGCGACAGCGGCTCTACCAGAGGGGTATAGTCCAGGAAGATCTCGCGGATCTGGCGCGAGACGGCGCGATAGACGTCGAAGCGATGCGGCACGAAGATCAGGTCGGGACAGCGCCGCTGCGCCGTGACCGAGGGCATGGCGGAGCGGACGCCGAACCGGCGCGCCTCATAGCTGGCCGCCGCCACGACGCCGCGCCCGCTGGCGCTGCCCACCGCGACCGGCTTGCCGCGCAACTCGGGAAAGTCGCGCTGTTCGACCGACGCGAAGAAGGCATCCATGTCGACATGGATGATCTTGCGGCTGTCCGCATAGGGTGAGGCTTGCTCGGTCACTCGTCCGTGTCGTCGTCGCTGCCGGATCGCGCCGGCGTGTCGGGCGCCGATCAGGGCGCGCGCGGGGCGGAACAAACCGCGAATTCGCCTGAAGGTCAAGGGCGGTGACCCGAGATCGCGACGCGGTGGCATGCGGGCACTCCCGGCGGGACCGGGCGTTTACTTCCGATCGATCGTACCGGCCATCGGGGAGAAGACGGGCATGTCGCTGCTGAAGAAGCTGTTCGGTTCGGACAGGTCGGACCGGGTCCTGTCGCATGGCGATTATGCGCGGCGCTATGCCGAGCATGTCCGGCGGCGCTTTCCCGATATTTCCGTCGAGGCGAAGATCGGCGCGGATGCGGCGGCCAGCCACGTCATATGGACGACGCCAGGCGGGACCGTGGCACGGCAATATTTCGGCAACTGGTATTCGCGCCTTGCGGGCGGCGAGGATATCGACCTGTTGATGGCGGCGCAGCTGGACGAGGCGCTGGCGCTCGATGCCGTCCATGGCGCACCCGAGCTGCGGCAGATCCTGCCGGTCATCAAGTCCGCCGCATGGGCGGAAACGACGCGCCGCCAGCTCGAGGGCAGCGGCCTCGACACCACGAACGCGGCGTTCGTGACGCGTCCGTTTGTCGCCGACCTGATCGTCACCTATGTCGTCGATACCGAGAGTTCGATGCACTTCGTCACCGCGGAATTGCTGGACGAACTGGGACTGGACGCGGCGCAGCTTCATGAAACGGCGCTCGGCAACCTGGCCGACAGGCTGACGGCACTGACGATCGAGGGCGGGGACGGCCGCTATGCGATGCGCCTCGACAGCAATTACGACGCGTCGATGCTGCTGGTCCTCGACCGGTGGCGTGACCGGGTGCCGATGGACGGCCCGATCCTGGTCGCCGCGCCCTCGCGCGATACGGTCCTGCTGGGGGCTGCCGACGATCCGGACATGCTGGCGTCGCTGGCGGAGATTGCCCGCACCATCGCCGCGCAGACTGCCTATCCGCTGTCGGACCGGGTGTTGCGGTGGAGCGGCGGCAGGCTCGTGCCCGCCGACGCGCATTGACAAGCGACTGCCGGGCTCAGTCGCCCGGCGGCCCCTGATAGCCGGCACCGTACACCGCCTCGCGGATATCGTGGTGGAGCGTGCCGTCGAACGGGAAGCGCTGCACGAAGAACACCGCGGCAAGGTCGTTGGCCGGATCGACCCAGAACAGCGTCGACAGCGCGCCGTCCCAGAAGAATTCGCCGACCGCGCCGCGCGCTTCCTCGGCGCTTTTCGGCGGCGACACCCGGACCGCGAAGTCGAAGCCGAACCCGACCGCCCCCTTGTTCGGCAGCCAGTAGCGCTCGGTGATGCGCGGATCGAGCTGGTCGGTGCTCATCAGCCTTACGGTCGATGGTTTCAGGGCTCGCGCCCCATCGAGCGTGCCGTGGTTCAGCAGCATCCGGGCGAAGCGCATATAATCGTCGATCGGCGCGACGATGCCGGCACCGCCCATGGTCAGCCGGTGGCCGGCGAAGTTGTTCGCCTTTACCCGCTCCTCGGGCAGGCGGACCAGCGCGCCGTCCTTGGTCTTTTCATAGCCGATCGCCAGCCGGCCGAACCGGTCCGCAGGCTGGGTCCACCCCGAATCCTTCATCCCCAGCGGGTCGAAGACATGCTGGCGGACATAGGCCTCCAGCGTCTGGCCGGAGAAGATCTCGACCAGCCGTCCCTGGATGTCGACCGACGCGCTGTAGCGCCACTGCGTGCCCGGATCGAAGGCCAGCGGCAGGCCGGCGATGCGCTTCGTGAGCGTGGCAAGGTCGTTGTCGAGGTTGAGGGGGTCGGCGGTGCGGAACAGCGCGTCGACCGGATTGTCGTCGCCGCCATAGGTCAGGCCGCCGGTATGGCGCAGCAGGTCGCGGATCGTCATCGGACGTGCGGCGGGGCGATAGAGCGGGACGCCGGCCGCATCCTTGCCGGCATAGACGCGGGCGTCGGCGAATTCGGGGATGTAGCGCGACACCGGATCGTCGAGGCCGAACTTGCCCTGCTCCCACAGTTGCATCAGCGCGACGCCGGTCACCGGCTTGGTCATCGAGAAGATCTGGACCAACGTATCGCGCGTCATCGGCCGGTTCGCCTCGCGATCGGCGAGGCCGGCAGCGCCGAAATAGCGCTCGCGCCCGCCCTGCCACACCATCGCCGAGACGCCGACCGCGCGCTTATCCTTCACCATCGCGGCGAGCATCCGGTCGATGCGGGCCTTGTCGATCTTTACCGGCTTGGCGACCGTCTGCGCAGCCGCCGGTACCGGCAACGCTGTCACCGGCGCGAGCAACAGGGCCGCGAGCGCAAGGCGTGGCTGAAGCATGAGAATCCCCTCCTGATTTTGTCCGAGCTTATCCTCTTGCCGGCGTATGGGGAACGCCGCTCTTAGTCGTAGTGATAGGGCGAGCGCTTCGCCCAAACCGATCCCGGGTAGCGCCGGTGCAGCAGCTGGAAGGCGCGCTTGCTCATGTGATTATAGTTGCCGCCCCATCGGCCGATCCGGATCAGCCAGTAGAGTGCCTCGGGAGATCGCGGATCGGTGGGATTGGCTCGGGCATGGTCGAGAAGCTCGTCCCACAGGAAGACGGTGCCGGCGGGATAGGTCTCCGTCTCGTTATCCAGATAACGGCCCTCCGCCTGGTATCGGCCGCGCTCTGCCGTCGCGCGGGCCTGGGCCCCGGCGACGAAGGGCGGCAGGTGGACGGGGCGCCCGCCGGCGCCGCATTTTCCGCGACATACCAGGTCGTCCTCGCCCTGACCCATGTCGAGCGCATCGTCGTGCCGTCCGCTGATGCCGTCGGCGGCATAGCTGCTCGCGGCAGGAACTCCGGCGTCGCTGGTTGCTGCACCCGGTGGCAGCGTCGTCCAGCGCGTCCAGTATCCGCCGAACTGCCGCACCGTGCCGCGCGGGCGGTAATAGCTGGCGAGATCGGGGCGCAGCCCCGGCAATTTGGCCATGGCGAAGAGCTGCGCATAGCGCTTGGCCGATCCGCGGCTGGCGACGATACGCTGCCAGTCGGCGCGAAGCTGAGGGAGCAGCAGCACGAGATCACCCGCCATCTGATCGGCGATCCCGTCATCGCGAAGCGCGACCGCCCGGGCGAAGCTGGTCAGCGCAACGTCCAGCCTCAATTCGGGCGGCAGGGTGCGATCGCGTGCCACCGCGGCACGCATCGTCAGCGGCATGCGATCGATGATCGCCCGCGCATCCTCACCGAAGCCGAGGAGGCCGCCCGGGCCGTTACCCAGCGTGATGTCGCCGGTCGGATCGTAGATCGAGGTGCAGGGGCGGGGCACCAGATCGCGACAATAGGGCTCGCGGAGTGCCGCACGGATCAGGTCGGCGGGGTCGGCAGCAACCTGGGTTCGCAAGCCGAGAAACAGATTGCGATCCGATCTCGTCAGGTCACGCCGCGCGAGCAAGGCGTCGATCCCGCGCCGGAGATCCGCCGGATTCTCCGTGTCGAGGGTCAGCCGGAAGCGATGGTATTGTGCCGTCAGCCAGGCGGGATTGTCGGGCTTCACCCGCGCCGCATCGGCCGCAAGCGCGGCGGCGTGCGGATCGCCAGTACGCGTCACTGCCAGCGCGGCGACCAGCCACGCCGCGTCGCCGCTTTCCGTCCATCTCCGCCGAGCGCGTTCGGCGGGCGTCTCCACCGGCACGGTGAGGACGGCGTCGACAATCGCATCCAGGCCGAGCGCGATGAGCCAGGGATCGTTTGCAAAGGGCAATGATGGGCTCAGCGTCTCGCTTCGCATCGTCCGCATCCAGTCGGCCAGGTCCGGCTCCGGCGCACCGCCCGGCTGCAACGTCACATAATCGCGCAGCGCCACATCGACGTCGTCGGGCAGGGTGCCGGCGGTCAGTTCTCGGTCAAGTTGAAGCAGCAACTGGGCAGGATGTTCGCGATAATCGAGTGCACGCAGGATCGACCGCGCGGCGTTCTTGCCAAAGACCTCGGTTGGCGCGGCAAGAACGGCCTCGGCCGCGGCGCGGGTGGCGGCAAAGCGGTCGGGGTTGGGGGGATCGATCGCCGCGTTGAACAGTGATCGCGCGACCAGATACAGCCCATAGGAGCGCCACGGAGATGCCGGATCCTGCGAGATGGCGCGAAACCGCTGCGCCGCCTCGTCGAAGCGGCGGCTGTACAGGGCGAACGCCGCCTGCTGATAGTCATGGTCCTTTCGCAGCCATTCGGGCGCGTCCACGGGGATCGGAGTCAATGATCCGGCGTCTCCGCCGCACGCCTCGAACACCGAATTCTGGGCCCGCAACCACGCCTGGACCCCGGGCGAGTCGGCCCCGTAGCGCCGAACCCGGTCGGTCAACGTCGTGGCGGCGGTATCGAATGCATCGCTGAGACAGGTCGGGACATAGACATAATCGGCGCTCATCCGGCCGACGCGGATATACTCGTCCAGCGCCGCACCGCCGGGCACCAGCTTGCGCGCCTCGACCCAGCGCGCGGCGCCCTTGTTTTCAACGCCATAGGCTTGAAAGTCGCAGCATTTTCGCGCGAGCCTGGCCCCGGCGACCGATCCGACCGGAAGCTCGTGCAGCAGACGCCAGTTCGCGAACAGCATGCCGTCGGTGCCGGTGACCAGCACGACCCCGACGCGCCCCGCGAAGAAGCGCTCCTGTTCGGTCGGTGTCCCGCCGCGCTCGTCGACATAGGTGGGGCCCGCAATCGGATCGCCCGACCCGAGTGCTGGTGCGGCGAGCAGCAGCGCCGCCGACAAGACCGGAGATCCAAGGGCGATGCCGCGCCAGGCCAGCGCCATCTTATAGTCCCTTGTACCAATAGGGCGACTTGGCTGCCCAGCCGGAGCCGGGATAGCGCTGATGCAGCAGGTCGAAGGCGCGCTTCCCCAGCAGATCGTGATCGCCGCCCCAGCGCGCGATACGGATCAACCTGTACAGCGCTTCGGGAGATCGCGGGTCGCGGGGATTGGCGCGAGCATGATCGAGCAGCTCGTCCCAAAGGAAACTCGCATTTGCTGGATAGACCTCGCCGTAATCGGGGCGCGGCAGAATGGTGCTCGCATATTCGCGATCGGCCTGTGCTGCCGTCCGGGCAAGAAACGGAGGGAGGTGAAGCGGAAATCCTCCCGCGCCGCATTTGCCCCGGCAGATATAATCTGGCGCATCCCCGAAGCGCCAAATCCCGTCAGAGCTATATTGGTGATCCTTGGGGTAGGACGCCTTCGGACGCGAGGCGGGAGCCGGAACAGCCCAAGCTTGCCAATAGCCATAATAGCCCATCGGCGGAGTGCGCTCATACGTGGCCAGATCGGTCGTCAGTCCAGGCAGGCGGGACATCGTCACAAGCTCTGCAAATCGCTTCGCCCCACCGGAGGGCGTGCGACCGATACGCTGCCAGTCGGCGCGCATTTCCGGCATCAGCCCGACCAGGTCCTTCGCCAGCTGATCGACGATCCGGTCCTCGTGCAGCGCCACGGCGCGACCGAAACTCGTCAGGGCGATATCGAGACGCAGTGGGGCCGGAAGGCCGGGATGGCGAGCCAGGCCGGCACGCATCGCAAGCGGCATCCGGTCGATCAGCGCTTGAGCATCTTCGCCGAGTCCTACAAATCCCCGATCGCTGCGCGCCAGTGACGAGTCATTCCCGGGATAGTTTTCCACCACGCAGGTGTCGGGCTTGGTCGATTCGCAAATCGGATAGCGAAGGGCGAAGCGCACGAAGTCGTCCAGCGAACTTGCGACCTGCGCCCGGATGCCAAGGAACAGGTTCCGATCCGTCCGGCTCAGGTTCCGGCGTGCCAGGATCGGATCGATGCGCGCTCTGATCCTTGCCGGGTCGGCGGTCGAGATCGTCAGTCTGGCGATGTGATATTGCGCGGTGAGCCAACCCGGGTGACCCTCGCGGATCGCCTCCGCGTCCGCGACCAGCGAAGAGACTGTGGGGTCCGTGGCGGGAGCCATGGCAAGGGCCACGAGCAGCCATGCGACGTCACCGCTTTCCGCAAAGCGGCTACGCGCGCGCGCCACCGCGTCGCCGCCGGTCGGCTCCTGAGCCGCGATCAACAGCCATCCCAGGTCCAGCGTTTCAGCCCAACGCGCCTTGGCCACTTCGACGTCGGGCCATCCCCGCTCGTCGTTCAACGTCATCGCCCAGTCGGCGAAAGAAGGGGGCGAGGTGTTTGCTCTCGCCGTTCGCATGTAATCGACAAGAGCGACCGGGGCGTCCGATGGGAGGCTGGGCGCGTTCAGCTCGCGCTCGACCGTTGCGAGCAATGAGAGGGGACGTTGCCGAAAGTCGATCGCGCGCCGAATGCCACGCGCATCATCCTTGCCGAAAAGATCGTCCTTCGACGACAGCACGGCATTCACCGCAACGGACACGCGGTCATAATGCACCTTGTCGGGATTTTGCAGGGCATCGCGATAGAGCGAGCGAGCGGCGAGATAGAGGCCATAGCGGCGCCAGGGGGAGTGACGATCCTGGCCGATGGCGGCGAAGCGGTCCGCTGCCTGTGGATAGCGGCCGGAATAGAAATCGAGCGCCGCCTGCTGATAGGCGCGGTCCTTTCTCAGCCATCCAGGCGCATTCGACGCCAGTGCAGGCAACTCGACGCTGGTGCCATCGCATGCCTGGAACACGGCATCCTGAGCCGCAAGCCAGGCGCGGATCCATGGCGAGGCGGGGCCATAGGCCGCGACGCGTCGCTCGAGCGCCGACGTTGCGGTATCGAACGCGCTGCGAAAACAGGCCAATTGCCACTGGTAATAATCGACCTGGACCCGCCGTTCGGGATTGATCCAACTGGGTGCGTCGCCGGCCACCTGCCTTCTGGCAGCCCGCCATCTTTCAATCCCGGCATCGGGTGTCCCATAGGGCTCCCAATCGCAGCAACTGCTGGTCAGGCGTACGCCGTTCTCGACGCCTACCGGAAGACCATGAAGAAGTCGCCAGTTGATCAGCAGCATGCCGTCGGATGCGGAGGCGAGCAACACGCCCATCTGCCCGTCGAAGAGCCGCCTTCGCTCCGCCTCGCTGCCGCCCGTCTGGTCGATGAAGGTAGGACTGGGGGCGGGGCCTCCGGATCCGAGCGCCGGCGCGGCCGGGACCAAAGCAGCCGCCATGAACGCGAGACGCCACCAATAGCGTGCGCGGGCGTGTGGCGCTTCGGCTGGCGTGGGCAAAAGAAAAACTCCTAGTAGGCGTTAATTACAAGCAAGCTTCCATCCTGCCGCCTGCTCAGTATAAAAACTTTCTTTCGGGTATTTGGCCACCAATCACATTCGGAATCTGAGTCATATTGATATGATACTGTTATGACTTCATTCCTTGATTCGTCTTTTGGCCACTTTTTATATTTAATTGATGAGAATGTTATCAATCCATGTTCAATATTGCCCGTTACCGATTTCGAGGTCAGCGTTGCTTTTGCACTGATCTTGTGGTTGTATTTCTTTGTAACGTAACCCTCCGGTGAAGCGACATCGCAGCGGGGATGCGCGCGTGGGTGACCGGGATTCAAAGACAATGTCAGGGCAGACATGCATATCGCACCCTTGATCACGGACTTTGAACGAGGGCACAAACGCGTGGATGCTGACGTTTGCGTAGTGTTCGACCTAGGCATTGTTTTTTTGCCCTCGCTGAATGAAGGGATAAATTTTTAATTCCACGGAGAAGTTGCAATTTTGATATAGACTAAAGATAGGCTCGAATTCAGTTTTTACTATTCGTTAATCTATCAATTTCAAAGTCTTCTCATGATATCTATCAATTGATCCTTTGGATCTTATTCATAAATCACCGGCCTCATCGAAGATGTTCAGAACCATATGGGCGACTTCCGCGTCCATTCGGACTGGGGATGATGGCGATGAAGCATGTTGAAGGCGCGCTCGCCGACATCGGTATTGCTACCGCCCCAGCGCTTTATCCGGATGAGCCAGTAAAAGGCTTCGGGTGTTGCCGGGTCGTCGGGATGTGCCTTTGCATAGGAGAACATCTCCTCCCAAAGCTCGATGCTCCCGGGCGGAGGCGGCGGGAGTTCCCAATAGACCCCTGCCGGATAAGTCCGCAGTCGCTCGCGATCGGCCTGCGCGACACCGGGCGCCGCAAAAGGCGGTACGTGGAGAGGGAATCCGCCAGCACCGCATTTGCCGCGACAGGTCAGATCCGCTTCAGCGCCTTGGTCATAGCCATAGCCATAGCCATAGCGCCCCCGTATTCCATCGGATGAATAGGCGCCCGCGGGGGCATAGCGCGGCTGATCGAGGGCATTGCCGCCGGGCGGCATGATCCATTGCGACCAGGGGGCCCGGTCCCGGTGAAGACCCCGAGGACGTTGATAGTCGGCAAGATCGAGTCGCAGTCCCGGCATCTTCGCCATCGCAAGTATCTCGACAAATCGCCGCGTTGCGCCTGGCCTGGTGGTCGCGATCCGCTTCCACTCCTGGGCGAGTGTTGGATGCAGCGAAGGCAAGATGACGGCCAGCCGATCGATTGCCGCCTCATCCTGCAGCAGCACTGCCCGGGCGAAGCTTGTGAGGGCGATGTCCTTGCGCAGATCCGCCGGGAGATCCGCGCGGCTGGCGAGGTCAATGCGTGTCGAGACCGGCATCCGGTCGATCACGGCGCGCGATTCCTCGCCCAGCCCGACAAAGCCATTGCTCGTCAGTGCCACATAGCGGTCGTCCAACCGGGAATGGCTGCTGGCGCAGAAGCCGGGCTTCGTCGCCTTGCAGTCCGGCTGACGTTGCGCAAGGCGGGCGAACTCGTCGATCGACGCGGAGAGTTGCGCACGGACCCCAAGGAAGAGGTTGCGGTCGCTGCGGGATAGATCGCGGCGTGCCAGCACCCGATCTGTCCGCTCGCGCAGCGCGGCAGGGTCGGCGTTGGCGATCGACAGTCGGATCAGATGATATTGCCCGGTCAGCCATCCCGGATGGTCGGGCGGGATCCGCTCGGCCTCGCGCGCCATCTCCCCGGCGGACCGATCATCCGTACGGGTCAGAGCGAGGGCAGCGATCAGCCACGCCGGATCGCCGGTCTTGGTCCATCGGTCGCGCGCATGCCCCGGCGCCTGGCCAGCTTCGGCGCGCTCGACCGCCTCGATCAGCCAGCCCAGATCGAGCGTCTGGCTCCAGTTGCGCTGCGCCTCTTCGACATCGCCGGCCGCCGCCGAAGTTCTTATCGTGATGATCCAGTCGGCAAGGTCGCCGTACATGTCCCGTTTCCGGTTCAGGCTCATATAGTCGCGCAGCGCGAGGACGGTGTCCTTGCGTAAAGCCGGCTCGGCCAGTTCGCTGTCGAGTTCCCGCATCAGTTCGTCGGGACGTTCCCGATAATCAATCGCCCGAACGAACGCTCTGACCTCGGCCGGGCCATCGCTGCCAGCGGGGAGGGACTGGACGCTGCGGAACGCCTCGCGCGCCAGCCTGAGGTGCTCAGGGGAGGGAGCGGCAAGCTGGTCGTGATAGCGGGATCGTGCGACCAGGTAGAGCCCGAGCGGTTGCCAGGGCGATTGCGGGTCGCGGGCGATCGCGCCGAACAAGTCGGCAGCCTGCGAGAAGCGCTGGCTGTAGAAGGTGAAGGCGGCGTGTTGATACGCATAGTCTTTCTGCAACCAGACCGGCGCGTTTGAAGGGAGAGCGGGAAGGGTGGCCTTTTCATTCGCGCATGCGTCGAACACGGCATCCTGAATTCCCAGCCATGCCCTGACATAGGGCGAGCCCGCGCCATGGGACCTCACCCGGTCCCGCAACGTCGCTGCGGCCCTATCCATCGCGTCGCTGTGGCAGGCGGCGATCCATCGATAGTCGTCGGTATATCGTTCCGTACGAATGTAATCGATCTGCGGCGCGGTGCGGATAAGCTTGCGCGCGGTCATCCATTTGTCGAAGCCGGACTCCTCACGGCCATAGGCTTCGAAATCGCAGCATCGCTCCGCCAATCCCGCGCCCGCCTCGGTGCCTACCGATAGGCCATGTAGCAGGCGCCACTGCGCAAACAGCATCCCGTCCGATGCGGCAGGCAACACCACGCCCAGTCGGCCGCTGAAAAACTGGCGCTGCTCAGCGGGGCTGCCGCCATTGATGTCGATATAGGTCGGGAACCACTCCGGATCGCCACCCGACCCGAGCGCCGGCGCCGCCGGCACCAAGGCCGCCGCTGCAATCGCCACACGCCACCGACGCCACGCCGTCATCGCCACGCCTCCACGGTCTGCCGTGCCCTGTCGAGATCCGCCGGGGTCCAGCTGCCGGGATTGAAGAGATAGACTCGCCGGCCTGGCGGTGCCCGGACGATAGGCGTGTCGGTGGAGATCGCCAATGCGGTGCGGCAGCGCGGATTGCGGAAATCTCGCCCGTTTTCGAGGCTTTTCAACAGATATTTGCCACCCGGTCCCATGCGGAACAGCATCGGCACGATTTCGTCGACCGGCGCGTCCTTCAACCAGGTCTCGTGGTCGCACCACGAGGCGATCGCGGTCATCGACAGGAAGGTACCGGCGGGCAGGGCGCGGCGCAGGTCGGACAGGGTGTCGAGCAGCACCTGCCGCTCCGATTCGCGGACCTCGAAGTCGAGCTGGACGCGCGATCCGGGGATCAGCGTGGCGTGGTCGACGATCGCCGAGACCAGCCGCCGGCGCAGTTCGGGCGACCAGACCAGCGGACGCTCATGGTCGATCTGCACATGCACGGTGACGGTGGATGGCGGGCGATCGACCTTCAGCGGGAACCGCCGGCCGCGCACGAACAGCGTCGTACCGCGCAACTCGATGAAGCCGTGCTGGACGGCGACCTCGACCGAGGGATCGACGAATCGCAAATCCTCTGGCCGTTCCCAGGCCCAGACGATCAGCTGCGACTGCGGCGTCGCCGGACGGCATCCGGCGAGGGCGAGAATCGCGATGAGGGGAAGAAGCAGCGGCCGCACGGGAGGGTCATCCCGCGTGGCTGCCAGCTTTTCAAGAAAATGGTCGGGAAGAGAGGATTCGAACCTCCGGCCCCTGCCTCCCGAAGACAGTGCTCTACCAGGCTGAGCTACTCCCCGACGGAGTATCGATCCTTTTCATGCGGGCCCTTCGGAAGGGCCGGATCGATGCTGGAGGCGCGCCTATAACGAGGCCCGCGGCGTCGTGCAAGCGGTTCGGATCAGCTTTCTCGCGCGGCAAGCAATGCCTCGATGCTGGTGAATTTCTCTCGGGGGGCTCCGCTGCGCGCGGCGGCGTTCTCCGCAGCCTCGATCTTCTGCCAGTCGCGGAAGGTCACGACCTCCACGCCGCGCGATGCCAGCAGCGAATCGAGTCCGGGCCGGCCCGCCTTGTCCGATCCGTCGCGAAGGTCCGATGCGATCTTCTCGACCACCGAGAAGCCGTCCGGCCGATTCGTGCCGATCGTGCCGGTCGGCCCGCGCCGGGCCCAGCCGACGGCATAGAGGCCGGGCAGGATGCGGCCCTCGTCATTGGCGAAACGGCCCGCGGCCTCGTCATAGGGAATGCCCTCGATCGGGGGCGTGCGATAGCCGATGCAGCTCACCACCAGGCTGGCAGGGATGGCATAGGTTTCGCCGGTGCCGGCGGCATGGCCGGTCTCGTCGAGGGCGGTGCGCTCGACGATGACGCGTTCGGCGCGGCCGTCGCCCTCGATCGCGATCGGCATCGCGAAGAAGTCGAACACGATCCGGAACGGCTTGTCCGATGCGCGCGGCGCAGCAGCGAACTCGCGCAGGTGCGACAATGCCTTGCGGTGGCTGATGTCCAGCGGCGCGTCGGTTTCGACCGGGGGCAGGTCGGCAATGTCGACGATCGGCTGGGCGCGGGCGAGATGGCCGAGCTCGCTCAACTCCTTCGCCGTCATCGCGACCTGATGCGGTCCGCGCCGGCCGAGCAGGGTGACGGTGTCGACTTTCGACTCGGCAAGTTCGGACAGGGCATAGCCGACAATGTCGGTGCCCTCGAACTCGGCCGGCGTCTTGGCGAGGATGCGGGCGACGTCGATCGCGACGTTGCCGTTGCCGATCACCACCGCGCCGGTGCCGCCCAGCGCGGGGGCCAGGCCGGTAAAGTCGGGATGGCCGTTATACCAGCCGACGAACGCCGCTGAGCCGACGACGCCGGGCAGGTCAGCGCCGGGTATCTCGAGCGGGCGGTCGAGCGGCGCGCCGGTCGCCAGCACGACCGCATCGTACAATCCGCGCAACTCGTCGACCGAGACGTCCTTGCCGACCGAGACATTGCCGACGAAACGGACATTGTCGGTCAGCGCGGTCGTCTCGTAGCGGCGCGACACGCCCTTGATCGACTGGTGATCCGGGGCGACGCCGGTGCGGATCAGGCCATAGGGCACCGGCAGCTTGTCGAGAATGTCGACGCGCACGGCGTCGCCGAACTCCTTCTGGCAGGCTTCGGCGGTGTAATAGCCGGCCGGTCCCGATCCGATTACCGCGATATGGCGCATGGCTGGCTCCTTGGTTTCATGGTCGGCGTTTCGCTGGGGCGATGGCGAGGCCATCACCATTCTTGCCTGCCGCGAGGCGTCGCGTCACCGCGAAGCGGGCCAGGTCGATCTCGGCAACCTGATCGCGACCGGTCTCGGCGGCGTAGAGATGCGTGCCGTCGCCGGAGAAGAGCAGGGTCACCTGACCGGCATCCTTCGACCCGGACACCGGAAAGCTGCGGACCAGCCTGCGCGTGACGGGGTCGATCAGGCTGACCGTGCCGCTGGCGATGTTGCTGGTGGCGATCCAGCGGCCATCGGGGCTGGCCAGGACGCGGATCGCGACCGGGTCGACCGCCAGTTCGGCGAGCTTCGCGCCGGTCGCGGTGTCGAACGCCTGGACGCGCGGGGCGGAGAGGTCGCCGACCCACAGGTCCTTGCCGCCCTGCGCCAGCGCCAGTCCTTCGGGTTTGCCGCCGACGGCGATGTCGCGAAGCTTGCGGCCCGCGGTCAGGTCGAGCACGCTGACCGTGCCAGAGCCGATATTGGCGACATAGGCATGGCGCAGGTCGGGGGCGACCACGATCATGTGCGAGCCCTCGGCATCGGTCGCGATCGCCCGGATCTCGCCCGAGGGCTGGACGATCACGACCGACCTGCTGCCCTCGGCGGTCGCGACGATGCGCCCGTCGCTGAGCCACAACAGACCATGGGGGCGCTGGTTCGGGTTCAGCTCGATGCTGCGCAGCTTCGTCCGGCCGGCCAGGTCGAACACGTCGATGGTCGATCCGCCATAGGCAACCACCGCGGCCTGGCTGCCATCGGGGGATACCGCGATCTCGTGCGGCATCGGGCCGGTGGGGAGCCGCGCGAGCTCCTTGCCGTCGGCCAGGTCGATCAGGCTAAGCGTATTCTCGCCCTTGTTTCCGACCAGCAAGGTGCCGGTTGGCTGGGCCGCCGCCGGGGTCAGCGTTGCGGCCATCGCCGCGACGAGGACAGGAAACCAGACACGCATCGGCCTCTCCCGTTCTTTGTGCCGGATGGTAACGGGCGTCGGGCGGGGCGCAACCCCCGATCGGGGAAAGACGTGATGCCGCCGGGGCTTCGCCGCGTGGATCGACCGGCCGGACGAGCCGGCGCGCGCGGCCGGGCAGCCGCAATGGCTCTCGACCCCATGCGAACCTGCCTGCTAGGCACGCCGGGTGAGCGCTTCCCCGACCGACATGCTTTCCCAGTTCGTGCACTGGGTCGGGTTCAGCCCGATCGAATATGTCGCCACCGTGCTGGGTCTGGCGAACGTGGCGCTGATCGTCCGGCGCAGCATCTGGAACTATCCGTTCGGGCTGGCGATGGTCGCGCTCTATGGCTGGGTGTTCCTGGGCGAGCGGCTCTATTCGGATGCGCTGCTTCAGATCTTCTTCTTCGTCGTCCAGATCTATGGATGGTGGAACTGGCAGCGGTCGCGCGCCGAGGCGGGCGAGGTGGCGGTGCGGCGTCTGGCCCCGCGCGCCTGGCACGCCTGGCTGCTCGGCTGCCTGGTCGCAACCGCCTTGTGGGGCGCGATGATGCACGCGCTAACCGATGCGCATTTCCCCTGGTGGGATGGAGGAATCGCGATGCTGAGCGTGGCGGCGCAGATCCTCCAGTCGCGGCGCTATCTGGAAAGCTGGCTGTTGTGGATCATGGTCGACCTGCTCGCCATCCCGCTGTTCGCGGTGAAGGGGCTGCTGCCCACGACTGGCCTGTACGTGATCTTCCTCGCGCTGTCGGTGGCGGGCTTCTTCCAGTGGCGCAGCGCCGCGCGGGCGCGGGCCGCGGCGTGACCCGGGGGTTCCTGCTCGGCAAGTTCATGCCGCCGCATAACGGCCATGTGTTGATGTGCGAGACGGCGCGGGCGCTGGTCGATCAGCTGACGATCCTGGTGTGCTGGTTGCCCGACGATCCGATCCCGGGGCCGCTGCGGCTGCAATGGATGCGCGAGCTGTTTCCCGATTGCCGCGTGGTCGGCCATGACGCGGTGGTGCCGCAGACGCCCGAAGAGCATCCCGGCTTCTGGGACATCTGGCGCGGCATCTCGCGCGCGGCGCACCCCGAGCCGATCGACCGGGTGTTCGCGTCCGAAGCCTATGGCGAGCGGCTGGCTGCGGAACTGGACGCGGTGTTCCACCCGGTCGATCCCGGGCGCGACGCCGTTCCGGTCTCGGCCAGCGCGATCCGCGCCGATCCCTGGGGCAATTGGCGCCACCTGCCGATCCCGGTGCGACCCTATTATGCCCGCACCATCTGCCTTCACGGGCCGGAGAGCGTGGGCAAGTCGACGCTGGCCGCGCGTCTTGCCGAGCATTTCGGCACGCGGATGGTGCCCGAATATGGCCGGACCTGGTGCGAGGTTCGCGGCAACGACCTTGTCATGGCCGACCTGATCGAGATTGCGCGGACGCACGACGCGATGACCCAGGCGCTGCTGCGGCAGTGCGATCGGCGGCTGATCCTCGACACCGACCCGCTGATGACCGAGGCCTGGGCAGAGATGCTGTTCGGCAGCGTCGACCCCTGGTTCGCCGGCTGGGACCGGACCGCCGACCTCTATCTGCTGCTCGATATCGACCTGCCCTGGGTCGACGACGGCACCCGCTTCTTCGCGGATGCGGAGGAGCGGCGGCGCTTTTTCGATATCTCCCGTGCCCGGCTGGACGCGCGCGGCGTGCGCTGGGCACTGGTTCGGGGCGAGGGGGAGGCAAGGGTCGAATCCGCGCTGAGGGCGATCGAGGAGGCAGGATTATGAGCGACATACCGGCGCAGCAGATTCGCGCGCAGTTCGACGATGCGACGATCCGCGTCTATCAGGCCTACAGCCACGAGATCGCCGATGCCGCACTGGCCGCAGGCCGCTTCGTCGCGCCGTTCAAGCGGGAGCGGATGACGTGGATCAAGCCGTCCTTCCTGTGGATGATGTACCGCGCCGGATGGGGGTTCAAGGATGCTGGCCAGGCGCGCATCCTGGCAGTCGATATCAGCCGTGAGGGGTTCGAATGGGCGCTGGCGAACAGTTGCTCCAGTCATCCCGAACCGGGCATGAGCCGCGAGGCCTATGACCGGCTCAAGCAGGAGCGGCCGGTCCGGGTCCAATGGGATCCGGAGCGCGACCTTCATCACCAGCCGCTGCCCCACAGGGCGATCCAGATCGGGCTGGGGGGCGAGGCGGTCGGGCGCTATGTCGATGACTGGACCGTTGCGATCAGCGACGTGACGCCGCTGGCACACGAGATCCACGCGCTGGTGCAGCGGTGCGAACTGGATGAGGCGCGTGCCAGATTGCCGGTCGAGCGCGCCTATCCGCTCGACGTCTAGCCGTCATCCGGGGCGAGGCGCTTTCAATAGGTCAGACGGTCGCGCCTGGTGGTCCTGCCGTCGATGGTCCACACATCGCCGAAATCGGGATGGGTCAGCGCGGCCGGGCGCTCGCCGCCGAGCTGCTCGACGATGTCGGGCACGGTGTTGCTGTGTCCGACGATCAGGACCGGACCCGTCTCGGCCTTGACCCGAGCGACCAGCGCCGGCGTATCGGCGGGGTCGTAGAGGCGCAGGCGGATCTGGCGTTCGCCGTTCAGTGCCGAGATCGTCTGGCGGGTACGGCGAAAGTTGCTGACATAGATGACGGACAGCGGCTTGCCCTGGAACCATTCTGCCAGCGCGCGGCGGCCCTTTTGCCCGCGCTCGGTCAGGTCGGGATCGCGCTGGCCCTCGGGCGTGTCGAGATGACGCATGACATAGACGGGCGCGCTTTCCGGCCCGGTCACCGCCATGCCCGGACCCGCCAGCGCCAGCACCGCCGCCACGATTACTGCCCAGATCCGCATCGCTCTCTCCCTTGGCCGCAGGGTGCCGCAGCGGGCAGGGCTTCGCAATGGGGCTCACCCCTGCTAACGCGCCCGGAATCATGGCCACAGAACTCTCCAAGATCCGCAACTTCTCGATCATCGCGCATATCGACCATGGCAAGTCGACGCTCGCCGATCGTCTGATCCAGCGCACCGGCGGTCTCACCGAGCGCGAGATGAGCGCGCAGGTGCTCGACAACATGGATATCGAGAAGGAGCGCGGGATCACCATCAAGGCGCAGACCGTGCGCCTGGAATGGAAGGGGCATGTCCTCAACCTGATGGACACGCCGGGCCATGTCGACTTCGCCTATGAGGTGTCGCGCAGCCTGGCGGCGTGCGAGGGCGCGCTGCTGGTGGTCGATGCGGCGCAGGGCGTCGAGGCGCAGACGCTGGCCAATGTCTATCAGTCGATCGAGCACGACCACGAGATCATCCCGGTCATCAACAAGATCGATCTGCCCTCGGCCGAGCCCGAAAAGGTGCGCAACGAGATCGAGGAGATCATCGGGCTCGACGCGTCGAACGCGGTGCTGGCCAGCGCCAAGTCCGGCATCGGCATCGAGGAAGTGCTGGACGCGATCGTCGAGCGCATCCCGGCGCCCAAGGGCGACCGCGACGCGCCGCTGAAGGCGATGCTGGTCGACAGCTGGTACGACCCCTATCTGGGCGTCGTCATCCTGGTGCGCGTCATGGAAGGCACGCTGCGCAAGGGGCAGCAGGTCAAGTTCATGCAGACCGGCACGCTGCACCTGGTCGACCGGGTCGGCTGTTTCCGCCCCAAGATCGAGCAGCTGCCCGATCTCGGCCCGGGCGAGATCGGCTTCATTACCGCTCAGATCAAGGAAGTGGCGCAGGCACGCGTCGGCGACACGCTGACCGATGCGAAGAAGCCGGCGGCCGAGGCGCTGCCGGGCTTCAAGGAAGTCCAGCCGGTGGTGTTCTGCGGCCTGTTCCCGGTCGACGCCAACGACTTCGAGAAGCTGCGCGAATCGATCCAGAAGCTGCGGCTGAACGACGCCTCGTTCAGTTTCGAGATGGAGACGTCGGCGGCGCTGGGCTTCGGTTTCCGCTGCGGCTTCCTCGGCCTGCTGCACCTCGAGATCATCCAGGAACGGCTGAGCCGCGAATATGACCTCGACCTGATCACGACCGCGCCCAGCGTGGTCTATCAGCTTCAGCTGACCAAGGCGGCGGGCGAGGCGGCCGGGCAACAGATCGAGCTGCACAATCCAGCGGACATGCCCGATCCCAACCGGATCGACATGATCGAGGAGCCGTGGATCAACGCGGTGATCTATGTGCCCGACGAGTATCTCGGCCCGATCCTGAAGCTGTGCCAGGACCGCCGCGGCGTGCAGAAGAACCTGACCTATGTCGGCGGCCGCGCGCAGCTGACCTATGAACTGCCGCTCAACGAAGTCGTGTTCGACTTCTACGACCGGCTCAAGTCGATCAGCCGCGGCTATGCCAGCTTCGATTACGAGCAGATCGGCCACCGCGAGGGCGACCTGGTCAAGATGTCGATCCTGGTGAACAACGAGCCGGTCGACGCGCTGAGCATGATCGTCCACCGCGCCAGCGCCGAGGCGCGCGGCCGCGGCATGTGCGAGCGGCTGAAGGACCTGATCCCGCGCCACCTGTTCAAGATCCCGATCCAGGCGGCGATCGGCGGCAAGGTGATCGCGCGCGAGACCATCGCCGCGCTGCGCAAGGACGTGACCGCCAAATGCTATGGCGGCGACATCAGCCGCAAGCGCAAGCTGCTGGACAAGCAGAAGGAAGGCAAGAAGCGGATGCGCGAATATGGCTCGGTGCAGATTCCGCAGGAAGCCTTCATCGCCGCATTGCGGATGGGCGACGACAACTAAGGTTGTTGGGTGGGGGTGCCGGGCGGTGCCCCTACATGACGCGCAGCAATGCCTCGGACTGCTTTCGGGGTAGCTCGAGCACCGTTTCCATCAGCGCGATGCGACCGGTGCACTGGTCGGTTGCACTCCCCTTGAAGGTCAGCGCTGCGAAAAAGCGTTCGCGCGACAAGCCCGCACGCCGGATGGCGGTCGTCACGACGTCGTCGGGCAGCGAAAACGAGGTCCGCTCCATGGACTTCGGGGTCGCGGCCTGTTTCCGATAGTCGCCGGTGCTGAGCAGGCGCCTCGCATAGAGCGCGTATCGGCGAGGAGCGAACTCGGACACGATCGCATTGGGCAGTTTCAGGTCCCCGCTGAAGAAATCGGAACATTGCTGCAGGTCCTGCGCGCCCAACCGCTTGGCCGTCTCCAGGGTCAGCCGGGTCTCGTCAGACAGCACCTCGAACGGGGCGTGATGCCGGCCGTCCCTCGACCACTGATCGAGCAACTCGGAGACATCGATGCGGAAGTCCGACTGGGTCGTCTTCTTCTTGCGATCCGCATCCCACAGCGCGTTCATCGCCTTGGCGAGCGCCGGGTTTTTCGACTGGATCGCCGACCATGTCAGCGCATCGTCATAGCCCTTCAACGCATGGTTCATGTCCGCGCCCTTGTCGGCAAGCACCGCTTCCCCGGGCCATATCTTGACCACCGGTGACGGCGTCGCATCCCCGGCGGGGCTGCTCGTCATGGCACGGATCACCAGGAAGACGATCAGCAGGATCGGAACGATCCAGCCGGCCAACGTGCTGCCTCGGCCGCCCGAGACCCGGTTCACCTCTCTTACCCGTTCCCAATAATCGAGCCGCTTCGAGTCGAAACAGCCCTCCAGATCGGGATAGTCGCGCCGGACCAGCATCAGCAGCTCGCGGACTTCGCTTTTCGGCACGCGGGAGCGCGTCTTCGATCGATCCGGGGTGACGAGATCGCGCCAGGCCGGGTTCAGTGGATGCGAGCGTTGTTCGATCTCTCCCATGAACTTCAGCGTGCGGTAACGCCGGGTCAGTTCATTGTCAGACCAGTCCTGACGGATCGTCCCGTCGGAGGCCATCCACCCGAAAAACTCGGCCGCCGGGATGATGAGGGGATCGGACCAGGGGATCGCATGGGCAAGCTGGCGGGCAAACCACCGGTCGGCATCGCCGTAGAACGAGATGTCGTCCATCCGCGGATCGGAGATGATGGTTTGCCAATGGGTGAGCATCGCCTCCTTCTGGCGCGGGCTGGGCCAACTCACGTTGGTCCGCTCACGCTGGGCCAGGAGCGCGGACAGCGCCTCGGCGGCCGCATCCGCATCGGCGGGGCTGATCGGGGCCCAGGGGGATTTCGGCGAGGGAGGTGACGGCGGCGGCGGCGTGGGTGCCGGCTCTCCTGCCGGTACGGCCGGCGTATCGGCCCACTCCTGTTCGAAGCGTTCGGCGGCTGGCGGCGGTCCGTCCCCAGTCAGGTGAGCGGTGCCGCGATCGGGCGCCGAGTCGGCGTCGCGCAGCCGGGCGTTGATGAAATCGATCGCGGGCGTGGTGCGAAGCTGAGCGTCGTCGGGGTGATACCACCCGAACACCTTCGCAACGCGCAGAAGGACGCTTCCCGAGGCCGGCCATGAACGTGCCAGGGTCTCGGCGAACCAGCGATCCGCATCTGCCAGAAAGCCGACCTGCTCCAGCCGCGGATCGGCCAGCGCCGCATCGACCGCTTCGCCCAGTTCGCAGTGCCACGCCTCGTCGAAAGGCGGCTGGCGGCGATTCCCGTCGGGCAGGAGCAGCTCGTGAAGCGTGCGCCAGGGTGCGTCGGGATCGGGGCGGCTGTCGTCGATCGGCACCCGCGCGCCGGTGACCGGGCTATAGGCATAGCCGGTGCCGTCGTCCTCATCGTACAGCGCGGGCGAGCTGGCATCGTCGCCTTCGCCCTCGTCGTCCTCGTCCTCGTCGGCCAGATCGACCCACTCGGCCTGCTGCTGCGCGTGCTCATAGGCTTCGCGAAGCGCGATGAACGCCTGCGGATCACTCTCCGGATCGATTGTCTTCAACTTGCGCGTATAGGCGACGCGGATCGCGCGCTTATCGCTGGTCGGCTCGATCCCCAGTTCGGCCCAGCAGGGATGGCGCCAGGTCAAAGGAGCCACCCGATCAGCTTGTTCACAATCGGTCCGACGACGAAGAATGCGACGGCGCAGATTACCCAGATGAAAGCCCGACTGGTATCTCCGGTCGGACCATCTTCGAATCCCCGGCTCCGGCGATCGTGCATCGATCGCAGATGCTCGATCCACCGCGCCACGCGCGCCCGGTCGAGCTCATGCTCCAGTTCGGGCTGGGCGTGTCGGATCGTGGTGAGGAGATCGCGGATCTGGTCCGGATTGACGTGGCCAAGAAGCGCGTTCTCGGTCATCGGCCGGCGAAGCTCCGCCCATGCCGGGTAATAGGTGTCGCATGGTGTGCGTGCCAGACGCAGAAACGTGTCGAGGCGGTAATGGCGTGAGACGTCCGCAATCTCGTCGGTCTGATGAAGCGTCCCGTCGCTGGTCGACCAGCCGAAATAATCCACAACGGGCACCACCAGCGGTTGCGAGAGCGGCAAGGTCTGCGCGATCAGCTTGCTGATCCAGCGCTCGACATTGGCATGGCCCGCGACGAGCGCCATGTCCTTGTGATCCCTCAGCGCTTCCCAGCGATCGAGCAGGCGCTGCTTGTCCTCGTCGGAGAGCCAGTGCTGCGGCCCGCGGTGCGAGCCAAGCACCTCCGAAAGGGCATGAGATAGCGCGTCGAGTGTAGGTCCCGTTGACGGTCGAGGCTGCGACGTCCCCCTGGGGCGTTCGCGCGCGATCGTCTCGCCCGAGGGAGACATTGCGGGTTGTTCCTCGACCATCGGCGCTGCGATGGACGCAGGCGCCCCCTCGTTTGCAGCCTCGAACGCCTCGCGCAGCGCGATGAACGCCTGCGGATCACGCTCCGGATCGATCGTCTTGAGCTTGCGCGTGTAGGCGACGCGGATCGCGCGCTGATCGCTGGTCGGCTCGATCCCCAGTTCGGCCCAGCAGGGATGACGCCAGCTCATGGCGTGCTCTGATTTCTGTAGGCCCGCTCGATGGCCTCGAGTTGTTCGGGAGTGAACTCGCGAGGTTCTTCGCGCTTGGGGGCCGACACCCACGGCGAAGATGTCTGAGCCGGTAGCGGCACCACTACGGACTTGCCGCTTTCGTCGGGTGGAAGAACTAGATAGCGCGGTAGGGTCGTCGATCGCGCCGGCTCGTACACGGGCGGCTTCGGCGTGGGCTCCGATACAGGAAGACAGCCGGGCAACCTGATCGCAATCAGCACCGCCCAGACAACGAGTGTTCCGACGCTCAGAATTCCACTCGTGCTGTCGATGAAGGTCGAGCGTTGCTCGGTTGGTTCATCCGAAGCCTCGAATTCCTCCTTCGCATCCCACAGCGCGACGCGGCCCGGATCGAAGCCGCGTTCGATATCGGGCCGGATGAAGCGGATCACGCTGATCAACTCGCGGATGCGTCGGGGTCCGACCGAATTCCGTTTCGATCCTGGCGGTGCCGGCGTGTTGAGTTCGACCCAGGCGCCGTGATGCGAATGATCGGGTTCGCGCACGTCCTCGAGGAATTTGAGCAGGCCGTAGCGATAGGTGATGTGGCCCACTTCGCGCGACTGATGCACCGTGCCGTCCGACGCGGTCCACCCGAACATCTCGGTCGCGGGGATGACCAACGGGTCGGAGACCGGCGTGGTATAGGCGATCTGGTTGATCGCCCACGCCTCGAACGCACCGTAGAAGCCGACCTCTTCCAGCCGCGGATCGTGGATAATCGCAGTCCACAGGTCGAGCATGTGCCGACGCTCGGCTTCGGTCGGCCAGGGATTTTCCGGATCGCGTTCCGAATGGAGCAGGGCGGACAGTTCGCGGCCGCGTGCGTCGGCAAGATCCTCGGGTGCCCATTGCGGCCCTGAGGCGTGGAGGCCGAGGGAGACATCCTCGGCCTGTGACTCCGACGGTGGCAATGGCGCGTCTAGTTCCGCGTCGCTTTCACCCGCGATTTCGACCGAGGTTGCGAGACGGAGTGCGATGTCGCGGGCCTCGCGCAGGGCGATGAACGCCTGCGCGTCGGCATCCGCGTCGATCGCCTTGAGCTGCCGCGAATAGGCGGTGCGGATCGCGCGTGCGTCCTCGGTCGGCTCGATGCCGAGCGTCGCCCAGATCCGGGCGTCGTTCACAGGTAGCGCTCACCCTCGAGCTGATCGAGTGCGGCGACGAGTTGCTCGCGTGCTTCGCGGATGATGCGCGGATCCTGGGTGTCGAGCGCCGAGTCGAACTGGGTAATCCAGCGGCCGACCATGTCGCGCGAGTCGCCCAGGAAGCTCTCGTAGCAGCGGGCCGCTCGCGCGCGGACCGCGGCATTCTCGCTTTCCTCGCGCGGGTGGATCTTGAGCGCGGCGAGCGCGTCGCGCCGTTCGGCGATCTCGCGCTCGGTCATGGTGTCGGCCTGGTCCATGATGACCAGGTTGCGGGTGACGCCGGTGGCGGGGACCGTCACGTCGACGTCCAGCATGCCGCTGGTGTCATAGGTGAAGCGGCATTCGACATGGACATGGCCGCGCGGCTTGGGCGGCACCTGCACCCGCAGGTCGCCCAGCCGGACGTTCGACGCGACGTCGCGCGCCTCGCCCTGATAGACGACCAGATGGATCTCGCGCTGCTGGTCCGACATGGTGCTGTAGCTGCCGACGCGGCTGGCCGGGATCGGCGTATTGCGATCGATGATCGGCGAGAACAGGCCGGAGCGGATGCCGCCGCGGCCATCCTCCTCCGCCACCTCGATGCCCAGGGTGAAGGGGCAGACATCGGTCAGGCGGATCTCGTCGAGCGCGGCGTCCTTGGCGAGCAGCCCGGCCTGGACCGCGGCGCCCAGCGCGACGGCATGGTCGGGGTGGACGGTCGCGTTGGGGAATCGGCCGAACATGCGGGTGATCGCGCGCCGCACGATCGGCATGCGCGTCGATCCGCCGACCAGCACGACCTCGCTCAGCGCCTCGACCCGGATGTTCGAATCGCGCAGCGAGCGCAGGACCGGATCGCGCAGCCGTTGGAGCAGCGAGGCGCAGGCGGTTTCCAGTTCGGCGGCGGTCACCATCGTCTCGAACCTTTGCTCGTTCCAGACGATGGCGAATTCGGCCTCGTCGGCCTCGCTGAGCTTGCGACGCGTCCGTTCGGCGGCTGCGCGCAGCAGTTCGGCCAGGACGATCGGGTCCGCCTTGTCGAGCGCCTTTTCGGGATCGATCCGGCGGCGGACCAGATCGATCAGCACCGCGTTGAAATCCTCGCCGCCCAGCCGGTTGTCGCCCGACGAGGCGCGCACTTCCACGACGCCCTCGAACACCTCGACGATCGACACGTCGAAGGTGCCGCCGCCCAGGTCGAACACCAGGAACGGTTCCTGCTCGCGCGTCTGGATCCCGAAGGCGAGCGCGGCGGCGGTCGGTTCGTTGACGAGCCGCTTGACCTCGAGCCCGGCAATCTCGCCGGCGCGGCGGGTGGCCTTGCGCTGGCGGTCGTTGAAATAGGCCGGGACGGTGATGACCGCGCCGGTCACGGTCTCTCCGGTAAAGGCCTCGGCATCCGCCTTGAGCTGGCGTAGCACCAGCGCCGAGAGTTCCTCGGCATCGAACTTGCGCTTGCCCAGCGTCACGCTCTGCTGCGTGCCGATATAGCGTTTGAAGGCGGTCACCGTATCCCTGGGATGGGTCGGCTGGCGCTCGCGCGCGGCCATGCCCACCAGGATCTCGCCCGCCTCGGTCATGCTGATCGCCGATGGCGTCAGCAGGTCGCCCAGCGCGTTGGGCACGAGCACGGATTCACCGTCGCGCCAGATTGCTGCGGCACTGTTGGTGGTGCCCAGGTCGATACCGATGATCACGAATGCATCCCCCGTTTGCGGGCACGGTAGCGAGGGACTTTGCGATTTTCCAGCCGCGCGAACGATTGGCGAACGCCTATTTACCCTTTTCCAAGATCGACCCGCTAACCGTGCGATCGATGGAAGATCGAGGAGAACGGACTTGGACCGGCTGCCGCTGATCGCCCCGCGGCCGCCGCGGTTGAGCGATCTTTCGGACGCGCTGCGCGCGATCGAGGATCGGGGCATCTACTCGAACGGCGGCCCCGTGGTGCGCGGGTTCGAGGCCGATCTGCGCGACCGGGTGTTCGGCGGGGCGGGGGATTGCCTGGCGGTCGGCAACGCCACGCTGGGCCTGATGCTGGCGATCCGCCAGGCGGCGGGACCGCGCGCGGGGCGCGGCATGTTCGCGCTGATGCCAGGCTTCACCTTCGCCGCGACCGCCCATGCCGCCGAATGGGCAGGGCTGACGCCGCTGATCTGCGATGTCGATCCGGGCGACTGGTCCGCCGCCGAAGCCGCCGAGGCGGCGGCGTTCGCGCGTTACGGCGATCGCATCGCGGTGGTCGTGCCCTACGCGACCTTCGGCGCGTCGATCGACCTGGACCGCTATGCCGGATACGCGAGACTGGGCACCGGCGTGGTGATCGACGCGGCCGCGTCGCTGGGTGCGCTCGATGCGCAGGGCAGGGCGTTCGGCACCGGCGCGCCGTTCGCGATCGTCTATTCGATGCATGCGACCAAGGTGTTCGCCACCGCCGAGGGCGGGGTGGTGCATTCGGGCGATGCGGCGCTGATCGAACGGCTGCGCCAGATGACCAATTTCGGGTTCGCCGGCGCGCGATCCGCCGAGGGGCCGGGGATCAATGCCAAGCTTCCCGAAGTGCTGGGCACGCTGGCCGCCGAGAAGCTGAAGGCGTTCGAGGCGGTCGCCGAGCACCGGGCGATGCTCGACCGGCGTTACCGCGAGCAACTGGGCGGCTTCGCCAGCGACAACGGCTTCGAATTCCAGGTCCAGCAGGGCCGGCGGCAGGCGGTGCAGTGCCAGTCGATCCTGCTGCCGCGCGCCTTTGCCGGCCATCGCCGCGGGATCATGGCCGCGCTCGATGCGCAGGGGATCGGCACGGGCTGCTATTTCAGCCCGCACCTGGGCGAGCAGCCCTGGTTCCGCGCCAATGCGGTGATCGAGCCGCTGCCGGTATGCGACGACCTGTCGGCGCGGATCCTGTCGCTGCCGATCACCGATGCGATGATGCCGGCCGATGTCGACCGGGTCTGCGCCGCGCTGATGGAGGCGTGCGCGCGGCTGGGCCGGGACGGACTCGAGGGGTTGGAGCGGCGCGGGACCTTCGTCCATTCGACCCTGATCGTCGGCGGCGGCCCGGCGGGCACCGCGTTGCTGACCGCGGCGAGCAAACAGGGCCGCCTGGCCGACCTCGCCGCTGGCGGGATGGCGATCGTCGAGCGCGATGCGGTGCTCGGCCGCGGCAGCATCGGTTCCTATGCGATCACCTCGGACAGCACCGCAGAGACGTTCCTCACCGCGGTGAAGGACAATGTCCATGAGGCGGTCGCGGCGCTGGAAGACCATGTCTCCGGCCAGGAGATCGCGCTGCACAAGGGCGGCCGGATCGGCGTCCCGCTGTATCGCGCCACCGCCTTCATCGAGGCGACCGGCGCGCAGCTCGGCCGGATCGTGATCGATCATGGCGGGCATGTCGCGACGCGCAGCGAGGTGGTCGAGGCGCGCCGCGAGGCGGACGGCATCTGGGCCGCGCGAGTGCGCAACCTGACGACCGGGCAGGAGCGGGTGATGCGCGCGGCCAGCATCGTGATCGCCACCGGCGGCTATCAGTCGCGTGACGATATTGCCGCGGAGGTCATTGCGGGCAGCCCGCTCGGCGCCCTGGCCGGAAACCGGCTGGTGACCGGCGACGACTTCCTGTCGCTGGGCGGCGTCGATCGCCTGCGCGTCCGCACCGCGGACATGCGCGCGCCGCGGATCGCCATTGTCGGCGGATCGACCAGCGCGATGGCGGCGGCTGCCCTGCTGCTCAAGGCGGCGCCGGCGCTGCCGCTGGGGGCCGGGGCGGTGACGCTCCACCACCGGCGCCCGCTTCGGCCCTTCTATCATTCGGCGGAGGCGGCGTGGGACGACGGCTTCACCGATTTCGGGCCGGACGATGTCTGCCCGGGCACCGGGTTCGTCTATCGCCTGGCCGGCTTCCGGCTGGAGGCCCGCGAGCTGGTGCTGCGGATGCTGTCGATCGGCGGCCGCGCACCCGATCCACGGCTGGCGCTGAGGATGATCCCGCAGGACGAGGCGGGCACGCGCGCCGCGATCGAGCAGGCCGATGTGGTCATCGGCGCGCTCGGCTATCGCCCGCGCGCGTTGCCGCTGTTCGACGAGCAGGGCCGGCGCATCGCGCTGATGGCCGATGCGCCGGGACGGCCACGGCTGGTCGATCAGCACTGCCGGGTCATCGATGCCGCGGGCCGGCCGGTCCCGGGCGTCTATGGCATCGGCCTGGCCTCGGGCCATGTCCCCGACGGAAAACTGGGCGGCGAGAGCAGCTTCAGCGGCAAGGCCAACGGCCTGTGGTTGTGGCAGAATGATATCGGCCAGATGATCGTCGACCAGGTCCTGGACAGCAACGCGGCGCGTCGGGTCGCCTGACGATGGCGACGGTGTCGGTGATCATGGCCGCCTATAACGGGGCGGCCTTCCTGCCGGAGACGCTGGTCAGCCTCCAGGCGCAGACGATGACCGACTGGGAACTGATCGCGGTCGACGATTGCTCGACCGACGGCACCGCTGCGATGCTGGAGGGATGGGGAGACGAGCGGATCCGGGTGATCCGTGCGCCGGCAAATGGCGGCCCGGTGGTCGCGCGCAACCTGGCCTTCGCCGCGGCGCGCGGGCGCTATGCCGCGGGGCTCGACCAGGACGATCTCTGCCTGCCCGAACGCTTCGCAAAGCAGGTCGCGTTTCTCGACGCCCATCCCGAAACGGTGCTGGTCAGCACCGCGGCCAGGCTGTTGGAGAATGGCCGACTCTCGCCGGGCGGCTGGCCGCGGCAGTTGACGCCGGGGCTGATCGACTGGCTGATGCTGGTCCAGAATCCCTTTGCCTGGTCGTCGGTGATGTTCCGCACCGACGCTGCCCGCCGGCTGGATCCGTTCGAGCGGCCCGAGATGCGCTATGTCGAGGATTTCGACTTCTACCACCGCATCCGCGCACTGGGAGAGCTGGCGCAGATCGACGAGGAACTGCTGCTATACCGCATCCATGACGGCGGCGCGTCGAACGTGTTCAACGACACGATGTGCGCCAATGCAGCGAAATTGCTCAGCCGCCATGCGCCCGACATCGCGCCGCTGCTGGTGGCGCATGTCATGTCGCGCCGGCCCGTGCCCGACATCGCGACGCTGGGACGGCTCTTCGCGGGTATCGCCCGCCTGAACGAGGCATTCGCGCCGGGTCGCGATACCGAGACGCTCGACCGGGTCCACCGCGAGATTGCCACGCTATGGCACAGATTGTGCCGAGCGGGTGTCCGCTCGGGCCGGATCGCGCTTCACCGGGCAATGGCGGACCGCCCCTCGGGCGCGTCGATCGAACCGGCCGCGCTTGCCGATCTGGTCGTCAGCCAGGCGATCGGCGGCATCCGTGCGATCAGGCGGGCCGTCGCCGGCTGATCAGCAGGCTCGCAGGAGGCCCGCATCCCGGCTAGACCAGGGGCGAGGGGGCATCAATGAACGCATGGAAAACCGCGCTCTGGATAATGGCGTTGCTGGCACCTGCCTGCGCCGCCGCCCAGACGAAGATCGACCCGACGGTGTTCACCCAGGATATCGCGAAGCGGATTGCGGCGGAGGTGGGGGCCGGCAAGGTCAGCGTGGCCGGCCGGCTGGAGCTGAGAGTCGGTTCGCCCGATCCCGACCCGGCCGAAACGGGCGAGCGGACTAACGAGCCGGCGACGCTCTATCTCGATCGCATCCATCAATTCTGCGAACGAAATCCCGCCGATGCGTGCGAGGAAACCAAGGCCAACTACATCGCCGCGATGCTTGCGCAGCGCGACGGCCCGCCGCCGCTGACGCGCGAGCGCCTTCGCGTGGTGGTGCGCGGATCGGATTATTGCGACCAACTCGGCAAGATGTTCGAGAACGGTAAAGGCACGCCGATCATCGAGGCGCTGGCGCCGGGCCTTTGCGCGGTGCTGGTGGCGGATTATCCGCGCCTGATAGGGGTTGTCACCTCCGACAAGCTCGAAACGCTGGAGCTTGGGGTCGCCGGTGCCTGGCTGATCGGCCGGGAACAGGCGCTGGCCGGGCTGCCGAAGGTCGGTCGCGAAGTCGAGTTGAAGGACGGCGTCGTCGCGCTGATCGACGATCCCTATATGTCGAGCCTGATGCTCGACCATGACGGGTGGAACCAGCTTGCCCGCCGGTCGGGCGGGGAAATCCTGGTCGCGGTGCCCGAGGATGTCAGCGTCCTGGTCCAGCGCCGCTCGACGGCGGACCTTCCCGCGTTTCGCGACCTTGTGGGCAGCATCTACCACGATGCGCAGCGTTCGATCTCGACCCGCATCTATCGCTGGACCGGCAACGGCTGGGCCGTGCTGGACTGAGCCGGCCGCAACAGAAAGGGCGGCCGGACATCTGCCCGGCCGCCCCTTTCTTGTTCCAAACCGCGTCGCGCGATCAGGCGAACAGCTTCGCCCAGGCGCGCTTCGGACGGTCCTTCCACAGGCCGCGGTGATAGGCGTCGCTGGCCAGCAGCGGCATGACCGAGCCGGCTTCGGCGAACACCATCTGCTCGATCGCGGTCGACACCTTGCCCCAGCTGGCGGCTTCCTGCAGCGTCGAGGACGAGCAGGCGCCGTCGCGCACGTCGGCGACGGTGATCTGCACGGCGTACTTGTGGACCGCGACATCCTCGTGGCCCAGGATCTCGGCGCATACGACCGTGTCCTGGATGAAGTTCTTCGGCACGCCGCCGCCGATCATCAGGAGGCCGGTCTCGCCAGCCTTGATCTTGATGTCGGTCAGTTCGCGGAAGTCCGCCACTGCGTCGATCATCAGATAGGGCTTGCCTGCCTTCATCTGGTCGACCTGGTGCTTCACCAGACCGAAGCCGGCCGAGCTGTCGACGAATGCCGGGCAGAAGATCGGCACGTCATGCTCATAGGCGAGCTTGACGAGGCTGTTCTCCTTCTTGCCGTGCTCGACGAGATACTTGCCCATCTCGCGGATGAAGGCGCGCGACGAATAGGCCTTGGGCTCCAGCTCGTTCGCGATCTTGTTGATCGTGAAGTCGCAGTCCTGGAGCTGCTGCTCGTCGATGTAGGTGTCGTAGATGCGGTCGATATAGAGCGAACGCAGCGTGTCGTCGTCGGGGATTTCCTGCGCCTGATAGTGCTTGTGGCCAAGCCCTTCGAAGAAATCCATGTCGACGATCGTGGCACCGGTGGCGACGATCACGTCGACCATGTTGTTGCGCACCAGTTCGGCATAGAGGTCCATGCAGCCGCCGGCCGAGGTCGACCCGGCGATCACCAGGCACACGGTGCAGTCCTTGTCGGCCAGCATCTGGTTGTAGATGTTGGTCGCGCGGCCCAGGTCGCGGCTGGTGAAGCTCATGTCGGCCATCGCGTCGACGATCGGACGCGCGTCGAAGCTCTTGATGTCGATATGCTTGACGGTCTTCGAGAGAAGCTCCGCCTTGCGGGTGTCGTTGATCGTGGAGTCGGTCATGTCGATCCATTTCCTACATGGCCGCCGTCATTCAATGGGGACGCGGAAACCCGATGGTCGCGGCGCATAGCGATGCGATGCGCCGAATGCCAGCCGTCACCCCGGCACGCGGCCGGGATGACGGGGTGTGGAGCAGATAGGCGTTACAGCTTGACGACGTTCGAGGCCGGAGCCCGTTCCATCCGCACATAGAGGCTGGCCATCGGCTCGTCCTCGACGATGATCGTCTCGTCCGAACCGAAGCCGTTGAACGCGGTGCGCATGGCCGAACCATAGGCGCCGAGCATGCCGATCTCGATATAGTCGCCGGCAGCCATGTCCGCGGGGAGCATGAACGGCCCGGCCATATGGTCGAGATCGTCGCACGTCGGCCCGTAGAAGCTGAACTCCATGTCGCGGGCATTCGAGTCCGGCTCGCGCAGCAGCTGAACCGGGAAGCGCCAGCCGATATGCGCCGCATCGAACAGCGCGCCATAGGCGCCGTCGTTGATGTACAGCTCGGACCCGCGGCGCTTTTCGACGCGCACGATCAGCGAGCTGTATTCGGCGCACAGCGCACGGCCCGGCTCGGCCCACAGCTCGGCCGAATAGCTGATCGGCAGGCTTTCGAAGGCACGATGGATCGTCTCGAAATACAGCTCGAGCGGCGGCGGCTCCATGCCGGGATAGGTCGAGGGAAAGCCACCGCCGACATCGACGACGTCCACGGTCACGCCCGCCTCGACGATCGCGGCGCGGACGCGCTCCATCGCCTGGGCATAGGCGTCCGGCGACATCGCCTGGCTGCCGACATGGAAGCAGATGCCCAGGGCATCGGCTGCCTGGCGCGCGGCCATCAGCAGGTCCTTGGTCTCGCCCGGCATCGCGCCGAACTTCGACGCGAGACTCAGCTTCGACAGGTCCGACGAGACGCGGATGCGAACGCACAATGTCAGGTCTTCGGCGCCGCGGGTGGCACGTACGATCTTGTCCAGCTCTTCCATGCTGTCCAGGCTGAAGACGCGCACGCCATGCGTGAAATACGCTTCAGATATCGCCTCTTCCGCCTTCACCGGGTGCATGAAGCACAAGGTGGCGTCGGGCAGCGTCCGCGCGACCAGACGAACCTCGGCAATCGAGGCGACGTCGTAGTGCGTGATGCCGTTGTCCCAGAGGATCTGGATCAGTTCCGGGCTCGGATTCGCCTTCACGGCATACATCGAGCGCCCCGGAAACTTCTCCACGAAGAAGCGGGCGGCACGCGATGCGGCATGCGGACGGATGAGCGTGACCGGCTGGACCGGTCGGAGGGCAGTCGCTAGCCCCAGCGCGCTATGGTGCTTGTGCAATTCAAGGGACCTCCAAGTGCCTTACGGCTGTCGTTGAACAAAGCTGCCTTGCGGTTGGAAGTCCCATGGGGCAGCGGGAAGCGGGCATTTAGGGTCGGTGACTCCCTGTGTAAAGTGATTCTCGCACCGTATTTTTCCGTCGGGGGTGAATAGTGACTATTGTGCGACAACCGACCCGGGCCGGGGTGCGCGATGCGGCGGCCAAGGTTGCGGCCATCCTGCCGCAAACGCCTCTGCTGACAGCAGAAATCCACGGGGCGCGGGTTTCGTTCAAGGCCGAGACGCTGCAACCGGTCGGGGCGTTCAAGATCCGGGGTGCATGGCATCGACTGACCGCACTGGATGCAGAAACCCGCGATCGCGGCGTCGTCGCCTTCTCGTCCGGCAACCATGCGCAGGGAGTCGCGTGGGCGGCGAAGCGGCTGGGGATCCCGGCGGTGATCGTGATGCCGGCGGACGCGCCGCAGGTGAAGCTGGATGCAACCATGGCGCTGGGCGCGGAAGTCGTGAAGTACGACCGCGCGACCGAGAGCCGGGAGAAGATCGCGGCGCACCTGGCGCATGCGCGCGGCGCGACGCTGGTGCCCAGTTTCGACGATCCCTGGATCATCGAGGGGCAGGGCAGCGTCGGCATCGAGTCGCTGAGCCAGATGGTCGAGATGAAGCTGCCCGATCCCGATCAGGTGATCGTCCCGTGCGGCGGCGGCGGACTGGCGGCCGGAATCGCGCTGGCCCTGCCCGATGTCGAACTGGTCCTTGCGGAGCCGGAAGGCTGGGACGATATGCGGGCAAGCCTGGAGGCGGGGTGGATCGAGCCGGTGGGCGCCAGTCCGCCGCCGACCGCCTGCGACGCATTGCAGACGCCGCGCGTCTCGCCGCTGACCTTCGACGTGCTGTCGCGTCGCGGGGCGACGGGTCGGGCGGTGAGCGAGGCGGAGGTGCGCGAGGCCCAGCGCTGGGCCGCACGCACGCTGCGACTGGTGGTGGAGCCGGGCGGTGCCGCCGCACTGGCGGCACTGCTGGCGCGCAAGGTCGAAGTGACGCCGGGGACGCTAGTGATCCTCTCCGGCGGCAATGCCGATCCCGCGGCCTATGCCCGGGTGCTGGCCGGAACGGACTGAAGACGGGAAGATGGACAAGGTGGCCGGAACGATCCTGGCGAACATGTTGAGCGGTGCGGCCTGGGTGTTCACCCATGTCATCTATGGCCTGCTGATCATGATCTATCACCGCGATGTGCGGATGATGGCGGTGTTCGCCGCCGCGATCCTGGTGCTGGTCCTGCTGGTCGAGTGGGTCCTGTGATCGGCACGGGCCAGCTTGGTGCGCTTGCCGCGACGCTGCTGAGCGTGCTGGTGATCGCGGCGATCGTCCTCGCCTGGGGCGGGTGGCGGATGATCACGCGCCAGGGCGATCGGCGAAAGGGCATCCTGATGCTTGCCTGCGCGTTCGTCCTTCTCGTCAATGTTCTGATCTGGACGGTCTGAAATGCTTTCCAACCAAGGTCCCGCGCACCTCCTGTACGGCGCATCCGATTTCGAAGTAGTGCGGCGCGGCTCTTATGTCCTGTGCGCCGTCAGCGGCCAGCCGATCCCGCTGGACACGCTGATCTACTGGAGTGCGGAGTTCCAGGAAGCCTATCGCGGCGCGGAAGAGGCGACCGCCGCGCTGATCGCGGGCGGCGCGAAGCATGTGAACAAGGCCTAGCACTACTTTGGCAGGTTGAAGGAACCGACAGGAATCGTCATTGATTCGGATGTGTCAGTGTAGGCTGACGGATCCTTTGCGATGGCGGTGAACGAGACCTGGCGGATCGATCTGGAGCG
>NZ_JBDIZK010000016.1:0-95561 GCF_039652585.1 Sphingomonas rustica | reverse complement strand
CATGCCGGCCGTTAGGCAGGCCATCCTCGACCTCTTCGCACGACCACCACCCTCCCGATGCCCGCACTGTCAGCGCTCACTCGGCACGCCGGCCGAACCTAAAGTGCCAAAGTAGTGCTAGGCGGCGACATCCGCCACGGGCGCGCCGAGCAGTCGACGCGCCAGCGCCTCGATCTCGTCGGCCCAGGCAAGCTTCGCGCGCCAGCCCGCCGGGATCGCGCTTGCCCCGTACAGGGCGCCCGCCAGCTGACCGGTGATCGCGGCCACGGTGTCGGCATCGTCGGCGAGGTTGGCGGCCAGCAATATCGCTTCCTCGAAGCTTTCGGTCGTGCCGACGCACCATGACGCCGCCTCCAGACTGTCGACGACATAGCCGCTGGACGAGATGCGATCGCGGGACTTGCCGCGCCATCCGCCGCCAAGGATCGCGGCGATGCGCTCCGGTCCGTCCGACGCCTGAGGCGCCAGCACGGCGTTGCGGTCCGCACCCAGGATCGCGCGACGGGTAAGCAGGGCATAGGCCTCGCACGCCGCCAGGCATTCATCGGCGCCGTGGGTCAGCCGGCTCTGCTCGCGCGCGATCCGCGCCGTCTCCGCCTCGCTGCGCAACGCACCGAAGATCGCCACCGGCGAAAGCCGCATCAGCGATCCGTTGCCCGCGCTGCGCGGATCGACCGAGCCGGCGACGGGATCACCGCTGTCTTCGAATCGCTCGAGCGCGGCGCGGGTGGCGATGCCGATATCGAAACAGGTCCCGGTGCAGCTATAGGCGCCCCAGCGATACCAGTTCACGAAGCGCGACATGCAGTCGACGGGATCGAAGCCGCCACGATCCGCCAGGCTGTTGCCCAGCGCCAACGCCATGGCGGTATCGTCGGTCCACTGGCCGGGTTTCAGCGCGAAGGGCCCGCCGCCGACCATGTCGGTCAGGGCAGGTGCCTGATCGCGCAGGCTGAACTCCAGCGTGGTGCCGACCGCATCGCCCGCGGCCAGCCCCATCAACGCGCCGATCGCGCGATCGATCAGCGCCGGATCGGTCACCCGATCAGCGCGCGGGTACGCTGCGGGTCTTCAGGATTTGCTTGGCGATCATCCAGGCGATGGTGCCGGTGACGACGATCGTCAGCAGCGGCCAGCCGGCGCCCTGGCCCGGGGTCAGCGCCCCCGCCACGAACATCGCGACGATCGGCCCCAGCAGGAGCAGCGCGGCGATTCCCCAGGCAGCGCCGGTCAGCGGTCGCGCACTGAGGATCGAATTGCCCTGGGTATAGCGGAACAGCGGCTTGTTCGGATCGTCCATGGGCACAGCCTAACCGATCGCGTCGGCCGGCTCAATCGCGCTCAATCGTGATCGGGATGCTGGCGATTGCTGCGGCGGATCCCCTCGGCCCAGTCGGGATCGTCGGCCCCGGTCTCGCCCTCGTCGGCCAAAGCCGGCAGCGTGTCGAACCAAGGCATGCGCGCCTCGCTGCCCATCTGGACCTTCGGCGCAAAGGCGGCGGGATCGTCGAGCGTCCCGATCATGAGATTGGTCCGCCCGGTGTCGAGCGAATGGTAGAAGATCGGCGTGCCGCACGCCGCGCAGAAGCCGCGCTCGACCCGCTCGGAGCTCATGAAGATCGACGGGTGACCGCGCGTCCAGTGGAGCGCGTCGTCCGGCGCGGCGACCAGCGGCGCGAACAGCCCGCCGCTCGCCTTCTGGCACATCCGGCAATGGCACAGATGCGCATTGTCTAGCATCGCGTCGGCCCGGTAGCGGACGGCGCCGCATTGGCAGCCGCCCGTCACCGTGACGTCGCGTCGCGTCATCCGATCAGCGGATGGGCGAATTCGGGTCGAGCCGCATGTCGAGATAGCGGTCGACGCTGCCCATCAGCTCGCGCATCTCGTGCTCGAAGAAATGGTTCGCGCCCGGGATGGTGTCGTGATGGATGGTGATGTGACGCTGGGTGCGCAGCTTGTCGACCAGCTTCTGGACCGCGCTGGGCGTGACGACCTCGTCATTCTCGCCCTGGATGATGATGCCCGACGAGGGGCAGGGGGCGAGGAACGAGAAGTCGAACATGTTCGCCGGCGGCGCGACCGAGATGAAGCCGCGGATCTCCGGACGGCGCATCAGCAGCTGCATGCCGATCCAGGCGCCGAAGCCGAAGCCGGCGACCCAGGTGGTCGACGCTTCCGGGTGGAAGCTCTGGACCCAGTCGAGCGCCGAGGCGGCGTCGGACAGTTCGCCGATCCCGTTGTCGAATACGCCCTGGCTCTTGCCCACGCCGCGGAAATTGAAGCGCAGCGTCGCGAAGCCGCGGCGCTGGAACGTCTTGTAGAGCTCCTGGACGATGTGGTTGTTCATCGTGCCGCCGGCATTGGGATGCGGGTGGAGGATCATCGCGACCGGCGCGCGCGGCTTCGGCGCGGGGGCGAAACGGCCTTCGAGGCGGCCTTCGGGACCGGGGAAAATGACTTCGGGCATCGAGGGACCTGCTTGAATTCTGGTGCGCCGGTGGAGCGCGGGAAGTTGCGCGCTATATAGGCAGCACCCCTCTTTACGCAATTGGAACGATGAACTTGGCCGAGCGCACCTATCTGGACCATGCCGCGACCTCGCCGATGCGCCCCGAAGCGCGCGAGGCGATGATCGAGGGGATGCTGCACTGGGCCAATGCCAGCTCGCCCCATGCCGAGGGGCGCGCGGCGCGCGCGGCGCTGGAGGATGCGCGCGCCCGGATCAAGGCGGCGCTGGGCTGGGAGCACACGCTGATCTTCACCAGCGGCGCGAGCGAGGCGCTGTCACTCGCGCTTCAGCGGGTCCGCGGCGGGCGGCGCTGGATCTCGGCGGTCGAGCATGACGCGGTGTTCCGGGCGGCGCCCGATGCGGGAATCCTGCCGGTCGATGTCGCGGGGGATGTCGACGAACAGGCGGTCGCGGAGGTGCTGGCGGGCGGCGGAACGCCGGTGGTGGCGATCCAGCGGGTCAATCCGGAGACCGGCAAGGTCCAGCCGATCGAACGGTTCGATCATGCCATCCGCGAGGGCGGCGGCATCCTGGTCAGCGACTGCGTGCAATGGGGCGGGCGGATCTTCCTGCCCCAGGCCGACATGATCGTGATCTCGGCGCACAAGATCGGCGGACCGCCCGGTATCGGTGCGCTGCTGGTGCGCGACCTGGGCCAGCTCGAACCGACGGGCGGTCAGGAATATGGCTATCGCGGCGGCACCGAGAACCTGCCCGCGGCACTGGGCTTCGCCGCGGCCATCGAGGCGCTGATGGCGCCGGCGGAACCGGACCTGGCGCTGCACGATGCCGATTTCCAGATGCGGCGGCGGATCTGCGATGCGGGCGGGATCGCGGTCGGCGGGCATGGCGATTTCGCTGGGCATATCTTGGCGGTGGCGATGCCGGGGCTGAGCGCCGCGGCTCAGCTGATGCGGTTCGACATGAAGGGCTTTGCCGTTTCGGCCGGCAGCGCCTGTTCGTCGGGCACGCTGAAGGAGAGCCGGGTGCTCAAGGCATTCGGGGTGGCGCCCGAAATGGCCTCGCATACGATCCGCGTCAGCACGGGATGGAGCACCACCCCGGACGAGTTGCGCCGCTTCGCCGACGCCTGGGAGATGATTTCCGCAGAGGCCGGGTCACGCGCGGCATGATCTATCTCGATTATCAGGCGACCACCCCGCTGGCGCCCGAGGCGTTCGACGCGATGCTTCCCTGGCTGAAGGACGGGTTTGCCAATCCGCATTCGCCGCATGCCGCGGGCCGCAAGGCGCGGGCGGCGGTCGAGGTGGCGCGCGATCAGGTCGCCGCCCTGCTGCCGCCCGGAGGAAGCGTGAGCTTCACCAGCGGCGCGACCGAGGCGCTGAACTGGGCGATCAAGGGCACGAGCGGCGCGATCGTGACCCTGGCAACCGAACATGCCGCGGTGCTCGACACGGTCGAGGCCGCGGGGCGGGCAGGGCGGCCGGTGACGGTGCTGCCGGTCGGCGGCGACGGCCTGGTCGATCCGGAGGCCGCGCGCGCGGCGATCGGGTCCGGCACCGGGCTGGTGGCGGCGATGCTGGTCAATAACGAGATCGGCGTGATCCAGCCGATCGAGGCGCTGGCGGCGCTGGCGCATGATGCGGGCGGCCTGTTCCTGTGCGATGCGGTGCAGGGCTATGGCCGGGTCGATATCCCCGACTGCTGCGACCTGATCGCGGTGTCGGCCCACAAGATCCACGGGCCGAAGGGGATCGGCGCATTGTGGATGCGCGAGGGCGTGACCTTGGACCCGCTGATGCATGGCGGCGGGCAGGAGGCGGCAGGACGCTCGGGCACGCTTTCGCCCGCACTATGTGCCGGGTTCGGTGCCGCGGCGCGCGTGGCGGCCGGGCGTGGAGCGGCGGATCGTGCCCATGTCGAGCGATTGTTCGGCCTGGCGGTGGCGCGGCTGGGCGCAGGCTGGGTCGTCAACGGCAGTGTCGATCGCCGCTATCGCGGCAATCTCAACCTGCGGCACGAGGGGCTCGACGTGGCGCGGCTGATGTCGGAGCTGCGCGACATCGCCTTCTCCGCCGGCTCGGCATGTGCCAGCGGATCGGGGCGGTCGAGCCATGTGCTGCGGGCCATCGGGCTGACCGACCTGCAGGCACGGTCGAGTATCCGGCTTGGCTTTGGCCGCGACACCGGCGAAGAGGCGTTGATGGAAGCTCTTGATCACATCGACGCCGCCGCCCGCGCGCAGCGGATATCCGGATGATCCGCGTCCGCTTCGTCAGCGCCGACGGTGCCGACACGCGCGAGGTCGCCGCGGCCGAGGGCGACCGGCTGCTCGAGGTCGCGCAGGCCGACGGCCAGCCGCTGGAAGGAACGTGCGAGGGTCAGATGGCCTGCTCGACCTGCCACGTCATCGTCGCTGCCGACGATTTTGCGCGCCTTCCGCCCGCTCGCGAGGAGGAGGAGGACATGCTCGATCTCGCGACCGGCGCGACCCGCACCAGCCGGCTGGCGTGCCAGATCGTGCTGGTGCCCGAACTCGACGGGATGACCGTGCGGATGCCGCCCGAACATCGCGACATGCAGGGTCGCTGAACGCCTGCCGCTCTCCCTGACATTCGACGGAAACATGTTGCACGGAACCTAAGTACGGGTTTCCGCGTCCATAGCGGGCGGATGTGAGACCCGCGTGTACAGGAGAGTATAGTATGAAGATGTTGTCCCTTGCGGCGGCAGCCGTACTGGCCGCCTTCGCAGTCCCCGGAACGGCTACCGCCAACACATCATCGGTCGGCGCCGTTTCCGCGGTGAATGCAGTAGCGGGTACTTCCGCGCTTGCCAGCCAGGATTGGCGCGACCGTCGGGAGCGTCGCTACGATCGCGGCCGCCGCTATAACCGCGATCGCCGCTATGCCAATCGCGGCCGTTATTATCGGGATCGCCGCTACGCCAATCGCGGTCGCTATTACCGCAACGACCGTCGCGGGTATCGCGACGGCCGCCGCTCCTACTGGGCGCGCGAATGCCGCAATGTCTGGCGCTATGGCCGCAGCTATCGCGACTGCCAGCGCGTCCGTCGCTGGCGCTAACACCCTGTACGCCGACAACACTCACACCAGCGAGTGGTGCTGAAAACGAGGGGGCGGCCTGCCACGGGCCGCCCTCTTG
Organism: Sphingomonas rustica; assembly: GCF_039652585.1. Classification (NCBI taxonomy): domain Bacteria; kingdom Pseudomonadati; phylum Pseudomonadota; class Alphaproteobacteria; order Sphingomonadales; family Sphingomonadaceae; genus Sphingomonas; species Sphingomonas rustica. The sequence continues at coordinate 89,923 of NZ_JBDIZK010000016.1, read as the reverse complement.
CGCGATCCGGCGGCTTCGCCCATATGCGCCGCGGGAGTCGGGCGGACGGTGCCGTCGCCAACCCGGTCAGGTCCGGAAGGAAGCAGCCGCAACGATTTCGTATCGGGTCGTCCGGCTCCCACCTCAATTACATGCCATTCGCTTCGATGGATCCCGGTTTCGGGGATCCCCGCCGTACGCGTCGATGACGCGCCCGCAGCGCGTTCCGGCTTCGACATCCTCGATCCGAGCGGCTAACAGGATCGCGATGTCCGACGACTCCTTCCTTGGCCTCGAAGAGCCGCCTCAGCCGCAAAAGCCCGAGGCCTATCGCGTCCTTGCCCGCAAATACCGGCCCCAGACCTTCAGCGAACTGATCGGTCAGGATGCGATGGTCACGACGCTGGGCAATGCGATCCGGCGCGACCGGCTGGCGCATGCCTTTCTGCTCACCGGCGTTCGCGGGGTCGGCAAGACCTCGACCGCGCGGCTGATCGCCAAGGCGCTGAACTGCATCGGGCCGGACGGGCAGGGCGGGCCGACGATCGACCCGTGCGGCGTGTGCGAACCGTGCCGCGCAATTGCCGAGGGCCGCCATATCGACGTGATCGAGATGGACGCCGCCAGCCATACCGGCATCGACGACGTCCGCGAGATCATCGAGGCGTCGCGCTATTCGGCGGTGTCCGCGCGCTACAAGATCTACATCATCGACGAAGTCCATATGCTGTCCAAGGCCGCGTTCAACGGCCTGCTGAAGACTCTGGAGGAGCCGCCGGCGCATGTGAAGTTCCTGTTCGCCACAACCGAGGTGAACAAGGTGCCGGTCACGGTGCTGTCGCGCTGCCAGCGATTCGACCTGCGCCGCATCCCGGCCGACAAGCTTGCCGCCCATTTCGCGCGCGTCTGCGATGCCGAGGGTGTCGAGGCGGAGCCCGAGGCGCTGATGCTGGTCGCGCGTGCCGCCGAGGGGTCGGCGCGCGACGGCCTGTCGATCCTGGATCAGGCGATCGCCCATGCCGGGATCGAAGGGGACATGGTGCGGGCCGAGGCGGTTCGGGCGATGCTCGGCCTGTCCGACCGCGGCGCGATCCGCGACCTGTTCGGCCTGTTGCTGGCGGGCGATGCGCCCGGCGCGCTGAATGCGCTGCGCGGGCAATATGATTTGGGCGTCGATCCGCAGGCGGTGCTGCGCACGCTGCTCGAGACGGTGCACGCCACCACGCTGATCAAGCTGGGGACCGAGGCGAACCCGGCCCAGTCGGTCGAGGAAGTGAAGGCGCTCGAACGCTGGGCCGCGGGGCTGAGCTTCCCGATGCTGCACCGGCTGTGGCAGCTGATCCTGCGTGGGCATGACGAAGTCGCCAGGGCGGTGCTGCCGATCGAGGCGGCGGAGATGGCGCTGCTTCGCGTGGTCCACGCCTCGCAGCTTCCCGACCCGGGCGATCTGGCGCGGCAGATCGCGAGCGGATCGATCAGCGTCAACGTGACCGGCGCGCCGGCCGCGCCCCCCGCCGCGGGCGAAGCACCGGCGGCAAGCGCCGCGCCCGAGGGCGCTGTCGCGGGGCTGCCGCGCGACCTGGCCGAACTGGCCGAGTTCCTGGAAACGAATCGCCGCTACCAGCTGGCCGAGCAGGTCCGCCACCTGCTGCGCCCGATCCGGTTCGAGGGGACGGAGGTCGAATTCTCGTCGTCGCGCCCGCTGCCGCAGGATTTCGTCCGCGAGCTTTCCGCGGCGCTGCGCGAGATCACCGGCATCAACTGGAAATTGCTGACGGGATCGGACACGGGGGGACAGACGTTGCGTGAGCGGGAGGCCGACCTGGCCAATGCGGAACGCGACGCCGTGCTGCGGTCGCCGCTGGTGGCTGCGGCGATGCAGGCCTTTCCCGATGCCGAGCTGCTCGGCTGGTCCAAGACAGGAACGTGAAATGAAGAGTCTCGAAGACATCATGGCCATGGCGCAGAACGTCCAGGCCGAACTGACCAAGGCACAGGCCAATCTCGACACGATCGAGGTCGAGGGCGCCTCGGGCGGCGGGCTGATCAAGATCCGCGCGACCGCCAAGGGCCGGATCATCGGCATGGACATCGACGATTCGCTGCTGAACCCCGGCGAGAAGGGCGTGCTGGAGGATCTGCTGGCCGCGGCGTTCAACGACGCCCGCGCCAAGGCCGACGCCGCCTCTCAGGAAGCGATGAGCAAGATGACCGCGGGCATGCCGCTGCCGCCGGGCTTCAAGCTGCCGTTCTGAGCCGCCTGCGGAACCATCTCCCGTCCTTCGCTGTTGCTGCGGCAATAACAAACAGGAGGGTTTGGAGATGGTCGAGCGAGTAACCGAGCGCAGTGACGGCGTCACTGCGGAGCGCGTGACCGAGACCGGCGGCGATCGTACCGTCGTGGTCGAGCGTCGCGGCGGCGGCGGATTTGCCGTGCTGATCGGCGTGATCCTGCTGGTCGCGGTGGCGATCGGCGCGGTGTATCTGTTCAATCAGAGCCAGAATGACGCGATCCGCACCGATGCGGTGACCGGCGCCGCCAAGAGTGTCGAGCGCGGGGCCGAGAAGGTGGGCGCCGCTGCCGAGAAGGCAGGCGACGCCGTGGTCGGCGACGAGAAGAAGTAACGAGACGAGGCGGTCGTCCGATGGGCGACCGCCTCGATTCATCCCGGCCGACGATGCGGCGGGATGGGTGTCAGCGCAGGCAGGTGTCGAGCCCGTCGTTCAGCACGACGCCGATCCGCGCGCTGATCGACCTGCCATAGCGGCGGGTGAAGCCCTTCGGATCGATTCCCGCCCGCTTCTTGGGAAGCGGAAGGACGGCCGCGATCTGGGCCGCCTCGCGCGGCGTCAGCGTCGAGGCGTCGTGCTTGAAATATCGCTGCGCACCGGCGTTGACGCCATAGGTGCCGATACCGGTCTCCGCGACGTTAAGGTAGACTTCCATGATCCGCCGCTTGCCCCAGATCTTCTCGATCAGCAGCGTGAACCACGCCTCCAGGCCCTTGCGGAAATAGCCGCCGCCCTGCCACAGGAAGACGTTCTTGGCGGTCTGCTGGCTGATCGTCGATCCGCCGCGGATCAGCTTCTTGCCGGTCGCGTTGCGCGCCGCCGCGGCCGCGATCGCGCGATAGTCGAACCCGCCATGCTCGCAGAATCGCGCATCCTCCGCGGCGATCGCGGCGCGCGCCATGTTGGGCGAGATCCGGCTGAGCGGCATCCAGCTCTTGCGCACGCCGTGCCCGGCGAAAACGTCCCCGATCATCGTCCAGGTGATCGGCGGCGGCACGAAGCGGAAGATCGCCACCATCACCAGCGACAGCAGGATGAAGCCGAGGATGCCCGTCACGATCCACATCGCGATCCGGCGCGGCCAGGACCGGCGCTTGCGCGGCGTCTTCGGTGGTCTGGCATCCTTGGGCACGGGCACGATCGGATCTCGGGAAAGGGAAGGGGAGGCGGGAGGTGTCGCCCGACGATGCGAGGCGGCGGCTGCAGCCGCTTCCTCCGGATCGACCGGATCGTCGCCGGCTGGCAACGGCAGCGGGTCGAGCGAGGGCCGGTGCCAGTCGGGCCGCGGCACGCTGGAAGGGCCGGTGCCCGGATCGTCGCGGCGGTCGCTCATCCGATCGTCAATGCCGTTGCATAAGCGAAACGGCAACCGCCCGGAGAGCAGCTGCCGTTCGCATTTGTCGTCGTCATCGGCTCAGGCGGTGATCAGGCGCTTCTCGCCGGCCAGGCGCATCATCGCCTTTTGCAGCTTCTCGAATGCCCGGACCTCGATCTGGCGCACCCGCTCGCGCGACACGCCATACACCTGGGAGAGTTCCTCCAGCGTCTTGGGATCGTCGGTCAGGCGACGCTCGGTCAGGATGTGGCGCTCGCGATCGTTCAGATCGTCCATCGCGCTCACCAGCATCTCGTGCCGGACCTCGGCTTCCTGAGTCTCGGCCGTGACCTGATCCTGCAGCGGCGCATCGTCCGCCAGCCAATCCTGCCACTGGCCTTCGCCGTCCTCGCGCATCGAGACGTTCAGCGAGGTGTCGCCGCCCATCGCCATGCGACGGTTCATCGAGACGACCTCGTCCTCGGTCACGCCCAGGTCGGTCGCGATCTTCGCCACGTCCTCGGGGCGCAGATCGCCGTCCTCGAACGCGTCGAGCTTCGCCTTCATCCGGCGCAGGTTGAAGAACAGCTTCTTCTGCGCCGCGGTGGTGCCCATCTTCACCAGCGACCAGCTGCGCAGGATGAATTCCTGGATGGATGCGCGGATCCACCACATCGCATAGGTCGCCAGACGGAACCCCCGATCGGGCTCGAACTTCTTCACGCCCTGCATCAGGCCGATATTGCCCTCCGAGATCAGTTCCGAGACCGGCAGACCATAGCCGCGATAGCCCATCGCGATCTTCGCCACGAGGCGAAGGTGCGAGGTGACGAGCTGCGCTGCGGCTTCCGGATCCTGATGCTCCTGGAATCGCTTGGCGAGCATATATTCCTGCTCGGGCGCGAGAATCGGAAACTTCTTGATCTCGGCCAGATAGCGGTTGAGGCTGGCCTCCCCGCCAAGTGCGGGAATCGTCGCCGGGACGTTGCTTCCGCTAGCCATGATCACTTCTCCCTTTCACTGGGCCACACCTGCCACACCGGGCAGGGCGCCAAAATCATACGATGAGGTTATCGAACAGTTCCTGCATGTCGGCAGGCATTTCGCTTTCGAACGACAAAGCGTGGCTTTTCACCGGATGGATGAACCCCAGACGGGCCGCGTGCAAGGCCTGCCGCCGGAAATCCAGGGTTTCCAATAAGGCACGGTGCGACTTCCTCGTGCTGCCATAGACCGGGTCGCCCAATAGCGCATGGCCGATGGACGCCATATGAACGCGCACCTGGTGCGTCCGTCCCGTCTCCAGCCGGCATTCGACCAGCGCGGCGTCGCGCAACTGGCGGATCTTGCGCCAGTGGGTGATCGCATGCTTGCCCACGCCCTCGCCGACGACCGCGACCTTCTTGCGGTTGACCGGCGACCGGGCGAGCCGGGCATCGACCGTGCCTTCCGCCGCCGGGATGCCGCTGACGATCGCCTTGTACCGCCGGTCGATGCTGTGCGCCTTGAACTGCGACGCCAGCCCGATATGCGCCCGGTCGGTCTTCGCGGCGATCATCAGGCCCGACGTATCCTTGTCGATCCGGTGGACGATCCCCGGCCGCGCGACGCCGCCAATCCCCGACAGGCTGCCCTGGCAATGGTGCAGCAGCGCGTTGACCAGCGTGCCGTCCAGATTGCCGGCGGCGGGGTGGACGACCAGGCCGGCGGGCTTGTCGATGACGATCAGATGCTCGTCCTCGAACACCACCACCAGCGGAATGTCCTGCGCCTCGTTATGCGCAGGTTCCGGATCGGGGACGACGATGGTGAACATCGAACCGCCCGCCGCCTTGCGCGCCGGATCGCGGATCAGCCCGGCAGGTCCGGTGACCTGTCCGGTGGAGATCAGCGCCTTGACCCGCTCGCGGGACAAGGTGGGCAGGGCATCGGCAAGCGCACGGTCGAGACGCCAGCCATCGGCCAGGTCCGAAATGCGCGCTTCGATGATGGAACCCCCCCGGCTCATGTTTTATGCAAGATGGGAATGAGGGTCCGAATTTCAAGGGGCGTGCTTGACGCGCTGCAGCGGGAATCCGCGGCCGCGTCGCCGGCGGAAGCCTGTGGTCTGTTGTTCGGAAACGCAGAGGAGATCACCGGGTTCCGGACGGCCGGCAATGTCGCCGATGCGCCCGAGCGTCGCTTCGAGATCGATCCGCGCACCCTGTTCGCTGCGCTGCGGGCCGAACGCGCGGGAGGACCGCGCGTCATCGGCTATTGGCATTCGCACCCCGGCGGCGATCCGACTCCGTCGGCGACCGATGCGGCGATGGCCGAACCGGACGGCAAGCTGTGGCTGATCCTCGGAAGCGCGGGCTATTCGCTGCACCGGGCAGTGGCACAAGGCACCCTTCACGGACGGTTCGATCCGGCGCCCGCGCTGGAGACCTGACGCCGGCGGCGATCGCGGATCGGGCGTTTTGCACTTCTCGGCGCACCGGCGGGTTGCGGGCGCGGGGACACTGCTCCAAAGGAGTATAAAGACTGGAGCCTTAACCCTTTGAACATCAGCCCGACCGACTTCGCGAGCCTGCTCTGTTCGAGGCTGTGCCACGACCTGCTCAGTCCGGTCGGAGCACTGAACAACGGCCTGGAACTGCTTGCGGACGAACAGGATCCGGAAATGCGCCAGCGCTGCCTCGAGCTGCTCAACGAGAGCGCCCGCGCCAGCGCCAACAAGCTGAAATTCTTCCGCCTCGCTTTCGGGGCGGCCGGCGGATTCGGCGAGACGGTCGACACGCGAGAGGCGCAGGCGGCGATCATCGGCCTGTTCGGCGACAATCACCGGATCCATATCGGCTGGATGGTCGACGAGCCGGTCATGGCGAAGCAGGCGATCAAGGTGCTGCTGAACCTCGCGCTGATCGCCGGCGACGCGCTGATCCGCGGCGGTCAGCTCGACATCGGTGCCGAGGTGGTCGAGGGCCAGGTCGAGATCGTGGTTCGCGCCGACGGGCCGCGCATCGTCCTCGACCCCGAACTGCGCAGTGCGCTCGTCGGCCAGGGCGACGCCTCGATCACGCCGCGCGCGGCTGCCGCGCATCTCGTCCACGCGCTGGTGACCCAGGGCGGCGGCGAATTGCAGGTCAGCGATCCCGACGCAGACGTGCTCCTGTTCGGCGCGGCGTTCGACGTCGCCTGACGCCTCAGCCAGGCCCAACTGCCCGCGGAGGGCGTACCGAGAGCGTTTCTGCCCAGACCTGGCTGCGGAATGTCTTTTCAGGCAGCGGGGCTTTCGTCGAGCACGCCTCGTCGAAACGCGACGCGATCCCCTTCTTGCCTCGGCCGCGAGACTTGACAGGAAGGGACTCCCACTAACCACCGATTAACCCTCTGCGGCCATGGTCGGCGGGCGCAATTGCCCGGGGCCCCATGGACGACCTGCTTCAAGAATTCATCGCGGAGACGCGCGAGACGCTGGAGGCCCTGTCGGGCGAGATCGTCGCTTGGGAAGCGAGCCCCGGCGACCGCGGCCGCCTCGACGCCATCTTCCGCTTCGTCCACACGGTGAAGGGAAGCTGCGGCTTTCTCGACCTGCCCCGTCTCGGCCGATTGAGCCACGCCGCCGAGGACGTGCTTGCCCAGGCGCGCAGCGGCGAGCGGACCCCCGACCGGGCGATGGTCAACGCCGTTCTGGCGATCGTCGATCGCATCGGCGAGCTGGTCGAGGCGATCGATTCGGGCACCAGCGTCGATGCGAAGGGTGACGACCTGCTGATGGCGGCCCTGGTACAAGGCTCTCAGGAAATCGCCTCGGCGCCGGCCGCCGCGACCCCGCGCACGCCGGCGCGTTCGGTCCGGCTCAACGTCGAGCTGCTCGACCGGATGATGTCGGGCATGTCGGACATGGTGCTGGCGCGCAACGAGCTGGCACGGCGGCTGCGCCAGGGCGAGATCGATCCGGCGGCGGAGGCCGCGCTGGAGCGGCTGTCGCTGACGGTCGGCGAGATGCGCGACACCGTGACCCGCACCCGCATGCAGAAGGTCGATGCACTGTTCTCGGCCTTGCCGCGCATCGTCCGCGACACGGCGGCGGGGCTCGGCAAGTCGGTCCAGCTCCAGGTCGAGGGGGCGGATGTCGAGCTGGACCGCGAGATGATAGAGGTCATGCGCGATCCGCTGGTCCATATCGTGCGCAACTCGATCGATCACGGGATCGAGGCGCCGGCCGATCGCCGCCGCAGCGGCAAGCGCGAGACCGGGCGACTGATCGTCTCGGCGCGGCAGTCGGGCAACCAGATCATCATCGAGATCGTCGACGACGGCCGCGGCGTCGATACCGATGCGCTGATCCGGAAGCTGGCCGCCACCGGCGCGGGCCACGAACGCGACCTGCACGCACTGTCCGACAAGGCGAAGCTGGCGCTGGTGTTCGAACCGGGCCTGTCGAGCAAGGACGAGGTCAGCGAGGTCTCGGGCAGGGGCGTCGGCATGGACGTGGTGCGGTCCTCGATCGAGCAGATCGGCGGGCGGGTCGAGCTGGACAGCGTGCCGGGCAAGGGGCTGTGCATCGCCATCCATGTTCCCCTGACGCTGTCGATCATCTCCGCGATCGTCGTCGGCGTCGGTTCCCAGCGATTCGCGATCCCGCGCCAGGCGATCGAGGAGATCGTCACCGATCGCGGCGAGGCGATCCGGATCGACACGATCGGCGACAGCCGGATGGCGAGCGTGCGCAATCGCCGCATGCCGCTGATCGGCCTTGCCGACCTGCTGGGGCTGCAGCGCGAGCACGGCGCTGCCGACGCGCCTGGCATGATGCTGGCGATCATCAATATCGGCATGGGAAGCTATGCGCTCGCCGTCGACACGGTGCTCGACAACGAGGAGCTGGTGATCAAGCCGGCATCGCCTGCGGTGATGTGCACCGGCATCTATGCGGGACAGACCTTGCCCGACAGCGGGCTGCCGATGCTGATGCTCGACTGCGCCGGGCTGGCGAGCGCAGCAGGGCTGGACTTCAACCGCGATGCCCAGCGCCAGGACGACGAGCCGCCCGAAGAATCGGCGGCGGCGCCGGGGCTGCCGGCGCTGCTGTTCCGCGACCTGGACGGGGTGCGGCGGGCGGCGCCGCTCGCGATCGTCGACCGGGTCGAGCAGGTCGATCCGGCCTCGATCCGCTTTGCCGCGGGCCGCCACCGGCTGACGATCGACGGCCGCATCCTGCCGCTGGTCGCCCAGTCGGACGTGCTCGGCGCCAGGCCCAGCATCCTGCGGCTCAAGGACGGGGAGAGCGAACTCGCCTATGCCATCGACGAGGCGATCGACATCGTCGTCCTGCACGGCGAGATCGCGCCGGCGTGCGAGCCGGGGATTGTCGCCGGGGTTGCCCTGCTGGACGACGAGCAGGTCGAGCTGCTCGACGGCTATTGGCTGTTCGGCGAACATGGCCGGGACGAGGGCGAGCCCGGATCGGCGCCGATCTGTCTGCTGGCGGGCGACGGCGACGGCTGGATGGCGTCCTTCCTGACGCCGATCCTGGAGGGGGCGGGCTACCGCGTCACGTCCGGTCTGACGGCGGGGGAGACCGCTACGGTCGTGCTTGCAGCGGACGATCACGCGCCGCCTGCGACGGTCGCGCCGGTCGTCCGATTGCGGCGAAGCCGGGCGGCGAGGGCCGGCGACGACAGCATCTATCGCTATGATCGGTCGGCCCTGCTGTCCGCGCTCGCAGCCCGCACGGGAGCCCGCGCATGACCCATCTCTTCCTCATCGCCCGGATCGCCGGGCGTCCGGTCGCGATCGATTCCGCCCAGGTCGAATCGGTCGTCGATATCGGGAAGGTGACCGCGATCCCGCGCGCGGCGGATCACGTCCGCGGCCTGGCGGCACTGCGCAGCCGGGTTGTGACCGTCGTCGATACCCAGGCGGCGCTCGGACTTGCCTCGCCCGGCGGCGATTCCGGGCGCGCGGTCATCACCCGGGTCGACGGCCACCATTATGCGATGCTGGTCGACGCGCTGGACGATGTCGCCCCGTTCGACCTGATGCCGCTTGCCAGCGGGGTGGCGCTGGACCGGACATGGGGCCGGGCCGGTCGCGGCATGATCGAGCGCGACGGTGAACCGATCCTCGCGATCGACCTGGCCTGCCTCGTGCCGGGCCAGTCCGGCCACTAGCCGCGATCCGGCCGATTAACGGGGCGCTTACGCTTTCCCGGCAAGGATGCGGCGGGCAAATCCCAACAGGGAATGATGGTTATGAAGACATGTCTCGTCGTCGACGACTCCAAGGTCATCCGCAAGGTGGCGCGGCATATCCTCGAGACCCTCGATTTCGAGGTGCGCGAGGCCGGTGACGGGCGCGAGGCGCTCGACAGCTGCCTGACGGCGGTGCCCGACGTCGTGCTGCTCGACTGGAACATGCCGGTGATGAGCGGGATGGACTTCCTGCGCGCGCTGACGGCCAGCGACATCGTGAACAAGCCGAAGGTGGTGTTCTGCACGACCGAGAACGGCATGGCCTATATCCGCGCCGCGATCGAGGCGGGGGCCGACGAATATGTGATGAAGCCGTTCGATCGCGAGACGCTGGAAAGCAAGCTGCAGATCGTCGGCGTCGCCTGACCGCGCGGCTTCCGGAAAGGGCGCCACGGATGGGCCAGCAGTTCGACATTCGCAGATGCGCCGTGGAGGGCGCGCCGGCCCGCGTGCTGATCGTCGACGACTCGGTCGTCGCGCGATCGGTGCTGGCACGGATGATCGACGGCACCCGGCGCTTCATGGTGGTCGGCGCCGTGCCCGATGCGCGCGCGGCGATCGACTATCTGGGGCGCAACCCGGTCGATGTCGTCCTGCTGGACATCGAGATGCCCGGCGTCGACGGCCTGACCGCGCTTCCCGACATCCTGGCGGCGGGGCGGGGGGCCAAGATCCTCGTCTGCTCGCATGCCGCCGACGAAGGTGCGGCGGCGGCGATCCAGGCACTGGCGCTGGGGGCCGCCGACACGCTGGTGAAGCCGGGCATCGGCGCGTTCGGCGGTCGCTTTGCCGAAGTGCTGGAGGACAAGCTTCGCCGCCTGTTCGAGCCTGCGCCGGACCTGGCCAGCCAGCCCTTCGTGCGACAGGGCCTTGCCGAGGACTACGACATCGTCGCGATCGGCGCCTCGACCGGGGGAATCCACGCGCTCAGCCAACTGCTCGGCGCGATCCCGGCCAGCTTCCCGCTGCCGATCCTGGTCACGCAGCACCTGCCGTCCAGCTTCATGGGCTATTTCGCGACGCAGCTCGCTTCGGTCTCCGGTCGCCCGTGCGACATCGCCACCGATTCGATGCGCATCCGTTCGGGACGGATCATCGTCGCGCCGGGCGAGGCGCATCTGCGCGTGGTGCGCACCAGCGTCGGCATCGCGGTGCGGCTGACCCGCGAACGGTCGGCCAGCGGCTGCATGCCCTCGGTCGACCCGATGTTCCAGTCGATCGCCCGGGTGTTCGGCCCGCGTGCGCTGGCGATCGTGCTGTCCGGCATGGGCCGCGACGGCAGCGAGGGCGCGTGCGATCTGGCCGCCGCGGGCGCGCAGATCGTCGTGCAGGACCAAGCAAGCTCGGTCATCTGGGGAATGCCGGGGGCGATCGCCGCTGCCGGCCGGGCTAGCGCCGTCCTGCCGCCCGACGAGATCGGTCGGCTGGTCGCCAGCCGGCGGAGGGCGAATTGATCGCGATGCCCCGCGCCGGGCTGGGCTGCGGCTCCAGTGCCAACAGCATGATCGCCCACCTGCTGGAACAGCGCAGCGGCCAGCAGATCGATGCGACCCGGGCCTGGCGGATCGAGACCGCGCTGAAGCCGCTGCTGCGCCAGCTCGAACTGACCACGCTGGACGAGCTGATCACCCAGCTGGTCCTCGCGCGGACCGGCGAACTCTCGGACAGGGTGGTGGATGCGTTGCTGAACCAGGAAACCAGCTTCTTCCGGGATGCGGCGGTGCTCGACATGGTGGCGGAGGCCGCGCGCGAGCTTCGGCGCGAGGCGCCGCACAAGCGGCTGCGCATCTGGTCGGCGGGCTGCTCGACCGGGCAGGAACCGCTGAGCCTCGCGATGCTGTTCGCCGAGCGCGAGCTTGCCCATGGCCAACTGCCCGAGATCGTCGCGACCGACGTCTCGACCGGCGCGCTCGCCCGGGCAAAGGCGGGGCGCTACACCCAGTTCGAGATCCAGCGCGGCCTGTCGGTGCGCCGGATGATGCGCTGGTTCGAGGGGCAGGGCGCCGACTGGACCGCCGCGCCCGAACTGCTGCGCCGGGTGCAGTTCCGGCCGCAGAATCTGACGACCGACGCGCCCCCGCCCGGCCTGTTCGACATCGTGCTGTGCCGCAACGTGCTCCTCTATTTCTCCGCGGCACTGCGCCGGCAGGTGTTCGAGACGCTGGCCCGCGCGCTTCGCCCCGGCGGGCTGCTGGTGCTGGGCGCCGGCGAGACGGTGATCGGCCAGACCGACCAGTTCGTGCCGAGCGACATGTTTCGCGGCTTCTACCAGCCGGTGCGGCTGCGGGACGAGGCGCTTCGCAAGGCAGGATGAGCCGAAGGCCGGAGGCATAATCGCCGCTGGCATCGGGCGCCCGACCCCGGTAGCGTGACCGACGATGAGCGCCCTGGACATCATCGATACCCCGTCGCCCAACTTCAATGCGCGCGACGCCGATGTCAGCCTGATCGTGCTGCACTATACCGGCATGGAAAGCGCCGAGGCGGCACTGGCCCGGCTGACCGATCCCGCATCCGAAGTGTCCGCCCATTATCTGATCGACGAGGATGGGACGATCCACCGGCTGGTCGCGGAGGAACATCGCGCCTGGCATTCCGGCAAGTCGCACTGGCGCGACGTCGCGAACGTCAATTCGGCATCCATCGGCATCGAACTGGTCAATCCCGGACATGAGCATGGCTATCGTCCGTTTCCGGACGCGCAGATGTCGTCGCTGATCCCGCTCGTTGCCGAAATCAAGGAACGTTACGGCATCACCCGCGGCAATGTCGTCGGGCATTCCGACGTGGCTCCGGCGCGCAAGCAGGATCCCGGCGAGCTGTTCAACTGGCACGCGCTGGCGCGTCTGCGGCTGGCGCTGCCCCGGCCGACGCGCAACCTGGTCGATCCCGGATGGAGCGATGCGGGGTTCATGCTCGCGCTCGAACGCTTCGGCTATGACGTGGCCGATGCGCGCGCCGCGGTCACCGCCTTCCAGCGCCGCTTCCGGCCCGAGATGGTCGATGGCGAGATCGACATGGAATGCCGCTGCCTGTTGCTGGCGCTGCTGCTTCCCAGGCCCCAGGGCGAGGATTGAGCCGAAGCCGGACGCCGGGGCTTCCATCCTGCGCGTTTCCCGCTATCTGGGTCGCGCCAGAGGGCCGGGCGGCCGCGGGTACCCATCGGGTGCGCGAGGAAAGTCCGGGCTCCACGGAACGACGGTGGCGGGTAATGCCCGCCGGGGGTGACCCCAGGGAAAGTGCCACAGAGAGCAGACCGCTCGCTGCCCCGGCTTTCGGGCAAGGGTAAGGGCAAGGGTGAAAGGGTGCGGCAAGAGCGCACCGCGCGACCGGTAACGGAAGCGGCATGGTAAACCCCACCGGGAGCAAGACCGAATAGGGGCGCCACATGGGCCAGTTCCGGCCCGGTGCCCGGGTTGGTTGCTTGAGCGGCGGAGCGATCCGTCGCCTAGAGGAATGGTCGCCTATCCCCTTCGGGGGTGGACAGAACCCGGCTTACAGGCCCTCTGGCGTTTTACCCCGCGACAGGCCCGTCGCACGGCCTGCGCGGGTTGCGCGGGCGGGACGAATGTCTATCTGCGAAGCAATGGCACGTCCGACGCGATCTTCCGACTGGGGCTTTCCCCGCTGGCGCAGCTATGGCGCCGAGCGCGAGGCGGCGAAGGTGCGTCTGTGCGACCGTCATGGCTGCGACGAGCCCGGCAACTGCCCCGCGCCCAAATCGCCCAACAGCCCGGAGCGCTGGTATTTCTGCGAAACCCATGCCGCGGAATACAATCGCAACTGGAATTATTTCGAGGGCCTGACCGCGGAGGAAGCGGCGCAGCGCGAGGCGGACGAGCGGCGCGACGCGTCGGGCTTTGCGGAATCCAGGCATAATGGCTGGGCCGGGCCGGGCGACGGCAGCCGCTCGCGCGACGAACTGCGCTCGCTCGAAGTGCTGGAACTCGAGGTCGACGCCGATTTCGATGCGGTCCGCCTCGCATGGCGCCGTCTTGCCAAGTCGAACCATCCCGACGTGAAGCCCGGCGATGCCGAGGCCGCCAAGCGGTTCCAGGCGATCCAGGCCGCCTATGACGTGCTCAAGGCGGCGGAGGAGCGCCGCACCTGGAAGCCGGAGTGAAGACCCAGGTCCGCGCCAACTGGTCGAACGCCGTTCTGGTCTGCGCCAAATGCTCGAAGAAGCTGGACGGCGGCTTCGGCCCCAAGGGCAAGGCGCCGCTGGCCAAGGCGCTGCGCAAGCACCTCAAGCTGAAAAAGGGGCGCAAGGCGGATGAGGGCATCGTCGAGGTAAAGTGCCTGGGCGTGTGTCCGCGCGGTGCGGTGACCGTGGTGAACGGCGCCGCCAGCCGCGAATGGCTGCTGGTGCCGGAAGGCGCGGATCTGGACGAGGTGGCGGGCGAACTCGGCCTGACGCGATAGCTGCCCGCCGCCATTGACGGGGCGGGGTCGGCACCCGACATCACGATCTCCGTTTGATGGAGTGTTCCCAGGATGAAGATGCTTGCTCAGGCAGGCCTTGCCGCGTCGCTGCTGTTCGTTGCCGTACCTGCGGCGGCCCAGGGCGATGGTGTCGCCGAACGCCTTGCCGATGCCGAAGCCAATCTGGTCGGGACCGGCCAGACCGCGACCGGCTGGGAAACGCGCGGCACGCTTGCCCGCGGCGCCAGCCAGGAAGTTACGGTCAAGCTGAACAAGGCGACCAGCTTCAGCATCATCGGCGCCTGCGACGCGCGCTGCGACGACCTCAACCTCTATGCCACCGATTCGAAGCGCAAGCCGGTCGACGCGGACGACAATGACGATCCGCTGCCGGTGCTGACGATCGACGCGCCGGGCACCTACCGGATCCGCGTCGAGATGAAGCAGTGCGGCGCCGAAAGCTGCGCCTTCGCGGTGAAGGCGTTCGGGAAGTAGGTCAGCGCGGCGACAGCGACCGTGCGATGCGCGTCGCCGCATCCTTGTCCAGCGCGCCCGCGATCGACACCCGGCTGCCGCGGATCGGCTCGCGGACGACGGGACGGGTGATGAGCTTGCCGTCGACGCTGATCTCGATCGGGTGGTCGAGGCGGCAACCGGTCAGCCAGGCGAGGCGCGCTGCGGCTTGGGAAGACAGGGTCAGGTCCACTGCCCATTGGTCGCCTACCGCTTCCCTCACGCCGGCCGAGACGATCTCGGTGGATGCGATCTGCGTCCCCCCGATCCAGAGGCCCGGCCCGCTGGCCTCGGCAAGCCTGGGGTCGTCGGACGCCAGGTCATTCGCGGCTGCGGGAGCAGTCGGGCAGGGCGGGTCCTGCGGCGCCATCGCCAGCAGCGCCAGCGGAAGGAGCAGGGAGCCGCTCATGCGTAACGCGCAGCGGTCTCGCGGATCAGGGCGATCATGTTGGGAATGCCCTGTGTCCGGTTGGAGCTGAGCTGGTTGCGCAGGTCGAACGGCGCGAGCGCGCCTTCGATATCGGTCGCGGCGATCTCCGCCGAGCTGCGGTCCTGCACCGTGGTCAGCACCAGCGCGATGATCCCCTTGGTGATCGCTGCGTTGGAGTCCGCGAGGAAATGCAGCGTCCCGTCATCGGCCCGGGTCGGATAGACCCACACCGCCGCCGAACATCCGCGCACCAGGGTCGCATCGGTCTTCAGCGGATCGGGCATCGGCTCCAGCGCGCGACCCAGGTCGATCAGCAGGCGGTAGCGGTCGTCGGAGTCCAGAAACTCATATTCTTCCTGGATGTCGGTCAGGCTCGGCATGCCGGGCCTATAGCGCCGGGCGGCGGCCCGTCCAATGCCCGACCTGGCTCTGGGCAACCGCGGCGTGGAGGCAGTCGGGCCGGGATAGGCGCCCGGTGCTCCACGCCGCGGTTCCCGGCCCGTGGCCGGGGTGACGCGATTGGGTCAGAGGTCGACGCCGGCGGCGATCGCCTCGAGCTTGCGCAGCCGTTCCTTGAGGTCGGCGATCTCGATCCGCGATCCGGCCGAGGGGGCGCCGCTGGCGCTTGCGTCGGCGGCATGGCGCTCGTGCAGCTCGTCGCGCTTCAGCGAGAGCCAGCTGCGCCAGCCCGAAAGCCCGGCGGCGGTGATCATGCCCAGGCCGGCAAGGCCCGAGGCGGCGAGGGTCATGTACAGGTTGGCGTCGGTGGTCATGAGGTCCTCCGTCAGACGCGGTTCTTGTCGCGCAGCTGCTCGATCTCGCGGTCGAGGCGGCTGGCATCGGTTTCATTGTCGGTGATGACCCGCTCGAGCACCTGGATGCGCTCCCGGAGCGAGCGGATCTCGTCGCGAAGCCTGCGGCTCTCGGCGTCGTCGCGTGCGGCGTCGGGGTGATGCTCGTTGCCCCCCTTGCCCTTGCCCACGCCGTACCGTGCCTTGAGCACGTTTGCGATCGATACGATCAGCACGATGCCGATGACCATTTCGAACGGGTTCATTGCAGTGGTCCTCTTCTGGGTCCTGCCCGGTTATTCGGCGGGCTGCAGGGCGGCTTCGCGCTCGGCGCGGCGGCGGGGGCGGTCCCGGCTCTCGGCGAGCCAGATCATCCCGCCGCACATCGCGGCGAGCACACCAAAGACGACGATCATGTTGCTATCCTCGATTTCGGGACATCGGTCCCGCTTGGGTTCAGTTCAGCGGCTGATCGCGCAGCCGTTCGTCTCGTCGGAAAGTTCCAGGCCCTTGTCGGTCACGATCCGCTCCAGCACCTGGACCCGCTGCTCCAGCCGCTCGGTCTGGGCCGCATATTGGGCGGCCTTTTCGGCGGTCTGGGCGGCGATCAGCTGGCTCATCTTCTCCTTGTGCTCCAGCCAGTGCTTGAAGGCCCCGACGCTCATGGCGCCGATGATCGGAACGCCGACGACGATCATGAAGAAGAACAGGACAGATGTAGGCATGACGTCCTCCGTCTGATCAGTTGCGGGTGCCGCGAAGCTGTTCGATCTCGCGGTCCAGCACGTGGCTGCTGTCGGTCACGATCCGCTCGACATTGGCGAGCCGGTCCTTGATCGAGCCGAGCTCGGCACGCAGCTGGGCATTTTCCTGGCTCAGCAGCTTCACCCGCTCGACCGTCTCGTCGTTGTTCTTGGGATAGAGCGCCTGGCCCCAGCTGCCGTCGAGCGGATATCCGTTCTTGATCCGCAGCCAGGTGGTGACGACCCATCCGGCGATCGCCACCGAGACGATGACGGCGATCAGGGGGAACAGGCCCTGGATGAATACGAGCTTCTCGGTCATTTCCATGGTCCCTTCCTTCAGCGCAGGCTGTCGATTTCGCGGGCGGTGCGCTCGGCGGGATCGGTGACGATCCGCTCCAGCACCGCGATCCGCTCCTCGAGCCGGGAGATCTGCCCGGTCAGCCGCTCGTTCTCGCGGCTCAGCAGCTCGATCTTGCGATCCGCATCCGGGCCGGTCTTGCTGGTCGTGCCGGTCCATTCATTCTCGATGGGGTAGCCGTGCTTCGCCCGGATCCAGCTCGAGATCAGCCAGCCCATGGTGGAGATCAGCACGATCCCCAGAACCATTGCCTGTCCGCCGTTCATTGTTCTTCTCCCTGTCAGCCGCTGCTGCGTCTCAGCGCAGGCTGTCGATTTCGTCGGCGAGGCGCGTGTTGCGGCTCGTATAGTACATCTCGATGTCGGCCAGGCGGCGATCGATGTCGCGGAACTTGGACCGGACCTCGGCGGTGGAGCGGCGCGGGTTGGAGCGCACGCCCTGCCAGAATTTCTGGTCTTCCCGATCCTCGTACAGGTCGCGCGGCCTGGTCGGCGCCATCATCGCGATCAGGAAATAGGCGACCACGACCGTGCCCCAGCTCATCATGGTCAGCAGGATGATGCCGATCCGGAGCCAGAGCGTCTCGATCCCGGTATAGTCGGCGAGGCCGGAGCAGACCCCGAACAGCTTGCCGTTCTGCTTGTCGAGGTAGAATTTGGTACGGCTGGCGGACATCTCAATTCCTCCTGCTGAAGTCGTAGGGCTCGTTCTCGGAGCCGGTGCGGGGAAGGGCGCGGAATTCCGGATTGTCGGCGGCGATGATCCGCTCGACCGTCTGGAGCCGTTCCTCGAGCTGGCGGGCGAGATAGTGGAGCTCGTCGAGCAGCTTCTCGTCCTCGCCGGTGATCGTCGCGGCGGTCTTCCACTTGGTGATATAGTGGAAGATCACCCAGGGAAGCCCGAGGAAGAGCGTTGCGACAGCGACGATGGGGACTAAAACATCTTCCATCGGCTCAGTCCTTGTTTGCGAGGCGCTGTTTCAGGGCTGCCAGTTCGGCGTCGACCTTTTCGGACGAGCGCAACTCGGCAATCTCTTCCTCCAGCGTCTTCGGCTCGGCGCCCAGGCCCAGCGCGTCGGCGCGGCCCTCGGCCATGTCCACCCGGCGCTCCAGGATGTCGAAGCGCGAGAAGGCGTCCTGGACCCGCGGCCCGTTGGTCACTTCCCGCAGGCGGACGCGGTTGTTGGCGCTCTCCAGGCGGGCCGTGATCGAGCTCTGCCGGGTGCGGGCCTCGCGCAGCTTCGTCTGAAGCTTCTGGATATCGGCTTCGGCCGCCTGCAGCGCTTCGTCGAGCACCGAGATTTCCTGCGCCAGCTGGTCGCACATGTCGGCTGCCTTCTGGCGCTCGACCAGAGCCGCCTTGGCCAGGTCCTCGCGATCCTTCGACAGCGCCAGCTCGGCCTTTTCGGTCCAGCTTTCCTGGAGCTTGTCCAGGCGGGCGATGTGGCGGCGCATTTCCTTCTGGTCGGCGATGGTGCGGGCGGCGCTGGCGCGAACCTCGACCAGGGTTTCCTCCATCTCGAGGATGATCATGCGGATCATCTTGGCCGGGTCTTCGGCCTTGTCGAGCAGGTCGGTGACGTTGGCGGCGATGATGTCCCGGGTTCGCGAAAAGATACCCATATGCTTGCTCCTTCGAAACGTCGTACCGGCGGGAGGGAGTAGGGGGCCTCCCTCCCGCCGGAGGGATCGCTCGCCGATAGGGGTCGGCGAGCGAAGCGATTGATTATGCCAGCGCAGTGGCTGCCGGACCGACCACCGATGCCATCAGGACGATGCCGGTGAAGAGGGTGCAGACGACTGCCGCGAAGGCGTTGCGATAATAGTTGGGCTGGTAGGTCATTGTCGTTTCCCTGAACCTGAAGTCTGTGTCTCAGGCCCGTTGCCGGGCTTGTCTGGTACTTAGCAGGATGCGTGCCAAGTGCTGAAACCCACGCTTTTCCGCCATTTCCAGCGAGGTGGGCGGCAAGATCAGGATTTTTCACTTGCCAAAAGTTGGGAATTTTCGCCAAGCATTCGGCATGGAGCGCGCAACCACCGTTATCGGTCAGTCCTCGTCCTTCCTCGACGCGCTGGAACGCGCCAGCCGCGCCGCGGCGCTGGACCGTCCGGTGCTGGTGATCGGCGAGCGCGGCACCGGCAAGGAACTGGTGGCGGAACGTCTCCACCGCCTGTCGCCGCGCTGGGACCAGCCGCTGGTGGTGATGAACTGCGCGGCCCTTCCCGAAACGCTGATCGAGGCGGAGCTGTTCGGTCACGAGGCGGGCGCTTTCACCGGCGCGACCAAGGCGCGGGCGGGGCGGTTCGAGGAAGCGCATCGCGGTACCCTGTTCCTCGACGAGCTCGGCACGCTGTCGATGGCGGCGCAGGACCGGCTGCTGCGCGCGGTCGAATATGGCGAGATCACCCGTATCGGCTCGTCGCGCCCGCTCCATGTCGATGTCCGCATCGTTGCGGCGACCAACGAGCATCTGCCCGCGCGGGTGGAGCAGGGAAAGTTCCGCGCCGACCTGCTCGACCGGCTCAGCTTCGAGGTGGTGACGCTTCCGCCGCTGCGCGCGCGCGCTGGCGACGTGATGGTGTTGGCCGAATTCTATGGCCGGCGCATGGCGTCGGAAATGGGCTGGGAGGACTGGCCCGGCTTCGGCGCCCGCGCCAGCGACGAGCTCGAACGCTATGACTGGCCGGGCAATGTCCGCGAGCTGCGCAACGTCGTCGAGCGCGCGGTCTATCGCTGGGAACGCGAAGGGCCGATCGATTCGATCGAGATCGATCCGTTCCAGTCGCCCTTCCGCCCCCGCCCGATGGCGCATTCCGCCGCGGTGCCGGTCATGGTGCCGCAGCTCGAGGCCGTCGAGACGACCGCGCCGCCCCAGCCCGAGCCCGAGGAGGACATCCGCGACTTCAAACTGCGCGTGGCGCGGTTCGAGCGCGACCTGCTGCTGCGTGCGCTGTCCGAATGCCGCTACAACCAGCGTGCGACGGCGGAGGTGCTGGGGCTGACCTACGACCAGCTTCGCCATGCTCTGAAGCGCCACGAACTGCTCAGCGCAGGCAGTTGAGGCGGGTCCGTCGCCAGATTTCGTTTGCGCTCTGCAACGATTTTTCGGTGCTTCACCGCAAGACTTGGCCTAGGAGGGACCGGAACGCGCGGGTGTTCGTTCTCCCCGCGATTTGCCAGCAACGGAGAATATCATGGCCTTCGAACTTCCAGCCCTTCCCTATGCAGCCGACGCACTGGCTCCGCACATGTCCGCCGAGACGCTGGAGTTCCACCACGGCAAGCATCACAAGGCCTATGTCGACAAGACCAACGGCCTGATCGCGGGCACCGACCTGGCCGATGCCAGCCTGTCGCAGGTGATCAAGGCGGCCAAGGACCAGGGCAACAAAGGCCTGTTCAACAATTCGGCCCAGATCTGGAACCACAGCTTCTTCTGGCAGTGCCTGTCGCCCGAGAAGCAGGCGCCGACCGGCAAGCTGGCCGACATGATCAACGACAGCTTCGGTTCGGCCGACGAACTGGTGAAGAAGCTGGTCGAGGAATCGACCAATCACTTCGCCAGCGGCTGGGGCTGGCTGGTGCTGGACGGCGACGCGCTGAAGGTGACCTCGCTGCACGACGCCGACACGCCGGTGGTCTATGACGGCATGAAGCCGCTGCTGACGATCGATGTGTGGGAGCACGCCTATTATATCGACTATCGCAACGCCCGCCCGAAGTATCTCGACGTGCTGAGCGCGAACCTGATCAACTGGGAATTCGTGGCGCAGAATCTCGACGGCCAGGGCGTGAGCCGCGCCGACCAGGGCTGATCGCCCGACCGACCGATCGACAGGGGGCGCCGGGCGAGAGTTCGGCGCCCTTTTCGTTGCCCGACGACTGAGGGAGTGCGAACCAGATCGGCACAATGGGGGGCTTCTCTAGGCTGTCGCGTGCCCCTGCGCATAAGCCTCTCCGCCCAAGGAACCCGGGCTCCGGGGCAGGAAAGGGCGTCATCCCCTCAGCCGGTCGGTCGTAACCTGATTGGTGAGCGGTCGCCCCGCCTCGGCATCGGAAATGCTGGTCAGGGTCGTCTCGGCGATCGCGATCAGCGCTTCCTCCGTCAGGAACGCCTGATGCCCGGTCAGCAGGACGTTGGGGAAGGTCAGCAGCCGTTGCAGGACATCGTCCTGGACGATCTCGCCCGACAGGTCCTTGAAGAACAGGTCGGCTTCCTGCTCGTACACGTCCAGCGCCACCCCGCCGATGCCGCCACGCTTCAGCGCATCGATCAGCGCCTGGGTGTCGACCAGCGCGCCGCGGCTGGTGTTGACCAGCACCAGACCCGGCCGCGCCGCCGCGAGCATTGCCGCGTCGATCAGGTGACGCGTCTCCGGCGTCAGCGGGCAGTGGAGGGTGACGATGTCGCTGTCGCGCAGCAACTGGTCGCGCGAGACATAGCGGACCCCGATCGCGGTCAGATCGGGATCCTCGACCGGATCGCTGGCCAGCACCTCGCAGCCGAAGCCGGCGCGCAGCGCGCGGGCGACCAGCGCGCCGATCTTGCCGGTGCCGACGACCCCGGCCACCCGCCCATGCAGGTTGCGGCCGACCAGCCCGTCGAGGGCAAAGTTGTTCTCGCGCGTGCGCGACCAGGCGCGGTGGATGCGCCGGTCGAGCGCCAGCAGCAACGCGATCGTGAATTCGGACACCGCATGCGGCGAATAGGCCGGGACGCGCACCACCGGCAGGCCCAGCGCCTCGGCCGCCTCTAGATCGACATTGTTGAACCCGGCACAGCGCAGCGCGACCAGCCGGACGCCCATCGCCGCCAGCGCCTCGATCACCGGCCGGTCGAGCCGGTCGTTGACGAACACGCAGACCGCGTCGCTTCCCTGCGCCAGCGCGACGGTGTCCGCGCTCAGGCCCGGGTCCAGGAACCGCAGCTCATGGCCATGCGCCGCATTGGCCTTGTCCAGGAACCGGCGGTCATAGGACCGCGCACCGAAGACCGCGACGCGCACCGCTCAGCCCTCGGGCGGGATCGGCGCGTCGGCCGGCTTTTCCAGCTGAAGCCCGTGCTTCAGCAGCATCGGGATGTTGAGCATCGCGAAGACCAGCGTCATCGGGATCACCGCCCAGGTCTTGAAGGTCAGCCACTGGTCCCAATCGACCAGGTGCCGCACGACCTCGTTCAGCACCGCCATGACGACGAAGAAGCCGGTCCAGTTGATCGTCAGTAACCGCCATCCCTTGGCGGACAGGCCCGGATAGGCGCTTTCCAGCAGCGCCTGGAGCAGCGGCTTGCCCGTCACCAGGCCATAGGCGAGGATCACAGCGAACATCGAATAGACGATGGTCGGCTTGATCTGGATGAAGGTCTGGTCGTGGAAGTACAGCGTCAGCCCGCCGAACACGAGCACGAGCATGCCCGAGATCCACAGCATTGGCGAGATGTGGCGCGTCTTCCACCAGGACAGCGCCATTGCCAGGCCCATCGCGACCATGAACGCGGCGGTCGCCGCCAGGATCTTGGCGATCTGGGCGCCCGGCGCCAGCCAGTTGGTGGCGAAGAAGATCACCAGCGGACCGAAATCGATCAGCATCCGCAGGCCGGGCGAGACGGGAGTGCGGGTTTCAGCGGCCATTGCTCAGCTCCTCGACGCCGGCGATGATCCGCGCGACCTGTCTGGGATCGAACGGACGCAGATCGTCAACCTTTTCGCCCACGCCGATCGCGTGGATCGGCAGGCCGTATTTCTCCGCCGCCGCGACCAGGACGCCGCCGCGCGCGGTGCCGTCCAGCTTGGTCATCACCAGCCCGGTGACCCCGGCGACTTCCTTGAACACCTCGATCTGGTTCAGCGCATTCTGGCCGGTGGTCGCGTCGAGCACCAGCACCACGTCATGCGGCGAGGCCGGGTTGATCCGGCCCAGCACGCGGCGGATCTTGGCCAGTTCGTCCATCAGCTCGCGCTTGTTCTGGAGGCGACCGGCGGTGTCGACGATCAGCACGTCGATGCCCGTCTCGGTCGCCTGCTTGACCGCCTCGAACACGATGCCCGCGGCGTCGCCGCCCTCGGGCCCCGACACGATCGGCACGCCGATCCGCTCGGCCCAGGTGCGCAACTGGCCGATCGCGGCGGCGCGGAACGTGTCGCCCGCCGCCAGCATCACGCCGTAATCCTGCTCGATCAGCAGGTTCGCCAGCTTGGCGATGGTGGTAGTCTTGCCCGATCCGTTGACGCCGATCACCAGGATCACCTGCGGACGGGGAAAGGCCTCGATCTCCAGCCGCCGGGCGACGGGGGTCAGGACCTTCTCGATCTCCTCCGCCACGATCAGGCGGATGCCGAGCTCTTCCATGCCGGTCTCGAACTGGCCCTCGGCCAGGCGCTGGCGAACGCGCGCCGCCGTCGCCGGGCCCAGGTCGGACGCGATCAGCGCCTCCTCGATCTCGTCGAGCGTCGCATCGTCCAGCCGGCCGAGCTTCAGCCCCGCCAGATTGCCGAGCAACCGGTCCGACGTGCGCTTGAACCCGCCGAGCAGGCGATCATGCCAGCTCCCGCTCATGCGTCCACGCCCATCAGCTTGCCGTTCTCGACGCGTTCGATCTTCAACCGCACAATCGCTCCAACTTCACTCGGGCCGTGCCGCACTTCGGCGAAATTGCCCGCATGGCCCCGGTCTCCGGGTCGCTCTACCAGAATTTCCTGCGTGCTGCCGACCAGGCTCTGCAGCCAGGCCGATCGCCGCCGCTCCGCCGCCGCGCGCAGCTTCGCGGCGCGCGCCTTCACGACGTCCGGCTGGACCTGCGGCATTCGCGCCGCCGGGGTGCCGGCCCTCGGGCTGTAGGGGAAGATATGCGCGTGCACCACGTCGCAATCGTCGATCAGCGCAAGGCTATTGGCGAACATCGCCTCGTCCTCGGTCGGGAAGCCGGCGATCAGGTCGGCGCCGATCGCGATATCGGGCCGCGCCGCCTTCAGCCGCTCGACCAGCGCGACCGACTGCGCCCGGCCATGACGGCGCTTCATCCGCTTCAGCACCATGTCGTCGCCCGCCTGGAGCGACAGATGGACATGCGGCATCACCCGGCTCTCCTGCGTCAGCAGGTCGAACAGCCGATCGTCGATCTCGATCCCGTCGAGCGACGAGAGTCGCAACCGGCGCAGCTGCGGCACATGGCGCAGCACCCGCTCGACCAGCTGGCCCAGGCTCGGCTTGCCGGGCAGGTCGTGGCCGTAACTGGTCAGGTCGACCCCGGTCAGCACGACCTCGGCATGACGCTCGGCAAGCTCGGTGACGCGGTCGATCACCGCGCCGGCGCCGACCGACCGGCTGTTGCCCCGCCCGAACGGGATCGCGCAGAAGGTACAGCGATGGTCGCAGCCATTCTGCACCTCGACGAACGCGCGGGCATGGGTCGAGAAGCTGGCGGCCAGATGCGGCGCGGTGTCGCGCACCGCCATGATGTCCTGCACGACCACCGCCTCGCCCGGGGCCCAGGCGTCGGCGCGCAGCTTTTCGGCATTGCCGATGACGCGGTCGACCTCGGGCATCGCGGCAAAGGCCTGCGGATCGATCTGTGCCGCGCACCCGGTCACGACCAGTTCGGCGTCAGGCCGTTCGCGCCGCGCGCGGCGGATCGCCTGGCGGGTCTGCTTGACCGCTTCGTTGGTCACCGCGCAACTGTTCACCACGACGGTGTCTCGCCCTGTCAGAAGCGAACGGATCGTTTCGCTTTCGGCGAGGTTCAATCGACATCCGAGGCTGACGACATGTGGTGAGGAGAACGGCATTTGGCGGACGATCTAGGGTTGGCGGACCTCGATGTCCACGCGAAGGCGCAGGAGGTGCTCGGCTTCTGGTTCGATCTGGTGATGCCCGAACAATGGTTTGCCCAATCGGATGCGCTGGATGCCGAGATCCGCGAGCTGTTCGGCCCCTTGCGCGACCTGGTCCTGGGCAGCGGCGCTGCCGGGTGGCGAGACGATCCCGATACGCTGCTGGCGGCGGTCATCCTACTCGACCAGTTCAGTCGCAACCTCCATCGCGGCACTGCCGAGGCGTTCGCGGCGGACCCGCTCGCCCAGGAGCTGACTGCGCTCGCGCTGGTTGCGGGCTGGGACGAGGGCATGGCCGAGGATCGCCGCCAGTTCCTCTACATGCCGCTGATGCATGCCGAGGACCCCGAGATCCAGGCGCTCAGCGTGCGCTGCTTCGAGAAACTGGGCAAGGCCGACTCGCTGGAGTTCGCCCGCGAACATGCCGAGGTCGTCGAGCGCTTCGGCCGCTTTCCCACGCGCAACGCCGCGCTCGGCCGCGAGTCGACCGCGGCGGAGCGAGACTGGCTGGCGAGCGACCCGGTCGATTGGTGAGGCTCAGCCGGCCAGGCGGTGGCCGGGCACCTCGGTCAGGGTTGCGGGTGGCGCGGCGAGCTGCTGGACCAGCAACCGTCGTTCCGCCAGCAGGCGACGCACCCCGGTGACCGACAGCGGCCTGCCATAGAGCCAGCCCTGCGCCTTGGCGCAGCCGACCGCGCGCAGCCGCTGCTCGATCGCCGCGTCCTCGACCCCCTCGGCGGTGACCGGCAGGTTCAGGCTCTCGCCCAGCTTGGCGATCGCGTTCACGATCGCCGCCGAATCCGCATTGTCGTTGATCGTCATGACGAAGCTGCGGTCGATCTTGATCCGGTCGAAGGGCAGAGCACGCAGATGGGCCAGCGAGGAATAGCCCGTCCCGAAATCGTCGAGCGCGATGCGCACCCCCTGGTTCTTCAGGCTACCGACGATCGACTGGGCAAGCGCCAGGTTGTCGAACAGCGCGCTTTCGGTGATCTCGATTTCCAGCCGGTGCGCCGGAAAGCCTGTCTCGGTCAGCACCTTGATGATCTTCTGCGCCAGCCACGCGTCGCGCAGCTGCCAGGGCGACAGGTTGACCGACAGGCTCAGCGCCGGGTCCCAGTCGCGCGCGGCCAGGAAGGACTGGCGCATGATCGACAGCGACAGCTCGGCGATCATGCCGGTTTCCTCGGCGATCGGGATGAACAGGGAAGGGCTCAGCAGCCCGCGCAGCGGATGTTCCCAGCGCGCCAGCACCTCGAACCCGTCCAGCCGGCCGCTGGCCAGGTCGATCTGCTGCTCGAAATAGGGGACGATTTCCTGGCGCGGGATCGCCATGCGCAGTCCCGCTTCCAGTTCGTTGCGCGTCTGGAGCTCGCGCTCCATCGACTGGTCGAACCAGGCGAGGCGATTGCGGCCCGATTTCTTCGACTGGTACATGGCGATGTCGGCCGACCGCATCAGCGCATCGATGCTGGTGCATTCGAAATCGGATCGCGCCACGCCCAGCGAACAGGAAATGTGCAGGCGCAGCCCCTCGATGTCGAAGGGCTGGGCCATCCGGCTGACCAGCCGCTCGCCGATCCGCTCGACCATTTCCGGCTGGCCAGGATCGAACAGGAACCCGCACGAGAATTCGTCGCCGCCCAGTCGCGCGGTCAGCGCGGCGCTGGGCACTGCCGAGCGGATTTCGGCGGCCACGGCGCGCAGCAGCGCGTCGCCCACGGCGTGGCCGTGCATGTCGTTGATCGCCTTGAAATGATCCAGGTCGAGCATCATCAGCACCATCGCCTTGCGACGGCGCTGGGCGCGCACGAACATCGCCGCGCCTTCCTCGCCCAGGCTGCGGCGGTTGAGGAATCCGGTCAGCGGATCGCGGCTGGCGAGCAGATGCGCCCGCTCCTCGGCCGCGGCCCGCTCGCGCACTTCCTGACGCAGTGCATGGTGGCGACGCCAGCCGAACAGGATCAGCGCCACGTTCAGCAGCAACGCGATCACCAGCGTGCGATCCACCGGCTCGCCGCCCTCGAACCAATGCTGCAGCGTCTTGGACAGCACCGAGCTGCCCGTTCCCACGAACAACAGGATCGCGGCGACGCTGATCGCCCCGGTCACGATATCGCTGCCCTTCTTGCCGTCGTCATGCGTCTCGTCGTCGAGATCCAGCGCCATGCCGGACGTCTCCCCAATTCATCAGGGGGCGGATCTCACATGGGCGGGGTATAGAAGCGGTTAAGCGGCCGTGCGGTGCGGCAATAAATCGGTCGGGCCGGCCGACCGGCGGACAGGACTTGCATCGGGTTGCACTTTTCCCATCTCGCGGTTATGAGCCCGATCGACCGTTCCACGGAACGCGCAACATCCATCGTCCCACGGGACGACGCCGGCCGACGAGGTTTCGTCCGCCGGCGTGTTTTGCGTTTGGCGGAACCAGGGCGGAATTTGGAGTGAAACGAGTCTCATGTTCGAGAGTCTGAGCGAACGGCTTGGCGGCGTATTCGATCGCCTGAAGGGTCGTGGCGCGCTCGTCGAGGCCGACGTCCGCACCGCCATGCGCGAAGTCCGCATCGCCCTGCTGGAGGCCGATGTCGCGCTTCCGGTGGCGCGCGAGTTCGTCGACAAGGTGACCGAACAGGCGGTCGGCCAGCAGGTGCTGCGCTCGATCACCCCGGGTCAGCAGGTCGTCAAGATCGTTCATGACGCGCTGGTCGAGATGCTGGGCCCCGACACGGCCGAGCTCAACCTGGGCGTCACCCCGCCCGCGGTCATCATGCTCGTCGGCCTCCAGGGCTCGGGCAAGACCACCACCACTGCCAAGCTCGCCAAGCTGATCAGCAAGACGCAGGGCAAGAAGGTGATGATGGCGTCGCTCGACGTCAATCGCCCGGCGGCGCAGGAACAGCTTGCGGTGCTCGGCACCCAGACCGAGGTTGCGACGCTCCCGATCGTGCAGGGTCAGCAGCCGGTCGAGATCGCGCAGCGCGCCCTTTCCTCGGCGAAGCTTCAGGGCTTCGACGTGATCATGCTCGACACCGCCGGCCGACTCCATGTCGACCAGGCGCTGATGGACGAGATGAAGGCGGTCGCCGACATCGCGAAGCCGCAGGAAATCCTGCTCGTCGTCGACTCGCTGACCGGCCAGGACGCGGTCAACGTCGCCAGCAGCTTCGGCAGCCAGGTGCCGCTGACCGGCGTGGTGCTGACCCGCATGGACGGCGACGCGCGCGGCGGCGCCGCGCTATCGATGCGCTCGGTCACCGGCAAGCCGATCAAGTTCGCCGGCATGGGCGAGAAGCTCGACCAGATCGAGCCGTTCCATCCCAAGCGGGTCGCCGGCCGTATCCTGGGCATGGGCGATGTCGTGTCGCTGGTCGAACGCGCCGCGCAGGCGATCGAGCATGAAGATGCCGAGAAGATGGCGTCGCGGCTGGCCAAGGGCCAGTTTGACATGAACGACCTGCGCAGCCAGCTGGCGCAGATGCGCAAGATGGGCGGCATCGGCGCGCTGGCGGGGATGATCCCCGGCATGAAGAAGGCGCAGTCGGCGATGGCTGCGGGCAATGTCGACGAACGCATCCTGCTGCGCATGGACGCGATGATCACCTCGATGACGCCCAGGGAGCGCGCCAAGCCCGAGCTGATCAACGCCAAGCGTAAGATCCGCATCGCCAAGGGCAGCGGCACGACCGTGCAGGACGTCAACAAGCTCATGAAGATGCATCAGGAGATGCAGACCGCAATGAAGCGGCTCAAGAAGATGGGCGGCCTCAAGGGCATGATGTCGATGCTCGGCAAGGGCGGCATGGGTGGCCTGGGCAACGCGATGGGCGGGCCCGAGCTGGGCGACGTGATGGGCAAGATGGGCGGTCCCGGCGGCCTTCCCGGGCTGCCGGGCGGCGGCGACATGCCCAAGTTGCCCCCAGGTTTCCAGAATTTCCTGAAGAAAAAGTAAGTTCGTTTTCCGTTTCAACAGTTCAGATCAACTAAGGAAGTGAAGTAATGGCTCTCTCCATGCGTCTCTCGCGCGGCGGTTCTAAGAAGCGTCCCTATTACCGCATCGTGATCGCCGATGCGCGCAGCCCGCGCGACGGCAAGTTCATCGAGAAGATCGGCACCTACAACCCGCTGCTCGCCAAGGATTCGCCCGAGCGCATCAAGCTGGACGGTGACCGCGCCAAGCATTGGCTGAGCGTCGGCGCGCAGCCGACCGACCGCGTCGCCCGCTTCCTCGATGCCGCCGGCCTGAAGGAGCGCGCAGCGCGCAACAACCCGAAGAAGGCCGAGCCGGGCGAGAAGGCCAAGGAGCGCGTCGAAGAGCGTGCCGAGAAGGCCAAGGCAGCCGAGGAAGCAGCCGCAGCAGCAGCCGCCGCTCCGGCCGAGGAGGCTCCGGCCGCCGAAGCCACCGAGGAACAGGCAGAGGGCTGAGGCTCGATGTCGGTGGACCGTCCCGTCACCTTGGCCGTCGTCATCGGCGCGCACGGCGTGACGGGAGAGGTTCGCCTGAAGGTCTTTGCCGAGGATCTGTCGGCGCACCAGGCGTTCAACGCCGGTGCGCTGACCCTCAGGTCGCTCCGCAAGGGCTCTAACGGCGCGATCGCCCGCTTTGCCGAGATTGCCGACCGCAATGCGGCCGAGGCGATGCGCGGCACCGAATTGACCGTGCCGCGCTCCGCCCTGCCGCCGCTGGGCGAGGGCGAATATTATCATGTCGACCTGCTCGGCCTGCCCGCCGTCAGCGCCAGCGGCGCCGACCTCGGCCGCGTCATCGCGATCGACAATTACGGCGCGGGCGACGTGATCGAGATCGAGCGCCCCGACGGCAAGCGCTTCATGCTGCCGATGCAACCGCACGCCGTGCCCGAATGGGATGCCGATCGGCTCGTCGTCGCCGATGATTTCGCCGACGCCTGAACCCCGGTTCCACGTCATCACCGGCGGCCCGGGATCGGGCAAGTCGACCCTGATCGATGCGTTGCGCGCCGCCGGCCATGCGGTGGTCGCCGAAGCGGGCAGGGCGGTCATCCGCGAACAAGGTGCTGCCGGCGGGGACGCGCTGCCCTGGATGGACCGGGTCGCCTTTGCGCGGGCGATGCTGGCGCGCGACCTCGCGGCCTTTCGCGATGCCGAAGGCGAGACCTTTTTCGACCGGGGCATTCCCGACATTCAGGGCTATCTGCACCTGATCGGCGAGGCGCCGCTGGCGGAGGTCGACGCGGCGGTGCGCACCTGCCGCTATGCCGGGACGATCTTCATCGCCCCGCCCTGGCGCGAGATCTTCGTGCAGGACGCCGAACGCAGACAGGATTTCGCCGAAGCCTGCCGCACCTGTGACGCGATGCGGATAGTCTATGCGCGAGCGGGCTATGACCTGATCGAGTTGCCGCTCGCCTCGGTCGAGGCTCGCCTGGCCTTCGTCCTGGATTGTCTCGGGGGCCGCCAGGGTACACAGAGTCTGTCATGATGTTGTAACTCCCCCGGGTTAATCGGAATTCAGATGGGCAAACCGGAAGCTGCTTCCTGCCTCGCCGACCCAGGGCTCTGGGACCGGATCCTCGATTACCCGATCGGTCCCGCCGACGCCGCGCTGAGCTTCGAACAGCGCCTGGCGCGCGAGAATGGCTGGAGCCTCGCTGAGGCCCGCCGCGTCGTCGGCGAATATCGCCGCTTCTGTTACCTCGCCGTCGCTGCCGGACATCCGGTCACTCCATCGGATGCGGTCGACCAGGCCTGGCACCTGCACTTGACCTACACCCGCGACTATTGGGAACGTTTCTGCCCCGATATTCTCGGCCGGGCGCTGCATCACGGGCCCACCGCCGGGGGAAGCGGCGAGCAGCAACGCTATTTCGAACAATATGCCGCGACGCTGAAAAGCTATGAGGCGGCGTTCGGCGCGCCGCCGGCCGATCTCTGGCCCGATGCCGCGCGCCGCCTGCTCGACGATCCCCGTGCGGTGCGCGTCCACCCGCGCGACCATGTCATCCTGTCGCGGCGGCGCCTCTGGCGGATCGCGGCGATCCTCGCCCTGGCCGCGGCGCTTGCCCTCATCCTCAACCTGTGGAGTGAAACGCCTCTATGAGTTACGGCCCCTTCGACTGGACCGGCGGCCCTTTCCTGATCCTCTATTGCAGCCTGCTGCTGCTCGTACTCTACGCAGGACTTGCCATTCCCGCCCGGCTGCGGCCCCATGGCAGCGCCGTCACGGTCACCGATCCCGACGAACTCGCCTATCTGGCGGGCGGCACCCGACGGTTCGAGGACTCGGTCATGGCGCGGCTGTTCGCTGCCCATGCGATCACCTTGGAGACCGGCGGCAAGTTCCAGCCCGATCCGCGCCATCCCGCGCGCTCGGACGCGGAGCGCAGCGTGCTGGCGGTCGGCGGACCGGCGAAATGGCGCGCCATCGCCGCCGCGCTGGAGCCGCATGCCTGGCCGGTGCGGCAGCGCCTGATCCGGGGCGGGAAGCTGATGACCGAGCGCTCGGTGCTCGCGCTGCGCTTCTGGCAGACCGCGCCCTACATCCTGCTGCTCGTGTTCGGCGCGATCAAATGGGAAGTCGGCACGGCGCGCGAGCGTCCCGTAGGGTATCTGACCGTGCTGCTGGTGGTGACGGCGATCCTCTCGCTGATCCGCTTCTGCGTCGTCGATCGCCGCACCCGGGCGGGCAAGGCCGTGATCGACGAAGCCCGCAGCCGTCTGGACCGGCTGCGCCGTGCACCCACCCGCGATGAGACCGGTCTCGCCGTCGCGCTGTTCGGGACCACGGTGCTCACGGCCACGATCTGGGGCGACTATCACCGCATGCGCACGGACAATGGCGGTTCAGGCGACGGCGGCACCAGTTCGAGCGACGGGGGGAGCAGCGGCGACAGCGGCGGCGGGGGCGGCTGTGGCGGCGGCGGGTGTGGCGGCTGCGGAAGCTGAGATCAGCCGACCGTCTTCACCACCTCGCCTTGCTGGTTGCGGATAAGCGTCGGTTCGATCTGCAACGCCAGCGCATCGAACCCCGGCACGGGATAGCGCCCCGCGACCGGGTTGAGTGCGCCGGCCAATGCATCGACGGTCGCCCCGGTCAGCGTGATCGTCAAATGCGTCTCGTCCCGCTCGGTGACCTGATTCGCGTGCCCCGGTACGATCCGCACCATCCGTCCGGGCTGCGTCCCCATCAGCGTCACGTCGTTGCCGAACGGCAGTCTCAGGCCAAGCATGTCGGTCAGGTTCGCGACATGGTTCGCGCCCAGCGTGACCTCGGTCACCGGCTTGCGCAGCAGCGGCTTGCGCACCGTCCAGTCGAGTTTCTCGAGGAAGATCATCCCGGTCGACGATCCTTCGCGCCGCGATCCTTCCTCGACCTGACGAGCGGTGTCGGGGTCGGAGAGCAGCGACGTGCGATCGAGGTCGGTGATCCACAACGGCATAAGCGGCGCGAGCGTCTCGAGCAGCTTGCGCGCATTCCACCGCTTGATCGCCGCTTCCTCGTCCAGCGTCAGGCCCACGACCTGGAGGAAGGCGACGCGCCCATTGGGCGTGTCGATCGTCGGCAGCTCGGGATCAGCGATGAACGCGATCGAGCAGAGCTGCGTACCCGTCTCCAGCGCGATCGGACCATTGGTATTCAGCCAATGCCCGTCGGCAAAGCGGTTGCCGCTCTTGAACACATAGCGCGCCAGATTCTGCAGCATGTTCATCACCCAGGGCGGCGGCGTCTCCGCATCGGGCGTGCAGGCTACGCGCATCGTCAGCTCGAACCCGAAGCCGCTCTCCTCGGGATCCTCGCTTTCCTTCTCGTAAAGCTCGGAGAAGCCATAGGTCACGAAATGCCAGTGCGGCACCGGGTCCAGCCGCTTCCAGGCGCTGATTCCGTTCAGCGGATCGTTGCCGCCCAGGAAGGCGGGAACGACCGATCCGAAGTGAAGGGGTGCCCGCCCGGGATAGAGCCGGTCAAACGCAGCATCGATCGCGTCCCAGCCCGGTGCCGCGTCGTCGGTATCGCTCTGGTCGCTCATCTGCCGGTCCTGTCCTGCATGCACGCCAGCTAGCCACGCGCGGGGACCGGCCGAAACCGCTGCTCGACGAGCGGAGTGGGCGGCGTGACGAACCGCGCGGCAGGGCAGGGGTTATCGCGGCCCGCAAGCTCGGCTAACCAGCCGGTGGATCCGCGGAAAAGGGGCAAGCATATGCGCAACGGGAAGATCATCGGCCGCATCGCCTCCGTGATACTTGCAACTGCAACCATTTGCGCGCTTCCGGCGGCCGCGCAGACGACGGCCAGCACCGCGCCCGCCGATGACGCGGTGATCCGTTCGGCGATCCCCCGGATCGACGCGCTGTTCGAGAATTTCCAGAAACAGAATCCGACCCCCGGCCTGGTCTATGGCATCGTCGCCAACGGCAAGCTGGTCCATGTCCGCGGCTTCGGCGTGCAGGACATGGCCGAGAAGCGGCCGGTCACCGCGGACAGCCTGTTCCGCATCGCGTCGATGACCAAGGCGTTCACCGCGCTGTCGATCCTGTCGCTGCGCGATGCCGGCAAGCTGTCGCTCGACGACCTGGCCGAGAAGTACGTGCCCGAGACGCGCGGCTGGAAATATCCGACGTCGGATTCTCCGCGGATCCGCGTGCGCGACCTGCTCAACCACACGGCCGGCTTCGTGACCGACGATCCCTGGGGCGATCGCCAGCAGCTTCTGCCCGAGGCGGAGTTCACGAAGATGATCCGCGCCGGCGTGCCCTTCACCCGGGCGCCGGGCATCGCGATGGAATATTCCAATTTCGGCTATGCGTTGCTGGGGCGGATCGTCGCCAATGTCTCGGGCATGCCCTATCGCACCTATGTCGAGCGGACGATCCTGAAGCCGCTGGGCATGACGTCGAGTGGCTATGAAGTCGGCGAATCGCCGCTGGCGCGACGGGCGATCGGCTATCGCTGGGAGAATGACGCCTGGCTGGAAGAACCGACGATGAAGCATGGCGCGTTCGGCGCTATGGGCGGGCTTCAGGTCAGCGCCAACGACTATGCCAAATGGGTCGCGTTCCTCCTGTCGGGCACGCCGGCCCGTGACGATGCCGACCGCGGTCCCGTCCGCCGGGCGACGCTTCGTGAGATGGCGCAAGGCTCGAACTTCTCGCGCACGCGCCGCCGCTTCGGCTCGACCGCGCAGAGCGGCTGCGTCCAGTCCGAGGCCTATGGCATGGGCTTCCGCGTTGCACAGGACTGTCAGCTGGGCCGGATGATGCACCATGGCGGCGGCTATCCCGGCTATGGCAGCCATGTGCTGCTGCTCCCCGATTACGGCGTCGGCATCTTCGTCTTCACCAACCGAACCTATACCGGTGCGGCAGAGATCGCCTGGGATGCCGCGTTCCTGCTCAACGATGCCGGTGCCTTCACGTCCCGCCCGATCCCGGTGACGCCCGCGCTGACGGCGATCCACGACCAGGCGCGGGCCGCCTATGCCTCGGGCGATGTCTCCGGGCTGCCGCTGGCGATGAATTTCCTGATGGATCGCTCGGCCGCCAACTGGCGGACCGAGTTCGCGCGGCTGCGCGGGCTGGTGGGCGACTGCCCGCGTGCCGAGCCGCTGACCGCTACCGGCGCGCTGAGCGCCACGATCCGCTGGACCTGCGAGAAGGGCGCGCTGGACGGCCAGATCCTGCTGGCCCCGACGACGCCCGCGACGGTGCAGGCGCTGCGCTTCGCCGTGGTTCAGAAACAGCCCTGAGCTTGCCAAGTGCGGACGAAGCCCCGAAAGGCGCGGCGATGACCTTCCACGCGACCGTGCTGACCCTCTATCCGGAGATGTTCCCCGGCCCGCTCGGCGTGTCGATCGCCGGGCGTGCGCTGCGCGAGGCGCTGTGGCGGATGGAGGCGGTACAGATCCGCGACTTCGCCACCGACAGGCATCGTTCGGTCGACGATACCCCGGCGGGCGGCGGGGCGGGGATGGTGATGCGCGCCGACGTGCTGGCACGCGCGCTGGACAGCGTCGATCCCGGCCGGCCGGTGCTGGCGATGACGCCGCGCGGCGCCACGCTGACGCAGGCGCGGGTGCGGGCGCTGGCCGGCGGACCCGGCGCGGTGATCCTGTGCGGCCGGTTCGAGGGGATGGACGAGCGCCTGTTCGAGGCGCGCGGCATCGAACAGGTATCGATCGGGGACTATATCCTGTCGGGCGGCGAGATGGCGGCGCTGACGCTGCTCGACGCTTGCATTCGCCTGATTCCCGGAGTAATGGGCGCGCCTTCCAGCGGCATGGACGAGAGCTTCGAAACGGGGCTGCTCGAATATCCGCAATATACCCGGCCCGCTGAATGGGAAGGGCGCACGATCCCCGAAGTGCTGCGATCGGGGGATCATGCGAAGATCGAGGCATGGCGTCGAGCCAGGGCCGAGAGCGATACACGGTCACGGAGGCCGGATCTTTGGGAGCGCCACGACGGCGCTCGGGTCCAGTCTCCCTCTGGCGCGCGGCGACGTAACGAGGACTGACCAATGAACCTCATCCAGCAGCTCGAAGCCGAGCAGATCGCCAAGTTCAACGAGGCGAAGAAGATTCCGGAATTCCGTCCTGGCGACACGCTGCGCGTCGGCGTGAAGGTCGTCGAAGGCGAGCGCACCCGCGTCCAGAATTTCGAAGGCGTGTGCATCGCGCGTTCGAACAAGGGCATGGGCTCGAACTTCACCGTCCGCAAGATCTCGTTCGGCGAGGGCGTCGAGCGCGTCTTCCCGCTCTATTCGCCGAACGTCGATACTATCGAGGTCGTGCGCCGCGGTGTCGTGCGTCGCGCCAAGCTCTATTATCTGCGTGGCCGCACCGGCAAGTCGGCACGTATCGCCGAGCGCCGCGACACGCGTCCGACGGCGACTGCCGCCGAATAAGCGCGCGGGCAACGCGATCAGTGCGGGGCGCGGAGGCATTGCTTCCGCGCCCCGCTCGCGTTCGGAAAGCCAGCGTTTCGCTCCTGAAACTTTGCCGAATCGGGCGCACTCCGGTAGGATGCCGCCCATGACCCCGACCCTTCATCCCTCGCGCGCGACGCAGCTTCGGCTGCATGTCGCGTCGCTGTGGATGTCGATGGTCGTCGCGCTGTTCTGCGCGCTGGTGCCGGTCGGCGCACCGCTGACCACCCCGCTGGGTTCGGCGTTCAATCCCTCCACCACCCTGGTCGCGCTGAACGCTACGACGCCGAAGGCGCGTGCTGCCGCCAGCGTGCGTGACGACGATCCCACGCGCGCCGATCTCGGCATCGATTTGCCCGATCGGCTGGTGGTGCAGACTGTCGCGGTGCCCGTGTCGCTCGACACCGGCCATGCCGACTGGCCCGCGCCCGACCCGAGGCTGAAGGGGGCCGTCCCCGACGCGTCGGCCTGGCCGCGCGCACCTCCGATCGCCTGACTTTCCGCTGCGGCCTCGCTGGCCGCGCTTTCGACATCGCGGGTCCTGAGCGGACCCCCTTATCGAGGAAAGCCAATGAACATCGACGACGTTCGCGAGGAAAAGCAGAAGCGCCCGCCCTGGTGGTTCATCACCGCGGTCTGGTCCGGCATCGCCGGATCGGCCGCGGCGCTGGCCGCCATCCTGGGCGCGACTGCCGAATAGCGCATCGATTGAGGACCGACCGGGCCGGACGCTGATCCGGCCCAGCGCACGCCGCGGAGTGCGGCGACCGAACAAGGACATACATGCACCACACGCCTCTCATCGCCACGATCGTGGCCGGACTGGTGATCGCCTTCGCCTTCGGTGCCCTGGCGCACCGGCTGCGGGTGTCGCCGATCGCCGGCTATCTGATCGCCGGCGTCGTCGTCGGACCCTTTACCCCCGGCTTCGTCGCCGATGCCGGACTGGCCAGCGAACTCGCCGAGATCGGCGTAATCCTGCTGATGTTCGGCGTCGGCCTCCATTTCTCGCTCAAGGACCTGCTGGCGGTCCGCAAGATCGCGGTGCCCGGCGCGGTCGGGCAGATCGCGGTCGCCACGCTGATGGGCATGCTGCTGTCCTGGACCCTGGGCTGGAACCTGCTGGCGGGCTTCGTCTTCGGCCTGGCATTGTCGGTCGCCAGCACGGTGGTGCTGCTGCGCGCGCTGCAAGGGCATAATCTGGTCCAGACCGAGCGCGGCCGCATCGCGGTCGGCTGGCTGATCGTCGAGGATCTGGTGATGGTGCTGGCGCTGGTGATGCTGCCGGTGCTGGCGAAGGTGATGAACAGCCCCGACGCGGCCGCATCCGAACTGATCGCGCCGATCGCGGGCACGATCTTCAAGGTCGCCGGCTTCGTCGTGCTCATGCTGCTGGTGGGGCGCAAGGTGATCCCCTGGGCGCTGCACTGGGTCGTGCATACCGGCTCGCGCGAGCTGTTCCGCCTTGCGGTGCTGGCGATCGCACTGGGCGTCGCGTTCGGCGCCGCCTTCGTCTTCCAGGTCTCGTTCGCGCTCGGCGCCTTCTTTGCCGGCATGATCCTGGGCGAGACGCCGCTCAGCCGGCAGGCGACCGAAGAGACACTGCCGCTGCGCGACGCGTTCGCGGTGCTGTTCTTCGTGTCGGTCGGCATGTTGTTCAATCCGGCAGTGGTGATCGATCAGCCGCTCCAGTTGATCGCGACCGTCGGCATCATCGTGGTCGGCAAGTCGCTGGCCGCCTATGCCATCGTCCGCATGCTGGGCCACAACAGCCGCACCGCGCTGACCGTCGCGGCCAGCCTGGCGCAGATCGGCGAATTCTCGTTCATCCTCGCCTCGCTCGGCACCAGCCTCGCGATCCTGCCGTCCGAGGGGCGGGACCTGATCCTGGCGGGCGCGATCCTGTCGATCTTCCTCAATCCCTTCATCTTCTCGCTGGTACCCAAGCGGCAGGAGACGCCCGACATCGTGCCCGAAGCGCCGAAGCCGCGCGCGCACAAGGGCCATGTCGTGCTGATCGGCTATGGCCGCGTCGGCAAGCTGATCGCGGGCGAACTGAAGAAGCGCGGCAAGCCGGTGATCGTGATCGAGGACCAGCCCGACATGATGCGCGAGGCCCAGGCCGCCGGGCATGACGTCGTGCACGGCAACGCCATCGAGAACGAGACGCTGCTGGCCGCCGGCATCCGCGACGCGGGACGGCTGCTGATCGCGATTCCGGAAGGGTTCGAAGGCGGCGCCATCGCCGAACGCGCCCAGGCGCTCCATCCCGGCCTGCAGATCGTTGCCCGCGCCCATTCGGATGCGGAGGTCGCCTTCCTCGAAAAGGCAGGCGTGCCGGAGGTGGTGATGGGCGAACGCGAGATCGCTGCACGCATGCTCAGCCTCTGCAACTGCTGAGCGACACGAGATCCCGTCGGCCGATCGGACGATGGGCGGGGAATGCCGGTCTGGGGGCACATTCCGGCATTCCCCGATTAGCCCGCAAGCTCAGGCGTAGCTGACGATCTCATATTCGGTCCCGTCGGGGTCGAGGAAATAGAAGCGCCGGCCCGGCTCGTAATCGCCGTGCATGAAGGGCGTCAGGCCCGCCGCGATCACCCGGCGTTCGACCTCGTCGATATCCTCGACCTGGATGCCGATATGGTTGAGCGGATTGCCCTTGCGGAACACGTCGTCCGGTGTGCCGGCGCCGTCACGGGTGTACAGCGCCACATAGCAGCGATCGTCGCCGACATGGATCGACCGTCCGCCCAGCGCCGAAGGGCCGGACCAGCGGACATACCAGCCGAACAGGTCGGTCATCAGCTGCGCCGACCGCTCGGGATCACGGACCGTCAAATTGAGATGCTCGATAAACGGCGCGGCGGAAGGAGTGGGGGTTGAAAGCATGGAATTTCCTCTTGTGGTGGTTGCCATGCCTGAGGCAGCTACAACCTCAACCTAAGTTGAGATCAAGGCCTAAAATCGCGGGAGGTACGGCGTGGCCAATTCGCAGGATGTGCTGACGATCGGCGACCTGGCGCGGCGGACCGGCCTGACGGTTTCGGCGATCCGCTTCTACGAGGAAAAGGGGCTGGTCGCCTCGTTCCGTACCGGCGGCGGACAGCGCCGCTTCTTCCGCTCGGCGATCCGCCGCCTGTCCTTCGCACTGATCGCGCAGCAACTGGGGCTGACCCTGCCGCAGATCGCCGCGGAACTGGCGAAGCTGCCCGAGGGACGCACGCCGACCGCGGCCGACTGGAAACGGATCAGCAGCGGCATCCGCGCGCTGATCGACCGGCGCATCGCCGCGCTGGAGCGCACCCGCGAGACGCTGGACGGCTGCATCGGCTGCGGCTGTCTGTCGCTCGACCGCTGCGCACTCTATAATCCGGGCGACCGCGCGGGGTTGAGCGGGGCGGGACCGCGCTACACGATCGGTGCGCAGGGTGATTGAGACTCGCCGGGTTATTTAAAACGCGAGGCTGGTGTTGCGGATGCCGCAGCGTGGGCGCTAGCTTTGGTCGATGATAGCCGACCTCCTTATTGATGGAATGCTTTCGGGTACTGGCATGCGTGATGCGATCGCGGGCGGGTACGTTTTGCCCGGTGCCATAGGTCTGTCGGCGCCACTGGTCGCGGATTTGGCTGCTTGGCAACGAAAGTATGAGGACGCCCATTTTTCGG
The DNA here is from genome assembly GCF_039652585.1 of Sphingomonas rustica. Lineage (NCBI taxonomy): Bacteria > Pseudomonadati > Pseudomonadota > Alphaproteobacteria > Sphingomonadales > Sphingomonadaceae > Sphingomonas > Sphingomonas rustica. The sequence continues at coordinate 50,443 of NZ_JBDIZK010000016.1, read as the reverse complement.
GATTTCCCGTAGACGCAGTAGCAGCGTTGGACGAAGAGGGTCTCGCTCTTGCATCGCGCGCGCAACGGGAGCTTGGCGGGAAGAACGTCGGTTATTTCTCGAACGGGCGAATGGAGCGATTGGCCTAAGCGGAGTCTCGCGCACAGAGGTGCCCGTCCGCTTCAATCAACCTTATCGGCGCACTAAGGGACTAAAGCAGATCCGCAACACAAGCTCCCTTGGCTGGGACAAGTGCAGCCTCGTTGGATGCGGAATGGAAGATGGCGCTGCGGCAGACATTCAGCGGCTAAACTCGGCCGGAGGCGCTACCCCGCTTTGCCTTTGCGCGCCGGGGCGTGTTAGGCGAGCGATCCCCGTGGGTTGCGGGACATATTCCCCCAGAGGTTTTGCGAGAATGCGGAAATGGTTGATCGGTGTGGCGTTGCTTGCGGCCGGGGGCATGTCGATGCAGGTTGAGGCGCAGGAAGCCGCCCCGGCGCTGAGCCTCAAGCGCGTCTTCGCCAGCCCCGATCTTGCCGGGACCCAGCCGCGCGCGATGAAGCTGTCGCCCGATGGCCGCTATCTGACGCTGTTGCGCAACCGCGCCGACGAGAAGGAGCGGTTCGACCTGTGGGCGATGGACACCCGCACCGGTGAGTGGCGGATGCTCGTCGATTCGAAGAAGGTCGGATCGGGCGCCGAGGCGTCCGAGGCCGAGAAGATGCAGATGGAGCGCGCCCGCATCGGCGGGACCAGGGGCATCGTCTCCTATGACTGGTCGCCCGATGCCCAGTCGATCCTGGTGCCGCTGGAGGGCGAGCTGTTCCTCGCCTCGCTCGATGGGCAGGTGCGCAAGCTGCCGGCAGCGGCGGGCGCCAAGCTGAACGCGGCGGTCAGCCCGGCGGGCGGCTATGTCAGCTATGTCCGCGACCAGAATTTCGCGGTGCTGCCGATGAAGGGCGGAGCGCCGCGCGTGCTGACCGACAGCGACGGCAAGGGCACGATCCACTGGGGCGAGGCCGAGTTCGTCGCGCAGGAGGAAATGGATCGCTTCACCGGTTACTGGTGGGCGCCGAACGACAGCCGCATCGCCGTCGAGCGGTTCGACGAGAGCCCGGTCGGCATCGTCACCCGCGCCGCGATCGGTGCCGACGGCACCAGCATCTATCAGCAGCGCTATCCCAAGGCGGGGACCTACAACGTCCTGGTCGAGCTGTGGCTGATGGGCCCGGACGGCGGCAACAAGGTGAAGGTCGATCTGGGCGCCGAACGCGACATCTATCTCGCCCGCGTCAAATGGGCGCCCGATGCGAAGACGCTGTATGTCCAGCGCCAGAGCCGCGACCAGAAGACGCTGGACCTGCTCGCGGTCGATCCCTCGACCGGTGCATCGCGCGTCGTGTTCACCGAAAAGGCGGCCGAGAAGAGCTGGGTCAACCTGTCCAACGCCTTCACCCCGCTGGGCGACGGCAGCCTGATCTGGTGGTCGGAACGCGACGGTCACGGCCATCTCTACCGCTGGGCCAAGGGCAAGTTCACGCAGCTGACCAAGGGGGACTGGGAAGTCTTCTCGGTCGCGGGCGTCGACGACAAGACCGGCCGCATCTTCTTCCTCGGCAACAAGGACGGCGTGCTGGAGCGCCATCTCTATTCGATGAGCCTCAAGGGCGGTGCACCCACGCGCCTGACCGAGCCGGGCTGGTGGAACATGGCGACGATGGACAAGGCCGCGACGCGGGTGATCGTCACGCGCTCCAACCCCGACCAGCCGCCCCAGGTCTATCTCGCCGATCCTGCCGGAAAGCGGGTCGCATGGGTCAACGAGAATTCGGTCAAGGATGTTGCACATCCGTATAACAGCTATCTCGCCAACCATCGCCAGCGCAGCTTCGGCACGCTGAAGACCGAGGATGGCGCGACGCTGCAGTGGGAGATGATCACCCCGCCGATAGAAGCCGGAAAGCGTTATCCGGTGTTCTTCCAGCATTATGGCGGCCCGCATTCGCAGACCGTCTCTCGCGCCTGGGGCGGGGCGCTGCAGCAGGCGATCGTCGATCGCGGCTATATCTGGTTCCAGATCGACAATCGCGGCTCGGCCAATCGCGGCAAGGCGTTCGAGGATGCGATCTACCAGGCGATGGGATCGATCGAGGTGCGCGACCAGGTCGCCGGCGCCGATTATCTGAAGACCCTGCCTCAGGTCGACCCGAAGCGGATCGTCACCTATGGCTGGTCCTATGGCGGCTACATGACGCTGAAGATGCTGGAGGCGGCACCGGGCGTGTTCGCTGCGGGCGTGTCGGGCGCGCCGGTGAGCAAGTGGGAGTTGTACGACACCCATTATACCGAGCGCTACATGGGCGACCCGCGCGTCGTGCCGGACGCCTACAAGATGTCCGATACGGTGCAGGAGGCGACGAAGATCCGCGATCCGCTGCTGCTGATCCACGGCATGGCCGACGACAATGTCGTGCTCGACCATTCGACGGTGATGATGGCGAAGATGCAGGCGGCGGCGGTTCCGTTCGAACTGATGCTCTATCCGGGCCAGACGCACCGCGTCGGTGGACCGGGCGTCGGCGAGCATCTGTGGAACACGATCCTCGACTTCCTCGACCGCGCCGCCCCGGCGCAGCAATAGGGGCAGGGCGATGCGATTGCCTCAGGCGGTCGTCCCGCTGTTCAGCTGGCCGCTCGATGCGATCCTGGCGGCGCTGCCGGGCGAGGAGGATCCGCTCTGGGAGCTGTGGTCGCGACGGCAGGAGCGGTTTCCCGCGCATCGCAGCACCCGGACGATCCGCTTCATCTGGCTCGAGTCGCTCGAGCCCGGCGTCGCGCCGGCGATCGAGCGGGTCGACGATGCCTCGCCAGAGCTGCAGGCGGCGGTGCTCGCCTGCGGCGAGGCGATCGCCGGGCATCATGGCGGGCGCGTCGCCCGGCTGATGCTGACCGAGATGGCCCCCGACACCGCGATTCCGCGCCATGTCGACGCCGGCGACCTGCTGACCCATACCCATCGCTGTCACCTGGCGGTGGTCACCAACCCGCGGGTGCGGTTCGAAGTCGGGGACGAGAGTTTCCATTTCGCCGCGGGGCAGGTCTATGAATTCGACAATCTGCGGCGTCATGCGGTGGTCAACATGGGCGACTCGCGCCGGGTTCACCTGATCTGCAACGTGCTGCCGGCGGAACGATCGCTCCCTGAGCCTGCAATCGATATCATAATTTGAAAGATCCGGCTTAACCTCGCTCAAGATGCGGAAAATTCACGGTTCTGCATCAATAGAATTTAGTCGAGCCGATACTTTGGTTTACGGGCGATTCATCAGATGACGGCGATTTAATGCTGCCGAAACGGGCCAGATATGCCTCGCGCTTAGAATGCACTCCAGTCAATGAGGCGATCCCGCAACGACGGGTCGCCACAACTAAAAGGAGTGATCAAGTGCTTAACGAAAAAGAGATGCTGGACCGGGCAGTCACGCTGGGTCAGGAAGTCCTTGCGCTGAGCGATGCCGCCGGCCAGTCGCTGGCCAGCGTGCATATTCATACCGGCCTCGAGATCCTTCGCACTCATGCGTCGGCCATCGATACGACGGTCAACAGCTCAACAGATAGGCCGTAAGCACTTCGCGGGCGCGCCTGGTCAGTCGTACCGAGCGCCGGCGGGCATCGAACCGGTCGGACTCGCGTTCGATCAGGCCACGTTCCTCCAGGATCGCCAGCCACCGGATGCCCGTCGATGACGGGACGCAGGCGCCGATGCACGCGTCGCTGACGCAGGTATCGATGCCGCGTTCCTGCGCGATGTAGAGATCGAGCAGGATATCCCAGGCCGGCTCGCCGAACAGGTCGGCATTCTGACCGAAAAAGGGTTCCCGCGCACGCCGCAGGTCGTACAGCGCCTGGGCGCGCTGCAGGGGCGACAGTTCGGCCGTGGTCTCAGGCATTCGAGGTTCCCCCGATGGTCTTGGTGTGCTGCTTGATGAGCTGCGCCCGGCTGGGGCGCTGGTTCGACAGTTCGAGCGGTCCCAACCGGTCCCATTCGCCCTCCGGACGGATCGAGACGAGCGGATCGACACCGAGGCGGATGGCGTCGTCGCCGGCCTCCCCCAGGTCGAACATCATCTCGCGATAGTTGAAGTCGGCGAAGCGGAAGACCGGCCGGTCCATTTCCCGTCCGCCGAACATCCGCCAGAAGGGGACCAGGTCCTCGCGGGCATGGCCATAGGCCTTGGTGAACCCCTTGCGTCGCGCCAGGGCGCCGGCCTCGCGCACCAGCCGGAAGGCGAGGCGGGTGTGGCGATATTCGCGGCGCACCGCCAGCCGTTCCAGCTTCACGAAATCGCCGAAATAGCGCATCCGGATGCAGCCGGCCGGATCCCCGTCGACGAACCCGATGAACTGGGTCGAGCAGAAGTCGTTGCCGTCGAATTCTTCCGAATACAGGCAGAATTGTTCGGCGAGATAGGTCGAGGAACGGATGGCATAGATCATCGCCATGTCCTCGAAATTGCGAACCATCCGGACCGAGATCTTGCTGGGGCTGACGGCCTGGGGCGCCTTGCCCTCGGGCAGGATCACCAGCAGCCAGTCGGGCGCGTTCGGATAGATGGTCGATGCCTGGACGAAACCCAGCCCGCGATTGAGGTTGGCGGCATGATCGTTGACCGCGCGCGAGAAGATCGGGACCGCCTCCGACGATGCATCCTCGAGGCAGCGCGCGAGCGCCGGAAGGCATTTGGCGAACTTGCCGGGCGTGATCGTCAGCCAGAAATAGATCGCGACCGGATCCTCGCCCTGCGGCGCGATCAGCGCGGGGTCGGGATCCAGCCCGTCGAGCGTGCCGGCGACCATCGCCGCGGCGCCCTGCGCATTGAGCGGAAGATAGCAGAAAGCACCGGGCCGTTCGCATTGCTCGGTACCGAAGCGCCAGAAGGCACCCGGATTCTTTTCCCAGATGCGGCGAACGCTTTCGATGTTCGCAATCTCGAAATCGGTCGGCGCGCCGGCCAAAAGCGCTTCAATTTCCGCCCAGGTCGCGACGCGGCGATCTTCCTGAAGATGCCTGAAACCTTCAAGCAACCGTTCGGCTTGTTCAGAGAAGCGAATCCGTCCAAGATTAGGACAGGGTTTAGCGATAACATCGGGTCGCATTTTTCGGGCTCCATTCCGGGTTGGACGGAAGATGGCGATGAACGGGAGCATATCGGCCGTGGCGGAAAAGCAGGTGATCCCAAGTTCGGAACGGGCCGTTCCGGTGTGGAACGCCCATCGCGCACGGGCCTTTGCCCAGCGTGTGCGGTGGGACGATCTGAAGGCGTTCCTGGCAGTATGCGACGCGCTGAGCTTCCGCGCAGCGGCGGTTGCCAGCGGGCTGTCGGTCAATACGCTGCGCCGCCGGGTGGAACGGCTGGAGGAGGAAGCGGGCGCGACGTTGCTCCGTCGCGACATCCAGGGCGTCACGCTGACCGACGCGGGCGAGGATGTCGCCGCGGTCGCGCGCGAGATGCACAGCTCGACCGCGCATGAGTCGGACCATCGCGGCGACGTGCTGATCAAGCCGGGGGAGATCCGCATCGGCTGTACCGAGGCACTGGGCAGCGTCTGGCTGACGCCGCGGCTGATGGACCTGAACGAGCAGGTGCCCGAGCTGACCATCTCGCTGCAGCACAGCTATGATGCCGGGACCGAGCGCAGCCGCGAGATCGATGTCGGCATTACCTTCAGCGAGCCTCAGAACCCCGAACTGGTGCGCGCGCGCATCGGCGCGCTGCACTTCATGCTGTTCGCCTCGCAGGGCTATCTGCGCGAGTTCGGCCAGCCGACCTCCTTTCCGGACCTGCGCCGCAATCACCGCTTCATCGAACAGGCGGGGGCGGGGCTGAACGCCAGCCTGGTCGACTTCTTCTTCGGGACCGAGCGGCCGCCCGGCTTCGTGCCGATCCGGTCAAACTCGTCCATGTCGGTCTATTGGGCTGTCATGAACGGGGCGGGGATCGCGGCCTTCCCCACCTATGTCCGCGCGATCACGCGCGACATGATCCCGCTGACGCTGCCGTTCCAGCTGCGCTTCGACCTGTGGATCTATTATCATGAATCGGCGCGCAATTCGCCGGCGGTCCGGGCGACGGTCGACTGGGTGAAGGAGGCGTTCGACGGCGAGCGCTATCCCTGGTTCGCCGACGAGTTCGTCCATCCCGAGGAATTTCCGGGCACGCAGCGGCGCCGTGCCGACGTGGTCGAGTTGTTCGAGGATCTGGCGACCCGCGTCGATGTCCGCCCGGGCGACCGCCCGGTGGCACCCCGCCGCAGCGAGGCTAATAAAGGATAAAGCAAAAGGCCCTTTACGGGGGGCTTGCGGCAGACCATTGCCGCACGCGGCGGCGCATCCCCGCCGCATGCTGAATAGGGAATTGAAATGGGCTACCGTGTCGTGGTCGCAGGCGCCACCGGCAATGTCGGGCGTGAAATGCTGAACATCCTCGCCGAGCGCGAGTTTCCGATTGACGATCTGGCGGTGCTCGCCTCGTCGCGTTCGACCGGTGACATGGTCGATTTCGGAGAGACCGGTAAACAGTACAAGATTCAGAACATCGAGCATTTCGACCCGACGGGTTGGGACATGGCGCTGTTCGCGATCGGATCCGACGCGACCAAGATCTACGCGCCGAAGTTCGCCGCGGCGGGCTGCGTCGTGATCGACAATTCGTCGCTGTACCGGATGGACCCGGACGTGCCGCTGATCGTGCCGGAGGTGAATCCCGACGCGATCGACGGCTATACGAAGAAGAACATCATCGCGAATCCCAACTGCTCGACCGCGCAGATGGTGGTGGCGCTGAAGCCGCTGCACGACGCGGCGACGATCACCCGCGTCGTGGTGGCGACCTATCAGTCGGTGTCCGGCGCGGGCAAGAGCGGCATGGACGAGCTGTTCGAACAGTCGCGCAACATCTTCGTCGGCGATCCCGCCGAGCCGAAGAAGTTCACCAAGCAGATCGCGTTCAACGTGATCCCGCACATCGATTCCTTCCTCGACGACGGTTCGACCAAGGAAGAGTGGAAGATGGTGGTCGAGACCAAGAAGATCCTCGATCCCAAGGTAAAGGTCGTCGCGACCTGCGTGCGCGTTCCGGTGTTCGTCGGCCATTCCGAAGCGATCCACATCGAACTGGCGAACGAATTGTCCGCCGAGGATGCGCAGAACATCCTGCGCGAGGCGCCGGGCGTGATGCTGATCGATAAGCGCGAGGATGGCGGTTACGTCACCCCGGTCGAGTGCGTCGGCGAGTTCGCCACCTTCGTCAGCCGCGTCCGCGAGGATTCGACCGTCGAGAACGGCCTGGCGCTGTGGTGCGTCAGCGACAATCTGCGCAAGGGTGCGGCGCTGAACGCGGTGCAGATCGCCGAACTGCTCGGCCGTCGCCACCTGAAGAAGGCCAACTGAGGCTGGAGATAGCGGCTGGCCCGGCGCATCGCCGGGCCGGCCCGTCTTCGCTGCCGCCATGCGCTGACCGCGGCGCGATCGGTTGCGGGTACGGCGGTGGCTACCTAAACAGGCGCGGCACCCCGACAGACTGGACCCGAAGTGGCGAACATCCCGACCGAAACCCATCATTTCAACAGCTTCGACGGCACGAAGCTTGCCTGGCACGAGATGGGCGAGGGGCGGCCGGTGGTGCTGATCCACGGCTATTTCTCGACCGCCTTCGTCAACTGGATCCGCTACGGCCATGCCGAGAAGGTCGCCGAGCAGGGCTTCCGGGTGATCATGCCCGACCTGCGCGGCCATGGGCAGAGCGCGCGGCCGCACGATGCCGCCTCCTATCCGGCCGATGTGCTGATGCGCGACGGGCTCGCGCTGATCGAGCATCTGGGTCTGGGCGATTACGATATGGGTGGCTATTCGCTGGGCGGGCGGACGACGGTGCGGATGCTGGCGAACGGCGCGAGCCCGCGGCGGGTGGTCATCTCCGGCATGGGCCTGCGCGGGCTGACCGACACGCAGGGGCGCGGCGGCTATTTCCGCCGGGTGCTGACCAATCTCGGCAGTTTCGAGCGCGGGACGCCCGAATGGCTGACCGAGGCGTTCCTGAAGACGACCGAGGGCGATGCGGAGGCGCTGCTGCGCATCCTCGACACGTTCGTCGACACGCCGCGCGAGGACGTGGCGGCGATCGCGCAGCCGACCCTGGTGCTGTCGGGTGTCGAGGACGAGGATAACGGCCCGGCGGGCGAACTGGCCGATCTGCTTCCCGCGGGTACGCTGGTCGAGGTGCCCGGCAATCACATGAGTGCGGTCACGCGCCCGGAATTGGGCAGGGCCATCGCGGCGTTCCTCGCGGCTTGACCGGGGCAGGGGTGGCGCGCAGTGTCCGCGCCATCCCATAAAACGTTCGAAAGCAGCATCATGATCCGCTCCGGCCTGTCCATTCTCGCGCTCGCCGCGATCCTTGCCGCACCGTCACAGCTTTCCGCCCAGACCAGCACCCGCGCCAGGCCAGCCGCCAAGCCCGCCGCCCAGGCCAAGCCGACGGCGGTCCCGACCGCGGCCGAGGCCGATGCCTTCCTCGCCCGTGCGCAGAGCGAATATGCCGCGTTCAACCTGATGGCGAGCCGCGTCGCCTGGATCAACGCGACCTTCATTACCGACGACACCGACGCGCTGGTTTCCGACTATGGCGCGCGCGGGACCGAGATGGCGGTCCGCTTCGCGCTGGAGGCGGCGCATTTCTCGAAGGCCAAGGGCCTGTCGCCCGACAGCAAGCGGATGCTCGACATCCTGCGCAGCGCGATCGTGCTGCCGGCGCCGACCCGCGCCGGCGCGGCTGCCGAACTGTCCGAGCTCTCGACCCGCATCTCGTCCGCCTATGGCAAGGGCAAGGGCATGCTGAAGGGCAAGCCGATCAGCGGCAGCGACATCGAGGCCGAGATGGGGAGCAACCGCAACCCCGAAGAGCTGAAGGAGATGTGGGTCAGCTGGCACGACACTGTCGGCGCGCCGATGCGGCAGGACTATGCCAAGATCGTCACGCTGGCGAACGAAGGCTCGAACGAGCTGGGCTTTGCCGATACCGGCGCGATGTGGCGGTCGAACTACGACATGCCGCCCGAGGAGTTCGCCAGGCTGGTCGACAAATTGTGGACCGACGTGCGGCCGCTCTATGAATCGCTGCACACCTATGTCCGCACCCAGCTGAACAAGAAATATGGCGATGCCGTCCAGCCGCGCACCGGGCCGATCCGCGCCGACCTGCTCGGCAATATGTGGGCTCAGGAATGGGGCAATATCTATGACGTGGTCGCGCCGCCGGGGGCGGGGGATCTCGGCTATGATGTCGGCGACCTGCTGAAGGCCAAGGGCTATGACCCGCTCAAGATGGTCAAGGGCGGCGAGAATTTCTATTCCTCGATCGGCTTCGCGCCGCTGCCCGAGACCTTCTGGCAGCGCTCGCAATTCGTGAAGCCGGCCGACCGCGAGGTCCAGTGCCATGCCTCGGCCTGGGACCTGGACGACAAGGACGATCTGCGCATCAAGATGTGCATCAAGGTGAATGCCGACGATTTCGTCACCATCCACCACGAGCTGGGCCATAACTACTATCAGCGCGCCTACAAGGACCAGCCGATGCTGTATCGCAACGGCGCCAATGACGGCTTCCACGAGGCGATCGGCGACTTCGTCGCGCTGTCGATCACGCCCGACTATCTCGTCCAGATCGGCCTGCTCGACCAGTCGAAGGTGCCGAGCGCGGACAAGGACACCGGCCTGCTGCTGCGCCAGGCGATGGACAAGGTCGCGTTCCTTCCCTTCGGCCTGCTGATGGACAAATGGCGCTGGGGCGTCTTCTCGGGCGAGACCAAGCCGGAGAATTACCAGGCATCGTGGAACGCGCTGCGCCTGCAATATCAGGGCGTGGTGCCGCCGGTGCCGCGCGGCGAGGACAAGTTCGACCCGGGCGCGAAATACCATATCCCGGCCAGCACGCCCTATGCCCGCTATTTCCTCGCGCGGCTGCTCCAGTTCCAGTTCTACAAGGCGGCATGCGACCAGGCCGGCTGGAAGGGGCCGCTGCACCGCTGCAGCTTCTACGGCAACAAGGAAGTCGGGGCGCGGCTGAACAAGATGCTCGAAATGGGTGCGTCCAAGCCCTGGCCCGATGCGCTGGAGGCGTTCACGGGAACGCGTGAAATCTCGGGCGCGGCGATGATGGAATATTTCGCGCCGCTCAAGACCTGGCTCGACGAGCAGAACAAGGGCCAGACCCCGGGCTGGTGATCAGCTTTCCTCCCCCGGAGCCGCAGGCTCCTGGGGAGGAGAAGGGGGTGCCCTTACCTAAACGGCGGTTCGTTGAAGGCGCGCAGCTTGCGGCTGTGGAGCTTGGCGCCTTCGCGGCGGAGCTGTTCGACCGTCTCGATGCCGATCTTGAGATGCTCGGCGATGGCGCGCTCGTAGAAGCGGTTGGCCTGGCCGGGCAGCTTGAGCTCGCCGTGGAGCGGCTTGTCCGACACGCACAGCAAGGTGCCGTAGGGAACGCGGAAGCGATAGCCCTGCGCCGCCAGCGTGGCGGACTCCATGTCGACGCCGACCGCGCGGCTCAGCGAGAAGCGCAGCGCGGACTGGGAATAGCGCAGTTCCCAGTTGCGGTCGTCGGTGGTGACGATCGTGCCGGTGCGAAGCCGCTGCTTCAGCTCGTCGCCCGACTGGCCCGACACCGTCTCGGCCGCCTTGGCCAGCGCCAGCTGGACCTCGGCGATTGCGGGAATCGGGATTTCGGGCGGCAGCACGTCGTCCATGATGTGATCGTCGCGCAGATAGGCGTGGGCGAGGACATAGTCGCCGATCCGCTGGCTGGGGCGCAGACCGCCGCAATGGCCGATCATCAGCCACGCCTCGGGCCGCAGCACCGCCAGATGGTCGGTGATCGTCTTCGCATTGGAGGGGCCGACGCCGATATTGACCAGGGTGATGCCGGTATTGCCCGGCGCCATCAGGTGATAGGCAGGCATCTGGTGACGGCGCCATGCGCTGTCGGTGACCAGTCGCTCCTTGTCCTCGGCACTCTCGATCACGATGCCGCCGGCGCCCGACACGCCGGTGAAGCGGCTGCCTTCACCGAGCTGGGCGCACGCCCACTGGACGAACTCGTCGACATAGCGGTGATAGTTGGTGAACAGGATATATTGCTGCACATGCTCGACCGGGGTGCCGGTATAGTGGCGCAGCCGGGCAAGCGAGAAATCGGTGCGCAGTCCGTCGAAGAAGGCCAGCGGACGGATCGGATCGACCTCGTCGACGCGCCACAGCCCGTCGGCGATCTCGTCGCCGATATGCGCCAGCTCGGTCGCCGGGAAATGGCGCGCCAGCTCGGACGCGGAGACCTGGTCGAGGTTCAACGCATGGCTGGGATCGAGCACATAGGGGAAGGGGATCTCCTGCGTGCCCGAGTTGGCTTCGACCTGGACGTCGAAATCCTCGATCAGGAAGGTCAATTGCTCGATCAGGTAATCGCGGAACATCGCCGGCTTGGTCACGCTGATCCGATAGTCTCCCGCATCGACCAGCCGTCCGAACGAGCGGGGCGGGGCGGGGCGGTCCTTTCCGCCGCGATAGATCACGCGGATCTCGGGATAGGCGAACGAGCCGTCGGTGCGGCTCTTGGGGTCGGGCGGGGTGCCGTCCTGGAGATAGCGATGAAGCGCGGCCTGGAGTCGCTCGACAGAGCCGCGATAGAGCCGATCCAGTTCGGCGACGATCATTTCTGCTTGAGTCATCTTATGCGGCTAATGCCCAAAGATGACGCTGGCAAGACGTGCGCAACGCTGCAGGCGTGGCGAGCTCCTTCGCCCGGTCGGGCGAAGGAGCCGTGGCCGCTTACTTCTTGCTGGTCTTGCCGCCCTTGGCGGCCTTGCCGCTGTCTTCCTCGGCACCGCCCAGCTGGGTGATGCCATAGGCGGCAGCGCCGACTGCCGCGACTGCGCCTGCCGCGATCGCGGCTGCGGCGACGGGATGCTCCTTCACTGCCCCGACGGTCGACTCGAAGGCTTCGCCGATCTTTTCCTGGGCGGTGCCGAGTACGGTCTGGGCCTGCTCGAGCAGCGTCTTGGATTCCTCGGTCGCCGAAGTGCCGGCGGTATCGTTCGCGTTGGGTTCGGTAGCCATGGGGGATCCTTTGTTAAACTGGACCCCCGCACAACTCAGCCCGGCCGACCCGGTTCCGCGATGTCGGTCAGAGCGTCTCCAGCATGTGCTCGGCCGAGCTCACCTTGAACTCGCCGGGTGCCTCGACGTTCAGCTGCTCGACCACGCCGTCATTGACGACCATCGAGAAGCGCTGGCCGCGAACGCCCATCCCGAACCGGGTGCCGTCCATGTCGAGGCCGACCGCCTTGGGGAACGCGGCGTTGCCGTCCGCCAGCATCGTGACCTTGCCCTCGACGCCGCTCGACTGGCCCCAGGCGCCCATCACGAACGCGTCGTTCACCGCGGTGCAGGCGACCTCGTCGATGCCCTTGGCCTTCAGCGCGTCCGCCTTCTCGACGAAGCCAGGCAGGTGCTTGGCGGAGCAGGTCGGGGTGAATGCCCCGGGAACCGAGAAGAGCGCGACACGGCGACCGGCGAAGAAGGACTCCGACTCGACCGGCTCGGGGCCGTCGGCGGTCACCTTCACGAAGGAAGTGCTGGGAACGCGGTCGCCTACCTTGATGGTCATGGAAACTCTCCTGTCAGATGATGTGCGGCACCCATCGCATCTGCCGCATCTTTTTCAAGCGTAGCGGACCCGAAATGACGGCGATATGTTGAGCCGGCATGGACTCTACCCCATTTCTCACCGGCCAGTTCCTGCTCGCGATGCCGGGAATCGGCGATCCCCAGTTCGAACGCGCGATCATCGCGGTATGTGCGCATGACGAGGAGGGGGCGATGGGCATCGGCATCGGCGCCACGATCGACGGAGTCGGGCTGCACGACCTGCTGCACCAGTTCGAGATCGAGCCGGGCGACGCCCCCGACGTCCCGGTGCATTTCGGCGGCCCGGTCGAGCCGCGGCGCGGCTTCGTGCTCCATTCGACCGACTGGCAGGGCCAGGACACGATCGATGTCGCCGGCCTGTGGGCCCTGTCGGGCACGATCGACGTGCTGCGCGCGATCGCCGAGGGCACCGGCCCGCGCGACTGGCTGGTCGCGCTCGGCTATGCCGGCTGGGGCGAGGGCCAGCTGGACGAGGAAATGACCCGCCATGGCTGGTTCAACATGCGCGGCGAGACCGACCTGATCTATTCGGTCGAGACCGAAGCGCGCTGGCAGACCGGCTTCGCCACCGCCGGCATCGATCCGCGAATGCTGGCCAGCAGTACCGGCACCGCCTGAGAGACCGTTTTGAAATGCGCCTGTTGGCGCATTGCGGTGCCGGCCCGCTCCCCCACCCGACCACCCACAGAATACTGCCGTTGGGTGGTCGGGTGGGGGTGCGGGCCGGTGCCGCGTTGAAAATCGCTCTTTCGCGATTTTCCAAACAGTCTCTGAGCCGCCGGGCGGGCAGGGGGCGGTCCTGGCGGTTCAGGCCTTTACATAGACCCAGGCGCGCATCCCCGATGCCAGCGTGACTTCGGTCCGGCGGTAATTGTCGCCTTCATAGGCATCGACCGCATCCAGCTGGGCATCGTCGAGTTCCAGCGTGCGGCCTGGGATCGCCGCGGACGGATCGGCCGAGGCGATCAGCGCCAGATGCGTTTCGATCCCGCTGGCGTTCAGCACGTCGGGATCGGTGATGGTGATGGTCACGGTCTGGAACCCGGTCAGGACATCGTCGCGCATCGCGACCGGTCCGCCGAACAGCGTCTGCTGAACCCCTGGAAGCTGGAGCGTGCCATAGGAAAATACCCGGTGGTTCATCGGCTCGGCTCCGGTCTGGGCGGCATCGACCTGATCTGCCGCGCCACCGCCTACCGCATCGCCCCGCCCCGACGCCAGAGCGGGATTGCGACACGACATCATGATGTATATGCATCATGCCATGTCGCCCGCCGCCCCCTCCGCTTCTTGCGCCTGTACCACGCTTCGCAAGGCGTCGCGCGCGGTCGGGCGGGTCTATGATGAGGCGCTGGCAGGGTTCGGGATGACGACCGCACAATTCGCGATCCTTCGCCATGTCGCGCGCGCCGAGCCCGTGCCGCTGTCGCGACTGGCCGAAAGGCTGGTGATGGATCGAACCTCGCTGTACCGCGCGCTCGCGCCGATCGAAAGACAGGGCTGGCTGACGATCCAGCCGGGACCTGGCAAGGCCAGGCTGGCGAGCCTGACCGGATCGGGACGCGACGCGATGACCAGCGCCGAGGCGGGCTGGGCCGAGGTCCAGCGCCGCATCGTCGGGGCAATGGGCGAGCGCCAATGGTCCGACCTCGAGGTTGCGCTGCGCGCGCTCACCGACCTTGCCCGGCACGCCTGAGCCGATATTCCGGAGCCCGATCATGCCGTTGATTGCCCGATCCGCCCGAACCTATGCCATGCTGGCGGTCGCGGTGACCTTCGTCGCCCTGCTGGTGTCCGCCGGGCTGCGATCGGCGCCGGGCGTGATGATGATTCCGCTCGAGCTGCATTTCGGCTGGGACCGGGCGACGATCTCGGCCTCGGCGGCGGTCGGCATCTTCCTGTACGGCATGGTCGGGCCGTTCGCCGCGGCGCTGATGATGTCGTTCGGGATCAAGCGGACGATGCTGGCCGGCCTCGCGCTGATGGCGTCGGCCACCTTCGCCAGCCTGTGGATGACCGAGCCCTGGCATTATGTGCTCAGCTGGGGCGTGATCTCCGGCATCGGCAGCGGCGCGGTCGCCTCGGTGCTGGGCGCGGCGGTGGTCAATCGCTGGTTCGCGACGCGCCAGGGGCTGGTGATGGGGATGCTGACCGCCAGCACCGCGACGGGCGCGCTGGTGTTCCTTCCGTTTCTCGCCTGGCTGTCGCGCACCGGTGCGTGGGCGCCGGTCGCGCTGAGCGTCAGCGTCGCCACCGCGGTCCTGATCCCGATCGTCTGGCTGTTGATGCCCGAGCGGCCCCAGGATGTCGGAGTTCGCCGGTTCGGGGAAGACGACGCGACGCCGCCGCCCGCGCCGCTGAAACAGGCGGCGACGATCGGGCTGGCGTTCACCGCGCTGTTCCGCGCGGCACGCACGCCGATCTTCTGGCTGTTGTTCGGTACCTTCTTCGTCTGCGGGCTGACGACCAACGGTCTGGTCGGCACCCATCTGATCGCCTTTTGCGGGGACCATGGCATCGCGCCGGTCGCGGCGGCGGGGCTGTTGTCGATGATGGGGTTCTTCGACCTGATCGGCACGACGGCGTCGGGCTGGCTGACCGACCGCTATGATCCGCGTCGGCTGTTGTTCGTCTATTATGCGTTTCGCGGCCTGTCGCTGATCGCGCTTCCGTTTCTCGACTTCGGTCCGGCCAGCCTGGCGATCTTCGCCATCTTCTACGGGCTGGACTGGATCGCGACGGTGCCGCCGACGGTGAAGCTGGCAAACGAGGCGTTCGGCCCGAACGAGGCGCCGATCGTGTTCGGCTGGATCATGGCGGGCCACCAGATCGGTGCTGCGGCGGCGGCATTCGGGGCAGGGGCGATCCGCGAGGCGGCGGGCAGCTATGCGCCGGCGTTCGTCATCGCCGGCATCTTCGCATTGTTCGCCGCGGGGGCGATCGTCGGCAACTGGGTCCGGCGCGGTCCCGCCTACGCAATCGCCTGAGCCGGCCCCGAGCCCGCGATGCGAGTTCCGGTGCGGATCATGAGGACGTGCGTGGTCCCACCGGCCGCGGCCGGCCGGATCAGCTGACCGCTTCGAACACCGCGGCGCGCAGTTCGGCGATGCCCATGCCCTTTTCGCTGGACGTCGTCAGGATCTGGGGATGCGCCGCCGGACGCTTGCGCGCCTCTTCCGCGGTCCGTTCCTCGACCTCGGCGAGCTCGGTCGCCTTGATCTTGTCGGCCTTGGTCAGGACGATGCGATAGCTGACCGCGGCGGTGTCGAGCATTTCGAGCACCTCGCGGTCGACATCCTTGATGCCGTGGCGGCTGTCGATCAGCACCAGCGCGCGCTTCAGCACGTCGCGCCCGCGCAGATAGTCGTTCACCAGGAAGCGCCACTTCTTGACGACATCCTTGGGCGCCTTGGCAAAGCCGTAGCCGGGCATGTCGACCAGCCGGAAGCGCAGCGGGTCGCCCACGTCGAAGAAGTTCAGCTCCTGCGTGCGCCCCGGCGTGACCGAGGTGCGCGCCAGGCCGTTGCGGTTGGTGAGCGCGTTGAGCAGCGACGACTTGCCGACGTTCGAGCGGCCGGCAAAGGCGACCTCGGCCACGTCGGGCGGGGGCAAATGGCGCAGTTCGGGCGCCGATTTGAGGAAGGCGACGGGACCCGCGAAGATCTTTCGCGCCGCCTCCACCAGCTCGGGATCGAACAGGTCTTCGCTCACTTGGCTGCCTTTTCGGGCTTGTCGGGCTTTTGCGACAGCACCGGGTGCTTCTGGTACAGCCACCATTGTTGCGCGATCGTCACGATGTTCGACGTGATCCAGTAGACCTGCAGGCCGACCGCGAACGGCGCCATCAGGAACATCAGCATCCACGGCATCAGCGAGAAGATCTGCTTCTGCATCTCGTCCATCGGCGCCGGGTTCAGCTTGATCTGGAAGTACATCGACACGCCCAGCAGCACCGGCACCACGCCAAGCGCAAGGAAGGCGGGGAGATGGAGATTCCACATGCTCGCCAGGGCAACCAGATTGGCCGGATCGGGTGCGCTGAGATCCTTGATCCACAGCACGAACGGCTGGTGCCGCATCTCGATCGTCAGCAACAGGACCTTGTACAGCGCGAACATGATCGGGATCTGAAGCAGGATGGGGAGGCAGCCCGCGAGCGGATTGACCTTCTCCTCCTTGTACAGCTTCATGATCTCCTGCTGCTGCTTCGGCTTGTCGTCCTTGTAGCGTTCCTGCAGCGCCTTCATCTTGGGCTGGAGGACGCGCATCGCCGCCATCGACGCGAACTGCTTCTGCGCGATCGGGAACAGCAGCAGGCGGATGGTGAAGGTCAGCAGGATGATCGCCAGGCCGAAATTGCCGACGAGGCGGAACAGCCAGTCGAGATAGTAGAAGATCGGCTGCTCGATGATGCCGAACCAGCCCCAGTCGATCGCATAGCCGAACTTCGAGATGCCCAGGTCCGCCTCATAGGCGTCGAGCACCTTCACTTCCTTCGCACCGGCGAAGAAGTGGCTGGTGTAGGTCGTCTGCTTGCCGGGCTCGAGGCTGACCGGGGTCTTCAGCGCATATTCGGCCTGGTAGCTCTTGTCGGGATTCTGGACCTGGCGCAGCTCGACATCGGCATTCTGGTTCGGGATGACCGCGGTCAGCCAGTAATGGTCGGTGAAGCCGGCCCAGCCGCCGCGATTGTCGTATTTCAGGCCGTTCCCGCCTGCCTCTCCGACCTGCTTGTAGTCGAGATAGTTGGCGGCGCGGTTCTGGACGATCATCGGGCCGACGCTGGCCGCCCATTGATCGACGTCCTTGGTCTGCTCGGCGCGGGTCACGGCAGCGCGCGGCTGGATCACGACGGGTCCGGCGCCGGCATTGGCGACCTTCTGGGTCACCGTGAACATGTAATCCTTGTCGACTGCGATCGTAATCGCGAAGCGCTGTCCGGTCGAATTGGTGCTGGTCAGCGTAACCGGCTTGCCCGGAGTCAGCGTCTGCGCATCGGCGGTCCACAGCGTGTCGCGGTTCGGCGCCTGGAAGCCCGAGGCGTTCCAGCCGAACTGGGCGACATAGGCGCCGGCGGCGCCGGCCGGCGAGAGCAGGCGGACCGGCGGCGAGTCCTTCGCAACGGTCTCGTCGTAGCTCTTCAGCTCGAGATCGTCGATCCGGGCGCCCTTGAGGTTGATCGAGCCCTTCAGCTTGGGCGTATCGATCTCGACGCGCGGCGATTCCGCCAGCACGAGCGCGCGGTCGCGCAGCGCCTGCGGTGTATTGGCGGCCGGATTGGAATCGGGCGCCGGCAGCGGGACCGACTTGCCCTTTTCGATCTTCGTGACCGGTGGATTCGCCGGCGGCGAGATCATGTTCACCAATGGCGTCCAGGCGAACAGCAGGATTGCCGCCAGCACCACGAAGATGACCATGTTCCGCTTGTCTTCTGTCACCACGTCTTCCTCGGAAAGATGGTTCGCGTCACGGCACGGGATCGTAGCCGTGGCCGCCCCAAGGGTGGCAGCGCGCGATTCGCCGAGCGGCGAGCCAGCTGCCCTTCACTGCGCCATAGCGGCGCAGCGCCTCGATTGCATAGGCCGAACAACTGGGCGCATAGCGGCAGCTGGGCGGGAGGATCAGCGACGGGCCGAGTTGCCAGCCGCGCGCGATCAGGATCAACAGCCGGGCGATCATCGCCGGACGCGTCCCAGCGCCTTGAGCAGTTCGGCGCGCAATGCGTCATAATCCCGCTCGATACCGCCATTGCGGCCGATCAGGACATGGTCCGCCCCCGGCAGTCCCGACTCGGGCAGGATTTCGCGCGCAAGCGCGCGGAAGCGCCGTTTCATCCGGTTGCGGATGACGGCGTTGCCGACCTTCTTGGATACGGTTATCCCGATCCGCATCTGCTGCGTGTCGTCGGCGCGGTCGCGCACGAGCAGCACAAAGCCGGGCATCGGCGCGCGACGCCCGGCATTTGCAGCCAGATAATCCTTGCGCTGCTTCAGGCCCGAAAGCCCTGCAGACGGCTGGCCTACGGCAGTTACGCCGACAGCTTGGCGCGACCACGGGCGCGACGCGCACGGATCACCTTGCGGCCACCCGGGGTCGCCATCCGGGTGCGGAAGCCGTGCCGGCGCGCACGCACCAGGTTGCTCGGCTGAAAGGTCCGCTTCATGGCTCATCCTCGAAATTCAGAATATAAAAGGGCCGCCACAGGGGCGGCCTCGCGTCGGGAGCCCATATACAGCGACTCGTTTCAAGTCAACGCGGAGTCAGCGCGACGCGTCGCCGAAACCCGCGCCGCCCCGGGCCAGCCTGTCCCGCTCGCGGCGCCGCTGGAAGCTTGGCCGGCGCAGCGCCAGATCGGCATAATGGCCGAAGCGCGGCCAGCGGCGCTTGGTCCGCGCGAACACCCGGCGCGCCCAGTTGGAATTGCGCAGGATCAGGATCATGCCCCCGGCAAAGGTCAGAAGCCCGCCGGGACCGGGTATCGGCCCCACCAGCGGCGTCACTGCCAGCAGCAGGAAGCCGAGGCAGAGCAGGGCGATGCGCAGCGCGGGATGTCGGGCCTGGTCCTTCATGACGCCCGATGTGGGAAGGGTGTCATGGTCGAGCAATACGGCTGGGCGCTCCGCCAACTCCGTTCGTCGCATCCGGGGCCCCGGTGCGGCGCCGACCCTGCGTTGACGCCGGGTGGCGAGGGTGCGACCTTGTGCCCGTTCAGTGAAGGAGCCCGACCATGCTCAAGGAATTCAAGGCGTTCATCGCGCGCGGCAACGTGCTCGACCTGGCCGTCGCGGTGATCATCGGTGCCGCATTCGGCCGCATCGTCACGTCGTTGACCGACGACATCATCATGCCGCTGATCGGCCGCGTCCTGGGCGGGCTCGACTTTTCCAGCTACTTCATCGTTCTGGGCGAAGTGCCCGCCAACCTTGTCGGGTCCAGCGACTATGCCGCGCTGAAGAAGGCCGGCGTTCCTCTGCTCGGCTATGGCTCGTTCATCACCGTCGCGGTCAATTTCCTGATCGTGGCCTTCATCATCTTCCTGCTGGTGCGCGCGGTGAACCGGCTGATGCCCAAGCCCGACGAAAAGCCGGCCGAGCCCGCCGCCGAGCCGGCCGACATCGCGCTGCTGCGCGAGATCCGCGACGAGCTTCGTCGGCGCGACTGAGAGCCGTTTGAGAATGCGCCCGTCGGCGCATTGCGGCACCGGCGCGCTCCCCCCACCCGACCATCCAACGGCAGTATTCTATGGGTGGCCGGGTGGGGGGAGCGGGCCGGTGCCGCCTCGAAAATCGCTCTTTCGCGATTTTTCAAACAGCCTCTTGGATGTTCCGCACCGCTGGAACGGACTTTGGTCCATTCCGGAGGGGTTCGGTTCCCGCCCGCGCAAAGCCCGCTAAGCTTCCCTGCAAACGGGGGGAAGCGTTCATGGTCGCCAGCGTATCGACGGTCGCCTATCTGGGGCTGGAGGCGCGCGCGGTCGAGGTGCAGGTCCAGCTGATCCCCGGGCTGCCCGCGTTCAACGTGGTCGGGCTGGCCGACAAGGCGGTGGCGGAAAGCCGCGAGCGGGTGCGCGGTGCGATCGCCGCGATGGGGCTGGCGCTGCCACCCAAGCGGATCGTGGTGAACCTGTCGCCCGCCGACCTGCCCAAGGAGGGATCCCATTTCGATCTGCCGATCGCGCTGGCGCTGCTGGCGGCGATGGGCGTCGCCGATGCCGAGACGATCGCGGGCTATGTCGTCGTCGGCGAACTGGGGCTCGACGGACGCGTCGCGCCGTCGGCGGGGGTCCTGCTGGCCGCGATCCATGCCGGAGAGATCGGGAAGGGGCTGGTCTGTCCAGCGGCGCAAGGCTCGGAAGCGGCCTGGGCCGGAATGGTCGAGGTCGTCGCGGCGCCCGACCTGATCGGCCTGGTCAACCATTTCAAGGGACACCAGCTGCTCCCCGCCGCACCGCCGGGCGAGGCGGAGGATGCCGTGTTCGGCCCGGACCTGAACCAAGTGCGCGGCCAGGAAGTCGCGAAGCGCGCGCTGGAGATCGCCGCGGCCGGCGGGCACAACATGCTGATGTGCGGCCCGCCGGGCGCGGGCAAGTCGCTGCTCGCCTCGTGCCTGCCCGGCATCCTGCCGCCGCTCGACCCGGCCGAGGCGCTGGAGGTATCGATGGTCGGATCGGTCGCAGGCACGCTGAACGGCGGCCGGCTGACGCGCACGCGGCCGTTCCGCAGCCCGCATCACTCGGCATCGATGGCGGCGCTGGTCGGCGGCGGGCTGAAGGTGAAGCCGGGCGAGGTCAGCCTGGCGCATCTCGGCGTGCTGTTCCTCGACGAACTGCCTGAATTCCAGCGCGCCGTGCTCGATTCGCTGCGCCAGCCGCTCGAAACCGGCACCGTCAGCGTCGCCCGCGCCAACGCCCATGTGACCTTCCCGGCCCGCGTCCAGCTGGTCGCGGCGATGAACCCGTGCCGCTGCGGCCATCTCGGCGACCCCGCGCTGGCCTGCGCCCGCGCGCCGCGCTGCGCCGCCGATTACCAGGCCAAGGTGTCGGGACCGCTGCTTGACCGGATCGACCTGCATGTCGAGGTCCAGCCGGTCAGCGCCGCCGACCTGATCCTCCCGCCGCCCGTCGAAGGATCGGCTGAAGTCGCCGCCCGCGTCGCCGCCGCCCGCGCCATCCAGACGGCGCGCTATGCCGAGGTTGCGGCCCGAACCAACGCGGAGGCAGACGGCGAGGTGCTGACCGCCTTCTCGACCCCCGACGAACCGGGCCGCAAGCTGCTGGCCCAGGCAGCGGAGGCGATGCGCATGTCCGCCCGCGGCTATACGCGCGTGCTGCGCGTGGCGCGGACGATCGCGGATCTGGCGGGGTCGCGGGATGTCACGCGGATTCACGTGGCGGAGGCGCTCAGTTATCGCCGCCGGGCACCGACCAACTGAATTCCGGATCAATTAACCTGAGCGTCTTCGTGGCCAGGCAACCCGCAGGCCCGCGTCTCATCCCGCCGTCAGTTCGATCCAGCGGCGGTGCGCCCAGCCCGAGCGGCAGGGGCCGGTATAAGCCATGGTCTTGGGCCAGGGGGAGGTGACGTTGCAGTTGCCGCCCTTGTGCGAATAGACGATCCCGATCCAGTCGCCCTTCTGTGCGCAGATGTACACGTCCGCGCCGTTATACAGCCGGTCGAGTTCGCGGCCCTTGGTCGAGGGCGTGCTGCGGATCGACAGGAAGCCATCACCCGCGGCCTTCAGGCCGTGCACGACGCCGTTGCTGCACGGGTCCAGGTCGCCGGCCTCGATCATGATCGGGGTCGCGGGGCGGGGTGCCGCCTGGGCCGCAGTGCCGAGCGCAAGTGCGAGGGTGAATGCCAGCATGGATCCTCCGTATGATGTCGGGCCAAGGTTCGTGGGGGCTCTTGAAACTGCGACCCCCAACGGCCGACCCTGGCAGTTAGTTGCCGATAGCTGGGCCCAAGCGAACCACCTGCGGTGCCGCGGGTGCGGCCACGTCGAATCGCGCCTCCATCGAGCTGATCACCCAGTGCCGCAACTCGGCAGGCTCGTCGAACCCGCCGCTCATCGCGGCAATATATTCCGGCGACGCGTTTGATTCGCTTCTGACCCATTTGAGGAATGCGGTCTTGTTGCCGATTTCGGATATCGTGGCCGTGGCATGTCCTCCCGTCGGAAACGGGTCGCCTCTGACTGCGAAGCAGACGACCACCGGCCAACTCACTTGGTAGATGCTGTCTTCGGGAGACGCGATAATCGCGTGCGAAACGAAATCATCGAAAGGACTGGTTTCTGCCGGCCCTGATCCGCTCCGCTCCTCCAGGGTGATCTGTAGGCCTCGGTCGTTGAGTACCTCATGGGAGAGCAGAAACGGGGGATGCGAAATTATTGGTATGTCCATGCGTTGGCGATAGGTGCAGGCCATAGCCGAAACAATGGCTGGTAGTGCGCGAAAGCGTGTGCTGCCGCGGAGGAGCGCAGGTCCGGAACCGCTTGCGTCGCCCACGATCCGGCGCAACACCATCACCGATTTTTCCGGACCCGGTTGCCCAGCGGCGAAGCCTCGGCTAGGCACCGGCGCTTCGCTGCGGGCGTGGCGAAATGGTAGACGCAGCGGACTCAAAATCCGCCGGAGAGATCCTTGTCGGTTCGAGTCCGACCGCCCGCACCAGCCATTTCAGTCATGCTCCACCTGGCTCACGTCGCGCACCGCACCGCGCGAGGCGTTGGTCGTGAGCGCGGCATAGGCGCGCAGCGCCGGAGAGACGTTGCGCTTGCGGCCGAACGGCTTCCACGCCTTCTTGCCGCGTGCGACCATCTCCTCGTGGCGATGGGCGAGCGTCGCATCGTCGATGTCGAGGTGGATGCCGCGATTGGGGATGTCGATCACGATCGGGTCGCCGGTCTGGACCAGCGCGATCAGCCCGCCCTCTGCCGCTTCGGGCGAGACATGGCCGATCGACAGGCCCGACGTGCCGCCGGAGAAGCGCCCGTCGGTGATCAGCGCGCACGCCTTCCCCAGGCCCTTCGATTTCAGATAGCTGGTCGGGTACAGCATTTCCTGCATGCCCGGGCCACCCTTGGGACCCTCGTAGCGGATGACGACCACGTCGCCTTCCTTTACCTCGTTGCCGAGGATGCCGACGACCGCCGCATCCTGGCTTTCATAGACGCGCGCCGTGCCGTGGAAGGTGAGCACCGATTCGTCGACGCCGGCGGTCTTCACGATGCAGCCCTCGGGCGCGAGATTGCCGTACAGCACGGCGAGGCCGCCATCCTTCGAGAAGGGATGGTCGACGTCGCGGATCACGCCGGTGGCGCGATCGGTGTCGAGATCGTGCCAGCGGTTGCTCTGGCTGAATGCCTGGGTGGTGCGCACGCCGCCCGGCGCTGCCTTGAAGAACTCGCGCACGCTGTCGCTGTTGGTCCGGCCGATGTCCCAGCGATTGAGCGCGTCGCCCAGTGTCGGCGCATGCGCGGTCGGCAGGCTGGCATCGACCAGCCCGGCGCGCTCCAGTTCGCCCAGGATCGCCATGATGCCGCCTGCGCGGTGGACGTCCTCCATATGGACGTCCTGCTTGGCGGGCGCGACCTTGCACAGGCAGGGGACGCGGCGCGACAGCCGGTCGATGTCCGCCATGGTGAAGGGGATGCCGCCTTCATGCGCGGCAGCGAGCAGGTGGAGCACGGTGTTGGTCGACCCGCCCATTGCGATGTCGAGGCTCATCGCATTCTCGAACGCGGCGAAGCTGGCGATGTTGCGGGGCAGGGCGCTCGCGTCGTCCTGTTCGTACCAGCGCTTGGCCAGATCGACGATCGTGTGCCCCGCCTCGCGGAACAGCCGCTCGCGGTCCGAATGGGTGGCCAGCACCGATCCGTTACCGGGGAGCGACAGGCCCAGCGCCTCGGTCAGGCAGTTCATGCTGTTGGCAGTGAACATGCCCGAGCAGGAGCCGCAGGTCGGGCAGGCCGAGCGTTCGATCGTGGCGACTTCCTCGTCGCTGTAACTTTCGTCGGCGGCGACGACCATCGCATCGACCAGGTCGAGCGCGACCGTCTTGCCGCGGATATCGGCCTTGCCGGCCTCCATCGGGCCGCCCGAGACGAAGATCGCCGGGATGTTCAGCCGCATCGCCGCCATCAGCATGCCCGGCGTGATCTTGTCGCAGTTGGAGATGCACAGCAGCGCATCGGCGCAGTGGGCGTTGGCCATATATTCGACGCTGTCGGCGATCAGGTCGCGGCTGGGCAGCGAATAGAGCATGCCGTCATGGCCCATCGCGATCCCGTCATCGACGGCGATGGTGTTGAATTCCTTGGCCACGCCGCCCGCCGCCTCGATCTCGCGCGCGACCAGCTGGCCCAGATCCTTCAGGTGGACATGACCCGGTACGAACTGGGTGAAGCTGTTGGCGATCGCGATGATCGGCTTGCCGAAATCCTCGTCGGTCATGCCCGTCGCGCGCCACAGTCCGCGCGCGCCCGCCATGTTGCGGCCATGGGTGCTGGTGCGGGA
Source organism: Sphingomonas rustica (assembly GCF_039652585.1). Classification (NCBI taxonomy): domain Bacteria; kingdom Pseudomonadati; phylum Pseudomonadota; class Alphaproteobacteria; order Sphingomonadales; family Sphingomonadaceae; genus Sphingomonas; species Sphingomonas rustica. Next base: position 25,691 of record NZ_JBDIZK010000016.1, on the reverse strand, counting down.
ACGATAATGGGGCATGGCCGGGTCCTGACGCTGCTGGATGACACGCCTGGCTACGCCCGATCCGGTCAGTTGTGAAATATATAATTCATGGTCTATTAGGTCGCAGGAGATATCGATGGACCTGCGCCAGCTTCGCCAGTTCGTGACGGTGGCCGACACGCTCCATTTCGGCCGTGCCGCGGCGCTGCTGGGCATGACGCAGCCGCCGCTCAGCCAGTCGATCCAGGCACTGGAGCGCGAGGTGGGCGCGCCACTGTTCGATCGGACGAAGCGAAGCGTCGCGCTGACCGCATTCGGCAGCCAGTGGCTCGACCATGTCCGGCCGGCGCTGGACGGAGTGGCAGCGCTGCCCGAGATCGCAGGGCGGCTGCGGACCGGGGCTGCCGGGCGGATTGCCCTCTCGTTCGTCAGTACCGCCGACTATAGCGTCCTGCCGCTGCTCGTGCAGCTTTACTCGACCCGCTTTCCCGATGTGGAGATCAGCCTGATCGAGGCGACCAGCGACGTCCAGATCGATGCGCTTCTGAACGGCAGGACCGATGCCGGCATCCTGATCCCGACGCGCCCCGCGCTGCCCGAGGGGCTCGACTATCGCACATTGCTCGTCGAGCCGCTGGTCGCGGCGGTGCCGGAGGCGTGGATCGCCGAGGGGCGGCTGGGTCCGGTCGGGCCGATGCTGCGCGGGGAGGGCTGGATGGACCAGCCGCTGCTGATCTTCCCGCCGCGGGTTTCGCCCGACTTTCACGCGCTGGTGCTCGGCTATTACCGGTCCCGCGGCCGCGAGCCGCTGATCCGGCAGGAGGCGATCCAGATGCAGACGATCATCAGCCTGGTCTCGGCCGGGATGGGGATGGCGCTGGTGCCCCGATCGCTCCAGCATCTGGCGCGAACCGGCGTTCGCTATCTGCCGCTGGGAAAGGATGCGCCGGTGCTCGAGACCGGTCTCGCCTGGCGCAGCGGCGATCCGTCGCCGACGCTCGCGGCGTTTCTGAAGACGGTCGAGGAAGAACGGCCGGGGGAAAGCATGGCGCGATCGTGACGCGCGCCGGCGCTCGCGGCTCTCATCCTGTCCGTGGCGGACCGTCGACAGACACGACAAAGCCGGCGCCCCGCATCGCGGGACACCGGCTCAACCGGTTATACTGGGATACGGCTCAGCTGCCGTAGTTTACGGGGTTGTCGCCCTCGTAATTGTCGATGTCCGCGGTGAAGCGGTGCCGGGTCGAATCGGTGACATTGTCTTCGATCAGCGTCGGCGTGCGCCATTCGGGGCGGTTGTCCGCGGTGTTCGGCGAGTTCGTCATGATATCGGTCCCTGTTCGACGGCGTTGCGCAGTTATACTTCTTGCGCGACAGTTATCAATCCACTGAATGCAGTCAAACCATGGGTGGGCATCAAACCCCGCTAGGCAGCGGCATTGGCGTCCGGGCTCATGACCGGGACCGGCGGGCCGAGCGCAAAGCCCATGGTCGGCGAGACATTGGCGCGGGGTGCGCGCGCCGCACTGGTACCCGGCTCGGCCGTCGCGCAGATCGCACGCAGCGCCTCGGCATGGTCGGGCATGATGTCGAGCAGCGGCGGGCGCAGCCTGAGGAAGCGGCGGACATAATTGTCCCATACCTCGCGCGGCAGCAGGTCGGTGCCGACGCGCGGCGGGCGATCGTAGAAGCCCTTGCCGAACAGGACCGCCGACACGCTCCAGAAGGTGAAGACATCGTTCGGCCGGGGATCATAGACATCGGGCAGCGCGTCGCGCCACAGCGCCAGGCATTCCTCCAACTGGTCCGACCGCTTCACGTCGTGGCGGATCGAGCGCCAATAGGGCGTGTCGTCGCGGTCGCCCAGGGTGAAGTGCAGGCCCAGAAAGTCGCGGACATCGTCGTACAGTCCCGCCATCTGCGCATTGAACTTGGCGATGGCCGCAGGCTCGAAGTCGCTGCTGGGCAGGCATTGCAGGAACCGGCGGCAGGCGAAGTCGACGAACTGGATCGCGGTCGATTCCAGCGGCTCGAGGAACCCCGACGACAGGCCGAAGGCGACGCAATTGCCGACCCAGGACCGGCGCGAGCGACCGTTGCGGGTGCGGATGACGCGCGGATCGGTCAGGCGATCGGCGCCGTCCAGCGAGCGGACCAGTTCGTCGATCGCGGCCTGTTCGTCGACATGGGCGCTCGAATGGACATAGCCGGTCCCGATCCGGGACTGGAGCGGGATGCGGAAGCGCCAGCCATGCGCCATAGCCGTCGAGGTTGTGAAGGGTTCGAGCATCTCCCCCTCGCGGTGGGCGATCTGGACCACCGCGGCGCGATCATTGGGCAGATAGTCGGCGAAGCTCTCGAACGGCTCGCCCATCGCCTCGTTGATCAACAGGCCGCGAAAGCCGGTGCAGTCGATCACCAGTTCGATCTCGTGCCGCCCGCCCTTTTCCAGGTTCAGCGTCGAGATATGGCCGCGCTCGTCCTTCTCGACCGACTGGACGGTGTCGCTGAGATGGACGACGCCGCGCGCCACTGCGACTTCGCGCAGGAAGTCGGAGAACAGCCGCGCATCGACGTGATAGGCGTAGCCGAGCATCCCGTCATAGGCGCGGTCGCCAGTGCGCTTGGGCGACTTGCCCGCCAGCGCGGCGGCGACGCCATGCCCCACCAGATTGCCGAGCTGGTCGTCCTCGTTGACGCCCTCCGGCATGCCATAGGCGAGCAGCGAGGCGGCGGGATTGCGCCCGCCGACCTGGAGCCCGCCGGTGAACGGGTGGAAATAGCTCTGTCGCTTCGGGCCGCCCGGCTTGTGCCAGTCGTCGAACTTGACCCCCAGCTTGAAGGTCCCGTTGGTGCGGGCGATGAACTCGGCCTCGTCGACGTCGATCGAGTTCAGCGTGTGGCGCATGCCGGGGATCGTCGCCTCGCCGACGCCGATGATCGGAACGTCAGGCGATTCGATCAGGGTGATCGACACCCCGTCAGGATGGGCATAGCCCCATTGCAGGCGGTGGTTCAGGACTGCCGCAGCCAGCCAGCCGGTGGTGCCCCCGCCGACGATGGTGATATTGCGGATCGGCCTGGCCATCGCTGCTCCCCTTGCGCCTTGCGTCATGCAATGCGCCACCCGCCGGTCGGGATCAACCCGGCGACGATGCCGCATTTACAAGTGCTTGCAGCTTGCTAAGGCTCGACTCCATGAGCGAGACCTTGGCACCCGACGCCGTTATTGCGGCGTCTCCCGACGCGATCATGAGCGATGTCGATGGCGAGATCATGCTGATCATGGTGTCGACCGGCCGTTACTTCGGGCTCGACGCGGTCGGCAGCGAAGTGTGGCGCCGTCTGCAAGAGCCGGTGCGCGTCGGCGACCTGGTCGAGGGGCTGAAGGCGCATTTCAAGGGCGACGACGCGGTGATCGAGCGCGAGGCGTTCGCCTTCGTCAACACGCTGTCCGATCGCGGGTTGCTTACCACCCACTGAGTGCGGGCTGCGCCTAGAGATAGGCGAAGCGTTCCATCACCGCGCCATGGTCGCGTTCTATCCGCGCGACCTGGGCGGGTGTCAGTGCGCCCTGCCAGCCGCGCGCCTGGCCCTGGCGGAAAAAGGCGTGGGTGCCGCGCGGATGCTCGGGAAAGCCGGTCTCGCGCTCCAGCCGCGCCAGCCGGTCGAAGCGCGTCGCCTCGACCGCCATGTCGATGACGGCATCGCTCGCCGGCCAGGCCAGCCGCTCGGCCATCGCGGTCAGCCAGCCGCGGGTGTCGGCGACCAGATCCTCATAGCGCACCACCAGCGGATGCAGCCCGCTCCGGTCGATCCAGCTTGTCGCGTGCCCCGACCAGCTTCCGACATGCTGCGGTGTCTGGGTGAACAGCTTGCTGGCGCTGCCGCTGACCGCCGACCCGGTATCGGCGAGGAAGTCGATCGCCCAGTCGATCGAGCGATGGCGAAACCGCGCCCAGGACACTGCCACATCGCGCGGATCGCGGATCAGGTAGAGCGCGGAGTGAGTGACATCGGCACCGTGCACCGGACGGCCGTTGCGGTTCACCCGCCAGCTGTCATGCACCTTCACCAGCGGCTCGGTCGGGGCCAGGGCGCGGTGGAAATGGGGGCGGATCACCTCGACCTCGTCGGCGGTCATCAGCCCGGTGTCGCAGTCGAGCACCATGTCCATCCGCTTGCGGCTGAGTGCCATCTGGCCGAACTCGCCCAGCCGGTCGAGCGCGGCGGGCTCGCCGTGGCGGATCGTCCACAGCGCCAGCCGCGTCCAGGTGTTGCCCGATCTCGGATAGGAGACCAGCCAGCGGATCCCGCTCACGCTTCGGCTCGCACCGTCTCGACGATCGCGTCGATCGTGTCGTCCAGCCGGCGAAAGTCGATCGGGCGGCGGATCTCGAAATGGCGGGGGATCCGCTCGGCCGCGGCACCGGCGCGGCGCAGCGCGCCCGCCGCGGTCTTCAGGCCGACGAGCGCACGCCAGCGATAGATTTGCTGGCGCAGCGCCGACACCGCGACCGCGCCGCGCAGCCGGTCGAAGCGGATCTCGTCCGATCCATGTTCGGTGTGATGCAGGTGGAACAGTGCCGCCGGCTCGAGCGCGCGATCCGCATGGGCGGCACCCAGCGCGCGGGTGAACTTGGCCAGATCCTCGCGGCACGGCTCGAAATCACCCTCCGACCAGCCGGCATGATGCGCCGAATCGCGCCACAGACGGATGCGGCGCAGGCTGGGCAGGATCCGCGCCGGCCCCGCCAGAGTCAGCGGCGCGACATCGTCCGACAGGACCGGGAAGCCGCGCCGGGCAAAGGCGGAGGCAAGCGTCGACTTGCCCGCGCCCGAGGATCCGGCGAGCATCACCGCGCGCCCGTCGATCTCGACGCTTGCGGCGTGGATCGGGACCATCCCGCGCTGATGGCACAGATAGCCGAGCCCGGTGCCCAGCAGGAACAGCCGGATGTCGGGCGCGTCCACGGCCATCTGCGGCGCGATCGTGACGTGGTTGCCGCCCTCGACCAGATAGGCGGCGATGCCCTCGATCTCGAAGCGGATGCGGCCATCGGCACCGACCTGTGCGATCGGCGTCTCGAACAGCGTCTCGCCCAGGCTGGCCGGCACGTCGCCGAGGACGAAGCGGACCTCCGGCGCGCGGTCGTCGCCATCCCACGGGCCGAGTTCGGGCAGCGCGATCGCGCTCGCCAGCCGCCAGCCGCACAGCGAATAATCGTAGGTCAGGTTACTCATTGCTTCCCTCGTGCCAGCGCAGGAAGCCGCCCATCGAGATGGCCCGGTTCAGCGCATGGCCGTACAGTACCCGCAGGTCGCGCGCGCTCTCCGCATCCTTGGGCCAGGTGGCGACGATCTCGCGCATCCGCGGAATGTCGAGCACGCGCGAGGCGAGCGGGGAGCGCGCCACCCGCTCGATCGCCTCGGCCGTCTGGTCGAGCCGACGGGTCGCGAGAAAATACCATTCGGGCGACTGGCGACCCTTGCGACGCTGCGACAGGATCTCGGCAGGTACCCGGTCCGCCAGGACGCGGCGCGCCAGCCAGCGCGACGTGCCGTTCCGCCAATATTGGTCGCCCGGTATTCCCAGGGTGAATTCCACCATCGCCCGGTCGTGATAGGGATCGCGCCGCGCACCCGCCCAGCGCCGCCGCGCGAAGGATGCCATGTCGCGCCCCGTCTGGCCCTGCAGCATCCTCAGGCGCAGTTCGCGGCTGTCATAATCGGGGCGGAAGGGGATGTCGTGGCCCAGCCGCTCGCCCTCGGCCGCATAATCGACCTCGTCGAGGAAGCCCGGCGAAACCAGGCAATGGTCGAGCCATGGCTTGTCGCTGCCGATGCGGCGATTATTCGCCCAGCGCTGCCAGCGGCGCGGGGCGTGGGCCAGCCAGGCGGCGCTGGCCGCGACCCGTGCCGGTGACACGCCGTGCTGGCGCCCGATAGCGCGCAGGTCGCGGTACAGGCCTCGCAGCTGGAGCCGCTTCAGTCGCGCGGCGTAATCGGGATTCCCTTCCCAGGAGAGCGTGGAGTTGCCGACGCCGCCGTTCAGCAGCACGTCGACGCCGCGCCGATCGACCTCGATCAACAGGCTCTCGAACCAGGTGCCGTTGAAGCTGCCGCGACGCGGCACCAGCAGAGCCCCCATCTCGATCTCGGGTTCGACGTCGCGCGGATTCTCGCGCGCGTCGTCGATCACATTCCATTCGATATTGGCGTATCGCGCGGCCAGCACCCCGGCCAGCCGCCGCTCGTCGATCCCGTCCTCCGGATGGTCGGCACCGGCGGCGCGGGTGAACGCCAGCAAGGGATTGTCGCCCATCAATCGCGCGGCGGTCGCGGCGACGCCGGTCGAATCGAATCCGCCCGACAGCGTCACGCCGGTGCGGCCATCGGCGGACAGCCGCGCCGCGACCGACCGGTCGAGCAGTTCGCGCGCCGCCTCGACATAATCCTCGTCGCGGGCATAGCGGACCGGCTTGATCCGATCAGCGGTGAACCAGCGCGCGGTCTGGACCCGGCCGTCCTGCCAGGTCATCGATCCGCCCGGCGGCACGCGGCGGATATGGCGATAGAGCGTCTGTTCCTGGTCCTGCATCGCCAGCGTCAGGCTGTGCGCCAGCATCACCTCGTCCAGGTCGCGCGGCACTTGGGGCAGCGCCAGCATCGCCTGGAGCGTCGTCGCGAAGACGATCATGCCGGGCAGGGCTGCGTAATAGACCGGGCGAGAGCCCAGCGCGTCACGGGCGATGGTCAGCCGGCGTTCGCGCTCGTCCCACTGCGCCACCGCGAAGTTGCCGTGCAGCCGCTCCGCCGCTGCGAGCGGGCCCCAGCGATCGGTCGCCAGCGCCAGCAGGCTGCGGTGATCGGGCATATCGCTGCCAGGCAGGGCAAGGGCGTCGCGCACGCCGCGCGGGTCCGACAGCCAGGCGGTGGCCAGGATGATGCGGCCTTCGCTGCGCTGGATCGGCGGGGTTTTCGATCCATTGTCGTGGCTCGGAAATCCGCGACGCTCGACAAAGGCGCAGCTCGGGTCCGGGCGCCAGGCGCGCGGCTTGCCGCTGCCGTCGAGCGACCGCATCATCCGGTCCACCGTCGACTCGTCGACAGGGCCGCCATCGCTGCGAATGATGCCGGCGAAATCGCTCATGCAGGTGCATTAGCCGGATCGGCAAGTGACGCAATCGCGAACGCAACCGGCTTGGGTCTAGCGATCGATCAGGCCCGGCTCCAGCGCGCCATAGCCGCGGCGCAGCGCGACCCGATTCTCGATCCGCGCGCCCAGCGTGTCGGCGATCAGCGCCAGCGCGGCGTCGGGGTCGTTGGCAACGCCGCACATGAAGATATCGACCGCGGCATAGCCATGTTCGGGCCAGCTGTGGATCGAGATGTGCGATTCCGCGAGCAGCGCCACGCCGGTCACGCCCATCCCGGGCCCGAAATGATGCAGCCGCGTCTCGATCAGCGTCGCCCCCGCTGCCACGGCGGCATCTGCCAGGCAGCGCGCGACCAGTTCGGCATCGTCCAGTCCGTGCCCGCCATGCAGGTCGGCAATCAGGTGGATTCCTTGATAGGAAAGAGGAGGGCTCACAACAGACTCTCATGCGCGTGGCCAAGCTGCGTCATCGCGGCTTCGGCGGCGCGGACACCCTGATAATGCGCTTCCTCGAACAGCGACAGGCCCGACAGGTCGCTATGCGCCAGATAGAGGGGCGGTGCAGGCCGATCGGTATCGGCGCGGGCGAGGAAGCCGGGAGTGGGGCGGATCATCGCATGGCCCCAGCGCCACAGGTCGATCCGCCGGATCGCGTCGTCCATATCGGGGTGCATCGCCAGCAGGTCGTCGCGAACGATCCGCTTCCAATCCTCGGCCGGCCGCTCGACGAGGAGCCGTCGCGCCGCCGCGGGCGGCATGTCGGACAGCGGCAAATACCAAGTCAGCACGCTGGCCGGCGCGATCGCATTCGGCCCCTGATGCGTCGCAACGACATAGCCCAGCGAGTTGCTGGTGGTCGACACATTGTCCCAGGCAAGCGGCACGCCGGGCCCCTCGGGCAGGCGATCGACGGTGACGTTGGCGACCAGCCACGGGGCATAGCTGTGCGCCTTGGCCGAACCGATCTCCGGCGCGACCCGCGCGGCAATGAAGTGCGGCATGGCAAGGATCGCCGCGCGCGCGGTGGTGCGCAGCGTCGTCTTCGCGCCGGCATCATAGCTGTCGATCGCCAGCCGATCGCCGTCGCGCGTCACCTTGTGGACGATATGGCCCGCCGCGATCCGATCGCGGAATCGGGCGGACATCGCCGCGACCAGCCGGCCATTGCCCTCGGGCCAGGTCAGTTCGTTGCCGCCCGCGCCGTCGGCGGCCCAGCCGCGGCGGCTGGCGAAATAATGGATGCCCGCCCAGGCCGAGACCTCGCCCGGCTCGGTCCCATAATCGTCGCGCATGGCATAGCGGACATGCCCGCGCAGCACCGGTGAGCGCCAGCCGCGCTGGTCCAGCCAGGCAGCGAAGCTCAGCCGGTCGAGCGCGCGCAGATCGTCGTCGCGCGAGCTATAGGCCGTGGGCAGCGCGAAGGCGGGCTTGCCGTCGCCGCCGACGCGCGCGGAAAAGTCGCGCATCGCGGTTTCGAACGCGGTCAGGTCGGCCTTGTCGTGGCTCGACAGGCCGGTGCGCGGGATCAGCCCCTCCTGCCAGCGGCCCTGCCAGAACAGCCGCTCCTGAAGATCGGCACAGAGCTGCTCCGGATCATAGACCGGCACGCCATCCCGGTCGCCGGTGATCATCCCGAACTGGCGCAGCATGTGGCGCAGCGCCCCCGCCTCGCGATTGGCGACGGGAAGATAATGCGCGCCGAGCGGATAGGCGGACACGGCATTGCGGCCGTTGCGGGCGTTGCCGCCTACCGCATCCTCCAGCTCGAGCAGGCGAAACCGGTCGAACCCGGCGTCCTTGAGCCGCCAGGCGGCCGACAGGCCCGCGACTCCGCCGCCGGCGATGACCAGATCGACCGCGTCCTGCCGGGTCGGGGCGGGAAAGCCGCCGTCGCGCAGCCGGTGGCCGCGCGCCATGTCGGCGCCCGACAGCTCACCCGCGGGCAGCGGCTGGCCTCTAAAGCCATAGGCGATGCCGGCGCCCGTCGCCGCAACCACGCCCGCACCGATCCCCAGCACCGCGCGGCGGTCAGCCTTCATAGCGGCCCCAGGCCTCGTCGAACTCGCGGACCAGCGCCTGGTTGTCGAGCCGGTTCACCGGCGTCGGCCGGCGCGCCATGTCGGGCGGGAAGTCGAACAGCCGGTCGGCGATCTCGGGCGTCAGGAATCGGCCGCCGGGCAGGATCCGGGCATGGTCGGGGATCGGCCCGTCCGCGGCGAGGACGAAGCCCCATTCGCCAAAGCTGGGGACATAGGCGTGGTAGCCGCGCGTCTGGAACCCGGCAGCCTCCAGCGTGGTCGCCACGGTCCAGAACGCCTTTGGCGCCACCAGCGGAGACGTGCTCTGGACCACGATCATCCCGCCCGGCGCCAGCAGCTTGCGCACCGAGCGGTAGAAGGTCTCGGTATAGAGCTTGCCGACCGAGTAATCGACCGGATCGGGGAAATCGATGACGATCGCGTCATAGCGCCCGGTCGCCTCGCGCGCCCAGCGAAAGCCGTCGGCGTTGATCACCGTCATCCTGGGATCGGTCAGCGAGCCGCCGTTCAGGCGCGTCAGCATGTCGGTGCGCGAGAAGAGCTGGGTCATCTCTCCGTCGAGATCGACCAGCGTCAGCTTCCGGACGCTCGGATATTTCAGCACCTCGCGCGCTGCGAGCCCGTCGCCGCCGCCCATGATGAGCACGTTGCGCGGCGCAGCGACCCGGCCGAGTGCCGGATGCACCAGCGCCTCATGATAGCGATATTCGTCGCGCGACGAGAATTGCAGGTTACCGTTGAGATAAAGTCTGAGGTCGTCGTCGCGGCGGGTCAGCACGATCCGCTGGAATTTCGAGCTGACCGCATAGATTACCGGTTCGCCATAGCTGGCCACCTCGGCCCAGCGCTGCAGGCGTTCGGAAGCGACGAACCCGGCGCCGAGGCCGATCAGCAGCAGGACCGACGCGATCTTCTCCATCCGGTACCGGCTCGTGCGCGGCAGCGCGAACAGCAGCGCCAGCGCGACCGCGGCGTTGAAGATACCGAACAGGAAGCCGGTGCGGATCATGCCGAGATGCGGCATCAGCACCAGCGGAAACAACAGGCTGGCCGCCAGCGCGCCGACATAGTCGAAGGTGAGCACGTTCGAGACGACTTCGCGAAAGTCGTAGCCGCGCAGGATGCGGATCAGCAGCGGGATCTCGAGCCCGACCAGGAAACCGATCGCCAGCACCAGCCCGTACAGCGCGACCCGGAAATGATCGATGACCGGGAACAGCATGAAGAGCGCCGCGGCCGAGCAGCCGCCGAGCAATGCGATCAGCAGCTCGACCCGGACGAACAGCCGCAGCTCGTCGCGCTTCACATAGCGCGAGAACCAGCTGCCGATTCCCATCGCGAACAGATAGCTGCCGATGACGGTCGAGAATTGAGTGACGCTGTCGCCCAGCAGATAGCTGGCGAGCGTGCTGGCCAGCAGTTCATAGATCAGGCCACAGGTGGCGACGACGAAGGCAGAGGCAAGCAGCGCCGCAGCGGGTGCGGACGTCTGGATACGCGGAGACGCCGGATCTGCGTCAGCCATGGATCGCGGCGGCGACGATGATGGCGAGCGCGATCGCCACCATGCCCGCGAACGCCGCCACGGCGAGGTTCTGCTTGTCCTTGATCTCTTCCCACAGCTTGCCCGGCGTCAGCAGGTCGAGAATGATGAAACCGACGACGAACACGACCATGCCGAGGCCGGAATAGATGAGCGTGGCGAGCACCTGCGGAAGGGTCGTAGCCATTTCCTGTTCCCCTTTATTTGTGAGTTGGACCGTAATAGCCCCGCGCCGCGCCGGCACGGCCGGCATCCGCGAAGGGCGAATAGGCGAAGACGCCCGAGGTGAGATAGAGACCGATCACCGCGGCGCACCACAGCAGATAGACGAACATCTTTCCCATCAGTCGTCGTCCTCGTCATCGTCGCTGCCGGCGAAGTCGCTCTGCGACCGGCGCGACGTCTCGAAACTCAGATGGCGCAGCGCCACCCACACCAGCGGCACGCCGATCAGCAACAGCGCGATGATGAAATTGCCGAAGAACAGCGCGCCCTGGAACACCCGGATGCGAAGCTGCGGCTCGGCGGCGTCGGCCATCCAGCCGCCGACCCCGGTCTGTGGCAGCTCGACGCCGGTGATGCTCAGCGTCGAACTGCTGCGCGCGCCGGGATCGTTCCAGCGATTGCCCTTGTATTCGACCACCAGGTCGTAGGTGCCGGCCGGCACGCTGGCCACCGACACGTCCTTGCCGCGCGATCCCTCGCTCCACGACCCGTCGGAATCGCGGCCGGAATAGCGTTCCGCCGCGCCATAGGCCTGGTAGCTTTGCTGCGACGCGCGATTGACCAGCCGATAGTCCAGGTCGACCCAGCCATTTTCCAGCGCGGGCACATCGGCGCGAATCTCGACCTTCTGATAGGGGCGGCTCAGCGTGATCGGGCCGATCGTGCTGGTCGCCTCGCTGCCGGTACGCGGGATGGTGAGCGTCTGGTCGGCCAGCTCGCGCGATCCGCCGAACACCGTCATTGCGACGATCAGTCCGGTGATCGCCGCCAGCGCGATCTTCCATCCGCGCTTCAGCCAGGCGCCGTGCGGCGAGGGCTGGTGCGGCAGCGGCGGCCAGATGCGTCTGGCCGGCGTCACGCCGAAGGCCTCGATCTCGCGCGCGTCGAGCCATTCGGACCGGGTCCAGCTGACCTCATGCGCATTCTTCTCGCGCGAGAGCATGACGCCGGGCCGGACCCAGTCGTCGGTATCGACCGTCTCGCCCTTCGCCACGCGCCAGTAGAATTCGCCCAGCACATAATCGACCTGGGCCGAGCCGCCCGAGAAGAACGGCTCATAGGCGTCGCCGTCGATCTCGATGCTGCCCGAGCTGCCGCTTGGCGCGTCGGTCCGCATCTCGCCCAGGCTCCAGCCGCCGCGATTGGCGATCAGCCAGCGATAGCCGCGATAGGGGTTGAAGAGGAGATATTCCTCCCAGCCATAGGCGCCGTTCTCCGAGCGGCGCAGATAGCCGACCACTTCCCATTCGCTGCCGCGCAGCGTCGCGCGCGTGCCCAGCGGGATCGCCAGTTCGGCGCGGGCGCGATGATCCTCGACCAGCAGCCTGACGCTCGGATTGGTGACGTCGAGCAGCGATCCGCAATATTCGCAGGCGACGGTGACCGAGAAGCCGGCGGCGCGCAGCTTCACGCTGCCGCCGCATGACGGACAGGTCAGCACCGTCGCGCTGGGCGAGGGCTCGACGCGCGGAGCGACCGGCGCGGCGTCGGACACGGGAGCCTCAGGCTGCATAGTCGGGCAGGGTCCATCCCTCGAAGCGACGCAGTCCGCGGAACTTCAGCTCCTCGAGCGTGACATAGCGCCCCTTGTAGAAGCTGGTGCCGGCGTCGTCGCGCTGGACGCTGGCAAAGCCGTCGTCCCGCCCGCGCAGATCGACGCTGTACAGCGACCAGCCCGGCCGGGGCGTATAGGGCAGCTCACCCTCGGCCGACAGGCAGGTGACCTCGCGCGCATCGACCACGGTCATCCGCTCCTTGTCGATCTGGATCTCGGCGCCCGGCTTCGCATTGCTGCCGTCGGCGATCATCTGCACCTGGCGGCTGCGGACGCTTGCCAGGTCGCGCTCCTGCATCAGCATGAACTGGCCCATCGCATCGCCCAGCCAGGCGGTCTTGCCATTGGCGGCCAGCAACAGCCATTCGTTCCACGCGCCGTCGGTCCAGCCCCAGCGGATGCGGCCGGCAACCTCGAAACCATGCTCGCCCAGCTGTCCGCGCGCACCGATCTGGAGCGGGCTCATGTCGAACGGCAACGGCGACGACTGGCCGACGACCTGGACGCCCGCATCGCTGCGCACGAGCAGCGACCGGCAATAGTCGCACACCCGCGACGGCAGGCTCGCCGAGCGGAAGACGACTTCCGCGCCGCAATTGGGACAGGGAAGGGTCAGGCTCATCGGGTCAGCGGATATTGCCCAGCAGCTCGGCCTTTTTCGCGTCGAACTCGGCCTGGGTGATCGCGCCGGCGGTCATCAGCTTGTGAAGCTTCTCGATCTGCGCGAACGCATCTTCCGGCGGCGCGGCAGGGGCGGCGGGCTGGGGCGCGGCAGCGCCGCCGATCCCGCCCGCCATGCTCTGGCCGATCGCCATGCCGGCCGCGGCGCCGGCGCCGATCCCGGCGACGCCGCCCGACTGGGCAGCGGCGGTCTCGATCGCCTCGGCGCTCTGGAAGCGGACGAACTGGTCGAGATTGCCCACCACCCGCATCGAGCTTGCCTTGTCGAGCATCGCCTGGACTTCCTCGGGCAGCGACAGGCTCTCGACATAGAAGCTGGTGCAGGCCAGGCCCCATTGCGCGAACGCCGGCTGGACCGCGGCCAGCAACTTTTCGGACAGCTTCGCCTGGTCGGCGGCCAGGTCGATGAATGCGGTGTCGCCGCCACCCAGCGCGCTGGCGATGGCGGTGGCGATCGCGCCGCGCAGCTGCGGCTCGATATCCTCGACGCGCAGCTTTTCCAGCGTGCCCATCATCTTGACCGCGAAAGTCGGCACGTCCTCGACCCGGAAGGAATAGCTGCCAAAGGCGCGGATGCGCAGCGCACCATATTCGCGGTCGCGCACCGTGATCGGCTGTGCCGTGCCCCATTTCAGGCCGGCCTGTTCCTTTTGCGAATAGAAATAGACGTCGGTCTTGAACGGCGACGCGAACCCCTTGTCCCAGTTGCGCAACGAGGTGAGCAGCGGGAGGTTCGCGGTCTCGAGCGTATACAGGCCGGGCCGAAACGCATCCGCCATGACGCCTTCATTGTAGAAGAACGCGATCTGGCCCGCGCGAACGGTCAGCTGCGCACCGTTCTGAACCTCGCGGTCCTTCATCGGATAGCGCATGCCCAGGTCGCCGGGCTGTTCCACCCAGTCGATGACGTCGACGAACTGCTTCGAGAGAAAGTCGAGAATGCCCATCCGGTCCTCCGTTACGGTTGAAAGGATAATGGCATCATAGCCGCGGCGAAATGGAAATCGTAATGAACAGCGTCGATTTAATTCGGGTCGGCCTGAATCGCACAGGCTTCGGCGATAGCCGAATAGATGCGATCGAGGTCGGCGTCGTCGATGCAGTAGGGTGGCATGACATAGACCGTATTGCCCAGCGGCCGCAGCAACAGGTCGCGATCGCGGAAGAAGGCGAGCAGGCGCGGGCCGCGATCGGACAGGTAGCGGCCCTGGTCGTCGGCGATCTCCATCGCGGTCACCGTGCCGATCTGCCGCGGGTTGCGGACGCCCTTTAGCGCTGACAGGCGCGCCGCCTGACGCTCGGCCAGCGCCGCGATCCGCTCCAGCACCGGTTCGTCGCGCCAGATCGCCAGATTGGCGTTGGCCGCGGCGCAGGCGATCGGGTTGGCGGTGTAGCTGGACGAATGGAAGAACATCCGCGCGCGGTCCTGCGACAGATGCGCGTCGTAGATCGCCTCGCGCGCCATCGTCACCGCCAGCGGCAGGCTGCCCCCGGTCAGCCCCTTGGACAGGCATAGCAGGTCGGGCACGACGCCCGCCTGTTCGCAGGCCAGCAGCGTCCCGGTGCGGCCCCATCCGGTCATCACCTCGTCGGCGATGAACAGCACGTCGTGGCGCGCGCAGATCGCCGCCATCTCGGCCAGCACCCGCGGCGGATAGATCAGCATTCCGCCTGCGCCCAGCAGCAGGGGCTCGACGATGAACGCGGCAGGCGCCTCGCGGCACGCCGCCTCCAGCGCGTCCAGCGTCGCCTGTTCCGCGCCCGCCGCCGGGAAGGGCAGGGTGCCGACATCGAACAGCAGCGGGCCATAGGGCTGGTTGAACACGCCGCGCTCGCCGACCGACATCGCCCCGATCGTGTCGCCATGATAGCTGTGCTGCGTCACCAGGATGCGGTGGCGCGCCTCGCCGCGATTGGCCCAGTATCCGAGCGCCATCTTCAGCGCGACCTCGACGCTGGTCGATCCCGAATCCGAATAGAAGACGCGGGTCAGCTCCGGCGGCATGATCGCGGTCAGCCCGCGCGCCAGGTCTTCGGCGGGCTGATGCGTCCAGCCGGCAAAGATGATCTGGTCCATCCGCGCCGCCTGGTCGGTGATCGCCGCCATGATCCGGGGATGCGCATGGCCATGCGTCGTCACCCACCAGGACGAGATCGCATCGACGACCCGGCGGCCGTCCGCGGTGTAGAGGGCGGCGCCTTCGGCGCGCTCGACCAGCGGGATCGGCTCGTTCAGCCCGTGCTGGGTGAAAGGGTGCCAGACCGGCGAAGTCATGCGAAATCCCCGAGATCGAAGCCCGCGGCAAAGGCGGCGGCCAGCGCCGGCGCGTCGAGCACGGGAAGCCGTGGCAGGCGGCCGAGCCGGCGGACCCCGCCGATCCGCGCGATCGTCGCCTCGCTATGCTCGACCGCGTCGCCGATGAAGGCGATGCCGTGGATCGGCACGCCGCGCGCGCACAGTGCTTCGATCGACAACAGGCTGTGGTTGATCGTGCCCAGCGCGGTGCGCGCGACCAGGATTACAGGATGCTGCCAGCGAGCGAAGAGGTCGGCATAGAGCAGGTCGCGCGTCACCGGCACCAGCGCGCCGCCGGCACCCTCGACGATCAGCGGCCCCGCGACGCGCGGCGGCACCAGCCGGTCGGGATCGATCGCCACGCCGTCGATCTCCGCCGCCAGATCGGGCGAGCAGGGCGTCGCGAGGCGATAGGCCTCGGGCAGGATGCGCGCCGGCTCGACGCCCAGCGCGGCCAGCGCGCCGCTGTCGCCGCCGGCCTCGGTACCGGCCTGGACCGGCTTCCAATAGGTTGCGCCCAGCGCCGCGGTCAGGCCGGCGGCGAACACGGTCTTGCCGACATCGGTATCGGTGCCGGTCACGACGAAGGTCCTGCTCATGCCAGCGCCTCCCGAAGCGTTTCCGCCAGCCGCGCGACATCCCGCGCGGTCGCGTTCAGCGTCAGCGACAGCCGCAGCCTTGCGGTGCCGGCGGGCACGGTCGGCGGGCGGATGCCGCGCACGTCGAACCCGGCTGCCTGCACCGCCGCGGCGACCGCCATGGTCCGCCGATCGTCGCCCAGTATCAGCGGCAGGATCTGCGAGCCGGTGGGCGCGACGCCGCAGGGCGCCAGCAGGGCCTCCGCTTCGGCGATCAGCGCGTGCAGCGCCTCGCGCCGCTGCGGTTCCTCGGCAAGGATGCGCAAGCTCTCGCGCACCGCGCTCGCCATCAGCGGCGACGGTGCGGTCGAGAAGATGAAGCCGCGCCCGCGATTGACCAGGAAGTCGCGCACCACTGCCGCGCCGGTGACCAGCGCACCCTCGCACCCCATCGCCTTGCCGCAGGTGCGCAAGCTGACGACATGCTCCTGTCCGTCGAGCGCGTGGGCCAGGCCGCGGCCATCGGGTCCGAACACGCCGGTCGCGTGCGCCTCGTCGATCAGCAGCATCGCATCGTGCCGCTGCGCCACCTCGGCCAGCGCGTCGAGCGGGGCGCGGTCACCGTCCATCGAATAGAGGCTCTCGACCGCGATCCAGGGCCGCCCCGTGCCGCCCGCATCGCGCCAGCCACGAATCGCATCGTCGAACGCCTGGGCGTCATTGTGCGCGGCGGCGACCCGCTCGGCGCGGCCAAGTCGCATCCCCTCATGCGCGCTGGCATGGATCAGCGCATCGTGCACCACCAGGTCGCCGCGCTGGGGCAGCGTGGCCAGCAGCGCGGCATTGGCGGCGAAGCCGCTGGAGAACCACAAGGCCGCTTCCGTGCCGAAGAAGGCGGCGGCCTCGGCCTCCAGCGCCTCATGCTCCTCGTGATTGCCGCGCAGCAGCCGCGAACCGCCCGAACCGATCGGAACGCCGCGGGCGATCGCCTCGCGAACCGCTCCGGCCAGCCGCGGGTCGCCGGCGAGCGCGAGATAGTCGTTCGAGGCGAAGTCGATTCCCGTGCGGGGGGCAAGCGAACGGCGGCGGCCCTGGTCGGTCAGCAGGGCAAGGTCGGCGTGGAGCGGGGCAAGGCGAGTCACGGCGTGCCCCCTAGCGCCAAACCCGCGCGCTGACGAATGCCGCGTTGACGCGCTCGGCTGACACCGGTAGCAAAGGGACGCTTATCGGCGCATCCCTTGCGGGAAAAGGGCCGAAGGCCGGGTAGAGCGATTCGAAAGGTCGTCGATCTTGGGTGATGGAAAAGCGGGCGTCGATGCGATTGCCTGCGCGTCCATGGGCGCGCGGCAGGCGTTCGGCGCGCCCCATCGCGCCGAAGGACGGCGCAGGTTTCGACCCGGTGCGCATGCCAAGCCTCAATTGGGCGAGACATGTCGCGTGCGCTGCGGCATTGGCGTGACGCGCCAGGGCTGAACCGACGAAGACGGAAAGGGAGAGGGGAATGTCCGATACTCGAGAGGCGATGATCGCGGGCGCCGCGGAGCGCGTAGGGCGATATCGCTGGATGATCGTCGCGCTGCTGTTCGCGGCGACGGTGATCAACTATATCGATCGGCAGATGATCGGCCTTCTGAAGCCGACGCTGATGGCGGACCCCACGCTCGCCATGGACGAGGTTGCCTATGGCAATGTCGTCGTCTGGTTCACGATCGCCTATGCCGTCGGCTATCTCGGGTTCGGCAAGATCGTCGATCTCATCGGGGCGCGGCTCGGCTATGCTGCGGCAGTCGTCATCTGGACCATCGCCCATATCGCCCATGGCGGCGCCTATTCGGTCGGCCAGTTCGCCGCCGCCCGCTTCGGCCTGGGCCTTGGCGAATCCGGCAATTTCCCCGCCGGTGTCAAATCGGTGGCAACCTGGTTCCCGGCAAAGGAGCGCGCCTTCGCGATCGGCATCTTCAACGCCGGCACCAATGTCGGCGCGATCCTCACGCCGTTGATCGTCTATGTCATGATCGCGATGCTGGACCTCAGCTGGCGCATGGTGTTCGTCGTGACGGGCATTTTCGGCATTTTGTGGCTGATCGCCTGGCTGTCGATCTATCGCGACGACCCCGCCAAGCATTCGCGCGTCGGTGCAGCGGAACTGGCGCATATCACGTCGGACCCGGCCGATCCCGAGGTGAAGACCCCCGGCATCTGGGTCCGGCTGTTGGCGCAGCGCGAGACCTGGGCGTTCGCGCTCGGCAAGTTCTTCATCGATCCGGTGTGGTGGTTCTACCTCTTCTGGCTGCCCGGCTATCTGGGCAAGCAGTATGATCTCGACCTCGCGAACTGGGGTTCGCTGACCTCGTTCACGGCCGTCCTGGCGATCGGTGCGATCTATCTGATCTCCGACGTCGGCAGCATCGCGGGGGGCTGGCTCTCCGGCAGGCTGATGAAGTCGGGCATGAGTGCGAACAAGGCACGCAAGCTGACGATGCTGGTCTGTGCCTTCTGCGTCCTGCCGATCATCTTCGCCACTTCGGTGCCGAACCTGTGGGTCAGCGTGCTGATCATCGGTGTCGCCGCAGCCGCGCATCAGGGCTTTTCGGCAAACCTGTTCACGGTCCCCTCCGACACCTATCCCCGTTTTGCCGTGGGGGCGGTGATCGGCATCGGTGGGACCGTGGGCGCGATCGGCGGTGCGCTCAGCGCCAAGATGACCGGTTTCCTCCTGTCGCTCGAAAGCTTCACGATCTTCGGCGTCACGATGCAGAACTACACGCCGATCTTCATCCTGGCGGGCGGCGCCTATTTCCTTTCGCTGCTGTCGGTCCATCTGCTGTCGCCGCGCTTTTCGCGGGTCGAGACGTTCCATATCTCGACGCCCTGGGCGGTGATCGTATCGGCGGCTGCAGGCGTGGGCGCCGTGGTGCTGTTCCTCGCCTCGGGCAAGGCAACCGCCGCCGGTTGCTTCCCGGTATGGACCGGTCCGGTCGGCAACGGCGCGTGCATGGCGCCCAATACCTTCTGGAGTGTAATCATCGCACTTGCGGTGCTGGTCGTCGCAGGCATCGTTGCGAATACGCTATCGGCCCACAAGGCCCGCCGGATCTGACCCGGCGTCAATGGAGTAAGACATGTCTAGGCCGCTGAAACTCGATCCCGACCGGCTTCTCCCCGCGGAAGAGCGCACGCGCAGCATCGCGCGCGAGCTCTATCGCGAGGTCGCCGGGCTGCCGATCGTCAGCCCGCACGGGCACACCGATCCGACCTGGTTCTCCACCAACGAGAACTGGTCGAACGCGGCCGAGCTGCTGCTGGCGCCCGACCATTATCTCTATCGCATGCTCTATTCTCAGGGCATCGCGCTGGCCGATCTGGGCGTGCCCGACAAGAATGGCGTGCCGGCGCACGACCCGCGCAAGGCCTGGCGGATCCTGGCCGAGAACATCCATCTGTTCCGCGGTACCCCGTCCAGCATGTGGCTCAGCCATGTGTTCGGCGAGGTCTTCGGCTTCGACGTCGCGCTCGATGCCTCGACCGCCGACCTGTATTACGACCGGATCAACGAGCAGCTGGCCAGCGACGCGTTCAAGCCCCGCGCGCTGTTCGAGCGGTTCAACATCGATTTCCTCGCCACGACCGAGGGGCCGCAGGACGACCTGTCGCCGCATCACGCCATCCAGGCCAGCGGCTGGAACGGGCGGGTGGTCACCACCTATCGACCCGATGCCGTGATCGACGTCGAGCATGAGCAGTTCGGCGACGCGATGCGCGTCTTCGCCGAGAAGACCGGCGAGGATGTCTACAGCTGGGACGGCTATCTGGCCGCGCACCGCAAGCGCCGCGCCGAGTTCCGCGCCGCCGGTGCGACCGCGACCGATCACGGCCATGTCACCGCCCGCACCGCCAACCTGACGCATGACGAGGCCGAGCGGCTGTTCCGCACGATCCTGTCGGATCGCTGGACCCCGCAGGATGCCGAGCTGTTCCGGGCGCAGATGCTGACCGAGATGGCTGCGATGAGCGTCGAGGACGGCATGGTCATGCAGATCCATCCGGGCAGCTTCCGCAACCATAATGGCGGCCTGTTCGCCAGCCATGGCCGCGACAAGGGCGCCGACATCCCGCTGCGCACCGATTATGTCGCGGCGCTGAAGCCGCTGCTGGATCGCTTCGGCACCTCGACCGAGCTGTCGGTGATCCTCTTCACCCTCGACGAGAGCAGCTATTCGCGCGAACTGGCGCCGCTGGCGGGTCACTATCCGTGCCTGAAGCTGGGCCCCAGCTGGTGGTTCCACGACAGCCCGGAGGGCATGCGCCGCTTCCGCGAGATGACGACCGAGACCGCCGGTTTCTACAACACCGTCGGCTTCAACGACGATACCCGCGCCTTCCTGTCGATCCCGGCGCGCCACGACGTCGCGCGCCGCATCGACTGCGGCTTCCTCGCGCGACTGGTGGCCGAGGGCCGCATGCTCGACTGGGAAGCGGCGGAGCTCGCCTACGATCTCACCAACGGGCTGGTGCGCAAGGCGTACAAGCTCGACCAACCCGCCCCCGCCCCCGCGCCCGTCGCGGCCGCGGCCTGACCTTCCAATCGGAGCAGACCATGTTCGACCGTACCTATTACGCCACGCACCCCGACATGATGGAGTGCGTCTCCAACGACGAGCTGCGCGACCGCTACCTGATCTCGGACCTGTTCCGTGAGGGCGAATGCGTGCTGAACTACACCCATGCCGATCGCTTCGTGATCGGCGGCGTGCAGGTCGGTTCGACCCCGGTCGCGCTTCCGGCACAGACCGAGCCCGCATCCGCGGTCGGCCATCCGTTTCTCGAGCGCCGCGAACTGGCGATCGTCAATGTCGGCAAGACCGAGGGCACCGTCACCGTCGATGGCGAGGTCTTCACGCTCGGCAACAAGGACTGCGTCTATGTGACGATGGGCGCCAAGGACGTGCAGTTCTCGGGCGAGGGCGCGCGCTTCTACCTGGCGTCGTGCCCGGCGCATAAGGGCTTCCAGACGCGCAAGCTGTCGATCGCCGACGCCAATGCGCTCGACCGCGGCAGCCTGGAGGAATCGAACGAGCGCACGATCTTCCAGCTCGTCATCCCCGGCGTGTGCGACAGCGCGCAGCTGGTGATGGGCCTGACCGTGCTGAAGCCGGGGTCGGTGTGGAACACGATGCCGCCGCACATCCATGAGCGCCGCAGTGAAATCTATTTCTACTTCGAGCTCGACGATCTCGAGAAGGACCGCGTGTTCCACTATATGGGCGAGGGCGAGGCGACCCGCCACATCGTCATGGCGAACGAGGAAGCGGTGATCAGCCCGCCCTGGTCGATCCATATGGGCTCGGGCACCAAGTCCTATGCCTTCATCTGGGCGATGGCCGGCGAGAACCAGGACTATACCGACATGACCGTGCTGGACATCTGCCAGCTGGCTTAATCTTCTCCCCTCCCGCATCGCGGGAGGGGCCGGGGGAGGGCATGTCGTTCGTGAGGACGACGCCAATCGGACAGGCCCTCCCCTGACCCCTCCCGCAAGCGGGAGGGGGACTTGGGAGTTCTAATGACCAACCCCTTCGATCTCACCGGCCGCGTCGCGGTCGTCACCGGCGCCAATACCGGCATCGGCCAGGGTATCGCGCTCGCGCTCGCCGCGGCGGGTGCCGACATCGCGGCGGTGGGCCGCACCCCGGCGCAGGAAACCGTCGAAAAGGCACGCGCGCTGGGCCGCCGTGCCGAGATCATCTCTGCCGACCTGTCGACCATCGAGCCTGTGGACAGGGTTGTGGACGAGGCTGTGGACAAGTTGGGCGGGCTCGACATCCTGGTCAACAATGCCGGCATCATCCGACGCAACGACAGCCTCGACTTCACCGAGGAGGATTGGGACGCGGTCGTCGATACCAACCTGAAATCGGTCTTCTTCCTGTGCCAGGCGGCGGGCCGCCACATGGTGAAGCAGGGCCGCGGCAAGATCATCAACATCGCCTCGATGCTGACCTTCCAGGGCGGCATCCGCGTGCCCAGCTATACCGCGTCCAAGTCGGGCATCGGCGGCCTGACCAAGATCCTGGCGAATGAATGGGCGTCGAAGGGGATCAGCGTCAACGCCATCGCCCCCGGCTATATCGCCACCAACAACACCGCCGCGCTCCAGGCCGACGCCGACCGCAACAAGTCGATCCTCGACCGCATCCCCGCCGCGCGCTGGGGTTCTCCCGACGACATGGGCGGCGCCGCGGTGTTCCTCGCGTCATCGGCATCGGATTATGTCCAGGGCCATATCCTGGCGGTCGACGGCGGGTGGCTGGCACGATGACGATCGCATTCTTCGGAGAGGTGATGCTGCGGCTGTCGCCTCCGGGCCGCGAACTGCTGTTGCAGACCCCCAAGCTGGAAGTGAATGTCGGCGGCGCCGAGGCGAACGTGGCCACGGGGCTCGCCTGCCTCGGGCATGACGTCCGCATGATCAGCGCGGTGGCGGACAATCCGCTGGGGGGCGCCGTGATCGGCGAACTGCGCCGGCGCGGCGTCGATACCGGCAGCGTGGCGATCGAACCGGGTCGGCTGGGGCTCTATTTCCTGACGCCAGGCGCGGGCCTTCGCGCGTCGGAGGTCGTCTATGACCGGGCCCATTCGGTGTTCGCGACGCGGGCTGCAGATGCCTGGGACTGGGATGCCGCACTGGAAGGGGTAACCCGGCTGCACCTGTCGGGGATCACCCCCGCGCTTGGCGCCAACACCGCCGAGGCGGCGATCGCCGCTGCCGAGGCTGCCGGCGCGCGCGGCATCCCGGTCTCGTTTGACGGCAATTATCGCGCGAAGCTGTGGGAGGCGTGGGACAGCGATCCGCGCGCGGTGCTCGGCCGGCTCATCGCGCATGCCGATGTCCTGTTCGGCAATCACCGCGATGTCTCGCTGCTGCTCGGCAAGCCTTTCTCCGGCGACGGTCCCGACCGCCGACGGGAAGCTGCGGAGGCTGCGTTCCAGGCCTTTCCCAAGCTTCGGCTGATTGCCTCGACCGCGCGCCACGTCGACGATGCCGACAGTCACCGCATCGCTGCGCGGGTCGATACCCGTGACGGCGCGCACCAGACCGACGAGGTGCTGGTCGCGGGAATCGTCGACCGGATCGGTGCGGGCGACGCGTTCGCCGCGGGCGTGCTGCACGGGCTGCTCGAGGGCGGCGATGCCAGGGCGGCGGCCGAGGCCGGCCTGGCGCTGACCTGCCTGAAGCATTCGCTGCCGGGCGATGCCAGCCTGTTCACCCGCGCCGACCTTGCCGCATTCGGCGAAGGGCTCGACGTTCGCAGATAGCAAGGGGCGGCCTCTCGCCGGTACGCCTGAAGTTCGGGAGAGGATGATGGACGAGATTTCGCGGCGCACGGTGCTCGCCGGCGGCATCGCTGGTGGGCTGGGGCTCACCCTGGTGCCGTCGCTTGCGTTCGCGCAAGGTGCCCCGGTGGTGACCGCGCCCAGCGGCGTCTTCGAGGGCGATGCGGTCGGCGGCGTCTGGTGCTTCCGCGGCATCCGCTATGGCAGCGGCCCGCGCTTCCGCGCGCCGCTGCCCTTCGCGACGCCCGGGCTGCGCCGGCCGGCGCACGCGTTCGGCCCGGTCTGTCCCCAGCGCGGCCCCTATCGCCCTCAGGGCGAGGACTGCCTCTACCTGAACGTCTGGACGCCGGGCGCGCCATCGCGGGCGCGCAAGTCGGTGATGCTCTATATCCATGGCGGCGCCTATTCGAACGGATCGGTCACCGATCCCCAGAATGACGGCGCGGTGCTGGCGGCCAGCGAGGATGTCGTGGTCGTCACCGTCAACCACCGGCTCAATGCGCTCGGCTATCTCTATCTCGCCCGGCTCGATCCGCGCTTCGCCGACAGCGGCAATGTCGGCCAGCTCGACCTGATCCTCGCGCTGCAATGGGTGCGCGACAATATCGCCGCGTTCGGCGGCGATCCGGGCCGGGTGTTCGTGTTCGGCCAGTCCGGCGGCGGCGCCAAGATCGCGACGATGATGGGCATGCCCGCGGCCAGGGGCCTGTTCCATTCCGCGGCGACGATGAGCGGCCAGCAGGTCACCGCTTCCGGCCCGCTCAACGCCACGCGCCGCGCCCAGGCCTATCTGGCGAAGCTGGGCGTGCGCGAGAGCGACGTGTCGCCTCTGCTCGACCTGCCGGTGGAGCGGCTGGTCGAGGCGCTGGAGGCGACCGACCCGATTCTGGGCGGCGGCGTCTATTTCGGGCCCGTGCTCGACATGAAATGGCTGTCGCGCCACCCCTTCTGGCCCGACGCCAACCCGCAATCGAACGCGATGCCGATGATCCTCGGCAATACCCGCGACGAGACGCGTGCGTTCATCTCGCCCGATTCCCCGCGGATCAAGGCGCTGAGCTGGGACAATCTGGCGGCCACGATGGCGCCCGAGCTGCGCATGGACATCCTGCCCGAATGGGTGGTGGGCGAATATCGCCGCCGCTTCCCGCAGGACACGCCCGAGGCGATCTTCTACCGCGCGACCACTGCCGGGCGCAGCTGGCCGGGCCAGGTGATCGAGGCCGATGCCCGCGCCGCGGCGGGGGCCAGGGCGACCTGGGTCTATCAGCTCGACTATCAGTCGCCGGTAAAGCCCGAGCGCGGCGCGCCGCACACCGGCGACATCCCGCTGGTGTTCGGCACGCTGGGCGCGGAAGGATCGATCAGCGGCACCGGCCCGGCGGCGCAGCGGCTGAGCCGGCAGATGATGGCCGCCTTCGCCGCGGTCGCACGCACCGGGCGCCCGGCGGGGAAGGGCGTGCCGGCCTGGCCCCCCTATACGCTGCCCGGCCGCGCGACGATGGTCTTCGATACCGAGAGCCGCGCGGTCAACGACCCGCGCAAATGGGAGCGCGAGCTGTTCGCCCGCGTCCCCTATATCCAGCCCGGAAGTTGAAGACGGGTTTAAGTAGTTGATCCGGATGTAAAAATCCTCTCCCGGAGGGAGAGGGGGACCAGCCGCAGGCTGGTGGAGAGGGAATATACGCGAGCGACTGGCTCGAGTTGAGAACGACCCGATCCGGATTCCGCGATTTTGACGAACGTAGTCAGCTCTGCAACTTCGTCCGGCCCGCCCGGGGAGACTCCCTCTCCACCATGCTTCGCATGGTCCCCCTTGTATCTGGATGTGAGGCGGTGAAGATCGCCTGGACCACCGGGGGGATGGCCATCCCCCCGGTGGTTGCAGTGTCGACGCCCGTGTCCCCCTTGGTCGTGCGACCGCTGGGAGTTTGGGACCGGCGCTGCTGTTGCCCTGCGACCGAACAGTCGGATGGTTGCCAATCGCACAGACAAGGCAGGTACAAGGTGACGCAAACCAAAGTCGGAGTCGATAGCTCGAAGGCGTGGCTGGATGCGTGGGTCGCGCCGGATCGCAGGTGTCGATGTGCAAACAGCCCACAAGGCATCGCCGAGCTGGCCAGCTTCGTCGAGACGCATGCGGGCAAGGACGCGCTGGTGGTGCTGGAGGCCAGCGGCGGGCCTGTCAGGATTTCCGTGTGCGGGCGGGCATAATGGTTAGGAAGGAGATCCCCTATGTCCCGACGCAAAGAGCCTGCGATCCCGAACGAGCTTCTCGACCAGCTACTGGCGGGCGGCGCG
>NZ_JBDIZK010000015.1:0-99542 GCF_039652585.1 Sphingomonas rustica | reverse complement strand
CCGCCACGTGAGTGGTCCATGGCAAAGGCCCAGTTCGCCGTCATCTTCGGCGAGCGCTTCATCAAGGCCATGGCGGCGTAATGTTCAACCGCCCGCCCGCACACGAAAATCCTGACAGGCCCGGTGAGGGTGATCATGGTAATCCCTTCATCACTCTTTTTCCCAACCAGTACCTGTATTTTGCAGCGATATTTCCCCGGCAAATATTCCGTGAAATCGCTGTCATGCTCGAAAACATCTACTTGCATGTGCATTGGTGCGGACGGCAGCAGCGGCGCGAGTTCTCGTCGGGCAGGGGACACGAGCATCGAAAAGCCCAAGAAAAATTCTTGGTCGTCCTCTTTTTCCAAATGCGCGCCGCTGACGACGACGCGGGACCAGATTTCGATCGGTTGTTCGGTGGAAATCTCGATATTCACGGGGAATTCGTGGACGCGCGTCGAATAGGGAAACCCGTCCACCAAACTGATCGACAATTTCATTAGTCGTTCTGCCTCCGTCATGAGCGTCGAGTATCAATTACCTGGGCGGCCCGCTGATTAGGCGGCGGCAAGGTCCGCGTCGATCGGGTAGACTGCATGCGCCTCCGCCGGTCACTGCTTCCAGAGACAGATCCGCGTCCGGGCGTTGACGTAGCAGGCGCCGCGTTTCGTCAGTCTGCCCAGATCACGATACGCATGCGTGGCCGGCTTGGTGCCGTTCCAGAACGCTTGCCAGCGTGGTCCCCTTTTGTCGCCGTCGAGCAACTCGCGGCGCACCTGGACAAAATAGTCGGTCGAGATTTCATCGGCGAACACCTCGGGCTTTCGGTAATCGACGCCTGAAAACACCTGGCGGGGTCCGTGGAATTCGAACGCGCCGCCTTCGCTGATCTCATAAGCGCATCGACCGGAAATGTAGGGGTGTCCGTCAATGTCGAGCCGGCACCGTCCCAGCTTGTATCCGGCAGGGAGGCGTTCGGCGGTAAGAAGGGGCGGGTTTTGCACGAGCTGCGTGTAGACATCGGCTACGTCCGGCAGGTCGCGCCGATCCTGTGTTCGCTGGGCATCCGCCGCTGCGGTGTAGAGCAGGAGCAGGGCCGGGGCGATCGCGTACCGCATCATGAGTTCCACAAAACGGGAAGACCCTTTTGAGATATAACGGGCGTAGAGCGGCGGCAATCGGATCAGCCTCCCCGCTTCCCCTCCGCCATCACCGTCTTCAGCCAATCCCCCACAAGCGTCACCAGCCGCGGCGAGCCCAGATTGGGGCCGAGCTTCGCGACTTCCTCTCCGTTGCCGGTCACGATGCCTTCCTGGAACCAGTGGCTGAGGCCGCTCAGCACGACGACGCGGGCGCGGGGGTTGGCGGACAGGGCCTGGCGGGCGGCGGGGGCTTCGGTGGTCGCGACGACCAGCGGGTCCTTTTCGCCGAACACCGCCAGCACCGGGATGCGGAGCGCCGCCAGGTCGGAGGCGGAGCGCAGGCCGTTGGCCGCCCATGCCTCGGGCGTGTCGATCATCGCCAGTGCGCCCTCGGCCTGGGGGCGGGGGAAGCCGGCGGCCTGGAAGCGGTCGATCGCGGCGCTGCGCAGCGCGGCGATGGTGGCGGGCGAGGCCTTGTCGGCGCGCGCCTGGAGCAGGGCGATCGCGGCGTCGGCTGCTGGGGCGGCGGCGGCTTCGGGGATGCCGGCATGGACCATCTGGCCCAGGATCGCGCGGTGGAGATAGGGGAAGCCGTCGCCGACCGATCCACCCAGCGTGACGATCGCCGCGATGTGCGGGTCGGCGGCGGCCAGCGCGGGGGCGACCACCCCGCCTTGGCTGTGGCCGATCAGGGCGATGCGCGCGGGGTCGATGTCGCGGCGGGCGCGCATCGCCGCGACCGCGGCGGCGGCATCGGCGGTCAGGCGGGCGACGTCCTCGACATAGGTGCCGGTCGACCCGGCGATGCCACGCTTGTCATATTCCAGCGCGGCGATCCCCTGACCGGTCAGCCGATCGACCAGCGGCACGAAGCAGCCGCGGCCATTGGGGCCATGGCCCTGGAGCATCACTGCGAGCGGGAAGGGGCCGCGCCCGGCGGGCAGGTGCAGCGTGGCGGCCAGCGTCACGTCGGGCTCGGACGGGATGCGCAGGTCGATGGCGATGCTGCTCGGGCGATACTCGGCGAAGCGGCGGGTGAGCGCGGCGCGATCTACGGGTCCGCGGACGAAGGCGACCGGGCCGAGCGACACCTCGGCATCGGCATGGCCGAGCTGGAGCGACAGCGACTGGCTGTCCGCGGCGAAGGCGGCCGGCGCGACGCCGGAGACGGTGACGAGCTGCCAGTTCGGGGTGAGCGACAGCGGGGCGCTGGCGAAGGCGGCATAGTCGGGGGCGCCGCCCTGGAGCGATGCGGTGAGGCGAAGCGGCCGCGCGGCGCGGGCCCAGAAGGCGGCGGTGACCCGCTCCCCTGCGGCGATCGCGCCGGGGATGCGGATGCCGGCGCCGCTCGACCAGGGTTCGGCGCGCCTGGCGGGGGGCTGGACGGTGATGGTGGCGGCGCCGGGGACGGCGGGGTCGAAGCTGTGGGCGGAGGGTGCGCCGTAGACCTGCCAGGCGGTGGTGGGGGTGACGGGCTGGGCACTGGCGGGGTGGGGGAGGAGGAGGAAGGCGAGGAGGAGCGTGAGGATGCGGGTGATGTGGGCTGGCATGGTGGTCCTCCCCCGGGGTGCGCGTGCTGAGCGCGTTTGGGGGAGTGAAGCAGAGGGCGCGGGGTTTGGATAGGGTGCTCCGGTGAGGCACCGTCATCCCCCTCATCCTTCCCACTCCCTTCGCAAGCGGGCCCCTTCCCTCTCCCCCTGTGGGAGAGGGAAGGGAGCCGGCGTAGCCGGCGGAAGGGTGAGGGGGAGTTGGGCTCAATCCCTTGCATCATCACCGGGCGCCCTTGGACCCATGTCGCCGCCAACCCGTTGACCGCGTCACTGCATCAGGAGTCCGCATGCTCGAACATGTTCCCGGTTGGATCGGATCCCTCTTCGCGGCGGTGCGCGCCGGGCATGGGAAGCTGGTGGTGGCGCAGCCCGGCATTGCCGAGGGGGTGGCCGAGATCGAATTGTCCAGTCCGGCCTTTGCCGCCGGCGCGCGGCTGCCCGATCGGTTTACCGCCGATGGCGAGGGGGTGTCGCCGCCGCTCGTCTGGGGGGCGCTGCCCGAGGGAACGGCGGGGTGTGCGCTGATCGTCGAGGATCCCGATGCGCCGACGCCGCAGCCCCTGGTCCATGCCGTGGTGTGGGCGATCCCGGCCGACGACCACCGGCTGGCCGAGGGGGCGATCGTCGCCGACGAGGCGGTCGAGGCGGGCCCCGATGTCGGGCGCAACAGTTACCTGGGCGAAGGCTGGCTGCCGCCCGATCCGCCGACCGGCCATGGCAGCCATGACTATGTGTTCCAGCCGTTCGCGCTGTCGAGCCTGCCCGAACTGGACGAAAGCCCCGGGAGGTCGGCGATCGTCGAGGCGATCTCGGGCCGGGTTCTGGGTGCGGGGGTGCTGATCGGCACCTATTCGCGCGGGCAGCCGTCGGATATCGCGTCGCACGACGACGCCGAACCGGTGGCGCCGGCGGGATCCGCCGGGCCGGCACTGGCCTGAAGCGGCAGGGGAGCGAGCGAAGACATGGCGGTGGACCTGGGCGCCGGATCGGTGCGGCGGCTGCTGATCGGCACGATCCGCAACATCTTCAACGATGCCGAGCGCGGCGAGACGCCGGTGGTGCGGTCGGACGACGCGCTGTACCCGCCGGATTCGGTGATCTGGCGGGTGCATGGCGACGTGACGTCGATGATGGTCGGCGGGGTGTCGGCGCTGCTGCTCCAGATGCTGCACCCCTCGGCGCTGGCCGGGGTGTGGGACCATTCGACCTTTCGCGAGGACATGCTGGGGCGGCTGCGGCGCACCGCGCGGTTCATCGCGGTGACGACCTATGGCGAGCGAGCGCTGGCCGAGGCGGCGATCGCGAAGGTGCGCGCGGTGCACGAGCATGTGAAGGGCAATTTGCCCGACGGGACGCCCTATACCGCGACTGACCCGCATCTGCTGGCCTGGGTGCATGTGACCGAGGCGGTGAGCTTTCTCGACGCGTGGATCCGCTATGGCGAGCCGCGCATGTCGGCGGCGGACCAGGACCGGTATTTCCTGGAATTCGCGGCAATCGCCCGCGCGCTGGACGCCGACCCGGTGCCCGAGACGCGCGCCGAAGCGGAGGCGCTGATCGCGCGCTATCGCCCCGAACTGGTCGCCGACGACCGGACGCGCGCAGTGGCGGACAAGGTGCTGCACCAGCCCTACCCGTCGCTGGTGATGGCGCCGGCGCAGGCGCTGGTGATGCGCGCCGCGGTCGACCTGCTGCCTGGCTGGGCGCGCGAGATGCACCGGCTGGGCCAGGTCCGCGCCGCCGTCCCGCTGGTGCGCGGCGCGACCGCGGGGATTGCGGGCACGATGCGCTGGGCGTTCGGGGGCGGGGTGAAGTGAGTGGGGCGATTCCCTTCCCTGGGAGGGAGGGGCTGTTCCAATAGGGGGCGCTCGAGGTTGACACGCCCTCCCCCGGCCCCTCCCGCAAGCGGAAGGGGGGATTGTCGCGCTGGCCTCGCGGTCTTGGCGTGATACAGGTTGCGGATGGTTGCTTCGATGCTGCTCCGGCTTTCGCTTCTCGCTCATGGTCTTGTCCCTCTCGCCGAGTGCCGCGCATGAGCGGTGCATCGGGGCGGGGAGGCGAGGCTTCCTACTCCGACACGTTTCGCCGGGAGCTGGTTGACGAGGCGCTGAACCGCACGCCGACGGGCGGCTTTCCCGAGCTGGAGAAGCGGCACGGGCTGAAGCCGGGGACGCTGTTCGACTGGGTCGAGGAACTGGGCGGGGATCTGGGCAGCTCGCCCTTTTCAGCGCTGCATGTGTGGATCGGGACGACGAGCGCCAGCGAGGCGGAGTTTGTGCACTATCTCGATCATGATCCGGCCTATTGGCAGGCCGACGAGGAACGGCGCGAGACCGCGACGGAGGATCTGACCGGGTGCGGCTTCTGCCGGGACCTGGGGCTGCGCTATCTGTATGACGAGGATCTGATGCTGGCGGTGTACCTGCCAGCGCCGGTGCCGGTCGGCGAGATGATCGACGAGGGCGCGCTGCGCACCGATGCCGCGCGCGAGGCGATGCTGGCCGAATGCGCGGCGCGCGGGATCGCGGAGGCCAATGCGATGATGGTCTATGGCGATCCCGACCTGGCGGTCAGCGACAGAAACTTGCTCTATAACGGACTGATCTACCTCGGCTGCTTCGCCGACGCGTGACGTGCGGGCGCGGAC
The DNA here is from genome assembly GCF_039652585.1 of Sphingomonas rustica. Classification (NCBI taxonomy): domain Bacteria; kingdom Pseudomonadati; phylum Pseudomonadota; class Alphaproteobacteria; order Sphingomonadales; family Sphingomonadaceae; genus Sphingomonas; species Sphingomonas rustica. The sequence continues at coordinate 94,221 of NZ_JBDIZK010000015.1, read as the reverse complement.
CCGATACGCTTCGGTCGTGGCGCGGTGCTGGTGCCGGTCGCCATTTCGACAAGGGGATATCGGGTGCGACTTCTTGCGTCGTTGCTGTCCGCCGCGCTGATCGCGCTGCTTTCGCCGACCGCCGTTCTTGCCCAGCAGTCGCCCCAGCAGGCGCCGCAGTCGCCGGGGCATATCACCGGGGTCGGTGGCATCTTCTTCAAGAGCAAGGATCCCAAGGCGCTGATGGCCTGGTATCGCGACGTGCTGGGCATCGATGTCGAGGCCTGGGGCGGGGCGCAGCTGCGCTATGATGCGCCCAAGCATCCGCCGGTGGTGATCGTCACCGCCTTCGACCTGGCGACCAAAGAGATGGCGCCCTCGACGCGCGAGTTCATGCTGACCTTTGCGGTGGACGACCTCGCCGCGTTCGTCGCGCGGTTGAAGGCGAAGGGCGTGACGATCGTGAAGCGCGACGACGGCGACCCGTTCGGCAAGTTCGCCTCGATCCTGGATCCGGATGGGACGCGCATCCAGTTCTGGGAGCCCAAGCCCGAATAGGCGGAGCGTCGAAGGCCGCCCGGCCGCCCGGCCGCGGCGGTCCGCCACTCACGAAAATGGGCGTGGAAATCGCGACCGACCCGGACCGCGACATCGAGGCGATGGACCGCGCCGCGCTGGCGGCCGAGGTGCGGCGGCTGCGCGCGGGGATTCGCGAGCATCGCGACGCCAGCGGGCATAAGCTGTGCTGGCATCATCCCCGGCTGTGGGGGCTGTTGCCCGAGCCGGCGGACCCTGCGATCCTGGTGCCGGAGTGGCCGCACTTCCTGCGCGGCTGCATCGCCTATCGCCAGTCGCTCGACGAGCAGGCGCCCGACGCGCCGCGGTGCGATGAAGCGTATGAGGGGCGGGGTGGCGGGTGAACGGGCGGGCGGGGCGGCGTCAGCGCTCGCCGAAGCGCGCCCAGAGCCGGGGATAGCGTTTCGCGAGGTCGGCGGGGTTTTCGCTGAACGGGGTGCCGGTGGGTTCGGTCGGCGCATCGGCCGAGGCATCGGCCGGCATCTCGTCGGCGCTCTTGCCGGTCTTCTCCGCCCAGGCTTCGCGCGCGACATGGGCGATCTCGTAAAATTCCAGCTCGCCCTCGCTGTCCGCTGGGAGTCGTTCCGCCAGACGGTCGGGATCGGCGGTCACCGCATCGAAGGTGGCGCGGCCCTGCGCGATCAGCCAGCAGCGGAACAGCGCGAAGCCGTCTTCGGACGCGCCGCCATTCGCCACATAGGCGGCGCCCCACAGCTCCCATCTGTTCGCGTCGCGCATCGCCGCCACGAACTGCCGGTGGAAGTGGACGATCTGGTCGGCGGACAGGCGCATCAGGCCCGCACGCAGGGTGGCGAGTTGCGTCGGGGAGCCGGCGCCGTCCGCGGCGGAACGGTCGATCAGCGCCCAGAATGCGTCCTTGTCGAGCGGGGTGGCCTGAGGTGCCGTGGGTGGTTGCGCGGCGGGGCTCGTCAGAGTCGCCCCGCTTTGCAGGGCGCTGGTCCCGACAAGCGCGGCGACGGCAAGGCCGCGGAGAATCCGGTCGTGCATGATTGCTCCCCTCTCGAGCACATTATGCGGCGAATTGCGTGAGGCGCAAATTGCGAGGGCTGGCCATGTTGCTGCGTGCAGGCGGGGGCAGGCGGTGCCAGCTTAGGGCGTCGGCGCCGACCGCCGGCGCGCGGTCAGGTCGCGGGCATAGGCCTGGACGGTGGGGCCGACACAGGTCTCCATCTGCGGCACCGTCTTGACCGTCTTCGCGCAGGTCAGGACCGCCTCGCACATCATCGCGTCGAACGCCGGATCGCCGCTGCGCCGCCGGAACACGCAGATCGGGGCGCCGGTCTTGCGATCGGTCTTCGTGCTCAGCTTCAGCCGGCGCATCCGTTCGCCGATCACGACGATCTCGTCGGCGGACGGGGGCGGGGCCTCCTGGACGTGCCTGGGCAGCAGCAGCGTCGCGGCGAGCAGGAGGGTAGGTGTCATTGTCGCAGTCCCCCATGTGCGGGTCCGGGCGGCGCGATGTCGCCGGTGCTGGTCCCGCACGGTCAGGTGATGCCAAGCGGGTGCGGTGCGGGCAAGGTGGGTGACGGAGGTAAGAGGGGGCTGTTTCCGCGCGCCTAGAATCCCTCTCCTCTTGTGGGAGAGGGAGGGAGCCGGCGTAGCCGGCGGAAGGGTGAGGGGGAGTTTGGCTCGCGGCCTCGTCAACGAGTTGCGCCCGCGGCACGGCCTGCGACCCGCTCCCGCACGCTTGCACGCTTGCACGATCGCGAAGATGCGTTACGCTCTCGCCGGCTCTTTCGGGGGAAAGAACATGCCCTATCGCCGTGCCCGCTGGTGGCTGTTGCTGCTGTTTCCGCTGATCGCCATCGCCTTCTGGCCCGGCTATTTCGGGCAGCTGGGCGAGGCGCCGTTCGCGCTGCATGCGCATGGGATCACCGCGACCTTGTGGCTGCTGCTGCTGACGGCGCAGAGCTGGTCGATCCATGCGCGCAGGGCCGGCTGGCACCGGGCGGCGGGGCTGGCGACCTTCGTTGTGCTGCCGCTGTTCGCCGCCGCGGGCCCGCTGGCGCTGCAGGGCATGGCGATGCTGTGGCGCGATCAGGCCGATCCGTTTCATTCGGCGTTCGGTGCGCAGCTGGTGATTGCGGACATGATCGCGGGGCCGACGGTGGTGGTGCTGGCGGTGTACGCCTTCGTCCAGCGCCGGCGGGTGACGGCGCATGCCTCGGCCATGCTGGCGACGGCGCTGCTGGTGCTGCCGCCGATCATCGGGCGGCTGTTTCCGGCGATTCCCGGTTTTCCGCATGGCGGCTGGGCGGGGTTTGCCGGGTTCCGGCTGTCTTTCCAGCTGGCCGAGGCGATCACGCTGGCGATCGCGGTGGCGCTGGCGGTGAAGAACCCCGCCGCGCGGACCGGCTTCGGCATCGCCGCGGCAGCGACGATCGCGCAGATGATCGGGTTCGAGACGATCGGCAGGAGCGAGCCATGGCTGCGCTGGGTCGACCTGCTGACCCGCATCCCGGCCGCGCCGATGGCGCTGGCGGCGGGAGCAGTGACGGCGGCGCTGCTGCTATGGGCGTGGCGCCGGGTCCCGCCACGGGGGCAGGCCGCGGGCGATCGGGTGTCGGCGGAGGGGGCGGTGCGGGCCTAGGAACCAGCTCTATTCGGCGAAGGCGATCAGGTTGCCGCCGGGATCGCGCAGGATGAAGGTCCGGGCGCCCCAGGGCTCGCGCTTCAGCCGCTGATGCCACGTGACCCCGGGAGCGTCGAATGCGCGGGCCAGCGCCTCGATCCCCTCGACCAGGATCGTCGCGGCGAGCGCGTCGGCCTCGCACCCGCGAAAGCCGGCATCATGGACCGGACCGTCGACATGGCGCAGGTTGAGGCGCACGCCGCCGCGGCGGACTTGGGCATAGAAGGGCGGGTCGCCGTGCACGAAGCCCAGCCTGAAGCCGAGGCGATCGACATAGAAGGCACAGGCGGCGGGAAGGTCCGGCACGAACAACTGGGGTTCGGCGGCGATCAGCCTTGGCGTGTCAGTCATGGTCGTCGTCCTGTGGATCCTCGGCAAGGCGCAGCATGATGTCCGATGCGGCGAGCAGGGTGGCGCGATCGGCATCGTCCAGCCGGCCGGCAATCGCCGCCGCCAGCCATTGGCGCCGCCGGGCAAAGGCGCGGTGCAGTGCGGCGCGGCCGGTATCGGTGAGCGCGATCAGATGGCGGCGGCGATCGTCGGGATCGACCGTCCGCTCGATCAGCGCGTCCTGGTCGAGCCGCGCGAGCAGCCGGCTGAGCGATTGCGGCTGCAACCCCTCGCTGCGCGCCAGCGCCACCGCGCTCATCGGGCCGCGGCGATGAAGCGAGGCAAGCAGCGCAAGGCCGCTGCCGGTTGCCTCGCCCTCGCACGCGGGCTGGCGCAGGCGACGGGCGAGACGGAGTGTGGCGCGCACGATTTTCGCTTCGTCGGACTCGGGGGCGGTCGGGTGTGACATATGATACGCATTGCGTATTAATTATCGCGCGTCAAGCTCGGGGGAGTCACGCGGCGCGTCAGGGTTGGGAGGGGCGTCCGCGGCTGTCCAGGCGAAGGGATAAAGGCGAGCAGGTGATCCCTCGGGAGGACGCTGGTCTTCATAGCCCCGCGTCCGGGATGTGTTGCACGTGGACCGCGGCATTCCAGCCGGGGTGACGGGTGGGGATATCGCGGTTTCGTCAGATCGCGGCGGAGTTTCGGTTATCCTCGTGCCGCGCGCTCACCCCGCGCAGGCGGTGCGGCGCTTGTGGATCAGGCCGAGGATGGCCAGGCCGATCAGGATGCCGGGGATCACCGCGAGATAATCCGGTGCCTGTTCGAACCGCATCGCGGCGATCACCGCGGGAACCGAAGCTGCGCTGAAAAAGCCGATACGCGTCATCGTCATGATCGTCGCTCCGCGAGGGTGGTGCGATATTCTGTCTGTGCGAGGCACAGGTCAAGCGGGTCTGCAGGGCATCGGCGGGGAGGGCGCTGGCTGGTCGCTCCGATCCGGAGGCAATGCCGCCTTCCTGCGATCTGAGGGGCGGGGCTATGGTTCGGGGTGGCCGGTTTTGGAGACACGACATGATCAAGCTGCTGATTGCCGCGACCGCGCTTTCGCTGGCGGGCGGGCCGGCTTCGGTGCAGCGGATTCCGGCGGACTTCGCCAGTGTCGGCGAGGATCGCAGGGCGATCGAGGCGTTGCTGGCGACCTATACCCGCGCGGTGTCGACCAAGGACCAGGCGCTGTTCGAGACGCTGTTGCTGAGCCGGGACATTCCCTTCTCGGGGATCGGGGCGGCGCTGCCGGCGGACGGCAATGCGGCGGGGCTGGCCAATTATGAACGTTTTCGCAAAGGCGTGTTCGAGGGGCGGCCGTTCACCCAGCGATTCCGGCAGGTGCGGATCGAACAGGATGGTGCGCTGGCCAATGTCCGGCTGGTCTTCGTCAACAGTACGGCCGACGGGCAAAGCTGGGGGTGGAAGACGCTGCAGCTGGTCAAGGCCGGCGGGCGGTGGAAGATCGCGAGCGAATTCTATACCAGTCACAAGCAATAGCAGGCGATCGCGCGAAGGTCGGTTCCAATAGCCTCGGGGTCGCGGCGGGACATTTTCCGCGTCGGCGTCAGTTCCGGCCGTTGCGGATACTGACATCGAGCGCGAAGATGAACGCCGGATTACATCTTCTTCATGGAGCGCGATTGTAAGCGGGCGTTCAGGTGGGCGGGATCAGCCTGTTGCAGCGGGCGGGTTTTCGCGAGGAAGGTCGCATGTTCAGGGTGATGACGGCAATGGTTTCGCTGGGGGCCACCCTGGCGATCGCGGTTCCGGCCGGCGCGCAGATTTCGGTCGATATCAGCGTGGGCGTGCCGCCGCCGCCCCTTCCGGTCTATGAACAGCCGCCGCTGCCCGGGCCGGATTATATCTGGACGCCGGGTTACTGGGCGTGGGACGATATCGTCGACGATTATTACTGGGTGCCGGGCACCTGGGTGCTGGCGCCGCGGCCGGGGCTGTTGTGGACGCCGCCCTGGTGGGGATGGGACGATGGCGCCTATGTCTTCCATTCGGGCTATTGGGGCCCTCATGTCGGCTTCTATGGCGGCGTGCCCTATGGCTATGGCTACACCGGATACGGGTTCGAGGGCGGATATTGGCGCGGCAATCACGTCTATTACAACCGCGTCGTGACCAACGTCACCAACGTCCACATCACCAACATCTATCAGAAGAACGTGGTGGTGAACCGCGTCACCCGGATCAGCTATAATGGCGGACCCGGCGGGGTGCAGGCGCGGCCGGCGCGCCAGGACCTGATCGCGGCGCACGAGGCGCATCTGATGCCGACGCGCAACCAGTTCCAGCATCTGGTCGCGGCAAGGACCGATCCGCGCGCCTTCGTGACCGCCAATCGCGGGCGACCGCCGCTGGTCGCGACGCCGCGGCCGCTGGCGGCGCCGGGCGGGCCGGGTCGCGGCATGGCACCGCCCGATGGCCGCGCGGCGTTTCGCGATCCGCGGATGGATCGAGCCATGCCGGTCGACGAGCGCCGCGGCGACCCGCCGCCCTTCGCGCGCGAGCGGCCGATGGACGAACCGCGCCCGCGGTCCGACGTCCGCGGCGGCGGTGTGCCCTCGGACCGTCCGCCGCCGCCGGTTCATGGGCGGATGCAGCAATCGGGCTGGAGCGACCGCCCGGCACCACCGCCGCCGCACCGCATGGCAATGCCGGTCCCGCGCCCCTTGGCCGGCCCGCCGCGCCCGGCCTATCATCCGGCGCCCGCGCCGCGGCCCAAGGCGCCGCCGCGGCGCGACGACCGGCATGATCATCATGGGTGAGGCGGGCGGGTGACAGGTTGGAATTGATGCGCGCAGAGACGCAGAGGCGCAGAGAGGGTGTGGGGGGGGAGCGAGCTCTGCCCTGGACCAGGATCGATGACCCGGGCCGCGTGCGCGACCCCTCTGCGTCTCCGCGTCTCTGCGCGAACATGATCGCGCGTGCGCATGACTGCGCAGGATCAGGAGAATGGATCAATGAAGCCAGCTTTAGTCGTCGCCGCACTGGCCCTTGCCGGATCGACGCCCGCGCTCGCCGCCGATCGGATCGGCGAACGCTGTACCGGGACCGAAACGCTGCAGGTCGGGGCAAAGCCGCCAACCCACGTCCCCTATACCCTAAGCTTCAGCGCCGATCTGGCCGCCGGGACCTATTGCTATGACCGGTGCGGGGCGGACCAGAGCTACCGGATCAGCGAAGCACGATCGAACCCGGTGAAGCTGGCGAACCTCCACCGCGGCGGCCAGGAGCGGCTGCTCACCTTCGACCGGCGGACGGCGGCGTTGAGCGATGACCAGCGCTTCGAGTCCGGCCTCGGTAGGGTCGTGCGCAAGGCACAAGCGACCTGCGTGCCGGCGGCGTTTCACCAGCCGGTGGTGCGCCGGTAGCGGCGGGTCCGGAGCATGCGTGGCGGCGATCACGTGGGAAGGCGAAGGGTGATGGGTCCGATTGGTTCGCGCAGAGACGCGGAGACGCGGAGAGGATGATTCGAGGTCGGGCGTCGTGGCTTCCCCCAAGCAATCTTTGCGCCTCTGCGACTCTGCGCGGGGCCCGGATTCGATCCGTCAAACGCGCCGCGAAGGCGGGCATCGGCACATAAGGCCTTTGAACCTGAAGCGTCGAATAATGTGGCTGACCTGCACCACGCGCATCAGCGGTGCTTCAGGATCCAATCGCTGATCAGGGTGAGTGCCTTTGGCGAGAAGGTTTCCGCGATCTTGCCATAGTCGGCGGGGGAGCCGGTGGCGCTGGTCTGGAACAGGTGGTTGAGGCCGGGCAGCTCGACGATCGTCACGTCGCGATTGTCGCGCGTCGCCTCGCGGATCGCCGCCAGATTGGCCGCGGCCGGCACCTGGGTATCGGTGCCGCCGTTCAGCGCCAGCAGCGGTACGCGCAGCCGGGCGAGTGGCGGGCGCGGATCATAGGCGGCGATCGAGCGGAACCAGGGGGAGGCGACCGGCCCCGCCTGTGACGCGGCCTGTTCGGGCGACATCCCGTCCTCGATCAGGATGCGGGTCGCGGCCGCCTTCGCTGCTTCGCCGGACGGCGCCGCGATCACCGCCTGGACAAGGCGGCGATTGGTCTCGCCGTTGCGGGCGCCCTTTTCCGGGGGTTCGCCCATGGCGCGGCTGATCGCAACACTCTGGGCCGCGAGCAGGTCGGCCATCGGGATTCCGGGCCCGGCCAGCAGGACGAGGAAGCCCAGTTTCGGGTCGCGCTCGGCCACCATCGGGCCGACGAGTCCGCCCTCGCTATGGCCGATCAGCCCGACCTTGCCGATGCCGTTCTGGCGGCGCAGCCAGGCGAGCGCGGCATGCGCGTCATCGGCGAAGTCGCGGGTCAGCGCGGTGCCGAAGACGCCGGTGGACCGCGCAGTGCCGCGATCGTCGCAACGCAGCACCGCGATCCCCGCGCGCGTCAGATGATCGGCCAGCACCGCGAAGGGCTTGTGCCCGAACAGGGCTTCATCGCGGTCCTGGGCTCCCGATCCCGTGACCAGCACCGCCGCCGGTACCGTCCCGGCACCGGCGGCGGTCGCGGCGGGACGGGTGAAGGTGCAGGACAGGCGGACGCCCGCCACGCTGTCGATCGCGACATCCTGTTCGACATAGGGGAAGGGCGGCTTGGGCTCCTGTGGCCGGCTGATCGCCGTTTCCTTGCCGGGTGACAGGACGAGCGGCAGGGCGACGCCCTGGGTCCAGCTGCCCGCCCAGTTGCCGGCGGCGGCGTCCCAATGCGCCGCGTACCGTCCGTCGATCGACGGCGCGTCAAAGGAAAAGTCGGTCCCGGCGAACGTCACATTGGTCAGCTTGAGGTCTTCCCCTCCCTGATCAGGGCTGCCCATCGTGCCTGAAAGCGAGCCGTCGGCCGCCTGAGTAATGGTCACCTCGATCCGCAGCGTCGTGGCGCCGACCGTCAGCTGTCCGTGCCACTCGCCCGCGGCGTGCTGCGCCCATGCCGGGGCAGGCGCGATCAGCGCGATCAGCAGCGCCAGCCAGGTCGCAATCCATCCGCGCGTCATCGTCTCGCTCCCCGCCGCATCGGGATCGGTAAAAGTCCCGAAGGCTTTGGCGCAGCGTGAAAGCCGCGCCCGGAATTGGCAACCGGTTTTGCGAGCCATGCGTCGAGCGCAGGTGCCGGATCGGGCGGGGCGGAGAAAGGTTCGCGCGAAACGATCTTTGATCCGGCCACTGGAGTGCCGCCGGCGCTTACAGCATCCGCGGCAGCACGTCGGTATCGCGTCCGCGGTCGAGGAAGCGGTGCTTGAGGACGCCGGCGACATGGAGGACCACCAGCGCCAGGAGGGTGTAGGCCAGCTTCTCGTGCAGCCAGGCGAAGACGGCGGAGGCCTGGTCGTTCTTGGCGAGCAGTTCGGGCAGGTGGAAGAGGAAGAACGGCACGCCGTCGCTGTGCGAATAGGTGCTGGACATGGCATAGCCCATCAGCGGCACGATGATCGCCAGCGCCAGCATCGCGTACTGGACGATGGTCGACAGGGTCGTCTCCCAGCGGGCCAGGCCTGCGGGATGGCGCGGCACCGCGCTGCGCACGCGCACGAACAGCGCGATGACGCCGACCAGGAAGGCGAGCACGCCGAACTGCTTGTGGACCGGATAGAACCATTCGAACCGGGCGACCGTGCTTTCAGGCAGCGTTGTCATGACCCAGCCGAGCAGGATCAGGCCGAGGATCAGCCCGGCGCGGGTCCAGTGGAGCATCCGCATCGCTGCGGGGTAACGGTCCTGAACCTGCATCGATCGATCCTTCGTCCCGGGCGGGAGCCCGTCGCCAATCCGTCCTGCCGGCGCGCGCCGGCGGAGATCGTGATGCTGACACAGGGGCGCGGCGGGGGAAAGGTCCGCTTTGGAAACGATCCGGTTCGAAAAGCGGCAGGGTCCGGGCACGTGGCGGGTTGCGGTGCGACCGATCCGCAGGATGCAATATTTGGAGCGTAAGCGGCAGCAGCTAAATGCCATCGCGCGGGATCAGGTCGGGGCATGGTCAGGCCGGCCATCGTTCGGGACGCGCAGTTCGAACACGGGGAAGATGCCACAGGCTTTCATTTGCCGACCATCGTGAAAAGGCCGTCGGTTCGCAACGATCCTCTGTCGCTTATCATCGAGGCCAATGTGCGATACCTTGCGCCGAGAGACGGTTCGCACTGTTTGCGAGGTAGCGATGATCGAAACGATTATGCTTCTGTCGACTGCCGCGTTGTTGACGCCGGACGGATCGCCCGATCTGACAGGGCCGGGGCGCTTCTGCGGCTTTGCGCCGATCATCGACCTGTTGCCTGGCGAGACGATTACCACGCGGGAGATCGGCATTCACAGCGGCAGCTTCCGCTGGACCGGCGAATTCGGCGCGTTCGAGGTTCGGGGTATCGGCTGGGCGAGCCAGCCCAAGGGGCACCTCATCCGCAAACCGACAGGCGCGCAGCCGGGGCGGTTCAAGCAGCGCCGCGACAAGGGCAGGTTCGTCGTCGCAATCTGGAACGGCGGGCATGGTGCCGCCTATTTCACGTCGGAAAGGCTGTTTTCGGCCGCGCAGATCGCCGCCATCGACCGGGTAACCCTGTTCGAAGAGGGGCAATCGCCGCCCGAGGGGTGTACGCTGCGCACGACGTTCAACTGGGACTGAGGCTGCGCGGGGCGACGGCAGGCCGGGCGCGCATCCGGCTAAGCGCCGGCGCCCGAGCGTGGCTCCGACCGGCGGCGAGGATCGGCACGGAATCCCATGGGGGCGGGGAGTGGCGGGCCGGAGGCGGCCGGTGAAGGCGATCATTGCCGTGGCCAGCGCGACAGCCGCCAGCACCATTGGACCGATCGCGAGGTAAAGTGCGGCCACGGCCACCGCATCGCCCACCTGGGGGAAGGGGATATGGCTGTAGCCGAGCGTCTGAAATGTGGAGGAGTAGAAGCAGCTTAGCACACGACGGCCCCAATATAGACGGTCGCGGCAGTCGGTTCGAACTGGCAACCGTCGTAGCCGATCCCGGGGTTGCATGCGGGGCGTACGCGCGTCAGAGCCGCAATGAAGGGAGCGCGATGTGATGCGGTCTGGAGTAGGATCCCTTTGCCTGGCGGCGGCGATGCTCGCCCCGGGTGCTGGGTGGGCCCAAGCGCCCGATATGGCTGTGCCGGTCGGAAAGGCGCGATGACGGGGGAGCGCGACGGTCCTCAGGAAACGGCGCCGGATGTCGTGGCGGTGACCGGCATGCTGGAAGCGGGCGAGACCACACGCGCGCTGGCCTATGTCAAAGGACGCAACGGGCTGTCGCCGCGGTGGCGGCTGGTCATGCTCCTGTGCTCGATGATCGCTGTCGGCGTGCCGGTGGGGAAACTGGTTTCCGGATCCTGGCTCAGCGCGCTGCTGACGGTGGAATTCACCATTGTCGGCCTGATCGGCGGCGCGCTGCTGTTCGAACGGGTGTGGATCCGGACGATGCGCAAGGCGCTGGTCGAGCGGGGACAGCCGACCGAAACGCGCCTGACGTTCCGCCTCGCGCCCGACGGGCCGGCCTATGATCTGGAGGCGTTGGTGATGACGGCGCGCTGGGACGCCGTCACCGATCTGTTCGGGACCCGGCACCACTGGATCTTCCTTGCGCAGGGCGGCGCGATGGTGCTGCCCCGACGCTTCTTTGCGACGCCCGAGGCCGAGCGTGCGTTCATCGCCGCGGCGGTGGCGCGGATGAGCGAGCCGGCGCGCGGTCGCAGCCCGGATGCGGTGGCACTGGCACAGGACTGACAGCGCCTTGAACTGTCGTCATCTTGGTGACCGTTACTTCAATTCAGCGCACCGCTTTGGCAAGCGCACTGATCGACCTGGCCGCCGGGGCGCCGTCATAGATGCCCAGCCGGTCGAGATCGACGCGCCAGCCTGAACCGTCGCCCAGAAAGACGACCGCGGTCTGGTAGGTCGGCATGGGGGGAGATGGGCTGGAGACGTTGTAAATCAAACCGATCCTTCGCGAGGTTCGGGTTGATGGTAAGGCGCCCGCGTCGATAAGCTCAACGCAGGTATAAGAGTCGGTTTTGCCGCCCCCGATCGTTTCCAGACGCTGTTTCCAGATGCGGACACCGCACAGACCGTGGCTGAGTCCGAATTTTCCGTTTATCTTCCAACCTCGCAGTGACACCTGGGTCCCGTCATCGAAGCGGATCGACCTGGCGGGGCCATCCAATTTCTCGGGATCTGCATAAGGATCCTCCGCCAGTTCGATGGTGGGGAACGTGAAATTGACGGGCGTGGACGAGGGCCGCGCGCTCATATCGTTGGTCGTCCCTCGCGGCGGACCTGCCGGTGCGCCGCACCCGGAGAGTGCCAGCGAAACTGCCGCAATCATGGCTGCGGTCGAACGGACGGTCATCGTACCGCCCTCCCGGGTGGACGCGGCGCCAGTCTGGCGTAAGCGTCCCTCATCTTGCAGTCATAGTCACCGTCCCGATAATCCTTGCCGTCGCGCGCATGGGCTCGGCTCCTGCGAGGTCGGGGCAGTGTATCTCGCGCGGAACGGCAGGCAAGGGGCCACCCATTTTGTGCGGCAATCGCGACCGGAAAAGTCAATCGGCCGCGGCCGGAAAAAATGGCAGCTCCAGTCCGTGTTCGCGCATCACCTGGATATAGAATTCCGTCCTGACGCGCAGGTCATCGGCCAGTTCCTGAAGGTCGTACCAGTGATCGGTGTCGGGCACTGCGCCGGCAAGCGCTGCGGCGGCCATCCTGCTGAGGTTGTGCAGCGTGTCGCCCTGGATGAGCATTCCGGGAAATTGGCGGCCCGGATGGCGGATCACCGCCGCGTTGCTCGCGTCCGAATAGATCTCGACGGTTTCGGTTCGCATCCTTGCCTCCTGTTGCCGGGACAGTGTCATAGTCGCACTCGGTCCTGGCGTGGACCGGCGGAATTGGGGGCGGGGTCTAGGCGTGTCGGGGGCGGGAGGTGACGATCAGTGCCGCCGCGAGGCCCACGCCGAGCAGGACCGGCAGGCCGGTGAACAGCGGCATCAGCCCGATCGAAAGCGCCGCAGCGGTCCAGCGGCCGTCGAGCAGCGCATGCTGTGACGTCATGAAGCCATCGAAATAGGTGCAGGCGAGCACGGCGATGGCGACGGCGTATATGATCGCGGTGGCGGTGCGGTTGCGCTCGCTGACGGCGGCGCAGACCAGCGCGGTTCCGGCGAAGGGGAGAAGCAGGAACAAGAGGCCGATCGGCGTCAGCATCGCCCATTCGAGATGGTCGGCCAGCGCCGTGGCGGGATCGCTGCCGGTGACCGTCATTCGGGCGACGAGGTCGGATCCGGTGACGCTGGCGACGAAGGCCAGGATGCCGGCCAGCAGATAGGTTTTTGCGCGCATTCGACGTACCTCCTGTTGTGCAAGTCTACCCTGTCGGTGGTGCAAGACAAGCTGGCGCGGGGAACGATGTCGGGGCGGATGATCCTCCGAGCAGGGCGCGGAGCCGGAGAAATGCACATATTCTGCGCGGCAGATTGACTACGCAGCATCGGCGATTCATCTTGAGCCATGCTGTCAGCAACTGCTCTCCTCTTCGCCTTGGCCCTCTCCCCTCAAAAACAGAAGGTTGTCCTGTCCGAGCAGGAGATTTCCACTGCCCTGACGCTCTTTCGCTATGATGATCGGTGTACGGAGGAGGGGGCCTGTCCGATGATCAACATCCATCATGTCGATGTGCGAAATCCACGATGCGTGACCGTCTCGGCCCGTGAGCATGCCAGATATCATGTCGAGGGTGTGAAAGTCGCGAATTGTACGTTTGAATCGCGGGTGAGGTTCGCGGGGAATGTCGGCGGCTGGCGGCGTGACAAAGAGGTATTGGTGCTCGAGCCGGGGCGGACATGGAGCGTCTGGGGTTACGAGTATCGCTAGAGGCGCCAGCGATCAGGTTGTCGTTCGACGTCGCGGCCTCAAGTACGCCGCCTCGTGCTTTCGCTTCCCGCAGTGCTTAGGCGGATGGAATCGTCCGCACCGAAGTGAGGAGATGGCGACACCGAGACAGTGGTCTCGTTCCGAGAGTTCCTAAGGGTTTTGCGGCTGGGACCTTGGGGCTCTACTTGCGGCGAGAGGAGCATGATGTGAAGCGATCGAGGATCTGGGCATTCGTTGCAGCAGCCGCGATCGGCGCGCCGTGCGGGGCGTCGGCGCTGCGCCGCTGGGGGTGATTCAACTCGAGAGGAAGACGAGGTGAACGTGGAGCGGGATGTGGCATTGTGGGCGGCGCCGGACGTCATGGAGGTCAGCGGTGTGCTAGTTGCGGGAGAGAGCACGCGCACGCTGGCCTATATCAAGGGCCGCAACGGGCTGTCGCCGCGCTGGCGGACGATCATCATCTTGTGCTCGATGGTAGCGATCGGCCTTCCGGTCGGGATATTGGTTTCGCCATCCTGGGTCGACGCGCTGCTTATCGTCGAGTTCACGTTCCTGGGTGCGATCGCCGGAGGGCTTCTGGCGCAACGGCTGTGGTTCTCCACGATGTGCAAGGCGCTGGTTGAACGCGGACAGGCCGTCGAGGCGACGCTGGCGTTCCGGCTGAGTGTCGATGGGTTGAGCTATGGCTATGAAAATGTGACGATGACGGCGCGCTGGCCGGCGCTGACCGATGTGTTCAGGACCCGTGATCACTGGGTATTTCTGGTGCAGGGTACCGCAATGGTGCTGCCCCGACGCTTCTTCGCGACGCCCGAGGCCGAGCGCGCGTTCATCGCCGCGGCGGTGGCGCGGATGAGCGAGCCGGCGCGCGGTCGCAGCCCGGATGCGGCCGCTCTGGCACAGGGTTAGGTGGGCGGGCAGGGCCCCGCGCGCTTACGCCTCGTGCGCGGCGGCGTAGAAGTCCTTTTCGTCGCGGCCCTTGTCGACGCAGAACATGCCGCCGCGCAGGGGCCTGGCGGCGGCGGTGATGGTCGTGCCGCGCAGCGTCAGGCCGTGCGCTATGGTGCCGCAGTCTTCGCTGGCCGCGATGCCGAACTCGGCCTTTTGCGCGGCGCTGGCAGGGGAGCCGATCACCAGCACCACCGCATCGATGCCGCGATCGGGATAGCCATGCTGCTGCACCTGGCCGTTCGCGCGCAGGAAGCGACACGGCGCGGCGGGAGCAAGGGCGATGTCGCGCTGGCCCGTGCGCCGGACCAGGCAGGCGCCGTCTCGCGCGAGCAGCGTCACCGGCCCCGCGCCAAGGGTCGTTCGATCGGTTTCGACGGTCTTTGCCGATTCTGAAGGACGCTCCTGCTGTGCAGCCTCGGAACTCGGCGAGCAGGCGCCCAGAAGCAGGGCGGGGAGCGCGATGCAAATTAGCTGAGCGGCCAAAACCAGACCTCCTTGCCGAGCGCAAAATACTCCGGGCTTCCACCCTTCATCAATACGCCGTTCCAGATATCGATGTGATCGGTCGGTCCCCATCCGTTTTGGATGAAAACGATGCCCGGCTTGCTGGCGTAGTCGGACGCCGTAACATTTTTCCTTTTGCCCACGGTGCCGAAGGTGGTGGGCCGGAGTGCAATCCAGTCGGCGAGTTCCTGCGCGCGCAGAATATGGCGCCGGTCGTGGCCCATATTCGGATAGCATTTTGCTCCATGGAAGCTGGATAGGTTGATGCCAGCTCCCGTCAGCGCAACGCTCATCCTGATCGCGCACTGGTTTGGAAATGCGACGGTGTCACAAGGGGAATTTGGATAGGGGTGCGCGTTCCAAATTTTAAGCCAAGTAATGGTCGGCATCTACGTCCCTCACACGCTAATGGAGTAGGATGCAATATCCACTACTACTTATGGTCGGCCAATTTCAAGCCATTACAATGATGACGCATACATGGTCGTCGAATGATCATGGCCTAGAAAAAATTCAACAGGCATTTATGATTGCAGCGATTGCGTAATGATGGAATTCAGTCCTGCCAGTAGTTCTGAGACGTTTACTGTATGAAATGCTCTGGCTTACCAATCGGTACGGTGTGCCCGCGCACCGTCACTTCAGACCGCGAAGGTCACCAGCCCCTCCGGGCTGATCGTCCAGGCGGGGTTCCACGCGATTTCCCAGGCGTGATCGTCGGGATCGGCGACATAGCCGCGAAAGCCGCCATGGTCGGGCGCGTCGCCGGTGCGCAGGAGGGTGCCGCCGGCGGCGACGAGGTGGTCGATCAGCGGCTGGACCTGGGCCTGTGCCGCGACATTGTGCGCCAGCGCGAAGGCGCCGGGACGGGTAAGGCCGGGGCGCTGCATGTCCGCCTCGAGCCGGGGCGTCAGCCAGGTGCCGAGGACGAAGCCGTTCATCTGGTAGAAGGCGATCTCGTCATTCTCGAACACAGGCGTCCAGCCGAAGCCGTCGCAATAGAAGCGCCTCGACCGCGCCGGATCGGCGATGCCGAGGGTGATGACCGAGAGTTGCTGCTGCGTCATGATCGTCTCGCCCAAGGGGCCGGGAATTCCGGGATTGCGGACGAGAGCGTTTTCACCTTCAGTGAAGACGCTCTCGTATTTTCGATGCCGCATTTTCCAAGTCGTTGACCGTATACGGTCAACTTGAAAATGCTCTAGCGCGGCGCTACGCCGAATATCCTGCGTTCGATGTCCCGGTCCATCGCGGCGAACGCGTCCGGGGCGGGCGTGATCGCGATCGCGATGACGAGCTTGCCACGGCTTACGACCGCCCAGACATGATGATTGCCGGCGCTCGTCTGGTACAGTGCGCGAAAGCCGGTTGCGTCGGGGTCGGTCGGCGGCGCGAAGTCGACGCGCTGGAGCAGCTTGCCCGGGGATCCCTCATAGATCGTGTCCTCGACGAAGCGGACCAGGTCCTGGCGCGAGAGGGGGCGCGTCCAGTCGGACACGGTGACGCCGATGACCGGCTGTGTCGTGACGTCGGCGGGGAAGCAGGCCAGGCCGGCTTCCCCGGACACGGTACAGGGAACCCCGTGGAGCGCGGACGGGACCGGGCCTAAGGGGAGGCTGAACGGTTCCGCGATCGGTGCCGCGGGTGCGGTCTGCGCGGCGGCCAGGGGGGAGCAGATCGCCGCCAGGCCGGCAGCGGCGCTGGCCGCCGCGAGGGTGAGGGTCCGGACTGCGCTGGTCATCGCCCCGTGTACCACGCAATCGGGCGATTCCCAGATCGGGAGACGCGCCCAGGTACGTCCGTCCGGGATATGGGGTGACGGGGCGTCGGGGGCCGCGTCGGGCGGCACCGCGCGCCTCGACCGGATTCAGGCAGCGGCGGCCCGTTTCGTGCTCAGGCGATGCAGCCAGGCCTCGGCCTTGTCCAGCGCGGGCTGGTCGTCGACGTCGATCCAGTCGATGTCGCTGCAATCCAGCGTCGACGCGCTGCCCTGCGCCGCCAGTACGCGCATGCCCTCGGTCAGCGAGGGCGAGGCGAGGCTGGCCAGCGCCGCGAACAGGGCGGGGCCGATCGCGAAGACGCCGGTGTCGAAACAGTCATAGGCCGCCAGCCCCTTGCCGATCGCGACGATGCAGTCGCCCTCGGTCCGGACGCAGGTGACGTCGTCCAGGTCGACCCAGTCGCTGTCGATCCGGCGGTCGATCGCCAGGCGGGCGCCGCCGCCCGTGCCGGCCTGCGCCACGCGGCGATAGAGTTCGGGATCGACGAGGTGATCGCACATCGCGAGCAGCGCATCCCGCCCGGCGAGCTGCGCCCGCGCAGCCAGGACGGAGACGCCATTGGGCTCGCGATGGTCGGCGACGCGCACGGTGTGCACGGCGACCGGCCAGGCGGTCGCCGCGAGATGCGCCTCGATCCGGTCGGCGCCGTAGCCCAGCACCACCACGACCTGCCGGATCCCGGCCTGCGCCAGTCCGCCGATCGCATGATCGATCAGCGGACGGCCGCCCACCGGGCAGAGCGGCTTGTAGGGCGCGGCGGAGCGAAGGCGGCTGCCTTCGCCCGCGGCCAGCAGGATCGCGGTGTCGATCATGCCGCTGCGATGAAGTCTTCCACCGCCTGGGCGGCGCGATCATCGGTCATCTGCAGGCGCGGATGCTTGCAGAAATAGGCCGACGCGCCGTCGATCGGGCCGGCCAGGCCGCGATCCTTGGCGATCTTGGCACAGCGGATCATGTCGATCGCGACGCCCGCGCTGTTCGGGCTGTCCTCGACCGACAGGCGGAGTTCGAGGTTCATCGGCACGCCGCCGAACATCGAGCCTTCCATGCGCAGGAAGCAGACCTTGTTGTCGTTCTGCCACGGCACATAGTCGGACGGGCCGATATGGACATTCTCGTCCTCGAGCCGCTCGGCCGCGACCGACTGGACCGCCTCGGTCTTCGAGATCTTCTTGGAGGCGAGGCGGCGGTGGTTCGACATGTTGAGGAAGTCGGTGTTGCCGCCGGTGTTGAGCTGATAGGTGCGCTCCAGCGTCACGCCGCGCTTGGCGAACAGGTCGGTCAGCACGCGGTGGACGATCGTCGCGCCCAGCTGCGCCTTGATGTCGTCGCCGATGATCGGCACGCCTGCCCGGGTGAAGCGATCGGCCCATTCGGGGTTGCTGGCGATGAACACCGGGATGTTGTTGACGAAGGCGACGCCCGCCTCGAGCGCGCATTCGGCGTAGAATTCGCTGGCCGCCTGCGACCCGACCGGCAGATAGTTCATCAGCACGTCGGCCTTGGTCTCGCGCAGCGCCGCGATGACTTCCTCGCGCGTCGGCTCCTTCTCGTCGGCCAGGATGAAGGTGCGGTCGTCATTATAGTCGGACATGTGCTCGGCGACGCCGTCGAGGATCTTGCCCATGCGGACGATCGCGCCGGTCGGCTCGATCGATTCGCAGAAGATCGCGGTGCAGTTGGGCTTGGCGAAGATCGCCTCGGCCACGTCCTTGCCGACCTTGCGCTTGTCGACGTCCCATGCCGCGACGACCTTGATGTCGCTGGGGCGATAGCCGCCCAGGTCCCAGTGCATCAGGCCGACGGTCTTGTTGGCGCCATCGCGGTAATGGGAAAGCCCCTGAACCAGAGAGCTGGTGCAATTGCCGATGCCGACTACGGCGATGTTGATGCTCGTCATTGGGTGTTCACGTCCTTCGAGTGGATCAGGGTTCGATGTTGGGAATCAGGTGGAGCGCGTCCTGGCGGACCAGGCGCGCCTCGACGCGGCGGTGCCATATCAGCCCGACCAGCAGGATCGCGGTGAGGGGGCCGAGTTCGACCCACCAGAACCAGCGCGGATCCCCGGCGATACAGGCCAGGAAGATGGCATAGACGCGCATATTGGCGCTGAGCAGGCTCATCAGCCGCATCGGCGGCGTGGCGGCGTCACGATAGGCATCGGCCAGCGGCGCGGGGTTGCGCTGGGCGCCCAGGGCGGTGTCGAACCGGCCGGCGAAGCGATCGAGCCCGCCCGCGATATGATCGTACAGCTGGACGAGCGGGTTGCGGCTCGGCGCGGTCGCGCCGATGGCGACGCCGCGGATCCGACGATGGAAGCGGGCGCGCTCGCTCTCGTACAGGTTGGACTGGAGCGCATGGGCAGCGCCGGCGGCGAAGACCAGCGGCCAGACGCCCGTGTCGCCCATCGAGAAGGCGAGCACGACATAGATCAGGATGAACACGCCGTGGTCGCACAGCCCGTCGAGGGCGCGGCCCAGCGCGCTGGCGGTGCCGGTCGCGCGCGCGATCATCCCGTCGAGTCCGTCGGCGATCAGCCACCCGACCGACAGCGCCAGGCCGAGCACCGCAAGAGGCCAGCTGTGCCATTGGGCATAGGACAGCGCCGCGGTCGCACCGAGGATCAGCCCGCCGATCGAGACCGAATTGGCCGAGATCCCGCGCGCGACGAACCAGGGCAGCAGGGCGCGCGCTGCGGGGTGAATGATCCAGAGATTCGTCGGATCCTCGATCCGGCGAAAGCGCGATCCGTCCGGCTGAGGGGGTGTCATCGAAGTGTCAAATACAGCGGGGGGCCGATGTCCGGCAAGCGGTTAAACGGCGCAGGCGAAAAAAGACCCGTCGCCTGTGGCGTCACGGCCTCATTCTTGGTGCACGGCGCCGGACGGCGGCTGGGTGCGCCGCAGGGGCCGGCGCGGCTATTCGATGCCGCGAATGACATCCGGTGCCGCGGAGACGACGTCGTCGACCCCGATATCCTGCACACAGGCCAGCCCGTGCGCGCAGGTCTGGCCGCGCGCGTCGGTGCGCAGTTCGAAGGTCAGCCGCTGGCCGGGCGACAGCGCCGTCAGGCCCGCCGCGTTCAGCGCATCGACATGGACGAACGCGTCGGGCCCGCCGCGGTCGCGCCGAATGATGCCGAAGCCCGAGGCGGAGTGATAGAAATGGACGGTTCCGTTGATCATGCGTCGTCTCGCTCGTCGGGGTCTGGCCGGAAAGACTCGGGCGGGGAACCAGGGTTGGTCACGCTGGGCCTGCGTACAGCCGGGGTCAAGCGATTACGGCGATTGGGAAAAACAAGAGCGGGTCCGGCGCGGGACGTTCGGCCCGGCTGTTTGCCGACAGGATGAGGGTCACGTGTAACGCAATAGTGAAGTGATGGCTTGACTATATCCTGGTAACCATTAGTGAAGTCGTTGCTTCAGTATAGGAGGTGGAAAATGTCTCGTACCGTGGTCCATGCCGATTTCTCGCTGAGCCGGGCGATCCCGGCGCCGCCTGCCCAGGTGTTCCAGGCCTTTGCCGATCCCGATCTCAAGCGCCGCTGGTTTGCCGAGGGCGAACAGCATGAGGTGGAGGAGTTCGCCGTCGATCTTCGCGAAGGCGCGACCGAGCGGCTGCGCTACCGGTTTCGCGAGGGGACGCCCTTTGCCGGGGCGAGCGTGGTCAACAGCGACGTCGTGCTGAACATCGTGCCCGACGAGCGGATCATCTGGGCATCGCGCATGGCGTTCGGGGACGCCGACATTTCGGCCGCGCTGGTCACTGCCGAACTGGTCGCGGCGGGTGCGGGGACCGAATTGGTGCTGACCTTCCAGGGCGCCTTCTTCGAGGGGGCGGACGGGCCGCAGATCCGCGAACAGGGCTGGCAGGTGATGCTCGACAGGCTGAGCGCGGTCGTCGCATAGCGGGCCATGACTGCGTCCGATCCAGCGACCGATGCGGGAGCCATCCTGCAAGCCCTGGCCGACCCGACCCGCCGGCGAATGGTGGAAATGCTGGGGCGGGGACCGATGTCGGTCTCCGCGCTGGCCGCGCCGTTCGACATGTCGCTGACGGCGATCGGGCAGCATCTGCGCGTGCTGGAACAGTGCGGGCTTGTGACGACGCAGAAGATCGGGCGGGTGCGCACCTGCCGGCTGGAGATGGCCGGGCTCGACACGCTGTCGAAGTGGATCGACGGGTGCCGGCCCGAATGGCACCGCCGGATCGAGCGGCTGGCGACGATGCTGGGTGGCGAGGGCGGCTGAACGGGCAGCCGCCCCGCGGCGATCAGCCGCCGGTGCCCGAGGCGGCGCGGGCGGTGATCGCCTGTTCCACCGCGGCGAGACCGGCGTCGCTGGCCACCGCCAGATCGAGCGGGCGCCCGCCCAGCGCATCGTCATGGCTGTTCAGGAAGGCGGAGGCGCCGTCCTTGCCGCCCAGCTTGTCCCAGGCGAACAGCGCGATGCGGCTCTGGCGCGCGGCGCTGGCCGGGTCGAGCCGGACGGTGGTGAACTTCTTGCGGAACGGCTTGGTCCGCGGGCGCGCCTCGGGCTGGGCCGGGTCGGCTTCGGCATCGAGCCGAATCGGCGGTTCGGCGCCGGGCGCGGTGTCGCTGTCGGGCACGATGATCGGCGCCGGATCGCCGTCCGGGCCGGGGCCGTCGGGGGCGGGCGCGTCGATCGCGGGTGCGTCGGTCTGGGTTTCGGGTTCGGTCGGCGGGGTATCGGTCATGCAATGCTCCTGGACAGGGGGACTCAGCGGCGGCGGCGCGCGCCGCCAAAGCCGCCGCCGCCGTTCAGGCGTTCGCGACGGACCAGGCGACCCTTGTCGAGGTCATAGGGCGACATCTCGATCTCCACCCGGTCTCCCGCCAGGGTGCGGATGCGATATTTGCGCATCTTGCCGGCGGTATACACAATGACACGGTGATCATTTTCCAGCACGACGCGAAAACGGCCGTCGGGCAGGACTTCTTCGACAAGTGCGTCGAAGGTCATCAGTTCTTCTTTCATTCGGCGCTCCCCATGGTGGCGACGACGGGCGAACGCGACAGCATCGATCCGGCGCCCAGCGAATGCTGGAGCAGTCGGATGCGGTCGGCATAGAGCGCGGCCAGGCCGCGATGGGCGCAGCGCGCCTCGGTGCCCGACGCGGCATCAGCGGACATCAGCGATACCTGATGCCGATGAAGCAATTGATTGAGATCCATTGAGCGGAACTCCCGTGACGTAAGCGGGAGCGCGATGGTCTCTCAGCCGCTGGCGCCTACGGGTCGGTGTGCCAGCGATTTCACCCATATAGGGCATCGGGCGCGGAATTGCACGTGCCGGGGGAACAAAAGGCTGTGCGGTACGTGTCAGGCGGCGTCGATGGTCCACGACCGGTTGGAGAGGAGCGCCGCGATGCCGACCCTGTTCCTGGTTGCCGCCCTGCTGGTGTCCGCCCCGGTCGCGGGCAGCGCACAGGACCTGCCGACCACTCAGGTCGAGGATCATGGCCGGGTCGTGCTGCAGGATTTCACGACCCGCCGGCTGGTCAACCGCGACGGCAGGCGCCAGCCGCGCCGCCCGACCGCGGCGCAGCGATCGGCCTGCGCCGCCAAGGCGCGGTTCCGGGCGCAGCACGGCGCGGGCGATGCGCGCGCGCGGCGGCTCTATGCGCTGTGCCGCGGGGTGGGGTTGTAGGTGGGGGAGGGCGTCAGCTCTGGCGGGGTGGTTCAGCCGTGTCCGAGGCCAGAAGTTGGGCGTTATAGTCGTCGACGCAGCCGGATAGCGCCTTGTCTTCATAGAACGGGAAGACGATGTCGCCCCCGTTCTCATGAAAGAACTGCGTGTTCAGGATGCAGAACACTTTCACCCCGCCGCGCCCATTATTGTGTGCCGTGCCAACGAAAATAGCACCCGCGTCCAGAAATGTACCTCTAACACCCGCTATAAACTGACCAGTGACAGCAGACCGGGACAAATCAATGTATCTTGGCGGAACATCGCGACCGATAAAATATGCATCTCCGAATAACCGGGACAGTTGCGCAACGCTTACGTCGCATCCCTTTTTCGACAGGAAGGTGAAAACGAAGCCCGGCATCATATCGACATAGTTTTCCACGTCCTCGAAACCGCTGCACTTGATAAAGTCCATGGCGATCGATCGATACTCGGCATCATCGATACGGATGAACACGATCTCGTCCGGCGCAATCGGACAGGGAAACAGGACCGCAGCGCGCCTGAGCGACGTGAATGGCGGCGACACGGTTTCTGCGTACGGGGTGGCGGTGCAGCCGGAAATCGCAATGTCCCGGGGCTCGCTCGACTTGCACCCCGACACGACCGACATGCCGCCCGCGAGCGCCAGGGCGATCAGGCAGCGGATCGCGGAATGACGAGCGCTCACGCGTCCTTCAGTCCGCACGCCCGCGTGACCGTCAGCGGATCGGAGAGATCGAACGCGGTCCAGAGTTGCATGTTCGATGTCCCCCCATCACCGAAACAGTTTGTGCGCGCAGCGGGGGCCTTCGACAAGCCCGGCGCGCAACGCCGCCGCGGCCCGCCGGAGCGGGATCAGCGCGGGGGCGGTTTCGGTTGGTGCGGTGCATCCGCGTGCAGCAGTGCCGCCGCGAGGTCGCGCGCCATCGGGGCAAGCGCGGCGTCGGGCAGCTCGCCCGCGGTCCAGAAGGACAGGACTCCGCGAAAGGCGAAGGCGAGCCGGGTCGCGAGGTCGTGCAGCCCGGCGGTTTCGTCGTCGCCCAGCGCGCGCCTCCACAGGGCGGTGGAGTGGGCCAGCACCTGGCCGGGCGGGTCGCCCGGGGTTCCGAGCCAGCCCATCACCGCCCGGTTGACCGCCGGTTCCTCGAGCATCACCGCCGCGGCGATGTCGACCGCGTGCAGTATGCGGGTGGGTGCGTCGCCCGCCGGGGGCGCGGCATCGTAGCGCGCCGCCATCGTCTCGATCCGTCGGTGCGACAGGGCCAGCATGATGCCGTGCTTGCTGCCGAACTGGTTGAACGGCGTGGCGAAGCTGACCCCCGCCTCCGTCGAGAGGTCGCGCATCGAGAATTCCGCCTTGCCCTGGCGCAGCAGCCGTTCGGCGGCATCGATCACACGCCGGCGCACCGGTTCGCCGCGGCGGGCACTGGTCTTGCTGTCCGTCATTCAATATCTATATCATGATATATTTGATGGCCAAGTGGAGTTTTCCGATGACGACCGATTCCCCCAAGACCTTCCTGATCACCGGCGTAAGCTCCGGCCTGGGGCGCGCCTTTGCCGTCGCGGCACTTTCGGCGGGACACCGGGTGATCGGCACGGTCCGCAAAGCCGAGGATGCCGAGCGGTTCGTTGCGCTGGCACCGGATGGCAGGGCGCATGCGGTGTTGCTCGACGTGACCGATCTCGAGGCGATTCCGGCCGCGGTCGCCGCGGCCGAGCGGGTGATGGGGCCGATCGACGTGCTGGTGAACAATGCCGGCTATGGCCAGGAAGGCGTGATCGAGGAATCGTCGATCGACGAGCTTCAGCGTCAGTTCGCCGCGAACGTGTTCGGGCCGGTCGCGATGATCAAGGCGGTGCTGCCCGGCATGCGCGCCCGGCGGCGGGGGCATATCGTCAACGTGACCTCGATGGGCGGCTTCATCACGATGCCGGGGATCGGCTTCTATTGCGGGAGCAAGTTCGCGCTGGAGGGCCTGTCGGAGGCGCTGGGCAAGGAAGTGGCCGGGTTCGGCATTCGCGTGACCGCGCTGGCGCCGGGACAGTTCCGCACCGACTGGGCGGGCCGGTCGATGACGCGCACCCCGCGCAGCATCGCCGACTATGACGCGGTGATGGACCCGGTCCGCACCGCGCGCCAGGCCAAGAGCGGCCATCAGCCGGGCGATCCCGCGCGCGCCGGGCAGGCGTTGCTGACGCTGGTCGAGGCGGACAATCCGCCCGCGCGGCTGTTCCTGGGCGAGGATGCGCTGGCGCTGGTCGGACAGAAGCTGGATGCGATGAAGGCGGAGATCGCCGCATGGGAGACGGTATCGCGCTCGACCGGATTTGCATGAGGGATCGGTGACGGGGCGGCGAGGGTTGCGACGGACGCGGACCGTCATGTGATCGGTCCGTGTCTTCGGCATGTCCGCTTTTGCCGTCTCCTGCCGTCTGAACCCTCGGGACGCGGTTTTGCCGTGTCGAGCGAGGGAGAGTGGCGATGCGGACGGTTCGGATGAGCGGGCGGGTGACGATGGCGAGCGCGGTGGCGCTGGCGGTGGGGATGGCGATGCCGGCGGCGGCGCAGGATGGAGCGCGGCCGATCCGGCTGGGCCGGCCGGTGGCGACGCCGACGCCCAGTCCGACGCCGACGCCTTCGCCTGAAGCGACGCCGGCACCGACCACGGGTCGGCCGATACGGGTGCCGGCGCGAGTGCCCGCCGCAACGCCGGCACCGACGCCCGCGGCGGCACCTGCTGCCACGAACGGCCGGTCTGCGCCCGTGGTGGGGCGGCCGGTGACTGCTGCACCGGTGCAGACTGTGCCGCTGGCGAGCGGTTCGAGGCCCGGCTTCACCATCGGCACGCTGCGCCCGGTGCAAGTGCAGGAGTTCGATGCGCCCGCTGCGACATTGGCGCCGCCGGGCGGGCTGAAGCCGCGGCTGTTGCGGCCCAGGGCGACGCTGTTGCGCCAGGATGGCAGCTTTGCCGACAGCGCGCGGGCGTTGCCGGCGGTGCGGACGCTGTCGGTGGCGACGCTGCGCGGCAATCCGCGGGTGACGATCGGCAAGACGCGCGCCGACTTCACGCAGATCTTCGCCAATCCGCGGGCGCTGCCCAATGTCGCGCAGAAGCTGCGGGGGCTGCCGGCGCTGGTCGAGGTGCGCAGCGACGTGCTGGAGGGCGTCGAGCTGCGCCAGGGACTGGTGGTGCGCAGCCTGCTGACCTATCGGCTCAAGCCCGGTGCGTGCAGAGACGGGTCGCGGCGGCGGCAGCTCGTCTCGGCGGGGGTGGAGTGCTTCACCCGCATGAGCGAGGCGCAGCGGACCGCCGCCTATGCCAATCCGCGCGACCCGCATTATGTCGCCGATCCGGGCGAGCGGGCCAAGGCGATCGGGCTGGCGCAGGCGCAGGCGGCGAAGATCGCGGCCGACATCGCGACCAGCGTCGCCGATTTCCGCGCCCAGCTGAACGATCCGGCACAGCGCCAGACGCTGGTGCAGCAGGTCGGCGAGGGCGAGGTCGCGCGGCTGAGCGGGCTGGACGACGATGCGCTGGCCGGCGAACTGGTCAACAGCAGCGAGACGCAGATCGAGCAGATCGCCTATGTCCCCGACGAGGACAGCGTCGACCAGACGAAGAAGATCCCGCCGCCCCCGCCGCCGCCCGCGCCGAAGAAGCCGGCGGACCTCGATGTCAGCTATGACATCGGCAAATACACCTATCTGGCCGGCTTCACGCTGGGGCGCGAATATGAATGGTCGCAGCGCATCCAGACGTCGATCAAATGGTGCCTCGTCGGGTGCAAGAAGACCTATTATGCCGAGCTGTATGCCGGGTTCAATTACGGCTTCGGGCTGCGCTTTCCGCTGAGCTTCGGCGGCACCTATCGCCAGATGCGCAAGGGCGGCGGCGCGCCGAGTGCCGAGATCACGCCGGTGATGGCCGCCTATAATGGCAGCCCGGCGGACTATGCCGGCACCGGGTTGATGGGCCCCAAGGTCTTCGAGGGCAAGGAGCTGGTGGCGCAGGTGGGCGCCAGCGCGGGGCTGCGCTGGAAGCTGCCGTTCATCGGATCGGACAGCATCGGCATCTCGGTCGGCTACGACTTTACCGACGAGCTGCCGGCACCGTTCACCGACGGCCAGTTCACCCCGCCGACGCCGGGCCAGCCGGGACCGACCCTGGTCAAGACGTTCGAGGATTTCGACCTGATCGGCGGGCGGGCCAATTTCGGCGCGTTCGGCGGCAAGATCTTTCCCGCGGTCCAGGTCCAGGCGAATTCGGACAAGCTGCAATTCACGATGCGCGACCTGGTGACTGGCGGCACGTCGTTGCTCGCCACCAGCGGCAAGGCGATGCCGCTGGGCGTCGACAGCACCGGGGCGAGCAGCTTCGTGGTCGAGCAGCCGGTGTACAATGTCACGATGAAGGTGACGCCCGGGATCGTCGCCCGGCTGTTCATCGACCTGTCGGTGTGGAGCAACAATTGGGACTGGCCGATCTGGTTCCCGCAGCTGGCGATCGAGCTGCCGCCCGGCGGGGTCGATTTCGGATGCCATGAGGGCACGGTCTGCTCGCGCAGCTTCACCTTCAATGCCAAGGGCGCGACCTCGCCCTATGAGGTCGAGCTGGACAAGCAGGCCAGCGCGTTCGAGGCGCGGTGGACGCCGCAATGCCTGGACGAGACGTGCAAGGTCGGCATCCGCTTCGTGAAGCTGGGCACGACGCTGAACGGGCGGCGCGCGTTCGAGCAGAACTCGAACATTTCGCTGAGCACCATTGCGCCGCTGTTCGTCGGGGCGGACGGCGAGGCGAAGGGGGTGATCGTCGCGTCGCAGGCGCGCGAGGCCAAGTCGGCGTCGGATGCCTGGGCGCAGCTGGCGCAGGCGGTGTGGACCAAGCAGTGCGCCGACAAGATCTGCTATGATCAGGTCGCCAAGCTTGCCGGCGAAATGCCCAAGCGCGCCGAGGCGCTGGCCAAGCAGTTCCCCGATGAATCGACGCTGAGCATCACCGGCATGGTGGGCAAGGAATATGGGCCGAAGTTCAAGGCGGCGGTGGATGCGTCCAAGTCGCGCGCGGCCAGGGCCCAGGGGCTCGAGAAGCTGGGCTTCGACCCCAATATCAAGCTGGACCTGCCCAAGTGAGGCAGGCGCGGGCGGGGCGGTGCGCTCCCGCCGCCCCGCCCGTGTTCGAAGTGCGCGATGGGAGCGGCGGCGCGCTCCTGCCGCAGTCGACCCACCCCCGGCCCCTGCCTGGTCAGGGAGGGGAGATGGGTGCGCGGACCTTTCCCCCTCCGCAACGGGCTCCCCTTCCGCTTGCGGCAGGGGTTGGGGGAGGGCGTGTCGGTTTCAAAGGTGCGGCGCTCCGGGACAGGCCCTCCCAGTTGCCGGGTGGACAGCCCCCCGCGCTTTCCAGGTCAAGCCGGGGGCTTGACCATGCCCTGGCAACGCCCTCCCGCAAGCGGAAGGGGGCCTGCGATGCCGCTCTTCACTGACTGGCTTGCTCGCAGGCGGGCCGGCCCTCCGTCGGCAGTCGAGGCGCGGGTAGCCGCCATCGAGGCCCGATTGCGAGCGCCGCTGCCGCCGGCATTCCGGCACTATTTGTGTCACGCTGCGCCATCGGCCACGTACCGCGACCTGCACGGTACCGACTGGTGGTCGGCGGATCGGATCGAGCGCGGGCTCGCGGCAGCGGGTGGAAGCGGGGGCATTGCCGCGCCGCCCGATCCCTGGCTGGCCTTTGCCGACCGGGCGGACTGGGGCTGGACCTGGGCGATCCATTGCGGCGCGGGCGCGGCGCGCGGCACGGTCGCGCTGGTCGATGGCGAGGATCGGCTGGTGGTGGCCGACAGTTTCGATGCCTTCGTCCTGCTGGCGCTGCCGGGAAGGGCACTGCGCCGGGCGCATCGGGCTTGTCAGGAAACAGGTTAGCGCGGATGATCTCAGGCGAAACCGGTGGAATAGTGCCGCATGCTGACCTTGCTCGCGCTGATGGTTCAGACCGCCACTCTGGATGCCGATCCCTACAAGGCGGCGCGAGTTTGCGCGGCGGCGGCACTGAGTTCCGAAGGCTCAGCAGAAACCATAGAAAATGCTGCGATAACTGCCTTCTTCGCGTATCAGATCTGGCGCTTGATGCCGGCAGGCGAAGACATTGAGAAGGTCGCCAGCGACGATAACAAGCTGAGCTACGAGATCGATCTTCCTAGAGCGCAAGCGATCCTGATCCAGTGCAATATGCGATTTCCGCGTAGCCGGGTCGTTACCGCCGCACGATTGCCGTCGGACAGGGGAGACCGCGATCTGATGTGTCTGATGGTGGTCAACTCGCTCTACGATATGACTGGATCCCATTACTTGCAGGATGATCCCTTGCGAAAGCGGATCGTCGCATATCGCGATGCGCTGAACGCTCGGGTGGGCCAAGCAGTAGCTCTTGGCGCAAAGACCTTTGGCGAACGCGCCAAGCGCCAGCTGTTTGCATCCCTTGACCTGGCGATTCATTGGCGGTCGCGCGCGCGTGCGGGCTGTAAGCAACTGAGGGGCACTATATCGGGGGGGGGCTGCGTTCATGCCTCGCCGCCCAGTTCCTTCATCTTGCCATGCGTTCTCGCACCGTTGATGATCGTGGACGATCATTGGGGGATATCGAATCATGCTGACCTTGCTCGCGCTGATGGCGCAAACGGCCACACTGGATGCCGACCCCTATGTCGCGGCGCGGACCTGCGCAGTGGCGACGAGGAAGGCGAACGCGGGCGATCTGGCGACCGTCGAGGAGCACGCCCGGTACATGTTCTATGTGATGCACGCCGCCCGCGCCCGCCCCGAGGGGCAGCGCATAATCAAGCGGGTGGGAACGGTCATGTCGGCGCCGCTGCCCGAGGTTCAGGACGGCGAAGTCGACGGCCTGATCGCCCAGTGCGACAAGCGCTTCCCGCGCTTGGATCGGGCCACCGCCGCGAACCTCCCGGCGGAGCCGATCGACCGCGACATCATGTGCCTGACGGCGCTGGGCGTGTTGCATGGCGGCGCCGAAGCTGTGCGCGAGACCCAGCCCGATGATCCCTGGCTGGACCGGCTCAGGGCGCCGGAGATGCAGCTGATGAGCCGCCTGAACAAGAAGGTGCTGGAACGCGCCGGCCTGGCCGAGGATGCTGCGCTCACCGAAGCGTATGATCGCCAGATCCGCGCCTCGCTCGATCTGGGCGACGCGCTGGCAGTGGGACGTGCGTGCGGGCTTCGCGACGATTGAGTCACAGGTCCCACGGGTCCCCACTCGGATCCCGAACCATTCCTTCGTCTTGCCACACGGCCTCGCAGCGCCGATGATCGCCGGGATCACCGGGGGAAATCGACGACATGCTGACCTTGCTTGCGCTGATGGCGCAGACGGCCACACTGGATGCCGATCCCTATGACGCGGCGCGGACCTGCGCGATGGCGTCGGTGCGCGCAAACGGTGCTGAAACGCCGGAGTTCGTCGAGACGGCGCGGTTTGTCTTCTACCTGATGCATGCCGACCGGGCGCGTTCGGAAGGGAAAACGTTCATCCGCCGGATGGAGGAGATCGTCGATGATCGCCCGGCCGACATGACCCCCACCGAGTCCAGGGCAGTGTTGCCCGAGTGCGAGAAACGGTTTGCGCCGGTGACGATGGTCAGGCCTGAGCAACTGCCAAGGCGGCAGGTCGACCGCGATACCATGTGCCTTGCGGTGCTGTCTCAATTGCAGTTCCAGGCAGACCTGGTCCGACGATACCCGAAGGACGATTGGGCGGATCGGATCAAATCGACGACCGAGACGATCAACGCGCGTTTGAGCCAGGTGAAGGACTCGCCAGCCGAGGCCAAGAGCCAGGACGAGTTCGTCGCATATCATGATCGGCTGGTGCGCGCGTCGCTCGACCTGGGCGAGCCGCTGGCGGTGGCGCGGGCGTGCGGGCTGAAAGGCAACTGAGCCGCGATGTTCGGCTGGTTGCGGCGGATCGTGGGGCGGCATCGTGTCCCGCCCGCGCCGCCGGTCCTGCGGTCGGAGAAGCGAGGCAGGGCCTTTTACCAGGAACTGGCGGATCATTGGGGCGCCCAAGCCGGCCAGCGGCCTGCGCGCGAGATCGTCGCGCGCGAGGTGGCCGGGCTCGAGCGGCGGTGCCGGGTCAAGCTGCCGCCGGATTTCCGGGCATATCTGTTCCATGCGGCGCCGGTAGAAATGCTGTATGACGAGCATCTGACCGGCTGGTGGCCGATTGCCCGTATCCGGACGGTCGCGCAGGAATGCGAGGGTTGGACGGAAGGGGAAGTCGGTGTGCCGCCGGCGCGGGAGGCCGATGCGTGGCTGGTGTTCGCCGATGGGATGATCTGGTCCTGGGCCTGGGCGATCTGTTGCTCGGACGGGCCGGATCGCGGGCGGGTGGCGGTGATCGGCGGGTCTGACGAGCCTGTGGTGGCCGACAGCTTTCGCGAATTCGTCCTCCTCGCGCTGGAGGATTCCCACCGGATCCTGCCGGTCTGAATTGCTTCGCCGGCTCGGAGCGCTGCTTCACTCCGCTCCGCTTGCGGAAGGGCGTATCAGTTTCTCGGCCGCGTCGTCATCTGCGACATGCCCTCCCCTAGCCCCTCCCGCAAGCGGGAGGGGAACCGGTTGCGTCTAGCGGAAGCTGTGTCACTCGCCCAGCTGGGAGCGCAGATACCAGTAGCTGACGGCGTTGGCCGAATAGAGGCCGAGCAGGGCGGCGGTTTCGGTGCCCAGGCTCTGATTGCCGGACTGCTGGTACGCCTTGATCACGCGCTCGACCAGCAACCCCATTGCCTGTTCGCTGGTGTCCGGGGCGGGCTTGCCGGGTCCCGCGCCGATCACGCGGTCGGCGATGGCGGGGTCGAGACCGGCACGGCGGATGCGCGCGGCCAGTTCGGGCATGACGATGCTGACGCCGCCGAAGGTGGTGTAGGCGCCGCGCTGCTCCGCGGGCACCGCGAAGCGGGTGGCGCAGGCATCGACGGTCGGCTGAAGCTTTGCCTCTGCCGCGTCCCAGGCATCGTCGGTCCCTTGCCGCGCGCCCTCGGCGATCGACGCGCGCAGCGCCGCTGGCGCGGTGTCGCGCACGCAGTCCAGCGCGGCGGAGGACAGTTTCTGGGCGGCAGCGGCGGGCACCGGGACGGCGAACTGCGCCGCGAAGAGGGCGGAAACGGCAGAAACGGCAAATACGATCAGACGCATCGGCAGGGGGCCTTCCGAACGAGATACAGGCGCACGGTGCGCGGGACGCAGCATTGCGGCTGCTGAGACGCGGTGCAAGGGAATAAGCGCTGGACAGCGCGCGCCCGTGCACGCCAGATGCCGGCGGGTGGCATGGAGGGATCATGGAAGCGCTGTGGTACATGGTCCCGGTGCTGGTCTGGGCAGCGATCAGCGGGGTTCTGGTCCTGTGGCTGCGGCGTGCGCGACGCTGGCTGGCGGTGCTCTTGCCGATCGTCGCCCCGGTCGCCACGCTGTTCGCGGCAGGGGCCTATGCCGAGGCGACCATCACGTGCAGTCACCCCGATTGCGGACAGCTGATGTCCGTCGGCATCATGAGCTTTGCCATGGACATGAGCTTCTGCGCGCTGTTCGGAGCGATGGCGGGCGTGATGCTGGTCCTGTGGCTGGAATGGCGGGTGTCCGGCGATGCCGAAGCCCGCTGGATATTGCGCCGGACCTTCGTTCCGCTGGTGGTGGCTGCGCTTGCGGGCGCAGTGCTGATTGTCGCGTGGCTGGCGGTGCAGTTCGAGGTGCGGGGATCAGCTGCCGACCTGCCGGGCGTCGTTCTCGGGTTTACGATGCTGAACCTGATCGGCGCCGCGCTGACGCTGGCGATCATTGCGCCGGTTGTCGTGATGATCCGCCGGCGACCGCGCAAGCCCCCAATAGCGCTTGCCGCGATCGGGACGGCGGGCGCGCTTGGCGGGTTGGTCGTGGGCAGCCTGACGCTGGGTCCGCAACCGCTGGTCCTGAACCTGCTGCAGGGTCTCGTCACCGCCGCCACCTGGATCGCATTCAACCGCGACGTGCTGAAGGGCGCGGAAGCGCCGCGGGTATAGCCCGACCCGACCGCATCCGTTCAGGCCACGGTTTCCTTGGCCAGAACGCTGCGCAAGGCCCAGTAGCTGGCGAGATTTCCGATATAGAGGCCAAGCAGCGCGGCATGTTTCTCGTCGAGCTTGCCGGGGCTGGCCTGTTCATAGGCATCGACCACGCGGGTGATCATCGCCTTGACCGCCTCCTCCGAAAGCGCGGGTTCGGCGCTGGGCCCGGCACCCGAGGCGCGATCGGCGATCAGCGGATCGAGGCCGGCGGTGCGAAGCCGGTCGGCGAGTTCGGGGAGGAGCACGCTGGACGTGCCGAACACGGCATAGACGTCGCGCTTTTCCTCCGGGACCGCGAAGCGGGTGGTGCAGGCGGCGATCAGCGGGACCAGTTCGGCCTGGGCGGCGTCGAACACGGCATCGTCCTCGGCCGTCGCGCTGTCGGCGATGCGGGCGCGGACCGCGGCGGGGGCAGTGTCGCGCACGCAGTCGAGCGCCGCGGGCGGCAGGCTTTGCGACACGGGCGTGAGGGTCTGCGCGGCGACGGGTGCCGGAGTGGCAAACAGGGCGGCGAGCAGGGCGGGGGCGGCGAGGGGCAGAAGGCGCATCTCGAGAGCTTTCCGGCAAGAGGCAGTCGCAATGTGCGCGATGAAGCGCGTCGCCGGAATCAATGCCTGGCGACGCGACCTGTTCCGTGTGTGGGTGCAAGGGGTCCGTATCGGCAGTACCGCGCGCCGAGTTCCGTTCGCTCGGGTGGCGTGTGCGCCCTCAGAGCGGAACGCGGGCGGTGAAGCAGCCGATGGTCCCGGCGATGAGCGACAGGAACAGGGTACCGAAGATCAATGCGGGCAGGGAGACGACGTCCCGTCCGGTGACCAGCGTCAACACCGGGAACGCGATGAGACCGGTGAAGAAATAGCCCAGGCCGCGCCGGGCGTTGAATCGACGGTCGCGCGCCTGCTCGATCGGGTCGGGCTCGGCCGTGTCGCGCCGAGAGACGATCAGGCAGAGGACGAGCAGGGCCAGCAGGGCAAGCTGGATCGGCATCGGCACGGGCGCGAAACCGAGTTTGGGTGCCCAGAGGACCAGCAGGAGAAAGGGGACGAGTGCGAAGGTCGTCCACGTCGCGAATTTGGCCGTCAGGAGATCGGGGGCGCCGGGGCGCGGTCCGCCCGGTCGCGCCGCCGCGAGGGCCGCCCGGCGGCCGGTACGCCTGCCGCGGTGCCGCTTCATGCTGATTGGCGCGGGACGATCATCGGGCCAATGTGGCGGAGCGGCGCGGAAGGGGCAAGGCGCCTGGGCAACTGGGTCGATTTGCATTCGCCTTCATCGGCCCGATGTGGTCTGGTGAGGCAGGGAGACGATATGGACGTGGTGATCTTTGTGGCGCCCGCGCTGCTGTGGGGCGTGATCGCCTGGGCGGTGATGTGGTGGCTCGGGCGGCGGCGGTGGTGGGTGTCCATCCTGATCATCGCCCTGGCGCCGATCGTCACCTTTTATCCGGTGTTGATTTATAGCGAGCGGCTCGTGATCTGTAGCGACCCCGATTGCGGGCCGCTGATTTTCGTGGCGATGCTGATCTTTGCCGGGGGGACCGCGTCGGCGGCGCTGGTCGGGGCGGCGGTCGGTGCGGCACTGGGGCTGTGGCGGCCGCGCGCTTAGGGCTGGACAGCGTGGCCGCAGCGCGCCCAGATGGCGAAACGGGATTCAACACGGGGGACAAGATGCGTTTCGGAATGCAGGCCGCGATTGCGGCGGCGATGCTGGTTGCCGGCCAGGCGGGTGCGCAGACCGCCGGCAAGGTGAGCTTTTCGGTCGGCAGCGTCGCGATGGAGGTCGCGCCGCCGGCGGGCTTCTGTGTGCCGACCGGGATGGCGCAGGCCGCCGCGAAGATGGCGGAGGCGGCGGACAAGGAGAATGCGACGCTGGCGTCCTTCTATCCGTGCGACCGGATGAGCCAGGCGCGCAACTCCGACTATTTCCTGATCAAGAGCATCAAGACGCTGGTCGATGTGACGGTCGAGCGCGAGGAACTGCTGAAGGCGCTGACCGCCGAGATGAGCAATCCCAATTTCTCGGTCGAGAATCTGTCGACCAAGGCGGGCCAGGACAGCAGCAAGGCGCTGAGCGACCTGAGCGGGACCGACGTGAAGGTGACCACGGACATCCGTCCGCTGGGGCGCGATACCGATTGCGCCTATATGGGCGGGGTCGTCGTTGCCGCCAGCGCCGGGACCACGGTGTCGCTGAACGTCGCCGGATGCCTGACCGCGATCGGCGGGCGGATGGTGATGGTCTATCGCTACACCGCCGGGACGAAGATGTCGGGCACCCAGCCGCTGCTGCCCCAGGTGCGCAAGCTGGCGATGGCGATCCAGGTCAAGAAGTAGGCGGATGTCTTCTCCCCTCCCGCGTGCGGGGGTGGGAGCGGTTTTTATTCGGCGGGGCCTTGCCTGGACAGGCCCTCCCCTGGCCCCTCCCGCAAGCGGGCGGGGATCGGTCGCGCGCGAGGAAATGGCATGTCGAAGGGGACGCGGGCGACGCTGGCGTTGAAGGCGGCGGGGGTCGCGTTCGAGGCGGTTGCCTATGACTATGATCCGAACGCCGCGCAGATCGGGATGCAGGCGGCGCAGGCGCTGGGTGAGGATCCCGGGCGGGTGCTCAAGACGCTGATGACGCTGGTCGACGGCAAGCCGGTCTGTGCGATCGTGCCGTCGGACCGCGAGATCGCGATGAAGAAGCTTGCCGCGGCGGTTGCCGGCAAGGCGGCGGCGATGATGCCGCCCGCGGATGCCGAGCGGATGACCGGCTATGTCGTCGGCGGGATCAGCCCGTTCGGTCAGAAGCGCCGCGTGCCGGTGGTGATCGAGGAAAGCGCGCTGGCGCATCCGCTGGTGTATCTGAACGGCGGGCAGCGCGGGCTGCAGGTGCGGATGGCGCCCGGCGACGCGGTCAGGGTGCTGGGGGCGATCCCGGCGGCGCTGGTCGCCTGAAGACTGGCCCTTTTTCACGCTCGCAGCGGTTTCGCCTGCGTCACGTTCAGCCTGTCGAAAGCCGCGCGCTTTTAGGGTCGCGAGCATCGGGCTGGCCCCGCGAGTCGGGGTGGCGGCACCTCGAAACCCGGACGCCGCATGCCTATATTCTGGAAAAGGCGGCGCGGGCCGCCGCTTGTGGAGTGGAAGCGATGTCGAGCATGAAGAAGGCGATGACGCTGGGCGCGGCGCTGGCCGCGACATTGTGCATCGCGCCGGGCGCGTTCGCCCAGTCGCGCAGTGCCGAAGCCGGCGAGGCCAAGCTGGTGAAGATGCTGGAGGGCCGCGAGGCCGGCAAGCCGGTCAGCTGCATCAATTTGCGCAGCACCGGCCAGAGCACGGTGATCGACGGTACCGCGATCGTGTATCGCATGGGATCGACCCTGTACGTCAACCGGCCGCGATCGGGCGCTGAGTCGCTGGACGACGACGATATTCTGGTCAGCCGGACGATCTCGAGCCAGCTGTGCAATCTGGACGTGATCACGCTGCGCGATCGCACCGCCGGGTTCCAGACCGGGTTCGTCAGCCTGGGCGATTTCGTGCCCTATACCAAGCCGAAGACGGTCGCGACGCGATAGGTCGCTGGACGGGCCGGGCGCCGGCGGCGCTCCGGCCCGCCTGTCGCGGACTCAGCGGCTGCGGTCCTCGGCGAGCTTGTTCGCCTTTTTGCGGTCCGAGCCGGCAGCCTTGATGATATCGCGCGCATCGTCCGCGCTCAGGCCGTGCTTGCGGGCGAAGTACTTCAGCTCATAGGGCTCGCTGGCCGAAACCCTGGCGCGGTCGCGACCGTCGCGCATGGTCTTGTCGTCACCCGACTTGCGCTTCGACGCGGTTGCCTTGGGTGCCGTCGCGGCGGCGGCGGGCGCGGACGCCTTGGCGGCCGGAGCCTTTTTCGTGCCATTGGCCTTCTTGCCGCCGCCGGATTTACCGGACGGCGCCTTGCGCGGCTTTGCCGGAGCCTTGGCGGTCTTCGCCTCTGCCTTCGCGTTGCGGGCGCGGCGCGAATAGATCAAGCCGCCGACCGCCGCCACCGCGCCGACGCCGATTGCGGCGCCCACGGTCAGGACCCGGGTGGACAGTCCGCCAATCGAGCCGTCGGGTGCGGAGTCGCTCGCTTCCGTCTCGACCGGGGTCGGGTCATCCTGCGAGCTCGCCTCGATCGGGGCGGGCTGGATGGGGTAGGGCGAAGTCTGATCCTCGGGGATCGGGCGCTGATGCGTCATGCGAAATCCTTTCGTTTCGCACCCAACGCTTGCCTGCCGCCGGGGTTTCCTCAGCAGTATGAAGGTCTGAACCCCGGCGGGTTGAAACCCCGAAGGCACTAGATCCCGAGGGGAAGTTGATCTCGGTGGTCCTCGCCGCTGCCATTGGTCAGGGTCGCAGCGATGGCGCGCGCAAGCTCGTCGGCGCCGCGTTCGCGCATGTGCGGGTCCGGCATGGTGATGGCGACGCGTGCCCAGCCGGGCGCGGACAAGATGGCGGCGGAGATATCGGCGGCTTCGGGTGCGACTCGGCTCATCGCTTGATTATAGAACATATAGTGAACATTGGGGAGGGGTTCAGGAAGCAGGTTGGACTCACACGAAGACACGAAGGCACGAAGAGGGGCCCCGCCCGAGTGGAAGGCGATGGCACGCTTTGTGCCTCTGCTCGCCCGTTCAGTGGGCGCGAATGGATCGAGGCGGCGCTGATTGGCGCACAAAGACGCGAAGGTACAAAGGGGCAGGTGATACGATCTGCCGGCGGGGTAGGGGACGCGAAAGGCGTTGTTCGTGGCTTTGTGCCTTTGTGTGCGATCTGCTTCATCGGTTCGCATCGCGGAAGCTCATTGGCGCGCCGCGCGGAGGGGTTGCGTGAGAACCCCTCGGCAGCTTGGTTGGAAATGCCTTTTCGCGTGCCTTGCAGGCTGGGGCGCCTGGACCGTGCCGCTGTGGATCATCCCCATAATGAGTTGTGCCGCGATTGCGTCACCGTTGTCTTTACCCTTAAGCGAACGGCGTTTTCCGCGGCTGGGGGGCTCGGAAACGGGACGGCGCGCGAGTGGGGGAACTCTCGCTGCGCTGAACGCCGGGTGGAGGGGCTGACCTCTCCGCCCGGCGGTGCCTGGCCTCAACGGGTCCGGTAGCCGCCGCCTGCATCGTCGCGGCCATAGACATCGTCGCGGAACACCAGTTTCCCGTCCACGGCCGATGCGGTCAGATAGGTCAGATAGACCGGCACCGCGCCGGGCAGGTCGACGCGGCGTTCCGGCTGGGTGCCGGTCAGCGGGACGGGCCGGCCGAACAGCCAGCGCGCCAGGCGCGGAGCATCCTCGACCCGGACGCAGCCGGCGCTGAACAACCGTTCGCCGCCGCGCAGCAGGCCCTTCTCGTTGGTGTCGTGCAGGTAGACGCCCTGTTCGTTGGGGAACATGAACTTGATCCGCCCCATCGGATTGCCGGGGCCGGGACGCTGGCGCACGCGAAGCTCGGTGCGACCGTCGGCGACCGCGCGCCAGTCGACCGCCGAGGCGGGCAGGATGCGGGCGTCCTCGGTCCAGTCGGACAGGATCTCGTAATTGCGCGCCTTCAGGTGCGAGGGGCCGCGGGCCAGCACGCCCTGCGCCACGCGGCTGGGCACCAGGTCGGGCGGCAGGTTCCAATAGGGATTGATCGCGGCATAGCGGATCAGCGCGGCCATCATCGGGGTGGGATCGGTCGGTTTGCCGACGACGACGCGCATCGTGTCGACCACGCGGCCCTGGTCATACATCCACAGCCGGGCGGCGGCGGCGTCGACCAGCACGAACCGGCCGCCATGCCCCTCCGGCAGGGCGCGGGCGCGGTCGAGATTGGTGCGGATCAGGCGCACCTTGTCGGGATCGCGGTCGCGAACATCGCCCTCGCCGATCCAGGCGATCGCCGCCATGCGCAGATCGGCATAGACCGGGTTCATCCAGCCGATGCGTTCGAGCCAGGCGCCCAGCGCCGGCGCGCCGCCGGCGCGGCGCAGCAGGTCGCCCGGATCGGGTGCGTCCGGGCGAAGCTCGGCATCGGCATAGATCACGCCGACGTCGCGCGGCCGCGCCATGTCGCGCGCCAGGGCGATGAAGCCGCGCGTCAGCAGCATTTCTGCCCGGGCCAGCGACCGCGGCGAGCCGTCGGTGCTGCGGTCGATCGCGTCGAGGATCGGGCGCAGGCGATAGGACTCGGGATCGAGCCCGTCGAGCCGGGCGGTGCGGATCAGGTCGATCAGCGTATCGGCGGCGCGTCCGACACGGCCGTTCGCGACCCATAACGGCGCCCAGTCGCGCGCTGCGTAGAAGCGCTCGACCTCGCGCGGGATGCCGCCCGAGCGGCGCAGCGCCTCGGCAAGCTCGGGATCCGGCAAGACGGGCTGGGCGCGCACCGGGGCAGGCGCGGGCGCGCGGCGCGAGGCCGATTGTGCCGCGGCGGGGCCGGGCAGCACGGGCAACGCCACCGCCAGCGCGAGGCCGGCGGCGACGGCAAGGCGCACCCGGCGGCGAAGCCGGGTGCGCAGGTCGGTGTCTTGCGTCATCGGCACGAGGATGCCGGTCAGCCGCGCTCGCCCGCGCGGCGCGGTGCGGGCGGCGGCGGCGTCCATTCGGGCAGCCCCTCGGCCTCGCGCAGGTGACGCTCGACGATCGGCCAGGTGGCGGCGGCGCAGCGGCGCAGGTTCGAGTTGTCGCCGCGATCGGCATAGTTGCGATGCAGCGCCAGCGCCTCGCGGTGGCCGGTGATCTGCTCGCGCTTATAGCCCGTGTCGAACTCGCCCGGGGGCGCCATGCGCAGCCGTTCCAGCGCATCGCGGTGATGCGGCATCAGGCCCGGCGGGGGCGGCGGCAGCCCGGCATCGGCGGCGCAGCGCATCAGGTCCTGGGTCGTGCGGGTGTGATGGTCGATCATCATCTGGGCGAAGGCGCGGATCGCCGGATTCTGCGACCGCTGGAGCGCCAGGCGGCTGGATTCGATCTCGAACAGGTCGCTGCTGGCGGCGAGGCGCATGAAGCCGGGGGCGGCGAGCGGCGACGACGGATCCATCGCCATTTCGGGTGGTTCGTCGCGGGTGGTGGCGCAACCGGCCAAGGTCATCGCGGCCGCACCGGCGGCGATCAATAATGCTTTCATGGTCTTCTCTCCCTGGGTTGTGACCCTGGGAGGGCGTACGCACTGGAGGGTGCCGGGTTCCGCGTGAGATCGGCCTCCCATTTCGAGAAGATCGCGAGCAAGTGAGCCGGCGGAGAAACCGAAACGCTGCTCCCCGTCGAGTGAGTCTCAGCGCTTCAACCGGACCGACATTGCCAGCTTGCGTGCCAAGGGCAGGAGTGGGCGAGCCTCCTTCATCTGACTCCCGGGGATGAACCGGTACGCCGCGAACATGCGATTACCGATCGCAGAAATGCATACGCCGACGACACTGGTCGCGGCAGGTTCCACTGCAGCGACGAGGACAGTGCCGCCCATGTACACGCAATCTTCGTCGGTTCCCATCACACGCAGGTCGGTCTTGACCTTGGGATCGACACCCACATTCTCCTTCGCGTTCTCGTTGATAGCGGTTTCGTCATCGTCCGAAAGTATGCGCTCGGAATCGCCGAGAGCCGAGCTCTGCTCTCGAAGCGTCTTGATCAATTGCGATCGCGTAACCGGCGTATTGGTCATCGCTCTCGGGCTCTTGATCACAAAAAAATCGGCTGAGCTGGGGTCGTCTGCCTTAGCGCAGGGCAGGAAAATCGCGAGCGTGGCGTTAACGGGGTCCAGCCGGTCGTGCATCTGCAGCACGGCCGCCGCCTGTTTGGTGGGCAGGCAGAACCCATCCGGAGCAGGCACCTCCATCGCCACGCTGCCGATGGAAAATTGCGCCTTTTGCGCAGGCTGGGCTTGCGCCGCCCCGGTCCAAAGCGATGCGACCGTGGCGATCGCAGTGCAGATTTGATGTTTGATTTTCATATGCCCCCCAGACCGTGCTTCCCACTGATGGCCCGTAGCGTCCAGCCAAATCCGACGGCTGCCGCTGCTACGCCGGCGTCAGGGTGTTTCGACGGCCATCGCGACCACCGTCTCGAACTCGCGCGCCCAGCTGGTGACGGCGGGCAGGCACTGGTCGCGCGACATCGCATTGCGCTTCCGGTCGGCAACGCCGGCGTCATAGGCGAGCGTGCCGCCCTCCAGCAGTTCGGGCCCGCCGGGTGCGCGCACCAGCGGCTTGTCCCGCCACCAGTCGCGCCAGCGGCGGACGTCGCTTTCGGGCAGGTGCGGCGCGCACATGCCGATCATATACTGGCCGAGCGACCAGTAATGGTAGAGGCGGAAGGCGGGGCGATCGATCCCGCCGGCCTGAAGCCGGGTCCCGTTTTCGGTCCAGAGCCGGTCGATCTCGGCCTCGGTATCCGCGGATTGGGCGTGGGCCGGGGCTGCGAGAACAAGGGCGATCAGGAGAAGGGGCAGGCGCATCGAAAGGCCTCGATAGGTAAAAGCGCAGGATGATGCCCTATGTCGAGCCGGGCAAGGGCGCATGTCGCTGGCGCAACGGGTCGCTGGTGAGGACGGGACGATGCGCGTTCCCTATGGTGATGGCGGCGCGACGACCGAGTGTGTCTTGCCGATGACCTGTCCCAACGGACCGTGAGACGATCGAAACGGGTTTGCGAGGCGCTGGCCGGTTGGCGTGATCGGGCTTCGACAAGCTCAGCCCGAACGGAGGTCAGGCGTTCGCCCGTGTCCGGACGACAGTCTTGCCGATGCAGGGTGAAGCCCGGAACGGTGCCATCCAACCGCAATCGGTTCAGGCGTCGGGATGGCGACACCCTCTGTGCATTCCCCCACCTAACCCCCAACCACGCGCCTACCCCGATCGCCGAAACAACAGGCGAGTTTGGTCATGTGCGTGGGTGGTACTCCTGATGTTCCTGCGGCGCCCGAGCGGCAGGCGGCGCGTAATCCGGGCGGGGATCCGCGGATGCGGTTGCTCGACCGCGACCGGCGGCGGCGGGGCTATGCCGCGGCGATGATCGCGGCGGCCGGCGGGCCGGCGGCGACCACCAACGTCACGGGCGTCTGAGCGCATGGCGGGTGAATTCCCTGGCGGGCAGGCGGGCCCGGCTTCGCCGTTGGCCGGCGAAGGCGGCGGCGCGGCAACGGGCGGTGCGGCGCCGGGTGCGGCACCGCGCGGCGATGGCGATGGCGGTCGCGACGCGGCGGCGCGGCGGGTGCAGGCTCAGCAGGCCCAGAAGGTGCGGCGCGCCGAGGATGCGGCGCTGCGCACGCATTGCGAGCATCGGTTCAAGTCGATGATGCCGCCGGGCGATGTCGTCGCCGAATGGTATGAGATTGCCGGGCTGTGCATGCCGTCGCGCTCGCGCGCGCTGGTCGAGGGCAATCGGGCGCGGCTGCGCGCCCAGGCGTCGTCGCGCGCCAATCTGTACGACGGCTATCCGATCCGCAGCTTCGAGATCTGCGCCAACGGCATGTTGTCCGGCCTGTCCTCGCGCTCGCGCCCGTGGCGCAAGTCGGTGCTGGAGGACGAGGGGCTGATGGACTTCTACCCCGTCCGCGTCTGGCTGGAAGCCTATGACAAGCTGGTCTATTCGGCGCTGGCCGCGTCCAATTTCTATGAGGCGCTGCTTGCCTGTTATGGCGAGATGGCGGGCTTCGGCACCGGCGCGATCCTGTTGCAGAACCATGACGGCGTGGCGTCGCCAAAGCTGGTGGCGCATGCGCTGACCGTCGGCGAATATGGCATCGCCCTGGGCGAGGACCTGCGCCCCGATGCGCTGGCGCGCAGCTTTACCCTGACCGCGCGGCAGATGGTCGGCGCCTATGTCACCGACCGGTTCGATCGAAAGACGATGCACTGGGACCGGGTGACGACGCGGGTGCGCGAGGCGTGGGACAAGGGCAATTACGAGCAGCGCTTCACCATTCGCCAGCTGATCGAGCCCAACCCGGCATGGGTGCCCGGGCGGATCGGCAGGATCGGCATGCGATACCGGTCGATGAAATGGGAAGCGGGGCAGGACGATCGTCGCGCCTTCCTGGCGATCGAAGGCTACCGGTCGCAGCCGTTCATGGCGCCGCGATGGGAAACGCTGGCCGGCGACGTGTGGGGCACCGGGCGCGGCAAGAAGGCGCTGCCCGACATGCGCGCGCTGCAGCTTCAGGCCAAGCGCAAGGGCGAGGCGACCGACATGGTGGTGAAGCCGCCGACCTGGGGGCCGCCGACGGTGGACCGGGTGGGGATGCTGCCGGGCAATCACACGACGGTGGCGGCGCTGGACATGAACAGCCCCGGCATCCGCCCCGTCTATGCACTGCCGTGGCAGACGATCGAGGTGGTCGGCCGCGACGTCGTCGATGCGCGCCAGGCGATCGACCGGATGACCTATGCCGACCTGTTCATGGCGATCACCAACATGGCCGGCGTCCAGCCGCGAAACATGGAGGAGCTGATGCGCCGGCACGAGGAGCAGCTGACCCAGCTGGGCCCGGTGACCGACCGCGCCAATGTCGAATTGCTGCAGGTGGCGTCGGACCGGATCGGCGATATCCTGGACTCGCGCGGCGACCTGCTGAACGTGCTGCCGCCGCCGCCGCAGGAGTTGCAGGGGGCGGAGATCCGCACCGATTTCGTGTCGGTGCTGGCCCAGGCGCAGCGGATGCTGGGGATCGGCCAGACCGAGCGGGCGGTGAGCTTCGTCGGCAACCTGGCGGCGGCGTTTCCGGGCGCCGCGGACAATATCGATCCCGACGAGATCGTGCGCGATTACTGGGAGCGGTCGGGCGCGGTCAGCAGCGGGCTGCGCGATCCGCGCGCGGTGGCGCAGATGCGCGAGCAGCGGGCCCAGGCGCAGCAGGCCGAGCAGATGGCGGCGATGATGCCCGCGGTGAAGGACGGGGCGGAGGCCGCGCGGCTGCTGTCCGAGGCCGATGCGAGCAGCGGCGGCGCGCTGGCGGCGATGCTGGGCGGGGGCGGCGAATGACCCCCGGCGGCATCGACCTGGACATGAAGCTGTTGATGACGTCGCCGCCGTTTCGCCGATTCCTGTTGCGGCTCGCCCGGCTGGGCGGGCTGTGGCTGCCGGGCGGCGCCGGCGGCGACGGACAGATGCACCAGCGCGAGGGCGCACGGGCGCTGGCGCTGGAGATGATCCGCATCGCCGCGGCGGGACTGCCGCCCGGCGCGACCACCGAAACCGTGCTGGCGACGATCCTGCGCGAGGCGACCCCCGAGGAGATGACGAGTGACCGACCAGATGATGCATGACGCGGCAAGCGAAGCGGAGACGGATTATTCCGTCGATGAGGCCGATGCCGGCGGCGAGGAGGCGAGCCTGCTGGGCGGTGCCGGCGGCGATCCGGCCGATGCCGGCGCCGCGGGCGGCCTGCCCGACGCCTATGCGCTCGACATGCCCGAAGGCTTCACGCTGGACGGCGAGACGCTGGCCGAGGCCGATCCGGTGTTCCGCGAGATGGGCCTGTCGAACGACGCTGCGCAGAAGCTGGTGCCCGTCGCGGCCGGGTTCGGCCGGCGGATGTTCGACGCCGGGCTGCGCCAGGCGGGCGACCGGCTGATGACCGATGCCGCGACGACCCGGCGCGAATGGGCCGATGCGTTCGAGGCCGATCCCGAATTCGGCGGCCAGAACCGCGCCCGCACGCTGAGCGAGGCGGCGCGCGCCTTCGACCATTACGGGCTGAAGGCGGGCGAGGGCCTGCGCCAGCTGCTCGACGAGAGTGGACTTGGCAATCACCCCGACCTGATCCGCTTCGTCGCGCAGATCGGCCGCGACCTGGGCGAGGGCAGCTTCGAGCGCGGCGATGCCGTGCGTCAGCCGCGCGCCGCCGAACAGAAGCTCTACGGCGCCGAATTCCAGGCCCG
The DNA here is from genome assembly GCF_039652585.1 of Sphingomonas rustica. NCBI lineage: Bacteria > Pseudomonadati > Pseudomonadota > Alphaproteobacteria > Sphingomonadales > Sphingomonadaceae > Sphingomonas > Sphingomonas rustica. Next base: position 49,853 of record NZ_JBDIZK010000015.1, on the reverse strand, counting down.
GTGAGACCGAAACTCAAGCAGAAGGACGAGACGAGATGGCAGTACGGAACGGGGCCCTGGCGACGCTGATGGACGTCACCGCCGCCTATGGCGAGGCGGGCGAAGCGCAGGGACAGATTGCGGAGATCCTGACCAAGGACAATGCGATCCTGGACGATATCAGCTGGAAGGAAGGCAATCTGGTGACCGGCGAGCGCACCTGGGTGCGCACCAGCAAGCCGGGCGTCAGCTGGCGCCGGTACAATCAGGGCGTGCCGCGGACCAAGGGCAATGTCGGGTCGTTCGACGAGGCGTCGGCGCAACTGGCCGCGACGTCGCAGATGGACCGCAGCCTGGCGGTGCTGGGCGGCAATCCGGCGAAATCGCGCATGGCGTTCGCCAAGCCGTTCTTCGACGCGATGAACGAGGAGTTCGCCGAGACGCTGTTCTACGGCAATTCCGCGATCGAATCGAAGGAGTTCACCGGCCTGGCGCCGCGGTACAATTCGCTGAACGGCGTGACCGGCGACTGGATCATCGATTGCGGCGGCACCGGCGTCGACAACCGGTCGATGTGGCTGGTCAACTGGGGCGAGGACACGGTCACCGGCCTGTACCCCAAGGGCACCAAGGCCGGGCTGATGCACATGGACGCGACCGCCAACCTGGCATCGGGCCCGGACGGTTTCCCGATCGGCGACCTGGTGCTGGACGAGGAAGGCAACAGCTATCTGGGCTATTCCGACTTCTTCCAGTGGGACTGCGGCCTGTCGGTGAAGGATCATCGCCATGCGGTGCGCGCGGCGAACATCGACTTCTCGCTGCTGACCAAGGATCGCAGCACGGGCACCGACCTGGAAGACGCGATGGCGCAGATGATCGAGCGGGTGCAGTCGATCGGGCCGAACGCCGCCTTCTATGTGCCGCGTCCGCTGGGCGGGTTCCTGCGTCGCCAGGCCCTGCACGACAGCCGCGGCGGGCGCGGCCTGCTGGGCTTCGACACGATCGGCGGGCGCAAGGTGACGGTGTTCGACGGCATCCCGATCCGGTCGATCGACGCGCTGAACGTCGACGAGGCGCGCGTCGTCGCCTGATCGGGCGGCGATCCCTTTCCCATTCCGACAGAGGAACCAAGAGCATGAACACGGACAAGCAACTGCTGTGCTCCGACAAGCAGGCAGTGACCGTCGACACGGTGTCGACGGATTCGATCCTGGTGACCGGGCTGGCCGGCGCCGATCGCGGGCGGCGGATGCGCGCCTTCTGCCAGATCGAGACGGGGTTCACCCCCGACGGCGCCGCGACGGGCATCACCTTCGAGGTGATCGAGGCGGACAATGCCGCGCTGACCACGGGCGTGGTCTCGCTGTTCTCGCGCACGGTGCTGAACGGCGCCGGCACGGTGAACCTGGCCGCAGGCCAGCGGCCGATCGACGTGGCGCTGCCGCCGCTGAGCAAGGCCTATCTGGGCTTTCGCTATACCACCAATGCCGGCGACTATACCGCCGGCCGGGTGACGGCGGGCGTCACCTCGACCACCGACAGCCCGGTCCAGTCGCGGCCGCCGGCCGAGAGCCACGGATACTGATCGTGGCGGCGGGCGTGACGCACATCCCGCGCAAGGCGTTCGTCGGCGGGCAGCTGGTGGATGCCGCGGTCCCGCCGGGCGAGGGCGGGGCGGGCGTGGCCGATCCGCTGGACCGCGACGGCGACGGGAGGCGGGGCGGTTCGCTGCCCCGCCGACCGGCGGCGCTGAGCGGACTGCGCAAGGCGGAGCTGCTGGCGGTCGCGGCGGCGGACGGTGTGGCGGTGGCGCCGGATGCGACGGTGGCGGCGATCCGGCGGGCGATCGAGGTGTCGCGAGGGCGGTGAGTCGGTGACGGCGTTGTTGGCGGCCGTATCGGGCGGGGTGCCCGGTGCGGCCGTTGGCTTTTGGGCGCGCAGAGGCGCTGAGGCGCAGAGGGGGCGTTGTTTCACGCCCGCCGTTCGGGCCGAGCTGGTCGAAGCCCGCGCACCTCGCCGAGCGATGCGCTTGAGGGCAGTCGCCCGGGCGAACGGGATGGCAAGCGCCAGCGCTATACAGGGGGCAGGCGCGTCATCGGGCAGGGCAGGCGGTCGCCGGTGTCAGGCGGATATTTGCAAGGGTGAGGCGAACGGGTGTGGGTTCCTCATCGTCGGGCAGTTCGATGGCGAAGCTGCCGGCGAACGTCGGTGGGCGGACGTCGGGACTGCCGGCGTCGAGTGGGCCGTCCAGCGTGACCAGGACGAGATCGTCGAGCACCGCGGTCGAGCCAGGGCTCAGCCAAGTGGCGCCGTGGCTGCCATTGCCCTCCAGCACGCCGTCGGGGGTGGCGCGACTGCCGGCGCGGAGCGTCCAGCCCGAGGGGAAGTGGCACACTGCCTCGAACCGCACGCCCCAGGTTTCGATGGCGAAGCCGGAGAGCGCTTGGTCGTTCTTCAGCGGCACCTCGACGATCGAGAGAAGATAGGTGCGCGGCGGCGCCGGCTCTGGTGGCGCGGCGAGAAGGGCGAGCAGGCTGAGGATCATCGGCATCGGGCCCATGATGGACCGTGCGACGGCGTTGGCAATGGCACGGGCGCGGTGAGCGAGTCGATTTCGAAAACGGCCCCTAATTCGCGGGCGTGAAATCGAGTCCGTTCCGGATGCAAGCGACGGTGCGGCTGTTGCGACGCGTGCCTGCGCGGATAGGCTGGTGCCGGATAGCGTGGAGGAGCCGATATGTTCACCGGGGCGGTGCTATGGAGCCTCCTGTTTGCCGGCGGCTCGGCATTCATGGACGCTCGGCAAGCCGCGGCACCGATCGACCCGACCTGCCGGATTATCGAAGCTGCCTATACTGCGGCGATCGGCAGCGACCATCTGGCCTATCCACGGGATATCGATCCCTCCATTCGCGTAATCGATCTGACGCAATTCGTTCCCGACTATCGCAAGCGCCTTGCGATGAATGCGACAGAGTTCAACGGGCTGGCGGCGAGGCAATCGCTTTATGCGCAGGAGAAGTATCGGCCGCTGTGCATGCCGGTGTCGGATCCTGCGCCTCGGGTTGACGAGGAAGGCCACCTGCACAGGGTGTCTTTTACCCATCCGATCGTTTCCGCAAACGGCATGCTGGCCATTACCGAGGTGTCGTTTCAAGAGCCGGGCGGCGCGCGCGCCTTTGGCTACGGCATGATGTGCGTCGTGCGGCGCGGTGCCGCCGGGTGGACGGCCAAATGCGTGGATAGCTGGGTTACCTGAGGCGGCGGGTGAAAGGCCAGAGCGTCAGGTGAGTCTGGGACAGCAGCGGGCTGGCCGGCTCGATCCGGCGCGGGTCGACGCCAGTCGTGGCGCACAAGGCTGTCGCGAAACGCGCCCAGAGGTCGGGATCGGCGTGCTCGGATGCCGGCATCGATGCGACGACCGAGCGGAACACATCGCCGGCCGTATGCCAGTTTCCGGCGTCCGAAATGTCGAGCCGGATACCCAGCGTGCGTTCGACGTCCTCGATCGCATCGATCTCGTCGCCGTCGCCGCCTAGTCCGACGCTGGGTGGGCGAACCGCCATCGTTTCGACCTTAAGCGACCGTTCCCAGCCAATAGCCGTAGCTTAGCAGCATAACGAGGACCGTGGTTGGAATCGCCGCCGGCCACACCCTTGTCCGCACCACCAGAAATCCCGTCGCGAGGGCGGCCATTGCGACGAACAACGGCACATAGGGATAGTGATCTCCATCATGCCCTTGCGCCGCATACCAGCGGTGAACGTCGTGAATCTCGGAGGCGACCCAGAGCAGGAACAGCGTCGAAAGCGTTAGGAAGCCGTAGGACACCACCGACTTCACGGGGTTTTGCAGCGCCGACATCAAACCCCTCCACCCTCCTTGCGTGACCGATTTGTTTCATCATCGATTGCGAAGGTCCAGTCATCTCGCACGATGCGGTGGGCGCGCGGTCGATCACGCGTTGGGAAGCGTCGCGGCGAACCGGTCGCGCAGCGCCGGGTTCCGGCTCCACCAGCCGGCCATTTCGCCATCGACGCCCGCACGAAGCGCGGCGTCGATCGACGGGTGGCCGCGGGCCACCTCGATCCAGCGACGGCCGGTCAGCGCGCGCCAGGCGGCCGCGTCCAGCAGCGGGAGCGGGCCATCGGGATCGGACACGAGCGCGACCGCCGATCCGAGCCACCAGGCCTGAAGCGGATCGTGGAAGAGCAGTTCGACCGCCTGAGGGTCGCGCGTGGTGCCTTGGCGGAGCGGTCCGCGCAGCAGCCGGCCGGCAAGTCCCTGGCGGACCGGGGTGACGACCATCGAGGGATGGGGCCGCTTGAGGCAGAAGGTGACCGCGCCGACCCGGCACAGCGCCTCTGCAATGCTGGTCCTGACCGCATTGGGGACGATGGCATCGATCGACTGGCTCGGATCGGGCCATTCGAGCCAGGCCGATCCGGGATCGCCCTGATCGCCGAGACCGGCACGGGCCGGGGCAGGTCCGGGGTGAAACTGAATCATGGGGGGAAGCCTGGCGAGTTGCCATCGGCCCCGCCCGGTGTGCTTTCCAGCCGTCGCAACTGATCGACTATCAGGTCCGGCATGGGCGATCGGGTGACAATCGTCAGTGTTGCACCGATCCCGGGAACCGGGTTTTTCAGATTCACCCGAAACCGTGAAGCATTGTCGATCGCGATAGCGTCGATTGCCCCATATCCGCCGAAACCCTGGTCGGCCACCTCGGCATAATGATTCTCTCCGAAAAACTCGGCCGTCGCCCCGAGGTCTTCGGGGAGCGAGATGACAAGATAGCCGGCCGGAGATCCGGTGAGGTCGAAGGCGATCTGGACGATGCCGTCCTCGACCGACGCCACCTCCTGAATGCTGTGGCAGGTTACGCCGCTCTCGGCTGTCATCTGATCCACTATCCGATCGCGCTGGGCGCAGGGTGAGTGTCGATTACTCATTTGGCGCGTGTCTGCAACCGGGCCTCGAGCATGGGACGAAATTGCGCCTGTGCATTGCGACCGCGTCGCGCGCGCCGCCGCGCTAACCCCGCCGGCATGACCTCCAGACTTGCACTATGGAACATGGCGGTGGCGGAGCTGCCGGCGGATCGGATCGATACGATCGATGACGTCTCGATCGAGGCGGCGCAGTGTCGGGAGCAATATCGCCCCGCGCTGGAGATGCTGCTGGAGGATCACGGATATGATTTCGCGATCCGGCGCGCGGTGCTGGCGGAGATCGCCAATGACCGGCCGGCGGAATGGGCGCACGCCTACGCGCTGCCGCATGATCTGGCGATGCCGCGGCACCTGCTCCGCTACAGCGCCGACGACGTGTCGGCCGATGGCGGGCGATGGTCGTGGCGCGGGCGGTTGCGCGGGGGCGAGGCGGGCGAGCCGTACCGGATTGCGGGCGGGGTGCTGTATGCCGACCTGCCCGCCGCGACGCTGGAATATGTGACCAATGCGCCCGACGAGGCGCGGTTTCCGGCGCGGTTCGCGCGCGCGCTGGCGCTGGAGCTGGCGGCGCGGATCGTGATGCCGATCAAGAAGGACCGCGCGCGCCAGGGCGAGCTGATGCAGCTGGCCGAAGTGGCGCGCGAGCGGGCCAAGGCAAGCGACATGAACCGCGACCGCGAAACCCCGGGCGATTTCGTCGCCGAGGTTCAGCTGGCGCGGATCGGCCTGGGGAGGGCGTGATGGCGGGACCGCGCATCGGACAGCATAATTTCAGCAAGGGCGTCCTGTCGAAGGAGCTGTGGGGGCGGCAGGACATCGCCCCCTATGCCGCCGGCATCCGCCAGGGGAAGAACGTCCTGATCCTGAAATATGGCGGGCTGACCAAGCGGCCGGGCACGCGGCTGGTGTACGAGATCAAGGACGGGCCGCAGCGGTTGATCCCCTTCGAGGGCGCGTACGAGGCGAGCTATGCCATGCTGTTCGGCCAGACGACGATGCGGCTGGGCGTGAGCGGCGGCATGATGATCGAGGACCGGTTGGTCATCGAGAATGCGACGCGGACCAATCCGGTGCGGATCACCGCGTCGCATCACGGCTATTCTACCGGCGACGAGGTGTTCTTCCAGCAGGTGAAGGGCATGACCGAGCTGAACGGGCTGACGCTGAAGGTCACGGTGACGAGCGAGAGCAGCTTTACCGTGCCGGTGGACGGCACCGGCTTCGGCGCGTTCACCGGCGAGGGCGATGCCGAGGCGATCATGCGCAGCGCGCCGCCGCCGCCCCCGCCGCCGCCGCCGCCCGTGCCCGAACCGGTGCCGGCACCACCCCCGCCGCCCGTCGGCGGCGGTGGTGGCGGCGGAGGCGGCGGCGGGCGCTGGTTCGAATATGAGGCGCATTACTGATGAGTGTTGCCCGGATCTTTCGCACGCCCACGCCCTATCATCAGCAGGAGCTGGCCGAGCTGGACCATGTCCAGGCGTTCGACGTCGTGTACCTGGCGCATCTGAACCATGCGCCGACCCAGCTGGTGCGCAGCAGCCATACCAATTGGGCGTTCGCGCCGGTGACGCTGGGACCGACGATCGCGGCGCCGGCCGGTGCCGCAGTGCATGCGACGGTGGCCAACACCGATGCGGACAATGGCGGCAACGCCTATTTCCCGCGGCTGGCGACCTATGCCGTCACCGCGATCAACGACGTGACCGGCCAGGAAAGCCGCCCTTCGAGCGGGGCGTCGGCGAGCAACGACCTGACGCTGAAGCGCAACAAGAATCTCGTCACCTGGGGCGCCGTGACCGGCGCCAACCGGTACCGGGTGTACAAGGCGAACCATGAATCCGCCTTCGGTTATATCGGCGAGACCCAGGGGACGAGCTTCACCGACGACAATATCGATCCCGACCTGAGCGACGGTCCCCCCGAGGCGAACAATCCGTTCGGACCGAACCGCAATCCGTCGACCGTGACGTTCTTCGACCAGCGGCTGATCTGGGCGCGGACGCGCGAGGTTCCGAACGGCGTGTTCACGTCGCGATCGGCCGATTTCGCGAACATGGACATTGCCCGGCCGGCGCGCGCCGACGATGCGATCTCGATCCGGATTTCTGCCCAGAAGGTCAATTCGGTCCATGCACTGGTGCCGCTGCAGAACCTGATTGCGCTGACCGGCGACGGCGTGTTCGTGATCGCGGGATCGGACGGCGATTACCTGTCCGCCGCGCCGCCGCCGATGGCCAAGCGCCAGTCGGGCCGCGGCGCGTCGCGGCTGAAGCCGCTGGTGCTTGACGAGGCGGTGTTCTTTCAGCCGGCGGTGGGATCGGGCGTGCGCTCGCTGGGTTTCACCTTCGAGATCGAGGGCTACCGGTCGAACGACGTGTCGATCTTTTCGCCCGAGCTGTTCCGTGGACACACGATCGCGTCCTGGGCCTATGCCGAGGAGCCGCTGTCGGTGGTGTGGACCGCGCGCAGCGACGGCAAGGTGCCGACCTTCACCTGGCAGCTTGAGCAGCAGGTCTGGGGATGGACGCTGTGCGAGACGGCGGGGAAGGTCGAGACCATCTGTTCGATCCCGGAGGGCGGGGAGAGCCGCGTCTATTGGGTGGTCGAGCGCGAGATCGCCGGCGTGAAGCGGCGCTTCCTCGAGCGGCTGGCATCCGCCAAGTGGAGCGACCTGGACCTCAGCTGCTATCTCGATTGCGCCGTCACCTTCCGGCTGGAGGCGCCGCAGCGGCGCTTCCTGGTGCCGCATCTTGCGGGCGCGACCGTGGACGCGATGGCGGACGGCTTCGCGATCCGCGGGCTGGCATGCGACGGCGCGGGCTGGGTCGATCTGGGCCATGAGGCATCGCGGCTGGTGACGATCGGCCTGGGATATGAGGCGCTGATCGAGACGCTGCCGCTGGCGGTGCAGGCCGAGAGCGGATCGATCCAGGCGAAGCGCCAGATGCTGGGCGATGTCGTCGTGCAGGTGGCGGACACCCGGTTGGGCGCGATCGAGGTGGGGCGGCGGCTGGACCGGATGCAGCAGCCCCGGGCACGCACCACCGAGCCGCTGGGCACGCCGAGCGCGCTGTTCACCGGTGCGGCGGTGGTCGGGACCGAGCCGGTGACGGCGGGCGAGGCGACGCTGTTCATCCGCTCGCGCGAGCCGTTGCCGATGACGGTCACCTCGGTCTTCCTCGATCCGGTGGTAAGCGAGGCGTGATCCGGCTGGCCGAGGCGCGGCGCCCGCACGTCGCGCCGATCGCGCGGGCGATGCGGGAATGGGACAGGGCGGAGTGCGCGGCGTTCGGGCGAACGCCGCGCCAGGCGCTGCGGCTGGGCCTGGCGGCGTCGGCGCTGAGCGCGACCGTGCTGATGCAGGACAAGCCGATCGCGATGTTCGGCGTGACGCCGATCAGTGCGATCGAGGGGCGCGGATGCGTGTGGTTCCTCGGCACCGATGCGGTGCGCGGTTTCCCGCGCGAACTGCTGGTGCTGGGCCGATATGTGCTGAGCGAGATGCAGGCGCGCTTTCCCCGGCTGGAGAACCATGTCGCGCGCGGCAATCGCGATGCGATCCGGATGCTGCGGCATTGGGGTTTCGGCATCGACGATGCCGCCGTGATGATCGGCGGCGTCGAGTTCGTTCCGTTTCACAAGGAGGTTTGAAGATGTGCGATCCCCTGACGCTGACGGTGGCGGCGACTGCCGTGTCGGCAATCGGCACCGGCGCATCGAGCATCGCCGCCGCGCAGCAGGCGCGGTACCAGGCGGAGGTCGCCGACCGCAATGCGCGCATCGAGAATGATGCCGCGCGGGACTCGCTCGAGCGCGGGCGGATCGAGGACAAGAAGCTGCAGGAGCGAACCGCCCAGCTGATGGGTGAGCAGAATGCCGCGCTTGCCGCCAACGGCATCGATATCGCCTTTGGCAGCGCCGCCAATGTGCGCGGCGACGCGGCGGTGATCGGCCAGCAGGACGCGGCGACCTTGCGCGAGAATTCGATGCGCGAGACGCGCGGGTTCGAGATCAACGCCGCCAACTACCGCGCCAGTGCGCAGGCGTCGCGCCAGGCGGCAAGCGGCGCGCTGATCAACGGCGCGTTCCAGATCGGATCGACGATCCTGGGCGGGGCGATGCAGTATGACAAGCTGAACGCGGCGCGGAATCCCAAGATCGTCGGCAAGGCTGCTGGATCTGGTTCCAAGACTACGATGTCCACCCCGATCATCCGGGCCTGATCCCAGGGGCGCGGGTTGTGCAAAGCGATCCGCGAGCTGCCCGCTGACCGATAGGCCGAGGACATGGCACGAGTTCCGATCCTTCGGGAAAACACGGTAGCGCTGGCTCCGCTGAGCGGCGCGCGACTTCAACCTGCGAACAATGGCGGCGGCGCCCTGGGCGGCCTTGGCGCCGGGATGACGTCGCTAGGCGGCGCGATCGGCAAGGCAGCGGAGGTGCAGGATGAGATCGACCTGCAGAATGACGATCGCGGACGCCTGAAGGAGGCGAACGCGTATCAGACTGAAGTCCAGGAAAAGGTTGCCAAGTTCAAGGCACTTCGGGGCGACGCGGCGGTCGAGCAGCGCGAGACGCTGCTGAAGGAAATCGAGCAACTCCGCAGTGACCATGCCGAGCGGACGACGTCGCCTCGAATGCGCGCGATGTTTCTGGATACGATCGCGCCCTATGACCAGGTTCACCTGAACGACATCGAAGTGCACTCATTGGTGCAGATCGATGTCGCGCGAGGTGCAGGCCTCGACGGGCGGCTGAGGACCGCGTTCAACATGGGCGGCACTCATTGGGATGACCCCAACGCGCGTGAGGAAGCTCGAACCGCTGCCCAACAGACGCAGAACCATATACTCGATCGCGAGGGAATTCTGGACCCCGATGCGCGTGCCGCGCGTCTTCGCGAGATCGATTCGGCGTATGTGACGATGGTCGCGCTCGCGATGAGCGGCAAGGGTCGCATAACGGACGCGGAAGCTTATATTGCTGAAAACAAGAGTGTTTTTACGATAGACGATCTTCGCAAGATCGATGACGAACTGAAGCATCCACGCCAAAGACGTCAGGCTGAGGCCGACGTCACCGCGCTCATTCCTGCACTGCGTTTTGCGGAAGACCCGACTGCCAAACCCGGCAAGGGCAAGGGGGCGTTTAAGCTGCCCGAAATCGACCTGCATGATGCGGTCAGACGGATCGAGCTTGAGGCTGTCAAAGGGAAGTGGGAGCCGGAGCAAAAAGACGCCGCCCTGCAATATCTTTTCGGCCGGGTGGATGTTCAGCAGCGGGCGCTGAACCAAGGCTTTTCGCAGGCGCGAGACGACGCCTCGAAAAAGGTGAAGGCACGTGGAGCAAATTTCACCTCCGTCACGCAACTTGGGTCAACCGCAGCTGAGCTTTCCCCTGCTGATCTTCGCAGCTACGCGGCGCTCGCCAAAGCAAATGCGCGGGCGAACATGCAGCGCACCGGTGATCTGGACGCCGCGAGCAGGAAGTTCGCGAACCCTAATTATGCCTGGAGCTCGACGAACAAGGACGATGCCCGCGCCGTGGAAGCGGTGGTGGCAGTCCAAGGCGCGTCGCTGACCGCTGCGCTTCAGGTTTTCAACTCTACCGGTATCCTTGCAACGGCAGGAGTGAAGGCGCTTCGCGCGGGCCTTGAATCAAAAGATCGTGGCATGAGCAGCGAAGCAGCCGCGACGCTCGGGGGCATCTTGCGCCACAACCCAAAGGTGTTTCTCGGGATGGACGGTGCAGACCGCCCGGAACGCGTCGGTGTCCTGTTCAATCATTACCTCAACTTCGGGATCGATTCGGCAGACGCTGCTCGACGTGCTGTGGATGAGACCACGCCGGGATATCGCAGCAAATTGTCGATGCGCGGCCTGCCCATTTCGGTCCTTCGCGACTATTGGCGCGGGAAGGGCGCGCCGGAGGGCATGTTTCCGGGCGCGAAGTTTCATGACGAAGCGAGCAGGGCGCTGGCCGGGGACATCTATTTCGAGCTGTTCCGGAACGAGGTCGAGAAGGATACCGACCCTGAAGCTGCCTGGGCGGTGGCGGGAGAAAAGTTCCGGCAGATGTTCGGCGTCAGCGCAGGCGGCACCATCACTGCTTACCCGATCGAGCTGACATATGACCCGATCGATGGCGGACATGATTACGTGTTTCAGGACGCCATGAAAGCCGTGCGTGAGCTCAAGGGTCGGAAAGACAATCCCAGCAGGATCGTATTTCAGACGGTGTTGGGGGTGACCGATAGCGATTACCAATCAAGGCAGCCGGCGCGCTACCGGCTATACTATGCCTATGCTCGCAACGGTCATCTGATCTGGGAAGTAGCACCCCATTTCTGGCAGGCTGATCCCAACGCGGCGAGTAGAGCCAACGAGGCCAGCTTGCGAAAAGCGAAGGCTGCACAAACCGCTCTTTCGGACGGCCCAGTCGTGCCGACGTTCATTCCCTATCTCTAATTTTGATTGAGGCTGGAGGAAGCCATGCCGTTCGTGCCCGAAAAGCGCTCGCAGCTGACCATCGTTACGCCCCAGACTTTCAGCGTAGCCCGCCGACCCGGTGATCCGACCACAGGAGAGATTTTCGGCGCAGCCTTTCGCCGAGACAATCTGCTGTTCTCTGCCTGGCAGGGGCTCTATAATTTCGCGACCGCCGATCAACGCATCGATCCGAACTATGATGTCTGGAACGACATCAAGGGCACGAAATACGAGTCCGCATGGAAGATCTTCGCTCGTTCGGGCAATGCGCGCTATACCGCCGCTCTGAAGGCGCAATATGATCGCGAGATGGCCGATCGCGACATTCTGGCGCGAGGCGGCGCGATGGCGATGGGTGCGACGCTGATCGCCAACCTTGCAGACCCGACAATGCTGATCCCGGTCGGCGGCCAGGTGGTGAAGGGCGCGCGCGGAGTCTACACCATTCTCAAGGCAGGCGCCCGCACCGCGGCTGCAGGTGGGGTCAGCACCGCGGTTCAGGAAGCCGGTCTCCACGCCACTCAAGTCACGCGCACGTTTCAAGAGAGTGCGATTTCTGTCAGCGCTAGTGTCGTCCTGTCGGGGCTTCTCGGATCGTCGATCACTTATCTGTCGCGAAATGCCATAAATCAGGCCTCAGGCGGGATCCCACCGATCACGCCATCGGCCGGCCCGAATGGTCTCGATCCGCCACCGGCTTTCGGCCCCTTGAACCTGAGTGATCTCTCGGTGGACGGGGTCGCTGCGAACGAGCTTGCGCGCATAACACAGAAGTTAAGTCCCAATCTCCGTCTGAACTTCAGCGAGAGCGTTGTCGCGCGTGAGACCGGACAGCAGCTTTCGGAAAACGCAACCATTCAGACCATGCATGCGCAGGGACGTTCCCTTGGGCCTGCCGTCTCTCGATTTGCTACAATTCGACAGAACGACCTGACAGCACGCACCGTAACCGCGATCGACGACAATTACGCAGAGATGCGCAAGCTCGGCGGACAATTGACGCGCGACGACTTCAACGAGGCGGTGTCCACCGCGATGCGCAAGGGGGACCGCGCGCCCGATGCTCATGTCGCGCAGGCGGCACTCGCGCTGCGCAAGGTGATCGTCGAACTCAACGACGATGCTGCGCGGCTGGGCCTGTTGCACCCGCAAGCCGGGGAACAGATGGCAGAGAGCCTTCTTCCGCGGTTGTTCCGGCAAAAGATGCTGATCGAACAGGAAGGGCAGATCAAGCCGGTCTGGTACCAGGATGTGCACAACTGGGCGGACGGCCAGTATCGTCAGTCTGCGACGCGGTATCTCAATGAGGAGCGCGCTCTGGACGCCGAGGAGGCTCGATTACGGGTCGCGGAAGCCCAAGCGGGAGGAGGGTCGAGATCTCGACGCCCCGCATCCCCCGCCGGAGGACCGCGGCCGACGCGGAAATTCGCTGCAAAGTACGCGGCGCTGACGCGAAAGCGAGATGCGCTGCGCAGTGATTTCCGTACGCTGTGGGAGATCCGATCCGGTGCCGGTCGGCTTGACCCGTTCGACGCCGCGACCGCGCCAAACTTGCGAGACATGGCGGAGCGGTTTGTAGATCGGAACTACGAAGTGCTTACGGGGCGTGACTACGGCGCCAGCACGTCGGTTGCCCCCAGTTTCCAGACGCCCGTCCGTGTCGGGGGGCTGGAGGCCAATGCGCTGCCGGTATCTGACGACGTCCTTGTCCGTCAGGGAGTCCTGGAAACCGACGCGAGCGAGATTGTCTCGCGCTACATTCGGACGATGGCGGCGGACATCGAACTGACGCGTCGGTTTGGCGATCCAATGATGACCAGCGTACTCGCCAAGATTTCCGCGGACCACGCGCTTCTGAGGCAGGGAGTCACCGATCAGCGAGAGTTACGGCGGCTGAAGGCTCGTGAGGAGGCAGACCTGCGGGACATCGAGGCCGTGCGCGACCTGGTGCGTGGCACGTACAAGGCGGTGGAAAATGCCAGCACCTTCGGTCGCGTGGTTCGGACGCTTGGCCATTATGATTTCGTTCGGAAACTGGGAGGCACGGTCGAGTCGGCTCTCTCCACCATCTATCGACCTGCGATGACGCATGGCCTGTCTGCGTATATGGCAGACGGGCTCATCCCGCTGATGCGCAATGGACGCGGGATTCAGCTCAGCCTCGCTGAAGCGAAGCTGGCCGGGTTGGTTCTCGATCGGGTTTTGGCGCAGCGGATGTCGTCGTTGAGCAGCCTTGCCGACGAGATGGCCGCCGGCACGCCGATCGAGCGCCTGATCGAGAACATGGCGCGTGGTGGCACGCGGTGGAGCGGGATCACGCTGTGGAATGACGCCATCAAGGGGATGACCTCCATCCTGTCACAGAACATGATCCTGGCTGGAAAGCTCGATGCGCGAAAGCTGGCTTTTCTGGGGATCGATGCGAATATGGCGAAGACGATCCGGCGTCAGTTTGCCAGCCATGGCGAAACGATCGATGGCGTCCTCGTAGCAAGGACCGAGCGCTGGACGAATGCGGAGGCCGTGCGTGTCTTCCGCGCGGCGGTTGCCAAAGATGTTGATATGACCAACGTGACGCCTGGCGTCGGGGACTTGCCGCTGTTCATCCACACTCCGCTTGGAAAACTTATCGCGGAATTCCGGAGCGTCGCCTTGGCATCGCATCAGCAGGTGCTGCTGCGCGGAATGCAGGAGGGGCGCGCGCGTTTTATTTCCGGCATGGTCGGCATGTCGACGTTGGGAATGCTGACTGCCTATCTGAAGGCTCGCGGAGAAGGAGACGCGGCGTTTCACGAGTTTCAGGAAAAGGCGCGCAATCCTGGCTTCCTCATCGGCGAAGGGCTCGACAATTCAGGCATGTTTGCGCTCGCCTTCGACCTTGCCAACACAGCCGAGAAAGTGAGTGGCGGATATGCGGGTAGCGCATTCAATCCGTTCAAGACGCCTTTGGAAATGGCCGGGGCGAGAGTGAGTCCGGGAGCAACCGGCGTGGATCGCGGAAGGCCGACGCCACCGGAGGACGACCTGTCACGGATCGGCCCTGCAGGTGCTCTAGCAGGATCGGTCGTCGGAATGTTTGCCGATGACCTTCCGGTTGCCATTCAGGGCGCGGTCAACGAGTGGCGAGGATCGCCCGCCACATTGGGCGAAAAGCAGGCATGGCAGAAGCTAGTCCCGGCGGCATCATTCTATGGGCTTCGGGAGATTGCCCAGACTCTCAATGGCGATCTGCCCTATGGGCATTCGCATGGCGACGACGCTCTCGGATTCCCGTGGCAGGCTGGCGGATATGATTCGTCGCGGCCTCGTTCGGCCGGGGCACCGGCAAAGAGAGGAACTGCGGCGCGCTGATCCGCAGGTCGAACCTCGTTCACTTGCACGTCACCTGTCCGGAGAGGTCGCCACCGCCGTCAGCGACGCGCCGTAAACCCGCGCCATACCCACCAGCCGCCGAGCACGAACCACAGGACCGTGAGGGGGCCGAGGACCAGCGCCCAAAGGGCAAGGGTGATCCGTTCCGCCGCCGCATTGGCGCGAAGCTGCGCCGCGATGTGCCGGTCGATGCCTCGGTTCATCTCCTCTTCATGGTACGGGCGGCGGTTCGGCGTTGCGGCGACCTGGTCGACATAGGCCTGGTGCTGTTGAGCCTCCGTCAGGGCGGCGACCCTGCGCTGGTCATGGACATACAGAAATGCGCCCCAGCCCAGGAGCCATGGCGCGATGAGGATCACCAGCAGGCGCAGGATGCCCGGGCCGGCGGATCGGGCTGGGGCGGGGTTGGCGTCGGGGGATTGGTTCATGGTGTCGTGCTCGGGATCGGGTGGTGGTTCCGCAGAATGCGGTGGGTTCGGGCGTTAGCGCTCGAGCAGCGCCCGCACCTGGGCGGTGCGTCCTGGCTTGACCCACCGCGCCAGCTCCTCGTCGGGCATGGCGCGGACTTTCTCGCGTGAGGCGGCGGCCAGCGGCCCGGCCAGCAGCAGGTCGCTGCGGACCAGCGGGCCCAGCAGATGGGCGAGGTGAGCCGCGTCCTCAAGCGGCCGTCCCAGTTCGACCATGCTCCCCAGATCATCGTCGCAGGCGGCGTCGATCAGATCGTTCTGCAGGGACGGAATGGGGGCACGCGTCGGCGTGAGAAATTCGGGTGGGCGGCGGAGGGGCCTCGCGCTTGCTCCCGGCGGATAGGAGATGAACGCCAGGATGCGGTAAGTTCGCGCCCTGCAGTCGAAGGAGAAGGTCATCGTCTGCCAGGCGGAGTCGATCACCGGTGCGTCGGTGTTCACGGCGATGCGCACCCGTCGGTCGGTGTCGGGGCCGGAAATGCTATCCTGATCGAAATAATAGTGCAGGCTGGCGGCGCTGTGAGACCAGTACCAGTGACCGACAACCGCCCTCGACCAGTCTGTCGACTGTCCAGCGCGCGCGTCGACCGTTACCCCACCTGCTGCTGTCATCAGAACCGCGCCGGCGATCCATCCAATGTCGAACATCGCGCCTCATCCCCCCGATCTTCGCCTAGGGTACGAGCTTTTTGCGCCCGGCTCGACCCCTTCGGCGCCCAGACTGCTCGATAATGGCGAGATCCCTACGCAGTCGTCCCTTGTGCAAATCGCGCCTTGCGGGCCACGCATCCCATTAGCCCCGGTCCCGAAACAGCATCGGGAAGCAGCATGACCGTCTCCGTCACCAGCGTGATCGCCGGGCCCTTCGCACCCAATGGCGCGACCACCGATTTCGGCTTCGCCTTCAAGGCATTGTCCGCAGACGAGGTGCGGGTGTTCCGCGGGCCGCCCGACACCGGCCAGCTGGTCGACGCCGCGCTCTACACCGTGTCGATCGACCCCGATGTCGAGGGCGGGATCGTCCGCTTCGCCGCGGCGCCGGCGGCGGGATCGGGGGCGATCCATATCGTCTCGGCGCCTGCCTTCACCCAGGAAGCGGGCTTTTCCGGGGGCGAGACGCCGTTCACCCCGAGATCGGTCAACCGCCAGTTCGATCGCGCCGCGGTGCGATCGCTGGTGCTGAAGGAGCGAAGCGACCGCGCGCTGGTGGTGCCGCGCGGCGAGAGCGTGCCGCCGCTGCCTGCCGCCGCCGCGCGCGCGGGCAAGATCCTGTCGTTCGACGCGGCGGGCAAACCCGGCGTCGCCGGAATCGAAACCGCCGTGTCGCAGTTCCGCGCCGGCATCGCGACCGATCTGGCCTCGTCGCAGCTTGCGGCGACCATGGCGGCGAACAATGCCGCGCGGACCAACTCCGATCGGATCGCGGCCCAGGCGGCGCGGGCGAGCGCGGAGGCCTTTTCCGCTGCCGTCTCGGCCGGCGCGACCTGGCCCAGCATCGCCGCCGGCCTGGCAGCGACGGCGGAGGGCGGCAGCTTCTGGGTGCGGATCGGCGGGGCGGGCGTGATTGCGCGCCTCTATGCGAAGACCGGTGGCAATGCGGTGCTGGTCGGCGAGTTGCCCGGCACCGCCGCCGATGTGCTGGGCCGCAAGATCGCGCCAATGCAGCTTGCCCGCACGCGCCCGCCCGGCATCCGCCTGGCGCACCACCTCTACAAGCTGCGCTACGGCCTGACCGATCAGACGCGGATCCTGGTGTTCGGCGACAGCCTGACCACCAATTCCTGCGGCCAATGGGCCATCCAGCGGGTGCTCGGCCAGCATTATTCGAAGGAGCCGGTCTACAGCTTCAGCCCCGGCTCCTGGGTCGATTATCTGGGCTATGGCATCCCCAGCATGAGCTCGGCGGTGTCGATCGTGCCGGTCCTCGGCACCGCGTCCTATCGTCAGAAATACGACTATACTTACAGCTTCGACGGCTCGTTCGTCGAACATGTCGATGGCCAGCAATCGATCATGGGCCACCAGATCAACGGCGACACCGTCCTGATCCCGATCATCATCGAACCGGGCGCCGGCAGGGTAAAGATCGAATGCAGCACGCTCCAGGTCGCCAGTTCCACTGTCGGCTGGACCACGCCGACCGATGACGAGATCGTCAGCGCACACAGCCTGACCGGGGGCGAGCTGATCATCGATGCCAATGGCCCGCGCGGCCTCGCCACGGTCCGCCTGGAATTCGCGTCGATCAACTACCGCAGCATCCGCATCACCCATCTGTCGGGCAATGCGGTGCGCACCTTGTGGCCCAGCGTCCAGGTGCGCAACGCGGCGGCGATCAACTATTATCTGGTTGGCCAGTCGAGCAATGCCTGGTCGAACACCACCGACGCTTCGGTCCCGCTGATGGCGGGGCTGATCCGCGACTTCGCCCCCGACATCATCTGGCTGGTCAGCGACGACAAGGCCGCCGATTACCAGGCGATACTCCCCCGGCTGGAATCCGCGATCGGCCAGTCGGGCATGGCCAACCCGCCTGCGGTGATCCTCGAGCGCAATCCCTTCTATCGCAACGGACCGTTCGACGACCTGTCTCTGGCCGAGGCGACCGATGTCTGCTGGCAATTCGCGCAGAGCCGGCTCGACTGGGACGTGCTCGACCATATGGCGATCGTCGGCGGCTACAGCGCGGCGGTGAAGGCCGGGCTTGACGGCGACGGCATCCATTATGCCAGCCAGATCAGCGAGATGGGCGTCGACGCCTGGGCGAGCGCGCGCGGTTACTTCCCAACCCAGGTCCGCGCGACCGCCGGCACTGCCGACAGCCGTGCGGTCTTCGAAGCCATGACCCCGCGCCCGCTGACCGCCAATCAGATCCCGGCGATCCTGCTCGAAAATGGCGTGCACGACCTGCGGCACTCGACCTGGAGCGCGATCCGCACGGGAAGTGCTGCGGACATCGCGCCGACCGCGTCGAAGACGTTCCTAATGCAGACGGGGGCGGTCCCGAACTCGACGGTGGTGGCGTATATCAACGATCCGTCGCCGCCGTTCATGGTCGGCGGACCTTCGCGGGTCATAGGCATGATCGGAGGTTTGAAATCCCGCGTGCAGTTCATCGGTGCGTCGGATACCGGCTCTTTTCACCTGCTATTGGCCAACGACCGTCCATTCAATGCAGGATACGTCGGCGGCTTAACGGCGGGAGGTTTTGGGTTTGTGGTACGCAATAGGGTCGTGCGAGGTGTTTGTCGCATACCAAGCGGCATCTACGAAACTGAAGGAAGCTTCACATTACCTCTCTCCGCCTGGAGCGATTTGCTTATCGTAATACGTAAACATCGATCAGACCGTTTTTTTGCGGATCTAATTGAGTGGTATGTAGACGGTCTGATCCCGGGAGGATCTGGTCTTACGAAGCTTGGAGAAGCATTCCTTGACTGGAATATCGCGCAAGCTCAGTCATTTAGATTTGAAATGTCTAACGGCTCTTCGGGTCAAGACTATCGCATAAAAGTCGAGCCTCCTCGATTGGTATCAATGTACACTGAAGCATTGCTATGAGCCTGCCCGATTAAAATAATTTACTTATTTACGCGGTTACACATGCAATTTTAATTGAGAAGATCCAAGCTCTCGATTTAATATTCGGCCAAGCGGGCGTCTTTGAAATTCCTGATTGTAAGTAGCAAGCGCCACCCCTCACAGCTTCGTCCCACCCATCTTGTACGTCAGCTGCAGGTAGAAGCTGCGGCCCACGCCGTCGAACCACGAGATGTCGTAATAGGGATAGGACGAGTAGGTCGGGTCCTTGATCGGTTTCTGGTCGAACAGGTTGTTGACCGTGCCGGACAGGCGCAGGCGATCGGTGATGTTGTACTGGGCCGACAGGTTGAAGAGGTAGCTCGGCTTGATATAGCCCTCCTCCGCCCAATTGGGCAGGCGGCCCAGGCGCTGGCCGTTCAGGGTGGTGGTCAGGCGGCCATATTCCCAGGTCAGGCTGGCGGTGCCCTTTTCGTGCGGGATGTAATAGCCGCTGGCATAGTCGAGCTTGTCGATCACCGGATCGCCCGGATACTGGCGGATCGTGTGGTTGAAGACATAGGTATAGCCGGCCGCCAGCGAGAAGGTGCCGATACCCGCGGTCGGCAGGCGCAGATGCGCCGCGACGTCGATGCCGTCGGTGGTCTCCTCGGCGATGTTGATCGGGTTGATCCGCACGCCGCGCAACTCGCCGTCCAGCGCCCCGCCGACATAGCGGTCGACCCGCGCGATCGCGTCAATACAAGTGGGGGAGTTGCCGTCGACCGGCGATCCGCTGACCGTCTTGCCCTCCCGACAGTCGGCCTCGTCACGCAGCAACTGATCGATGCTCATATCGCGCACCTGATTGCCCATCTTCACCCGGAAATAATCGACCGAGACGTCGAACCGGCGTGACGGCTGGAACACGAAGCCAGCGTTGAGCGAGGTCGAGGTTTCCGGACGCAGGCGGCGGTTGCCGGTGCGTCGCGAAACGATGCCCTCGTCCGAGTAGGTGCAATCCGAGATGTCCTCGTCGGGAAACTCCTTCCGGCACAAATAATAGTCGGTGCCGCTGGGATGGGTGTTGCCCGGCCCGCGGAAGACATAGTTGAGGTCGGGCGCGCGGAAGCCGGTGCCATAGGCGCCGCGGATCAGCAGGCTGCTGGCCGGGCGGAACTCGGCGCCGACATTATAGGTGAACTTGCCGAAGCTGTTGCCGGCGAACGCGTAGCGGTCGTAGCGGCCGGCGCCCTCGACCGTCAGCATCGAGAACACCGGGATGCGAAGCTCGCCGCCCACGCCCCAATGCTGGCGGCGTCCGGCGCCGTCGGAATCGATCAGCCCGACATAATATTGCTCGAGCGCCAGCGGATCGGGCCGCAGGTCATAGCCCTGGTTGCCCGCCTCGACGACCGCGGCGAAGCCGACCGGTCCGGCGGGCAGTCGGAACAGCTCGGTCGTGTTGATCGTGGCGGAGGCGTTGTTGACCCAGGATTTGGGCCGGTAGATCGAATTGGTGGTGATCGAGCGATATTGCTCGACGGTCAGCGGGGTGTAGAGCCGGCTCACATCGGCGTTGAAGATCTCGTAGCCGCTGTCGGGATCGATCCCCTGCGGCCGGCCCAGGAAGAAGTCGTTCGCCTTCGAGATAACCACTTGGGGGAAGCTGACGCGCGAGCTGTACTCGGCATGGTTCAGCGCCACTTCGTAGGACCACGTGCCGGCAAAGCTGCCCTTCACGCCCGGCGTGATGTTGTAGCTGAACGACCGGTTGCGGGTGCGGCCGTTCTTCAGGCCGCCCATTTCCTCCGGCGTGAACTGGCGGCTCCAATTGTCGAGCTGGGTGCCGAACCCGGTCGCGTCGGGGGACAGATTGGGGTTGAAGAAGGTGCCTTCCTCGTTCCCGTCAGGCGAGACATAGGACCAGTTGAGCACGTCGCGGAACAGCTTGAGATCCGAATAGCTCGCCTGGATATCGGCGAAGAACTCGACGCTGTCGTTCAACGTATAGCCGATCGAGCCATAGCCACTGGCGGAGCGGCGATCGGAGATCATCGTGCCATAGGCGATCGATTCCTCGCTGCCGCAGAAATAGCCGGGGCCGCCGAACGTGCCGTAGCGCGGGCGCGCCGCATATTTGACCGTGCCGCCATTCAGGCCGCTCAACCCTGCGCAGACCGACGCGCCGGGATCGATATAGCCGGCGTCCTCATCGGTGCGCAGGAACGTGCGGCGTGCCACGCGCGAATTCTCGGTCGGGCCGTCTGCGGTCGAATCCTGGAACTTGCGCTGATATTGCCACAGCGGCCGCTGATCGAGCAGCTCGACGCCGACCACGCCGTGGAAATTGCCGGTTTCCCACCCGGTCGACAGCGACAGGCGCTGCGACGACCCGCCGCCATGTTCGGTAAAGCCGGCGCGGTAATCGATCCGGGTGCCGTCGGGCCTGGTCTTCAGCTGGAAGTTGATCACGCCGGCGATCGCGTCCGACCCGTAGATCGCCGATGCGCTGCCGCTCAGCACCTCGACCCGCTCGATCATGCCGACGGGAATGTTCGATATGTCGGTGAAATTGCTGTTGCCGTTGAAGGGCAGGGGGAAGTCGGCGATGCGCCGGCCGTTGACCAGCACCAGCGTGTGGTTCGGGCCCAGGCCGCGCAGGTCGACCTGCTGTGCGCCGGGCGTGAAGTCGGCGCCCGATGCGCTCTGCTGGCTCTGCGTCTCGCCGCCATTCTGGGTGATCGCGCGCAGCACGTCGGGCACGCTCTGGTATCCGTTGCGCAGGATATCCTGGTCGGTAATCGTCGTCACCGGCGCCGGGCCTTCGGACTGGACGCGCGGGATGCGCGATCCCAGCACGACGATCTGGCCCTCCTCCGCGGGCTCGTCCGCCGCGACCGGGGGCGCGGCCTCCTGAGCCTGTGCGACGTTCGCCACTGCCGTGAAGCTGATGCCCGCCAGCGCAAGCGCCGCGATCCTGCCGACCCGCATCTTCCGATTCCCCCGTTTATTGCTACCCGATGACATATTGACATAGCCTGCCGACAGAATGGAATAAGAAAAATGCGGATTGACGGTTCACCGCAATCAAATTGTTCGCCGGGCGGAAAAGGGGTTGGCGCGATGAAGGTTTTCAATCGGTTGCTGGCCGGGCTGATGCTGGCGCTCGCGTCGCTCGCCCTGGCAATGCCCGCGGCGCAGGCGAAGACGGCGGAAGGCTATACAAGGTACGAGATCGGCGACCTGAAGGCGAAGACGCCGGGCAGGACCGCGTTCGGCATGATGCTGATGGGCGGGGGCGAGTGGAGCCATGACGCATGGCGCTGGTTCCTCTCGCGAGCCGGCAATGGTCATCTCGTCATCCTGCGCGCCTCGGGCGGGGCGGATGCGGGCGAGGAGATCTTCCGCGACATCGGCGGCGTCGCCTCGGTCGAGACCTTCGTGTTCGACGATCGCAAGGCGGCGAGCGACCCGCGCGTCCTAGCCAGCCTCGCGCGGGCCGACGGCATCTTCCTGGCCGGCGGCGACCAGTCCAACTATGTCCGCTACTGGAAGGGGACGCCCGTCGCTGACGCGCTGAACGCGCATGTGGCGAAGCGGCGTCCGATCGCCGGAACCAGCGCCGGCCTCGCGATCCTGGGCGCGCAGGCCTATGGTGCGATGGACGGCGGCAGCGTCGACTCGCTCACCGCTTTGGCCGATCCGATGGGACCGGCGGTGACGATGGTCGGCGATTTCCTGAAGATGCCGTACATGGCGCACATCGTCACCGACACGCATTTCAACGCGCGCGACCGGCTGGGCCGGCTGATCGCTTTCGTCGCCCAGGTGCGCGCGAGCGGTGACGCGAAGGCCGTCGGCCTAGGCGTCGACGAGGAAAGCGCGCTGTGCGTCGAGAGTGACGGTAGTGCGAAGCTGTACAGCCGCAATGGCGGCCATGCCTGGCTGGTCGAGCCGGTCGGCAGGCCCGGCGCGGTCAAGGGAAAACCGCTCGACTGGGCGGCGGTGAAGGTCACAGGCGTCGGCAGCGACGGCGCGATCGACCTGAAGACGCTGAAGGTGACGAAGCCCGCTTTCTCCGGCACCGCGAAGGTCGTCGCGGGCCGGCTGACCGGCGCGCCGTTTCCGCCGAACGCGCGCTGGACCCTGGCCATCCATGGCGGCGCCGGTGTGATCGAGCGCGGCAGCCTGACGCCGCAGCAGGACCGCGACTATCGCGCCGGGCTGGACGCGGCGATGGCGGCGGGATCCAGGGTGCTGCGCGAAGGCGGGTCGAGCATGGACGCGGTCGAGGCGACGGTGCGCGTGCTGGAGGACAATCCGCTGTTCAACTCGGGCCGCGGCGCGGTGTTCGATGCGGAGGGCAAGAACCAGCTCGACGCCGCGATCATGGACGGCGCGACGCTGCGCGCCGGCGCAGTCGCGGGGGTCAGCCGGACGAAGAACCCGATCACCCTGGCGCGCACGGTGATGGAACGTTCGCGCCACGTGCTGCTGACCGGCCCGGGCGCAGACCAGTTCGCGCGCGAACAGGGCGTCGAACAGGTCGACCCGTCCTATTTCCGCACCGAGAAGCGCTGGAACGAATATCTCGAATGGAAGCGGACCAACACGACCGCCGGCATCGACCAGACGCACAAGTTCGGGACGGTCGGCGCGGTCGCGATGGACATGCGCGGCCACATCGCCGCCGCGACCTCGACCGGCGGCCTGACGGGCAAACGCTGGGGCCGGATCGGCGATTCGCCGATCATCGGGGCGGGCACCTATGCCGCCGACGGCGACTGCGCGGTGTCCGCCACCGGCACCGGCGAATATTTCATCCGCCAGAGCGCCGCGCGCCAGATCTGCGACCGGATCGCCTGGAAAGGCGAGAGCGTGAAGACCGCCGCCGATGCGACGATGGAGTCGATCGGCGACCTGGGCGGCGATGGCGGGCTGATCGCGATCGACGGCAAGGGCGAGGCCGCGTTCGCGATGAACAGCGAGGGGATGTATCGCGGGCTGGTGACCAGCACGGCGCCCGCGCGCACCGCAATCTATGCGGACGAGGCGCTGGTTGGCCCGCGCCGCTGATCCCGGCCCCCCGGTGCCCGGCGCGGCGCCGCCGCCTGCGGAAAAGCGCGGGCAGGATGCGTTCGACCTGCAGTTGCTGACGCTGCTGCGCGAGGATTCGCGCCGCCCCGTCTCCGATCTCGCCGCCGCGCTGGGCGTGTCGCGCGCGGGTGTCTATGCCGGGATCGACCGGCTGGAGCGCGACGGCACGATCGCCGGCTACACCGTCCGGCTGGGCGCCGATTACGACCGCCGCATGATCCGCGCGCATGTGATGATCAAGGTGCTGCCCAAGGTCACCGCCCGCACCCAGGAGGAACTGGCGGCGATGCCCGAGGTCACCGGCCTCTACGCGATCAGCGGCCAGTACGACTTCATCGCGCTGGTCGAGGCGCCGCACGTCAATCGCCTGAACGACCTGATCGACGCGATCGGCATGCTGGAAGGGGTGGAGAAGACGACCTCGTCGATCATCCTCGCGACGAAATTGCAGCGGTGAACCGCCCATTTCCTCCCCTGGATGCTGCGCATCCGGGGGAGGGGGACCATTCGCGCAGCGAATGGTGGAGGGGGTCCACCACGTCTGTTGCAGCCCCCTCCACCACGATGCTGCTCATCGCGGTCCCCCTCCCCCGGAGCCGCAGGCTCCTGGGGAGGAGAGGTGGTTGCGCTTCATCCTCCACACCCTTTAGGACCCCGCCATGACCACGCCCCTCCCACCGCTCGCCGGCCGCCGCGTCCTCGATCTCTCGCGCGTCCTCGCCGGGCCCTGGTGCACGATGGTCCTTGCCGATCTGGGTGCCGAGGTGACCAAGGTCGAGCATCCGCGCGGCGGCGACGACACGCGCCACTGGGGCCCGCCCTATACCGGCGGCGAGTCCGCCTATTATCTGTGCGCCAACCGCAACAAGCGGTCGATCGCGATCGACCTGTCGACCCCCGACGGCCAGCGCATCGTGCGCGAGATGGCGGCCGAGGCGGACGTGCTGGTCGAGAATTACAAGCTGGGCGGGCTCGACAAATATGGGCTCGACTATGCCTCGATCGCCGCGATCAACCCGCGCATCGTCTATTGCTCGGTCTCGGGCTATGGCCGCGCCTCGCCGATCGCCGAGCGGCCCGGCTATGACTATGTCATCCAGGCCGAGGGCGGGCTGATGGCGGTCACGGGCCCGGTAGACGGCGAGCCGATGAAGGTCGGCGTCGCGGTGACCGACCTGTTCACCGGCATGGCCGCGGCGCAGGCGATCCTGGCGGCGCTGATCGCGGTCGACCGCGACGGGCTGGGCCAGCATCTCGACATGGCGCTGTACGACAACCAGATCGCGATGATGGCCAATGTCGGCAGCGCCGCCCTGGTCTCGGGCAACGAACCGCGCCGCTTCGGCAACGGCCATCCGACGATCGTGCCATATCAGTTGTTCGACACCCAGGACGGGCAGGTCGTCGTCGCGGTCGGCAATGACGGCCAGTTCGCCGCCTTCGCCCGGCTGCTCGGCCGGCCCGACCTGATCGAGGACGAGCGCTTTGCCCGCAACTCCGCACGCGTGGGTAATCGCGATGCGCTGCTGGCACGGATCGTGCCACTGATGCGCGAACGGCCGACCGAATACTGGCTGCAGGGCCTGCGCGCCTCGGGCATCCCCGGCGGCGCCGTGCGCGGCGTGGCCGAGGCCCAGGCCGCGCCCGAGACGCTGGCCCGCGACATGATCGCCACCGTGCCGCACCCCACCGCAGGCGAGGTCAAGCTGGTCGCCTCGCCGCTCAAGCTGAGCCGCACGCCGGTGGTCGCCTCGGTCGCGCCCCCGCTGCTCGGGCAGCATAGCGACGACGTGCTGGCGGCGATGGGCTATGACGCCGGCGCGATCGCCGAGTTGCGCGCGAAGGGCGTGGTCGCCTGATTTCCGCCGGTCGCGGCATTCGAATCGCCTCTGCACCGAATCTCCACAGCGGTTGCGCAACGCCCTTCACATCGCAGTGCCATTGCCTCAGCCTCGATAGAACCGGAGGCACAGGATGATCCCCACCGTTCCGCAACCGCCGCGCAGCCTTGCTCGCCTGCGTA
The DNA here is from genome assembly GCF_039652585.1 of Sphingomonas rustica. Classification (NCBI taxonomy): domain Bacteria; kingdom Pseudomonadati; phylum Pseudomonadota; class Alphaproteobacteria; order Sphingomonadales; family Sphingomonadaceae; genus Sphingomonas; species Sphingomonas rustica. The sequence goes on along the minus strand of NZ_JBDIZK010000015.1, from coordinate 23,947 downwards.
TCCTCGGATGGAGCGCACTTGCCGCGCTGCTGGCCGCGCCGCTCGTCGCGACGCAGGTGACGCGCGAAGTCGCCTGGTCGCCCTTCGACTTCATCGTGGCCGCCGCGCTGCTCGCAGTGGTCGGCGCGGCTATGGAGATCGCCATCCGCGGTCGCCAGGGCGTCTCCTACCGCACCGCGGCCGCGATCGCGCTCGTTGGAAGCGTCGCGATGATCTGGGCCAATCTGGCGGTCGGTATCGTCGGGAGCGACACGAACCCGGCCAATCCGATGTTCGCGGCAATCCCCGCGCTGGGCCTCGCGATCGCACTTTTCGGCGGCTTCGGCGCGGCGAATCTGGCACGGGCGCTGGGTGCGATGGCGCTGGCTCAGCTTGCCGCAGGCAGTGTCGGGGTCGCAGCGTTCGACGCGCCGTGGCGCGAGATCGTGCCGTTCACGCTGATCTTCGCCGCGCTCTGGGTTGCTGGGGCGGCGTTGTTTCGGCGTGCGATCGGGGGCTGATCATCGCTCAGCGAAAGGTCGTCTCGAGCTCGTCTTCCGCTTCGCTCCGCGATCGCATCTCGCGCTCCAGCCGGACGCCGCGCCAGATGACAATCGCGCCGACGATCAGCGCGGCGATGCAATACCAGACCGGGTTGAACTGCGCGGCGAAGGCAATCGCCATCGACGTCACCCATGCCGCGAAAACCGACGCCGCCTTGCCCGCCACCGGCCGGTGCATGATCCGCATGAACAACAGATATTCCCACAGCAACTGGAGCAGATAGAGCAACAGGCACGCACCGACGATCGATCCCAGAACATAAGCCATGTTGGCTTCCCCTCGCTACGCCGCGGGTCCGGCGCGATTGCACGATAACCGAGGCGGCGCATCGCTCGCAATGTCGGTGGCGAGGGCGGCTCGGCCCGGCTGGTGATCGCGTCATCCTTGCTGATAAGGCAACCCTCGCCCCATCCGGGGTAGCGGGGGTAGCGTGTTCGAGGTCGCATTCATCCAGGAACAAGGCGCAGGTCGCCTCGACATCGAGGCGCGGATGGTGCGCGATGCCTGCCTGCGCCGCGATATCCCCGTCGAGCTGTTCACCCGAAAGCGCATCGCCCGGCGCCAGCTGCCGCTCGACCCGCGGAGTTATGTCTTCGGCGATGTCGATTGTGCGCAAGGTGCGATGCGTCAGCTCGGCATTCCGGTGCCAGCCCCGGATTACTATCCCGATATTCTCGAACCCTATCTGCATCGGCGGATCTGGAGCGAGCGGCTGGGCAACCTTCGGGATCGGATCATGGAGGGTGGCGAGCCCATCTTCGCCAAGCCGGCGCTGCGGCCGAAGCTGTTCACGGGCATGGTGTTTTCCGGTCCCGGCGATTTCTATTTCGCCAATGGAGCCAGCCGGAGCGAGCCGGTCTGGTGTTCCGAGATCGTGCGCTGGCGGTCGGAATATCGCGTCTATGTGATGGGCGGCCGGATCCTGTCGATCGATCATTATGACGGCGATCCGTCCGTCACCATCGACCGGGCGGTCGTCGAGCGGGCGGTCGTCGAGCGGGCGATCGCCGACCTGGCGGGATCGGGAAAGGCGCTGGCCGGCTACGGGATAGACTTCGGGGTGCTGGCAACGGGACAGACCGCGCTGGTCGAGGCAAATGAGGGATATGCGCTCGGAGCCTACGGCATCGACGGCGATCTCTATGCTGCGCTGACCTTCGCCCGGTGGCGCGAATTGCTCGGGACCATCACTGCATAACCTGTGTCGGCGGTGCGCCCGGCGCGGGCCCGCGTCCCGATCACCGTCTTCGCCCGATTGATGCTTTGGCGCTCTTCCGTGCACCCCGGACGGCTGATAGTGCCGCACATCCGCGTCGGGGCGGGACCAGTGGGGGAAGCGCGCAACGATGTCGCCATGGGCCAGCCAGACGCTGTTGCGCGGAACGCTGACGGCGGGCGTGCTGCTTGCCGTCTCGCCCGCCCATGGCCAGGCGCTGCCCGGATCGCTGCCCAGCCGCCAGCAGGTCGAGGCGCCGCGCGTGCCCGACTCGCCGCCGCCCTCCAGCCTGACCGTGCGCGACGATCGGCCGCGCCCGGCGCGCTGTGCCTTTGCCGGCTCTACCCTGTCGGTCGCGATTGATCGCCTGCGCTTCACCGCGGCCGATGGCGGGCCGCTGCCCGATCCGGTGCGAGCGGCGCTGGCGCAAATCCGGCCGACGCCCGGCCTTCAGCCGCTGGATCAGCTGTGCGCCCTGCGCGATGCGGCCGCGTCTGCGCTCGGGCGGCGAGGCTATGTCGCGGGGGTGACGATCCCGCCGCAGGAGATCGTCGATGGCGAGGCGCGGCTGAGCGTCGTGCTCGCCCGGCTGACCGAAATACGCATCACCGGCGATCCCGGCCCGCATGGCCGCACGCTGACCCGGCGCGCGCAGCGGCTGATCGGCCTGCCGGTGCTCGACACCGCGGAGATCGAAAGCGTCCTGATGGGCGCGAATGACGTGCCGGGATTGCAGGCGACCCTCGTGCTTGCCGCTGCCGGGACCGTCCCGGGCGAAGTGATCGGGGAACTCACCGTCACCCATATGCCTTGGCTGGTGGTCGCCAATGCGCAGAACAGCGGTGCGCGCGCGCTCGGCCGGGAGAGCGCGACGATCCGCGCCGAAATCTACGGGCTGACCGGTCATGCCGACCGCACCTATCTGGGGCTGTCCTCCACCTTCGACCTTCGCGAACAGCGCGTGGTCCAGATCGGCCACAGCATGGCGACCGATGGCGGCGCGACGTTGGGCGCGCGGTTCAGCTATGCCTGGTCGCGTCCCGATCTGGGCGGGCTGGACCTTCGCGCGCGATCGATGATCGCCGGGCTCGACCTGTCGGTGCCTCTCGCGCGCGGGGTTCGCGGCCGAAGCGAGATCGGCGGCGGCGTGGAACTGGTCGAGCAGCAGTTGCAGCTTGGCGGCGGCGATGTCGGCGGCAGCGTACCCGTGTCTCGCGACCGGCTTCGCGTCGCCTATTTGCGGATGGGGTTCGACCGGCGCGAGCCGCGGTTCAGCGGCATCGACCGCTGGTCGCTGTCGGGCTCGTTCGAGCTGCGCCAGGGCCTCGACCTGTTCGGCGCGACGCAGGGCGGTGTGGTGTCGGGCGACGGCTATGCGCCCAGTCGCTTCGACGCCAGCGCCACCGCGACCGTCGCGCGCGGCAGCATCGATGCGACGTTCAGCGCGGGTCCGGTGTTCAGCCTGTCGGTCCAGGCCCAGGGGCAATGGGCCAGCGGGCCGTTGTTCAGTTTCGAGGAATATGCCGTCGGCAATCTGACGATCGGCCGCGGCTATGACCCGGGGATCGCGGCGGGGGACGGCGCGCTCGCCTTTCGAATCGAACCGCGCGCCGACCTGCCCTGGGGGTCGCCGGCGGTGGTGCAGGCATTCGCCTTTCTCGACGCGGCGCAATTGTGGAATCGCGACGAACTGTCGGACGAAAGCGGCAACCGGCTCCGCTCGCTCGGCCTCGGGATCCGCGGCTGGCTGCCGGGGCGGCTGGCGGTCGAGGCGATCTACGCGCGCCCGCTCGATCCCGAGCTGCGTTTTCCCGGTGCCCGCCGGGCGGGTGATCGTCTATTGCTGTCGCTTACTGCGCAATTCGCGCCGCGCCGCTGAAGGAGGACGATCATGCCGAGACCCGCTGCCTACGTCCTGCGCCGACTGTGCCTCGTCGGCGCGCTCGGTGTGGCCACGCCGGCGCTGGCGCAGGGCGGGAGCGGCATCCCGGTACTGCCCGACATCGGCAACGTCACCGTACGTACCCCGACCGGCCCCGCCGCTCCCGTCATGACCGTCGGGCCGCCAGGTCAGGGCGGCGCGGAACTGGACATAAGCCTGAGAGACACGCGGACAGTCATCGACTGGCGCGGATCGGGATTCAACATCGGACCCCGCGACGCCGTCACCTTCCGCGATGGCCGGACCAGGGCGGACGGAGGATCGATCGCCGTGCTCAACCGGGATCTGTCGGGTCGGCCGTCGCTGCTTCGCGGGTTGCTTGGGTCGGACGCCAATGTTTCGGTGTGGCTGATGAACACGCGCGGCGTGCTCGTCGGGCCGGGTGCAACGATCCGTACCGGTGGCTTCGTCGCCACCGCGCGTGCGATGGATGAGGCCGATTTCCTCCAGGCTCCCGATGCCGGAAGCGTCGTCAATGGCGATGGTGCGGTCCGGCCAGGGGTGCAGCATGTCGCCGCCAGCGGGGCGGGCGGCATCATCGTCACGCCCGCCGGCACCAGCTTCTCGACCGGCACCGTTTCCCGCCTCGTGGCGCAGGATGCCGGCGCACCCGTCGAGGATGATGGCCCGCGCGAGGATGAAGTCTTCATCGGCGCGATCGACGCCGCTCCCGCGCCGGTGGGCGTCGTGGTGCAAAGCATGGCGGGCAGCCCGGTGCTGGTGGTGATGGCCGACGATCCCGCGACCGACGATGCGTCGCAGGGCGCGTTTGCCGGCCGTAACCCGATCCTGTCGGCGGCGCTGCTCGGGTCGACCGGCGAGCGGGGGGCGGCGCGCTTCGCCCCGATCACCGCGACGCGGGCGACCGCCACCAGCCGGGGCGTGATCCTGACCGCGGATCAGTGACCCTCAAACCAGCTTGCAGATATCCACCCACCGGGTCGACACCAGGTCCGCCAGCCGATCGGGCGCGATCTCGACCGAACTGGTCAGCGATCCGGCCGCGGGGAACACGCTGGCGAAGTCGCGCAGCGACACGTCGCAATAGACCGGGATTGGCGTCGCCAGCCCGAACGGGCACACGCCGCCCACCGGATGCCCGGTCAGCGCCAGCGCCTCGTCGGGGTTCAGCATGCGCGGGCGGCCGCCATACTCGGCCTTGGTCTTGGCATTGTCGATCCGCGCATCGCCGCGCGCCACCACCAGGAAGCTGTCCTCGCCGACCCGGAGCGCCAGCGTCTTGGCGATCCGCGCCGGCGCGACGCCCAGCGCGGCGGCTGCCTCCGCCACCGTGGCGGTGCTGACGCCGTGCTCGATCGGCTTCAGGTCGGGAGCATGCTGGTCCAGCCAGGCGTGCGCGGTCTCGATCGTCATGGCATCGGCGCTTATCATGAAGCGGCGGCGGGCGTCACCGGATCGGGCGGCATCGCGGTGGCGACGACGACGCCTTGTGCCCTCGGCTGAATGCCGCTGCCGGCCAGCACCCCGGCACCGATCGGTCCGGCGGCCGACCCGGGCTGATACAAACTGATACAACTCGACTCAGGCGAACATGCTATCCGGAAACATTCCGAACACAATCGGGCGCAAGGCCGGACACATGCTTCACACTCCAGTTCCGACGACCAGCACCGCGACCTTGCTGGTGGTCGATGACGATCGCGACATTCGACAGCTCATCGCCGACAGCCTGGGCGCGCGCGGCTACCGGGTCGAGACCGCCGCCAATGCGCGCGAGATGGACCAGGTGCTGGCGCGCCTGCCGGTCGACCTGATCATCCTCGACGTGATGATGCCGGGCGAGGACGGGTTGAGCGCCTGCCGCCGCATCTCCCGCGACGACGGGCCCGAGATCGTGCTGCTCAGCGCGCTGGGCGAGGAGCATGACCGGATCCTCGGGCTCGAGGTCGGCGCCGGCCATTACCTGACCAAGCCGTGCAGCCCGCGCGAGATCCTGGCGACGGTGCGGGCGGCGCTGCGCCGGCGCGGCGGATCGGGACCGACCCAGTCGCAGCAATTCACCTTCGACGGCTGGCGCATCGACCTCGCCTCGCACGAGCTGTTCGATCCCCGGGGCGTGCTGGTCAGCCTGACCGATGGCGAGTTTGCTGTGCTGCGCGTGTTCATCGAGCGCCCGCGCCGGGTGCTGTCGCGAGAGGCATTGCTGTCGGCCGCGCGCGGCCCGGATTCGGACGCCTATGACCGGGCGATCGACGTCCAGGTCAGCCGGCTGCGGCGAAAGCTGCGCGCCGGCGGAGACGAGATCCTGCGCACCGTGCGCAACGAAGGCTATCTGTTCGTGCCGCGTGTGATCCGCGCATGAGGCGGCTCCGCGTGGGGGGCGCGGAGATCCCGTTGTTCCAGCGCATCTTCCTGGTGATGCTGGCGTGCGTCGTCTCGGTCCAGCTGCTCAACCTGATGCTGTTGCTGGTGGTGCCGGCGCCCGATGCCCGCATCACCACCATCGGCCAGATCGAACGGATGCTGCTGACCGGCAGCGATCCGCAGGGCAATCTGAAGCTGGTCCCCGGCCGCAAGGCGGACGAGGGCGACTGGACCCCGCGCGTCGATCGTATCCGCGCGGCGATGATCTTCGCGTTCCAGATGCCGGCGGACGCGGTCGAGCTCAGCTTTCCCAGCGTCAGCGGCGACGTGACGCCGGTGTTCGACCGCAGCCGCATCCCGCCGCCCACGCTGCCGCGCAGCCGTGCCGATGCCCGCGACGTCGTCATCGTCGGCGACTTCATCGTCTCCGCCCGCCGCCCGGACGGCCAGTGGGTGACGGTCACGCTGGCGCATGGCGGCTTCGACCTCTGGCGCTGGCGCGGCGTGCTGTGGCTGGGCTTTGCCGCACTGGCGGTGCTGCCCTTCGCCTGGGCGCTGGCGCGGCGGCTGGCCAAGCCGATCGGGGTGTTCGCCCAGGCGGCCGAACGTCTGGGCCGCGATCCGCGTGCCGCCCCGCTGGACCTGAAGGGCCCGCCCGAGATCGGCGAGGCGGCACAGGCGTTCAACCGGATGCAGGCGCGGCTCAATCGCTATGTCGACGATCGCTCGACCATGATCGCCGCCATCGCCCATGACCTGCGCACCCCGCTGATGCGGCTCGAGCTGCGGCTGGAGAATGCGCCCGACGACATCCGCCACGCATGCGAGAACGACGTTCGCGACATGGAGGCGATGATCACCGCCGCGCTCGCCTTCGTCCGAGACACCAGCCGCGCGGTCGCCCGCCGCCCGCTCGACCTGCGCTCGCTGGCCGAGAATGTGACCGACGACCTGGCCGATCGCGGCGAGCCTGTGACGCTGGCGCCGGGCGACCCGATCGTGGTCGAGGGCAATGTCGTGGCGCTCAAGGCGCTGTTGTCGAACCTGATCGGCAACGCCCTGAAATATGCCGGCAGCGCCGAGGTGACGCTGTCGGGGACCGAGAACCAGGCGGTGATCGAGGTCCGCGACCATGGCCCCGGCATCCCGTCGCAGGATATCGACCGCGTGTTCGAGGCCTTTTTCCGCGGCGACCGATCGCGCAACCGCGACACCGGCGGCATCGGTCTGGGCCTGGCCAGCGTCCGCGCGGTAGCACTGGCGCATGGCGGCGACGCGACGGTGGAAAACCACCCCGACGGTGGCCTGCTGGCGCGGGTGACACTCCCGGCGTAGCGGGCCGGCTTCGGCCCGCACAATGGGAGATCAGCAGCGCGTCACCCCCTACCATTGCGCATCTTGCGCCGGGCGCGATGTCCCGTCATGCTGCCGAAGATAGCGCTAACATAATCTGGCCGGTCGTCCCTCGGGACAGGCAAGGCGGCGCGCAAGGAGGGAGCAGGGGCGATGGGCATGGAACTGGGCCGGCGCGGAGTGTTGCGCGGGATCGGCGCGGGGGTCGTGGCGAGCAGCCTGCCGTCCTGCGCGCTGGCGGACGCGCTGCAAAGCGGGCGCAAGCTGGGCTATGCGGTCGTCGGGCTGGGCAGCTATGCCGTCAACCAGCTGCTGCCGCGCATCCGCGAATGCGACTATGCGAAGCTCACCGCGCTGGTCAGCGGCACGCCCGCCAAGCTCGAGAAATACGGCGCCGAATACGGCATCCCGAAGACCCACCGCTACGATTATGCCGGCTATGACCGGATCCGCGACAATCCCGACATCGACCTCGTCTATGTCGTCCTGCCCAATTCGATGCACGCCGAATATTCGATCCGCGCCAGCAAGGCGGGCAAGCATGTCCTGTGCGAAAAGCCGATGGCCAACACCGCCGCCGAGGCGGAGGCGATGATCGCCGCGGCAAGGGCGGCGAACCGCCGGCTGATGATCGGCTATCGCAGCCATTTCGAGCCGCATAATCTCTACGTCATCGACCAGATCCGGAAGGGCGCGATCGGTCGCCCGACGCTGATCACCTCCGAACACGGCTTCTATGCCAAGCCCGGCCAGTGGCGGCTGGACCGGCCGATGTCGGGCGGCGGATCGCTGATGGACATCGGCATCTACAGCCTCAATGCCGCGCGCTACCTGTCGGGCGAGGAACCGGTGCTGGTCCAGGCGATGGAATCGACCGACCGCAGCGACCCGCGCTTCGCCACGGTCGAGGACCGGATCGACTTCCAGCTCAAATTCCCCTCGGGCGCGATCGCGAATTGCGTCTCCAGCTACAGCTCGAACCACAATGCCTTCCGCGCGACGGGCACCAAGGGGTGGATCGGGATGGAGCCCGCCACCGTCTATGACGGGCACAGCATCTTCGTCCGGATCGACGGCAAGACCGGGCCGGTCGAACTGCCCAAGGCAACCAAGTCGCAATGGGCGGCGCAGATGGACGAACTGGCCAAGGCGGCGATCGAGGGGCGCGAACCGCGCGCGTCGGGCGCGGAAGGACTGCGCGACATGCGCCTGATCGAGGCGATCTACGCCTCCGCGCGCGAGGGCCGCGCGATCCGGATGACGTCGTGATCGATCGTCGCGGGGCGATTGCCAGCGGGGTGCTTGCGGCCGCACTGCTGCGCGTTCCGGCCCGGGCGCAGGTGACGAAGGACATGCGCAAGCGGATCGATGCGCTGGTCCGGCAGATGACGCTGGCGGAAAAGCTGGGGCAGATGACCCAGATGCCCGGCGGCCGGCAAAAGGCGCTCAATTCGCGGATCGACGCGGCGATGCTCGACCGCGTGCGTCGGGGTGAGGTCGGCTCGTTCCTCCATGTCGCCGGCGCAGAAGCGCTGCAAAAGCTGCAGAAGGTCGCGGTCGACGAAAGCCGGCTGGGCATCCCGCTGCTGTTCGCGATGGACGTCATCCACGGCTTTCGCACGATCCTGCCGGTGCCGCTGGCGCTTGCCGCCAGCTGGGATCCGGCGCTGATGCACGATGCCGCAAGGCTGGCGGCGGAGGAGGCGTGGGCGGCGGGGCTGCACTGGACCTTCGCGCCGATGGTCGACATCGCCCGCGACGCGCGCTGGGGCCGGGTGGTCGAGGGTGCGGGCGAGGACCCCTATCTCGGATCGCGCATGGCCGAGGCGCAGGTGCGCGGGTTCGAGGGGCCTGACCCGGCCAGCGGCCGCCGCGTCCTGTCCTGTACCAAGCATTTCGTCGGCTATGGCGCGGCATCGGGCGGGCGCGACTATGACAGCGCCGACCTGTCCGACCGCACGCTGAACGAGGTCTATCTGCCGCCGTTCCACGCGGCGATGCGCGCCGGCACCGGCAGCATGATGACCGCGTTCAACGATATCGGCGGCGTGCCGATGACCGCCAATGCCGATCTGGTCCGGCGCCAGCTGCGCGGCGACTGGGGCTACCAGGGGCTGATCGTCAGCGACTGGAACGCGATCCGCGAACTGATCGACCACGGCATCGCCGAGACCCCGGCCCAGGCCGCCGCGGCGGCGCTGAAGGCCGGGATCGACATGGACATGGCCGGGTCGGTGTATGCCGACGCGCTGGGCGACGCGGTGAAGGCGGACCGCGCGCTCCAGCCGCTGATCGACCAGGCGGTGACGCGCATCCTGTCGGCCAAGGCGCGGCTGGGGCTGTTCGATCCCGACGGCTTCGGCGATCCGGCCAGCGAGAACCGGGTGACCATCGCCTCGCGCGCAGTCGCCAGGCGTGCGGCGCAGCGGTCGATCGTCATTCTGCGCAATCAGGGCGACCTGCTGCCGCTGAAGCCCGGTCACAAGCTGGCACTGATCGGCGCGCTTGCCGACGACGCCTCGTCGACGCTGGGATCGTGGCGCGCGCGCGGCCAGGCGGACGAGGCGATCACCTTGCGCCGCGCGCTGGGGGATCGTGCCGTCTATCAGCCCGGCACCGACATCGCCGCCGCGGTCGCCGCCGCGCGCCGCGCCGACGTGGTGCTGCTGGCGATCGGCGAGGATTACGACCTGAGCGGAGAGGCGCGCAGCCGGTCCGATATCGGCCTGCCCGGCGATCAGGCGGCGTTGGTCGAGGCGATCAAGGCGACCGGCAAGCCGATCGTCGCGATCCTGATGAACGGCCGCCCGCTGGCGCTGGAAGCCACGCTGACGGGGATCGCGGCGGTGGTCGAGACCTGGTTCCTCGGGCTCGAGAGCGGCCCGGCGATCGTCGACATCCTGACCGGCGCGGTCTCGCCTGCCGGGCGCCTGCCGATGGGCATGCCGCGCGTCACCGGCCAGACGCCCCAGACCTATGCCCATCTGCCCAGCGGCCGGCCCGCCAATCCGGACCTGAGCGTCGACAGCGCGCGCTACCGCGACAGCGGGATCGGCGCGCTGTTCCCCTTCGGCCACGGCCTGTCCTATGCCCGGTTCGACTATTCGGACCTGCGCATCGGGCTGGACCGGAGCGGCAAGGGAAGCTCGGTCGAGGTCTCGCTTGCCGTGACCAACCGTTCGTCGGTCGCCGCCGAGGACGTGGTCCAGCTCTATGTCCGCGATCCCGTCGCCTCGGTCGCGCGCCCGGTGAAGGAATTGCGCGGCTTCGTGCGTGTCGCAATCGCGCCCGGCGCGACGAAGACGATCACCTTCATCCTGACCCCCGAACAGCTCGCCATCTGGCAGCCGGGCGGCCGCTGGGCGGTCGAGCCCGGCCGGATCGAGGTGATGGTCGGCGCCTCGTCCGAGGACATCCGCCTGCGCGGCAGCTACGACATCGCCGCGGCAGGCGAGGGCAAGATCCCCGCCGCGTCGATCGAGACCCGGGTGGTGGTGCGCTGATGGTCATGACCCTGACCATCGTCGCGCTCAGCATCGCCGCGGTCGTGCTGCTGGTGCTGCGGCTCAGGATGCAGCCCTTTCTCGCGCTGCTGCTCGTCGCGCTCGTCACCGGGCTGGCGTTCGGCGGCGATCCGATCAAGGTGATCGACGCGATCCGCAAGGGCACCGGCGAGGCACTGGGCTTCGTCGCGGTCGTCATCGGCCTGGGCGCGCTGCTGGGCGGCATGCTCGAGGCGTCGGGCGGCGTGCGCGCGATCGCCCACCGGCTGCTCGACCTGTTCGGCGAGCGGCGCATGCCCTGGGCGCTGACCGCGATCGGCGTGATCGTCGGCATCCCGCTGTTCTTCGACGTCGCGCTGATCATCCTCGCCCCGCTGGTCGCGACGCTGGCGATGCGGGCGCAGCGGCGGGTGACCTGGTTTGCGCTGCCGATGCTCGCGGGCCTGATGACGATGCACGCGCTGCTGCCACCGCATCCCGGGCCGGTCGCGGTCGCCGAACTGCTCGGCACCGATTACGGCCTGCTGGCGCTCTACGGCCTGGCCTGCGGCATTCCCGCCGCCATCGTCGCCGGGCCGGTCTTCGCGCGGCTGTTCCATTCGGCGCCGGGCTGGGGCGACCAGAGCACGCCGCCGATGCTCGACGAAGGCGCGCCGCAGACGCAGCCGATCGGCTTCTGGCCGGCACTGGTCGCGATGCTGGTGCCGCTGACGCTCATCATCGTCGCCGCCGTCGCTAATCAGGGGATGGCGGCGGGGCCGCTGCGTTCGGCGATCCTGTTCCTCGGCCACCCGTTCACCGCGCTCGTCATCGCCTGCCTCGGCACCATCGCCTGGCTGCGCATCCGCGCCGGCACCTCGTTCGACACGCTGTCCAGCATCATGACCCGCTCGCTGGAACCGGCGGGCGTGATGGTGCTGATCATCGGCGCCGGCGCGGCGTACAAGGAAGTGCTGATCGAATCGGGCGCGGGCGAACAGGTGACCGCCGCCGTCACCGCCGCGCAGGTGCCGGTGCTGGTCTTTGCCTTCCTTCTGGCCGCCTTCGTCCGCGTGGCGCAGGGATCGGCAACCGTCGCGATGGTCACCGCCGCCGGGCTGGCCGCGCCGCTGATCCAGGCGGCGGCGCTCAATCCCAATCGCATCGCGCTGGTCACCGTCGCGATCGCCGGCGGCGCCTCGGTCGCCAGCCATGTCAACGACACCGGCTTCTGGCTGGTGAAGCAATATCTCGGCCTGACCGAGGCGCAGACCTTTCGCAGCTGGACGATCTGCGCCACGCTGGCGGGGTTGACGATGTTCGCGATGGCGCTGATCCTGTGGCCGTTCGCGTGAGGGGAAAGACCGACATGACCGCAATCCGCATCACCCGCCGCGCGGCGCTGGCCGGCATGGCCGCCTTGCCCTTCGTCCCCGCAATCGCCGGCGCCGAGGTGGGCGGCATCACCCGGCTCGACCCCGCGCTCGATGCGGTGGTCGACGCCAACGCCCCGATCGAGATCATCGCCAGCGGCTATAAATGGGCCGAGGGACCCGCCTGGGACGTGGCGGAGAAGTGCCTCTATTTCTCCGACGTTCCCTCGAACATCGTCTATCGCTGGAAAGAGGGCGAGGGGGCGAAGGAATTCCTCAACCCCTCGGGCCTGGCCGGGCCGATCCCCGCGGGCATCCGCGAGGCCGGGGCCAACGGCCTGCTGGTCCATGACGGCAAGCTCCTGCTGGCCGACAGCGGCACCCGCCTGATCGCCGCGGTCGACCTGAAGACCCGGGCGCGCACCGTGCTGGCCGACCGCTATGACGGCAAGCGCTTCAACAGCTGCAACGATCTCGCCCGATCGTCGGACGGCGCGATCTACTTCACCGACCCGCCCTATGGCCTGGCCGAGGGCGACCAGTCGCCGCTGAAGGAACTGCCGTTCAACGGCGTGTTCCGGCTGAAGGACGGCAAGGTCGACCTGATCGACCGCAGCCTGACGCGCCCCAACGGCATCGCCGTGTCGCGCAATACGCTGTTCGTTGCCATCTCCGATCCCGACCGGCCGGAGATCCTGGCCTACACGCTCGGCACCAATGGCCTGCCCAAGGGCAAGCCGCGCGTATTCCACGACGCCCGGCCGCAGATGGCGCAGAAGCTGCCCGGCAATTGCGACGGGCTGAAACTCGACAATGAAGGCCGCGTCTATGCCACCGGCCCGGGCGGCGTCCATGTCCTGTCGCCCAAGGGCAAGCTGCTCGGCATCATCGGCACGGGCAAGGCAGTCGCCAACTGCGCGTTCGGCGAGGACGGCGGGACCCTGTTCCTGACGTCAAGCGACAGCGTGGCCCGGGTACGGCTGAAGGCGCGGGGCTATTTCCTGATGGAATCGCCTGCCTGAACTGAGGGGCTTCGACAGGCTCAGCCCGAACGGTGAATGGGGATTTCGCCCGCATATCTCCACCGTTCGCACTGAGCCTGTCGAAGGACGCCTATCCTCCAGGCGAACCGCCCCGTGGCGAGCCGGGCCTCGACAAAGCGTAGCCCGAACGGGCGGTGAGGAGGAAAAGCACGCGCGCACCGAACCCGCCTCCCCGGTTGCAGGCCCGCGCGCGACTCCCTAACCCGGTGGCATGGCCGAACCCGAGATCCACCCCGCCGCCACGGTCGTCGTGATGCGCGAGGTGGCGGACGGGCCGCCCGAACTGCTGATGGTCGAGCGGGCCAAGGCGATGTCGTTCGCCGCCGGCGCGCTGGTGTTTCCCGGCGGGCGGATCGACGCGGGCGACCATGCGCTGGCCGCGACGCTGCCGGGCGACGCGGACGAAACTGCCGCGCGCATCGCCGGGATTCGCGAAACGCTGGAGGAGGCCGGCGTCGCGGTCGGCGTCGAGCTGGATGCCGCGCACATCCCCGAACTGCGCCGCGCGCTGTACGCGGGCGAGCCGATGGCCGAGGCCTTCGCTGCCGCCCGCGCGACGCTGCATCCGGAAGCCCTGGTGCCGTTCGCGCGTTGGCTGCCGAACATGGTCCATCACAAGGTCTTCGACACCCGCTTCTACCTCGCTCGCGCGCCCGAAGGCGCCACTGCGGTGGTCGACGGCAACGAGAATAGCCGCGCCTTCTGGATGAGCGCGGCGGGCGTGCTCGCCGAATGCGCGGTCGGCCGCGCGCATGTGATCTTCCCGACGCGCCGAAACCTCGAACGGCTCGCCCTGTACCGCTCGTGGGATGCGGCGGTCGCCGACGCACGGGCGCACGAGATCCGTACCGTCACCCCCTGGATCGAGGATCGCGGGGGCGAGCGCTGGCTCTGCATCCCCGACGATCTCGGCTATCCGGTCAGCGCCGAGCCGCTCGCCACGGCCACTCGCGCATGAAGCCCCGCGCGCTGCGGCGGCTGATCAAGACCGGCATCGTCCTGTTCGTGCTGCTGCTGGCCGGGCTGCTGCTCTACATGCTGGCGCGCGACCGGCCTCAGGACCTGCCCTGGACCGCGCTCGACCTGGGCGAGCGGCCCGGCATGTTCACCGGCCGCAAGATCGCCGCGCTGCGCGAGGACTTCCCCGAATGCCAGCGGCTGATGACCCGCGCCGGCATCCGGTACCAGACGCTGGCGCCGGTCGAGGTCCGCGACCAGCCGCAATGCGGCTATTCCGACGGTCTGCGACTGGTCAGCGGCGGGTCGCTGTCGATCGACTATCTGCCCAAGGATCTCGGCACCTCCTGCCCGGTCGCGGCGGGGCTGGCGATGTGGGAATGGAATGTCGTCCAGCCCGCCGCGCGCCGCCATTTCGGCCGGCAGGTCGCGGTGATCGAACATTATGGCAGCTATAATTGCCGCCGCATCGTCGGCCGGGGCGAGGGGGTATGGAGCCAGCACGCCACCGCCAACGCGATCGACATCGCCGCCTTTCGCATGGACGACGCCACCCGCATCACGGTGAAGGGCGACTGGAACAGCCGCGACCCCCAGGTCCAGGCGTTCCTGCGCGAGGTTCGCGACGGCGCCTGCGGCCTGTTCGCGACGGTGCTGTCCCCTGATTACAACGAGGCGCACCACGACCATTTCCATTTCGACCAGGCCGATCGCGGCGCGATGGGGTGGAGGGCGTGCAGGTGAGGGCGCCTTAGCTCCCCTCCCGCCTGCGGGAGGGGCTGGGGGAGGGCATGTCCTCAACCGCAACGTCCGGGACGGCAAACAGGCCCTCCCCTAACCCCTCCCGCAAGCGGGAGGGGGACTATATTCGTCGCCCTAACTACAACTGGGCTCCCCCTACCTGGCCAGGAACGGGAAGAACTCCCTCAGTTCGACAGCGCCGCCCCGTCGACCTTCTCCACCCATTGCGGGAAGAATGCCGGCTGGCGGCTCGACCAGCCCGAGGCCGTCGCCGCGGCTTCGCTGATCGACTGGAGCAGCTTGCGGCGCAGGTCGGGGTGGAGATGGGGCAGGGCGGCCGCCGAGCAGAAGGCGGCGGGCAGCCATGGCCGCACCTCGGCGCCGACGAGGCGCTCGTAGAGGAAGCGATAGGCGGAGAAGTTGGTCAGCCGCCCCTGGCTCAGGTCGAACGCGGTGACGGTGATCAGCGGCGCCAGGAACGGCTCGATCGCGTCCAGGCTGCTCTCGCCGGGCAACAATGCGCGCACCTCGACCAGGCGATCGTACATGCGGGCCTGGGCGCGGATGCTGGCGGCCTCGACCACGTCGCGCGACCAGCGAAGCATCGCGTCCTCGCGCTCCAGTCCGATGTCGAGCGCGCGGCGAATATAGCGCTGGGTCGCGGCCGTGAAGCCGGCGAATTCCTTCATCTCGGCCAGCGTCATCGCGCCTTCTGCCGGTTTCATCCTAGAGGCCATTTGAGCAACTCCCACCCCGATAGAGACTACCAGGACAGATCATGCGCTCGCTCGGTTGACGCAGCGCTTAATCTGCCGTTTTCCCGCGTTCATCAACAGAACCTCTTTCTTTGTGCGTTGCAACAAGCATTGCGACGAACGGAGGATACTGCACGGATCGTGCGCCCAGTGATGCGCTTTCGCCACAGCTGCGTCAGCCTGTGGCGGTTACCTAGTTGGCGAATCCGCACGGCCGCGAATCCGTTTCGTCGTCGAGACGAATCGATCGGTTCCACGGCTCGTCGATGGATGGAAACGGTTCATCGGAGAGTCAGGTTCGCCGACCCCCGCCCATCGGCTGACCGCAACGTTTCATCCCGTCTGACGGGCCGATGGGTGGACGTTCGCGGCCCGCTCTGGTCAACAGCATCCACCGACGCAAACCGACCGGGGGGTCACGAAATTGTCTCTGCAAGCTGTAACTGCGCGTTTTGCGCTGCTGGCCGCGCTTTGCCTGGCGATGGCGACCCCGGCCCAGGCTCGTTCGGGCTTTCTCCAGTGCGTTCCCTTCGCCCGTCAGGTGTCCGGCATCGACATTCGCGGCAACGCCTGGACCTGGTGGGACCAGGCCGCCGGCCGCTACGAGCGCGGCGGCCAGCCCAAGGTCGGATCGGTCATGTCGTTCAAGCGCACCGGCCGTAACCCCTATGGTCATGTCGCGATGGTCTCGAAGATCGTCAGCGAGCGCGAAGTCCTGCTGACCCACGCCAACTGGTCCTATCGCGGCGGCATCGAGCGCAACGTCCGCGCCGTCGACGTCTCGGCGGCCGGCGACTGGAGCGAAGTGAAGGTGTGGTACGCCCCCAATGGCGGCCTCGGCACCACTGTCTTCCCGGTCAACGGCTTCATCTATTCGGACGGCGCGCCCGAAGAGCCGGCCGAGCCCGTCACCGCCCCGCCGCTGTTCAAGCTCGACATGACGGCGCTGGCCGAGAAGACCGGCCTCGGCGGTTGATCGCCCGCGGGACCGGCATGCGGCCCCGCTCACGCTCGACCCGCCTCACGCCTTTGGCGTGAACTTCATCGCCACCCCGTTCATGCAATAGCGTTTGCCGGTCGGCTTCGGCCCGTCGTCGAACACATGACCCAGATGCCCGCCGCATCGCCGGCACAGCACCTCGGTCCGCGCCATGCCCAGGCTGCGGTCGGTGCGGGTGATCACCGCCCGCGGCAGCGGTGCATAGAAGCTCGGCCAGCCGGTGCCGCTCTCGAACTTGGTCGTCGACGAAAACAGCGGCAGCGCGCATCCGGCACAGGCGAAGGTCCCGGCGCGATGCTCCTTGTTGAGCGGACTGGTCCCGGCAAATTCGGTCGATCCCTTGCGCAGCACGTCATAGGCCTGCGGGCTCAGCCGCTTGCGCCACTCGGCATCGCTCAGCGTCAACTCGAACTTCTGCGCCGCCTGGCTCTCGCCGGGCGAACACCCCACCACCGCCACGACCGCCCCGCCTCCGGCGGCGGCCAGCAGCTTGCGTCGCGTGAACTGCATCGGGTTGCTCCTTCAAGGGGATAGGTGGGGGCGCGGCAAGGGTACGCCAAGGGGGAGGGGCGCCCCATAAACTTCCCTCCCGCAAGCGGAAGGGGGGACTGGATCGCCCGCCCCTCGAGTTTCCTCCCTCGCGAAGCGGGGGAGGGGGACCGCGCCCGCAGGGCGTGGTGGAGGGGGCCTCTCCCCGCGAGCGTCATATTAGAGGCAGCGTCGCGCATGCCCCCTCCACCCCTCGCTACGCGAGCGGTCCCCCTCACCCTGAGCTGCGCTCCGGGAGGAAAGAGCTTACCGAACCACGCCCGCCTTGCGATTCTCCACCTCCGGCACCTCGCTCACCCGCGCATCCCACGCGTTCGACTCCTGCCAGCGATCGTCCGAATCGAATATGGTGACGCTCAGGTCGCGCTCGATCACGAACAGGCCGCGGCCATCGCCGATCTGGTCGTCCTCGACGCGGTAGAGCCTGCCCGGGCGCAACGGTACCGGGGCGACGTCCTGGACGTAGCAGTCGGAAGGCAACTGGCCGTAGCGGACCGGATAGGGCCGCTCGGTGCAGCCGTCCTTCGCGTGGATCGACCAGATGATGCCCGCCTGCGATCGGATCGAGAAGGCGCCGACCATCCTGTCCTCGGATGCCTCGAACGCCAGCCTGCCGCCGCTGGCGACCGCGCGGATGTCGAAGCCGGGCGGCTGGCACCCGCTCAGGCCCAGCGCACCGGCGAGGACGAGCCATCTGATCATGTGCGCCTGCTCCCGATCGTCGATGGCGGATCAACAATCGGCAGGAGGGAAGGATGCTGTGACAAACTCCCCTCCCGCCTGCGGGAGGGGCTGGGGGAGGGCATGTCCTCAACCGCAACGTCCGGGACGGCAAACAGGCCCTCCCCTAACCCCTCCCGCAAGCGGAAGGGGGACTGAACCGCCGCAGCCGTGACCCGGCCTCAATAGCGGCTCAATTCCACGGGCATCTTCCTGTACCCGTGGACGAAGCACGCGGCGATCCGCTCGGGCTCCGCCAGCGTGTTCACCCGCAGGCGGCGCTTGGCCATTTCCTCCATCAAGATCCCGATCTGCAGCTCGGCCAGCCTTGCGCCGACGCAGCGGTGGATGCCGTGGCCGAAGGCCAGGTGGCGGCGGGCATTCTCGCGCTCGATGCGCAGGCTGTCGGCATCGGGGAAGACGCTTTCGTCGCGATTGGCGGAGACGTACCACAGCGCCAGCTTGTCGCCCTCGCGGATGCGCATGCCCTCCACCTCGGTATCCTGCGTGGCGGTGCGGCGCATGTGCGACAGCGGCGTCTGCCAGCGGATGATCTCCTGCGTCGCATTGGTGATCAGGCCCGGATCGGCCTCCAGCTTCGCCCGCTCCTTGGGAAACTGGTTCAGGGCCCAGGCATAGGCGCTCATCGAATTGCGCGTCGTGTCATTGCCGCCGACGATCAGCAGGATCAGGTTCCCCAGGAATTCCATCTGGTCCATGTGCGACATCGCGTCCGAATGGATCATCATCGAGATCAGGTCGGGGCTCGGCTCCTTGCCGATCTTGCCCTGCCACAAATTGCCGAAATAGGCGGCGCATTCGAACAGGATCTTCTGCCGCTCGATCTTGCGCACCGGATCCTTGGCGATCTCGATATCGCCGGCCCAGTCGGACCAGTAGGTCAGCTTGCGCCGGTCCTCCCAGGGAAAGTCGAACAGGATCGCCAGCATCTGGGTGGTCAGCTCGATCGACACCTCGTCGACCCAGTCGAAGGGCTTGCCCACCGGCAGCGCGTCGAGAATCTCGGCGGTGCGCATGCGGATATTGTCGGTCATCCGCACCATTTCGGACGGGGTGAAGGCGGGGGCGACGGTGCGGCGCTGGCCGGTATGCTTGGGCCGGTCCATCGCGATGAACATCGGCATCTTGATGTCGCCGTCCTGCAGGTCGGCGACGGTGATCCCGCCCGCCTCGGACGAAAAGAGCTCGGGCAGCGACTCGATATGGACGATCGGCTTGTAGGTCGACACCGACCAGAAGGGGCCGAAGGCACTGTTCTCGGTATAATAGAGCGGCGCCCTGGCGCGCAGCTCGCGGAACGGCTCGTGCCAGGTGTCGTCGCGGTACAATTCGGGCCGGCTCATATCGAGCGGATCGACCGCATGCTCGGGCTGCGGGGCAAGCGTCGCCATGGTCCTCTCCCTTGTCGTTGACGGGAATAGGCCCTTAACTGACACGACTGTCAATAGCGCTATGGCCGGTCAGTCGGCGAAGGGATCGTCGCTTGCGGCGGGCGGGTCGGCAAAGGGATCCTCGCGCGTCGTCGGCGCAGCGCGGCGGGCAGGGGCCTCGCGCCGCGCCGCCTCGGGTGCTTTCGCCTCTGGCGCAGGCTCGGCCTGGCGGTCGAGACCGGGAACGACCTTGCCCCGTCGGGAGGGTGGTAGCGAATAGCGTTCTGGCTCCGTTTCGACCCATTCACCCCGGGTCCACCAGGTGTCGTTGCCCCGGTAACTCGCCGGGTCGGCAAAGACGCTGTTCGCTCCGAACTCGGCATCGTCATAGGAGTCCGACTCCTGCTGCTGGCGCATGATCAGGATCGCCAGGGCGATCACGGCAAGGACCGCGATCAGCGCGACGATCACCACGCCGGAGATCAGCAACGCATTGCCGCCCGAGGAGTCGCGCTGAATCCCGGCGGACCCGGCGGGGTTCGACCAGTCGTTCGCTTTCCCGGATATCGGGGCGGCAGGTGCGGGCGGCGCGGGTGCCGGCGCAGGGCCGGCCACCGGCGTCCGCCGCAACCCGTCGAGGATCGACTGCGCCGCGACCAGGATCGTTCCACCGATGAACACCACCCCGCCCAAGATGCCCAGCATCAGCCGCCGGGGCGCGCCGGTATCGGCATAGTCCTGATAATCGAACTCCGCCGGCAGCAGCACCGCCGACAGCAGCGCGAGCGCCCCCAGCGCCAGCAATCCGTAACCCAGTCCCTTCATCCTGCCCCTCCCACAGGGATCCGCCGGCCGCTCAGGCCGCCGGCGCCTCTGCCGCCTGCGGTGTCTCGCCCGCCGTCTTGCGCCGTGCCGAGCGCCGCTTCGGGTTGCCCGATTTCAGCACCCCGCGGCGGAACAGCCGCGCGCTGATCGCGACCACGATCCCGACCCACAGCGCCTGCCAGGCAAGCGCCAGCAGATGCGGCCACAGCTCGGGCGCGTTGGCCGCGCGCGCCGCCATCGCGCTGGGCGAGCTGAGCGGAAAAATCTCCGCCGCCAGCGCCAGCCAGCTTTCGGGATGCGCCGCGCCATAGGTGGCGAAGCCCAGCACCGCGACCTGGACGATCGTGATCGGCAGCGACAGCATCTGCAGCTCGCGCTGGGTCGATGCCAGCGCGCCGATGCCCAGGAACACCGCGCTGAGCAACAGATAGGCGGTGGTGAAATAGGCGAGGAACAGCAGCGGAAAGACCGGGCCGACCGCCGCGCCCAGCTCGGTCAGGCCGATCGCCATCGTATCGGGCATCAGCCGCGGCAGCGCCGTCAGCAGCGTCCCCCAGAAGGCGACGAACAGCAGCGCGGTGCCGAACGCGCCCAGCAGCTTGCCGAAGAACACGCTTTCCAGCGGCACCGCGGCGGCCAGCACCTCGATCACCTTGTTCGACCGCTCCTCCGCCATCGCGCCGACCGCCTGGCCCGACAGCATGACGGTCAGCAGGAACACGCCCAGCGCGGCGAAATAGGCGACCTGGCTCTGGCCGCTGGTGCTCGCCTGGGCCCGGACGGTCGATTCCAGCTCAGGGGTGCTCAGCGGGGTCAGGCTGCCCGATCGCTCGATCCGCAACGTCTGTTCGGCCAGCTGGGCGAGGAAGTTCGCCTCGCTCCGCGCGCTGGGCACATAGAGGATGTGCGGTCGGTCGAGCGGACCCGACAGGATCGCGGTCGCCTCGATGTCCTTGCGGTCCAGCATCGCGCGGGCCTGGACCCGCGCATCGCCTGCGGGAGTCTCGATCACCAGCGGCGGGCGCACGCCGGGCACGCTGAACACGCTGCGCAACTGACGGTCGGCGGCCAGGATCGCCGGCGATTGCGCGGCGGGCGCGAGGATGACGATCCGCTGGTTCTTCTCGCCGCTGCCCGCGACGGTCGATGCGCCCATGCCGCCGATCAGCGCAAAGCCGAGCATCAGCAGCGGGGCGAGCAGGAACAGGATGAAGGTGGGCGTCATCACCGTCGCGGTGAGGTCGCGCCGGGCGATGGTAAGCGCCTGGCGCAGGCCGCGTCCGAATGGGCTCATGCCGCATCCTCCCCGCGCAGCGCATCGGCACCGACGATCCTCACAAACGCGTCGTGCAGCCCCGGCCGCTCGATCGACAGGCCCGAAATGCCGTATCCGGCCCCGATCAGCGTCACCAACAGGCTCTCCATCCCTTCGTCCGGCACGGTAAAGCGCCAGCTGCCGTCGTCATGCTCGGCATCGGCCGGCAACAGCGCGCGCAGCGCGTCGCCGTCGCTGCGCGGCGTGTACAGCGCCTTGGCGGGCAGCAGCCCGCGCGCCTGCGCCACCGTCCCCTCGAACTTCACGGTGCCGCCAGCGATGATCGACAGCCGCTCGCACAGCCGCTCGGCATGCGCCATGACATGGGTGGAGAACAGGATCGTCGCGCCGCGATCGCGCTGCGCCAGGATCAGCTGCTCCAGCTTCTCCTGGTTGACCGGGTCCAGCCCCGAAAAGGGCTCGTCCAGCACCAGCAATTCGGGTTCGTGCACCACCGATCCCAGCAGCTGGACCAGTTGCGCCATGCCCTTGGACAGCTTGCGGATCTTCTCGTCCCTGGCGTGGCCCAGCCCCGCTTCCTCCATCAGCACGTCGGCGCGCCTGCGCCCCTCGCGCCAGGGCAGGCCGCGCAGCGCGCCCATGAAGGCGATCGCGTCGCGGCACTTCATCGCCGGGTACAGGCCGCGCTCCTCGGGCAGATAGCCGACCCGGTCGCTCGCGTCGCGCGGGCTGTCGCTGCCCAGCAGCGTGCGTGCGCCCGAATCGGGCTCGATGATGCCCAGCAGCATGCGCAGCGTCGTGGTCTTGCCCGCGCCATTGGGGCCCAGCACGCCATAGATGCTGCCCTTCTGCACGGCGATGCTGACCCCGTCGACCACGCGGCGATCGCCGAACTTCTTGACGAGATGGTCGGCGCTGACCGCCAGGTTACTGTTCAAAACCGCGTGACTCCTCTGCCCCGCTTCGTGGTAGCGGGTGCGCGTGGCGCAGCACAAGTCGCTCGAATTGCGTATCCGCGAGAAGGCGGCCGAACTGGGCTTCGCCGCGTGCGGCATCGCGCCCGCCGATGCCGCGCCGCTGGCCGGGCAAAGGCTGCGCCAGTGGCTGGACGAGGGCGCGCACGGATCGATGATCTGGATGGAGGAGCGCGCGCATCATCGCGAGCGCCCGGCCGGGCTGTGGCCGCAGGTGCGCAGCGTGATCTCGCTGGGGATGAGTTATGCCCCCGGCCTCGATCCGCTGGCGCTGGCCGGGGCCGGGGAACATGGGCGCATCTCGGTCTATGCCCAGGGCGGCGATTACCACGACGTGGTCAAGAAGGCGCTGAAGGCGCTGGGCCGGTGGCTGGCGCAGAGCGCGCCGGCGGGCAGCGGCGTCGACCTGAAGGTGTTCGTCGATACCGCGCCGGTGATGGAAAAGCCGCTGGCCGAGGCGGCGGGGCTGGGCTGGCAGGGCAAGCATACCAATCTGGTCAGCCGCGACCATGGCAGCTGGCTGTTCCTCGGCGCGATCTACACCACGCTCGATCTGGCGCCCGACCTGCCCGCGCGCGACAGCTGCGGCAGCTGCACCGCCTGCCAGGCGGCATGCCCGACCGATGCGTTCCCTGCGCCCTATCGCCTCGATGCGCGGCGCTGCATCTCGTACCTGACGATCGAGCACAAGGGGCCGATCCCGCCCGAATTCCGCGAGGCGATCGGCAACCGCATCTATGGCTGCGACGATTGCCTGGCGGTGTGCCCCTGGAACAAGTTCGCCCACGCCGCTGCCACCAACCGCGCCTTCGCCCCGCGCGCCGAACTGACCGCACCCGAACTGGCCGACCTGATGGCGCTGGACGACGCGGACTTCCGCCAGGTCTTCTCCGGCTCCCCGATCAAGCGCATCGGCCGCGACCGCATGGTCCGCAACTGCCTGATCGCCGCGGGCAACAGCGGCAGCGCAGCGCTGGCGGGGCAGGTGGCGGGGCTGCTCGACGACCCGTCGCCCGAGGTGCGGGGCGCGGCGGTGTGGGCGCTGGGCCGGCTGGACCCGGCGCGGTGGCGTGTGGAGCGCGACGTGCGTGCGCTTGCGGAAACGGACGCATCGGTAAGGGAGGAGTGGGCCGCCTGACCTTCGAGTCCTGCCGGGCAACCCGCCCGCACCGTCACGCGTCCGGGATGGAGGATGGGTGGACCCCGGGACTACGCCCCACAACTGTCCGGGATTCACAGGTTGAGGGTCATTTGGGGATTTTGTGGCAGTTTTGCTGGCTGGATTGGTGGTGGTTTGGCTCGTCCAGAGAGGTCGAGCCTGCTGAACAGTGCGACCCTGATGCGGGTGATGAGGGCCTGTGGCTCCCGGCGGTGTGAGATGGCGCAGGTTTGTCGCAGCATGCGCAGGAGCAGGAATGCGATCATGGCGGCGTAGATCTGGATTTTGACGGCGTTTTCGCTGCGTCCGATGAAGCGTTTGAT
>NZ_JBDIZK010000014.1:0-116330 GCF_039652585.1 Sphingomonas rustica | reverse complement strand
TCAAAGGCGGCACTCGCCGCGCCGCCCGCCAGTAGCTGGTCGAGAAGCTCGTTCGGGATCGCAGGCTCTTTGCGTCGGGACATAGGGGATCTCCTTCTTACCCTTTATGCCCGCCCGCACACGAAAATCCTGACAGGCCCGCTGTCGGCGCGGCCCGCCACCATGCCCAGGAGGAGGACGCCATCCCGACGTTAAAAAACTTCCCCGCCCAAGTGGCAGCGATCCGCTCGAGGCTCCCGCGCGGCACGCCGATAGAGTTGTGGTGGCAGGACGAAGCACGGATCGGCCAAAAGAACGGGATCACCCGCCGCTGGGCGCGTCGCGGGACCCGGCCTTCGGCGCCGAAGGACCAGCGCACGGCATCGGCCTATATCTATGGCGCGATCTGCCCTGCTGAGGGCAAGGGTGCCGCCCTCGTGCTGCCAAGGTGCAATACGCACGGAATGACCCTGCATCTGGCAGAGATATCCGCTGCCGTCGCGCCGGGCGCACACGCCATATTGCTGCTCGATCAGCCCGGATGGCATGACTCGCGTGCGCTGGTCGTGCCCGACAACATCACCTTGCTGCTCCTGCCGTCGAAATGCCCCGAGCTCAACCCGGTCGAGAATATCTGGCAGTTCATGCGACAGAACTGGCTGTCGAACAGGATCTTCACATCCTATGACGACATCCTCGACCACTCATGCTTCGCCTGGAACCGTCTCCTCGATCAGCCATGGCGCATCATCTCCATCGGAATGCGACAATGGGCTCATGGCTGATGATCAGCGAGACTTGGTATTAGGCGGGAATTAGGATTGCCGGCTCGCGAATCATACAATTACTATAAATTTTATGTAATGGGCCAAGAGGCAGGCCTATATCGTCAATCTTATAACGAAACAATGAATTCATGGGACTTCAATGTTAGAGTAGGTCCTGTCCCGTCTGTCAAAACTATCAGTAGGCCTAAATAAATGAGTCGGACTTCGTCTATTTTTATCGTTGGACCTCTAGGTTGTTTGGCAGCTTTACTGGTTGCTTGCCGAAGCGAAGTGGAGGTCCCACCGCGGTTCTCGTACGAAATGTACGGTGAATGCTCATCGATCAAACGAGCACTGGAGCGCGATTACGTTCAGCTCGCGAAGCGCCGTTTCGCACGTGATCAGAATGTATTCCTATACAATGGCTCTCCGTTGGGAAGTGGACCGCCGCTCTATGCTGGATTGCATAATGGGGACTGGACTGTGACCGAAGTTGCGCGCGCAGCCATTGCCAAAGGCGGAAGTTGGGGGGTGTCGTATCCCGACACTGGTTGTCCTAATATAGAGAGTGCGTTCCAAGAGCAATACGAGGAACGCTACAATCGTTTCGCGCTAACGTTGTATACTGCAAGATGATGTCCCGCCCCAGATAATTGTCAGATAAGCCAATATATACCGAAGGGTGCAAATACCTTAACGATAAATTGGGCGCTAAGAGTCCGTTTTGAAGATCAGGGGTGAGCGTTTCGTCGTAGGAGATTGCCGCCCATTGCGACGAGGATCATGGCGTGCGAGACGTCGATCCGCTTTTCGTAGTCGCGGACGAGCCGGCGCCATCGTGTCATCCAGCCAAAGCTTCTCTCGACGACCCAGCGCCTGGGCAAGACCTTGAGACCCTGCTGGCGATCACTGCGGCGGATGACCTGGATAACGAAGTCCATATAGCTGGCCTTGTCCATGAGCTTGAGGCGATCATAGGCGCCATCGGCGAAGAGGTGCTTCACCCACGGCCAGCGCTTGCGGATGGCATCGAGAATGGCCTGGGCGCCTGCGCTATCCGAGATGTCGGCCGTGGTCAGGTTCACCATCAGCAGCCGGCCATCGGTATCGACGGCGATGTGCCGCTTGCGCCCGACGACCTTCTTGCCCGCGTCAAAACCGCGCTTTTCCGCCGATGGGGCCTTGACCGACTGGCTGTCGATCACCGCCGCGCTCGGGCTCTCTTCCCGACCCTGCCGTGCGCGGTCCAGCATCAATTCGACGTCGTGGATCGTCTGGAACAGGAAGCGCCGCGCCAGTTCCCGGAACCAGCCATAGACCGTCTGCCATGCGCCGAAGTGGACCGGCAGCATACGGCACCCACAACCCGAGCGAACCAGATAGCGGACGGCGTTGATGACTTCGCGGAAATCCACCTCACGAGGGCGGCCACGGCGTCCCGGCTTGGGCATCAGCGGCGCAAGACGGTCCCATTCCTCATCGGTCAGGTCACTGGGGTAGCGCTTCGTCTTCCTGGCAATTCGGGCCATTCGCCCCCGGCTCTGCTGTGTCCACATCCGGAGGATGAATCA
Source organism: Sphingomonas rustica (assembly GCF_039652585.1). Lineage (NCBI taxonomy): Bacteria > Pseudomonadati > Pseudomonadota > Alphaproteobacteria > Sphingomonadales > Sphingomonadaceae > Sphingomonas > Sphingomonas rustica. The sequence continues at coordinate 114,013 of NZ_JBDIZK010000014.1, read as the reverse complement.
GACCAACACCCTTCCGGCAACCCCTCCAGCCGATTTTCCAAAACATTTCATAAAAGAACTATTTGTCATCTTTCATATAGAGAATATTGTCGATAACGTAATCAAGCAATTGCTCAACTGTATTATATTTAGCAATAATACCTCGGTGATCATACCCATTATTTGCAAATGACGGCGACCGAAGTGTTTTCATTACTTCATCAACTATATTAAATTCGAAATGAGGATTGGCATAAGCTCTCTGTCGTAGAGTTATATTCCGCGATTCATTCAAACGAAGTAATTTGGATTCAATGAATCCACTGCAATATCCTGCTGCATTCGGTTCCTTTTTAGCAAAGTCGAAGGGGTTAAGCTCGATTGATACCCTGCACCGACGCAGAAACCGCTCCCACTCCAAAGGCTTTCTTATCGGCACCATCGTGAAGGCGCCTTCATCGAAAGTGTCAGCCTGTTCCGAGCCTGCCTGCGTTTGCGCAGCAGCGGAACTAGCAATGCTCATGATTAGAGCGACGAGAACCACCGACATATGTAGATGATTGATTCCGTGATTATTATTGCGCATCGATGAACCTCCCCAATAAGCACCTATTGCGGCAGCATGCCTCCTCCTGCCCAATACGTCGTTCTCAGCGACCCAGCCCTACGCGTGTAGCTGCCATAGAGGATCACCTTCTGAATACGCGCCCGACGCTTACACTCGACAGTAGCGCTCCCAAGCACGTCGGCAACTCCTCGAACAGGATCTGGACGACGTGAGCTGCACCCGGTTTCGTGGACACCAAGATAAGGTGTTTTTGGACCCGGAGGGTGACGATGCAACGACGGAAGTTCAGCCGAGAGTTCAAACTCGAAGCGGTGAAGCTGGTATTGGAGCGGGGCGTTTCCGCAGCCCAGGCGGAAAGGCACTTCCACCGCAACCCCGTGATATGTCCTGCTGAAAGTGGTGGTGCCGCTTACAGGACTCGAACCTGTGACCCCCGCATTACGAATGCGATGCTCTACCAACTGAGCTAAAGCGGCCCGCCCGGCGCGAACGCGTCGGGGAGGCGGCGCGCTTACCAGCCTCTTTCGCCACTGACAAGCATTGCCGCGAGCTTTGTCGCATGCGGGACAAGATTCCGTCGGCGCGGCGGGCCGGCGCTGGGTTTACGGGGCGTTTACCTCATCCGGCGCACAAGGCCGCCACTGGAACGGGCCGCGGCCCGAGTGGAGCAGGCGCAATGGACATGTCTCGCGGAACCGATCGGCTGGACTCGGCGAACGATCCGGGCATCGACTCGGTCGAGACGCATGCGGTCGAGGTCGGCGGCGACGAGCGGCGCATGCATGTCCGCGCCTATAACTACTGGGTCTCGCTGCTGAACGGGCGGCCGCAGCCATCGATCCAGGACCTCGATCCCCAGGCGATCGCCGGCTTCGGCCCGCATTCGGTGCTGCTCGATTTCTCGTGCGGCGAGGATGATCCGCAGATCCGCTTCCTGGGCCGCGCCCTTCGCGACGAGACCGGCCTGGACGCGAGCATCACCCATGTCGCCCAGGTGCCCAGCCGATCGCTGCTGTCGCGGCTGACCGATCATTATCTCCAGATCATCGCCAACCGCGCACCGATCGGGTTCGAGGCCGAGTTCGTCGGCCTGCGCGGTCTGAATACGCTGTATCGCGGCATCCTGATGCCCTTCTCGTCGACCGGCGACGCGATCGACTTCATCTACGGCGTGATCAACTGGAAGGAGATGGTCGACTCCGAGACCCAGGCCAGGCTGGAGACCGAGGTCGCCGAATCATGCCGCGCGGCGCCCACGCCGCCGCCCTGTGCCGCGGCCTGGGCCGACGGGCCCGGCGCCGACTTCGCCGCGACCACCGGCGCCCCGGATATCGACCATGCGGATATCGACGCGACGGACATCGGCGCCGAAGCCGCGACGATCCCCGGCGCGGCATCGACCCTGGTCGACCGGCTTACGCTGGCGCGCGAGACCGCGGCCGCGGCGCGAGCGTCCGACACCCGCAGCCGTTCGGCACTCCATCGCGCCTTGTCGCGCGCCTATGACTTCGCGGTGGCTGCCCAGGAAGACGAGGCCGGCCTTGCCCGCCTGCTCGACCAGGCAGGCCTGGCGGAGCAGGAATGCGCGCCGATGGCACCGTGCGTCGCGCTGGTCTTCGGCCCCGGTTACGACAAGGACCGGATCGCCGAATTCGCCGCCTTGCTGACCCGCGCCCGACGGAGCGCAGTCCCGGTCGGCGCGTTGGAAACCTTTCTGGACGGCGTCGATGGCGGGGTCGGGGGCGGCACTCGCGCCGGGCATGCGCCGCGCCGGGCCGATGACACGCCGGTCGATCTCTATGCCCGGGCAGCCGAGATGCTGCGCCGCCGTGCGCCGCTGGCGCATGTGGCGATCGATGACGGCGAGGGCGAGTTCACCCTGTTGCTGGCCCGGCGCGGACGCGCGGGACTCGACATCGTCGCGTCGGTGGACGGCGACCCGGCGCTGGTCGAACGGGCCGTGCGAAAGGTCGCCGCGTAACGACCTTTAATTAGCCCGGATGGAAACCGCGCGCACGTTAATTGCGATTGTGAACAGCCAGCGCTGTCGGACTTGAGAAGGGCAAGGGGCAGGCGCATAGGATCGCGCATGCCGAAGAATATAAGCGCGCTCAAGCAAGCGTTCGAAGCCCGGCTGCTCGATGGAGCACTCCCCGGCGAACTCGAGGGATTTGGAGAGGAAGAGCGGAAAGGCGCCGCGCTGTTCGTCGCCGAAGCCGCAGCCGAGCGTCCGCCCGGCACCGCCAAGATCGTCCTCGAAAGCTATGAGGACGAGAGCCGCCGCATGCGGCTGGCGGTCATCAACGACGACATGCCCTTCCTGGTCGATTCGATCTCCGGCGCGCTGGCCGCGCACGACATCGCGATCCACCGCATCCTGCACCCCGTGCTGAAGGTGACCCGCAACGCGGCGGGCCAGCTGACCGATATCGGCCCCGACGCCGACGGCGCCCGCCCCGAATCGATGGTGTTCATCGAGATGGAGCGCGCCGACGCCAGGACCCGCCGTGCCGCGGCGACCGAGATCGAGCGGACGCTGGAACAGGTTCGCGCCGCGGTCGAGGACTGGCGCGGGCTCCAGGCGGCGATCGGCGCCGACGCCGCCCACCTTCCCACCCCCGAGGGCGAGGCGCTGCTGCGCTGGTTCCAGGGCGGCGCGATGACGCTGCTGGCGCACGAGAAATGGCGCACCGACGGGACCAGCACCGACCAACTGGGCATCATCCGCTATTCGCAGAGCGCGCCGATCCTGGCCGACGCGTCGCGCAAGGCCGCGGTCGACTATTTCGCCAGGGGCGGCGAGGCGCCGCTGCTGCTGAAGTCCAACTGCATCTCGACCGTGCACCGCCGCGCGCCGCTCGACATCATCGTGCTGCCGATCCTGACCGGTGCCGAAGTCACCGGCCTGTCGATCCATGCCGGCCTGTGGACCAGCGCCGCCTTGTTCTCGCTGCCCGAGGAAGTGCCGCTGCTGCGCGCCCGGCTGAAGGGTCTGGAGGCCAAGTTCGGCTTCAATCCGAAGGGCCATACCGGCAAGGCGATGGCGCATGCGCTGACCGCGCTGCCGCACGACCTGACCACCGCGTTCGAGCCTGCGGCGCTGGAACAGCTGGTGCTGACCGCGATGTCGATCGCCGATCGGCCCCGCGCCAAGCTGGCGCTGGTCGCCAGCCCGCTGAAGCGCCATCTGTTCGCCTTCGTCTGGCTGCCACGCGACGAGGTGTCGACCGGCCGACGCACCGCGATCGGCGAGATGCTGAGCGAGGCTGCCAATGCCCGCGTGATCAACTGGACGATCGCGCTCGAGGACGGCGTGGTCGCGTTGCTGCGCTACACGCTCGACCTGCGCGGCGGTGGCCAGCTGCCCGACGCGCATGCGCTCGACCAGCGGCTGAAGAAGATGGTGCGCGGCTGGGTGCCCGCGGTCGAGGCCGCGCTGCACGAACAGGGCGATGGCGGGTCGACCCGCCTGGCGATCCGCTATGCCGCCGCCTTCCCCGCCGCCTATCGCGCGACCAGCTCGGCCGAGGAAGCGGCCCGCGACATCGCTCGCATCGCCGGCCTGAAGTCGAACACCGATCGCTCGGTCCGGATCTCCCCGGCCGAAGGCGAGGCGAACGGCTTCCGCATCAAGCTCTATGCCCAGGGCGGCGCACTGGCGCTGTCCGACGCGGTGCCGGTGTTCGAGAATTTCGGCTTCCGCGTGATCGAGGAGATCCCGACCGAACTGAGCGGCGACCATGGCATCTTCATCCATGACTTCGAGGTCGCGCTTGCCGGCCCCGCGCCGGCGCTGACGCGCGATCCCGCCCTGGTCCAGAACGCGATCGCCGCGGTGCTCGAAGGCACGGCGGAAAATGACGCCTTCAACCGCCTGATCGTCGAAACGGGCATGAATCCCGGCTCGGTCGTCCTGCTGCGCGCCTGGTTCCGCTATCTGCGCCAGACCGGCCTCGCCTACGGCATGGTGACCGTGGTCGATGCGCTCCGCCGCGCGCCCGCCGTCGCGGCGGCGCTGATCGAGCGGTTCGACGCGGCGCATAATCCGGCGCGCGCCGGCAAGGCCGATGCCGCGATCGACGCTGCCGATGCGGCGATCGAGGCGGGCCTGGCCAACGTGTCCGCGATCGACGACGACCGCATCCTGCGCGCGCTGCGCGGCGTGGTCCTGGCGACGCTGCGGACCAACGCCTATGCTCCGGCCGCGAAGGAAGCGCTCGCGTTCAAGCTGGACAGCGCGCAGGTCCCGGGCCTGCCGCGTCCGCTGCCCTGGCGCGAGATCTGGGTGTACAGCCCGCGCGTCGAGGGCATCCATCTGCGCGCCGGCCCGGTCGCGCGCGGCGGCCTGCGCTGGTCCGATCGCCGCGACGATTTTCGCAGCGAGATCCTCGACCTGATGAAGGCGCAGCGCGTCAAGAACGCGGTGATCGTACCCACCGGCGCCAAGGGCGGCTTCTATCCGAAGCAGCTCCCCTCGCCCGCGCTCGACCGCGACGCCTGGTTCGCGGAGGGCACCGAGAGCTACCGGATCTTCATCCGCACCCTGTTGTCGATCACCGACAACATCGTGCAGGGCGACGTGGTCCATCCCGAGGGCGTGACCGTGCTGGACGGCAACGACCCATATTTCGTCGTCGCCGCCGACAAGGGCACCGCGACCTTCTCCGACGTGGCGAATGCGATCGCGGTCGACAGGGGCTTCTGGCTGGGCGACGCCTTCGCCTCGGGCGGCAGCCACGGCTATGATCACAAGGCGATGGGCATCACCGCCAAGGGCGGCTGGGTCTCGGTCCAGCGCCACTTCCTCGAGATGGGCATCGACGTCCAGTCGGAGCCGGTGCGCGTCGCCGGCTGCGGCGACATGTCGGGCGACGTGTTCGGCAACGGCATGCTGTTGTCGAAGGCGATCAAGCTGGTCGCCGCCTATGACCATCGCCACATCTTCCTCGATCCCGACCCCAATCCGGAAACGAGCTGGACCGAGCGCGCCCGCATGTTCGCGCTGCCGCGGTCGAGCTGGGCGGACTATAATCCGTCGCTGATCTCGGAAGGCGGCGGCGTCTATGCCCGGACCGAGAAGTCGATCCCGCTGTCGCCCCGGGTCCGCGAGATGCTGGGCGTCACGATCGATTCGATCGATCCGGCGGGGCTGATCAACCTGATCCTGAAGGCGCCGGTCGACCTGATGTGGTTCGGCGGCATCGGCACCTATGTGAAGGCTGCGGCCGAGAGCCATCTCGACGCGCGCGATCCCTCGAACGACCGGCTGCGCGTCAATGCCGAGGAGATGCGCGCGCGCGTCATCGGCGAAGGCGCCAATCTGGGCGTGACCCAGGCGGCGCGCATCGCCTTCGCGTCGCGCGGCGGGCGGATCAACACCGACTTCATCGACAATTCGGCGGGCGTCGATTGTTCGGACAACGAGGTCAACATCAAGATCGCGCTCAACCGCGAGGTGATCGAGGGCAGGCTGGACTTCGAGGATCGCAACAGCTTCCTCGCGTCGATGACCGACGACGTGTCGCACCTGGTGCTGGAGGACAACCGGCTCCAGACGCTCGCGCTGTCGTTCATGGAGAATGACGGTGCGGTCGCGCTTCCCTCCTATGTCCGCGTGATCGAGATCCTCGAGGCGGCAGGCCGGCTGGACCGCACGGTCGAGGGGCTGGGCACCAATGACGACCTGCTTCGCCGCGCGCAGGAAGGCCGCGGGCTGACCCGGCCCGAGCTCGCCGTGCTGCTGGCCAGCTGCAAGCTCGGCATCCAGGATGCGGTCGAGCATGGCGACCTCGGCAACGACGCCGAACTGGCGCACTATCTGCACGACGCCTTTCCCGCTGCAATGCGCGAGCGCTTCGCCAAAGCGATCGACGAACACCGCCTGCGCGCCGAGATCATCGCGACGAAGCTGGCCAATCGTGTCGTCAACCGGCTGGGCGTGCTCCACCCGTTCGAACTTGCCGAGGAAGAAGGCGCGTCGATGCGCGACATCGCCGCGATGTTCGTCGTCGCCGAGAAGCTGCTCGGACTCCCCCAGATCTGGGAAGCGATCGAGACCGCCGAGGTCGGCGAGGGCGCTCGCCTCGCGCTGCTCGAGGAAGTGGCCGTCGCGGTGCGCGGACAGATCGCCGACCTGCTGCGCGTCTGCCGCCCGGGCGCCAGCCCGGCCGAGGTCATCGCCCGGCTGAAGCCCGGTATCGAAAGCCTCGACCGGCAGACCAAGGCGCTGCTGCTCGACGAAGTCCGCGCCCAGTCGAACCGCATCTCGGCTCGGTTGGAGGCTGCGGGCGCGCCGGGCGATCTGGTTGCCAAGGTCGTCCGCCTGTTCGAGCTGGACGGCGCGGTCGGTCTCGCCGACCTGGGCGAACGCCGCGGCATCGACGAGACGGTGCTGACCCGCGCCTTCACTGCGCTGGGACAGGCACTGGGCCTCGACTGGGCACAGTCGACCGCCGCTAGGATCACCACCGGCGACGTGTGGGAACGGTTGCTGATCGCCGGGCTAGCCCGCGACTTCCAGCAGCTTCGCCTGGAGTTCCTGGCGCGTGTCGATGCCAAGGATCCGCAGGCGAGCGTCGATGACTGGCTGCAGGCGAACCAGGCGCGCGTCGCCCAGTTCGCGGCGCTGGTGGCGCGGGCGCGTCTTGCCCCGACGCCGAACGCGGCGATGCTGGCGCAGATTGCCGGACAGGCGCGGGTACTGCTCGGCCGATCCTGAGGTCACGGCCCCCGAAGCCATGCTTCGGGGGCCGTCGCAGCAGCGGAAATCGACGCGCGACACGTTGCAATTGCGAATCGTTCGCGTTATCGGCCGGTCATCGATCCTTGAGATGACCGCCACCCGATGCATGCTCCCGCCCCCCCGGCTCGACCCGCGAAGAAGCGCAGCCGGAAAGCCTTCTGGCTGAAGCAGCTTCACACCTGGCACTGGATCAGCTCGGCGATCAGCCTGATCGGGCTGCTGTTGTTCGCGATCACCGGCTTCACGCTCAATCACGCCGCCGATATCGAAGGGTCCCCGGTCACCCGGGAAGCCAAGGCGCAGCTGCCAAAGGCGCTGTTGCCGCGGATCGCACCCGATGATGCGCCCGATGCGAAGAAGCCGTTCCCGGCCGAGGTCCGCAGCTGGCTTGAGTCGAATCTGAAAAGCCGTGCCTCGGGCGAGGCCGACTGGTCGGGGGACGAAATCTATCTGGCCCTGCCCCGACCCGGCGGCGACGGCTGGATCTCGGTCGATCGCGCCACCGGCGAGGTGACGACCGAGACGACCAGCCGCGGCTGGATCGCGTATCTCAACGACCTGCACAAGGGCCGCAACTCGGGCACCGCGTGGAAGTGGTTCATCGACATCTTCGTGCTGGCCTGCATGGTCTTCACGCTGACCGGGCTGGTGCTGCTGTGGATGCATTCGAAGCACCGCAAGAGCACCTGGCCGCTGGTCGGCGCCGGGCTCGTGATCCCGGCGCTCATCGCCATTTTCCTGATTCACTGACATCTAATGGGGGACCGATGATGGAGTATCGCCTGACCGGAATGACCGCCGTCGCGCTTGGCGCCGGCGCATTGCTGCCGGGAAGCGCCGCGGCGCAGACGCTGGACCTGAACGTCGCGATTCCGCGGCTCAGCGTTGCCGAATATCACCGGCCCTATGTCGCCATCTGGCTCGAGAAGGAGGGCGGCCCGACCAGGACGGTCGTCGTCTGGTATGATTTCGACATGAAGAATGGCGAAGGCACGAAATGGCTTCGCGACATCCGCATGTGGTGGCGTGCCTCGGGCCGGACGATGTCGTTCCCGGCCGACGGCGTCAGCAGCGCGACCCGTGCACCCGGCTCGCACAAGCTGACCCTGGTCGGCGGTCGCGGCGGGATGCCGACGCTCAGCCCGGGCAAGTACACGCTGTCGATCGAGGCGGCACGCGAAGTGGGCGGGCGCGAGATCCTGCGCCTCCCCTTCACCTGGAACGGCAGCACCGCCGTATCCGCCAAGGCTGCCGGCGCGTCCGAGCTCGGCGCCGTCTCGCTCACGCTCAAGCGCTGAAAGGTCCGACCATCATGATGAAGCTGCGCACCTCGCTGATCGCCATCGCCGCCGTCGCGACGCTGGCCGTCCCCGCCGTCGCCCACCGCGCCTGGATGCTCCCCTCGTCGACCGTCGTCTCGGGCCAGGACAACTGGGTCACGGTTGATGCCGCCGCATCGAACGACCTGTTCTTCTTCGACCATCGCCCGCTGTCGGCGATCCCGACGGTCACCCAGCCCGACGGCAGCGCCGGCAAGGTCGAGAACCACGCGGTCGGCCGGTTCCGCGCGACCTTCGACCTGCATCTCACGCAACAGGGCACCTACCGCGTCGCGATCATCAACGATGGCGTGTTCGGCAGCTACCAGCTGAACGGCGAGACCAAGCAGCTGCCGCGCGGCACCACGACGGCGACCTTGGCCCAGGCGATCCCGGCAGGCGCGACCAATGTCCGCACCTCGGAAAGCCTTGGCCGCAACGAGATCTTCATCACCCAGGGCGCGCCGACGACGACCATCTTCAAGCCGACCGGAAAGGGGATCGAACTGGTCCCCGTCACCCATCCCAACGACCTGATCGCGGGCGAGGCGGCGACCTTCCAGTTCCTGCTCGATGGCAAGCCGGCGGCCGGCCTGACCGTCACCGTGATCCCCGGCGGCATCCGCTACCGCGACGCGCTGAAGCAGATCGACGCGAAGACCGATGCCCAGGGCAAGGTGACCGTGACCTGGCCGGAGGCCGGCATGTACTGGATGAGCGTCAGCCCGGCCGGCGCGCGCGGCGAAGGCGGTCCGGGCGGCCCCGGCGCAGGGGGTCCGGGCGCGGCGGCGCCTGCGGCGGGCACGGCGCCTGCCAGTCCCCCGGCGCGGCGCGTCAACTACATGACCACGCTCGAGGTGCTTGCCCCCTGAGCGCGGCGCGCATCGTCCTGCCTCCGAACCTGTCGCCGGCGGCGTTTCACCGCCGGCGCAGCGGTTCCGGCGTGTCCCGCCTGAGCGGCGAGACGATGGGCACCAGCTGGTCGGTACGCCTCGTCGATCCCGCGCCGGAGGCGATGACGACGATCGAGACGGCCCTGGACCGCGTGGTCGGGCAGATGAGCCACTGGTCCGCCGGGTCCGATCTCTGCCGGTTCAACCAGGCGGCCGCGGACGTCTGGCATCCGCTGCCCTCCGAACTGTCCGATGTCCTGGCGGCGGCGCTCCGGGTCGCGCGCGCCAGCGACGGCGCGTTCGATCCTGCGATGGGACGTCTGGTCGACCTCTGGGGCTTCGGTCCGCCGGGACCGCGCGGCACTGCCCCGTCGCTGGCCGAGATCCGCGCGGTGCAGGGCGGTCGGATCGAGCATGACAGCGCCCGGTGCCGGGCGCGCCGCACCGACCCGGCCGCACTCGATTTCTCGGGCATCGCCAAGGGCCATGCGGTGGACGCCGTCGCCGGATCGCTGCGGGACACCGGCCATCGCGACTTTCTGATCGAGATCGGCGGCGAACTGCTCGGCGAAGGCGTCAAGCCGGATGGCCAGCCCTGGTGGGTCGACCTCGCCCCCCTGCCCGGCATCGCTCCGGTCCGTATCGCCCTGCACGGGCTGTCGGTCGCCACCTCGGGCGCGGACCAGCGCAACTTCGTCGTCGGCGGCCGCCGCTATTCGCACACGCTCGACCCGCGCACCGGCGGGCCGATCGCCAATGGCGTGGTACAACTGAGCGTGATCCATCCGAACTGCATGCTGGCCGATGCCTGGGCTACGGCGCTGACCGTGCTGGGACCTGACGCATCTGCAGTGGCGGAACGCGAGACGCTGGCGATGCACAGGGTGTGGCGCGACGGCGGCGTGTTGCGCGAGGCGATGTCCTCCGCGCTCGAAGCGATGCTGAGCGACTAACACTCCGTCGCCCCGGCCGAAGTGCCGGAGCCCATCCATCCTCCATCCCGGGAACGATGCGGCTTTGCGGGGTCAGGTCAGCGATCCCCACCCCGCTACGCGTCCGCCCAGCGGCGCAGCAGATTGTGATACACCCCGGTCAGCTCGATCACGCTGCGGTCGTCCCCGCCAAGCTGGGCGGTCAGGCGCTGGACCGACTGGTCGAGGTCGAACAGGATCCGGCGGGCGCCGTCGTCGCGGACCATGGATTGCAGCCAGAAGAAGCTTGCGACACGGGTGCCACGCGTGACCGGCGTCACATGGTGCAGGCTGGACGAGGGGTAGAGCACGGCATGGCCGGCCGGCAGCTTCACCCGCTGCACGCCGAAATGATCCTCGACGATCAGCTCGCCGCCGTCATAGGCCGATGGATCCGCCAGGAAGACGGTCATCGACAGGTCGCTGCGGATGCGGAACTCGGTGCCGCGCTGGATGCGGATCGCATTGTCGACATGCGTGCCGAAGGTCTGCCCCTCGCCATAGCGGTTGAACAGCGGCGGAAAGACCTTGAGCGGCAACGCCGCGGCGAAAAAAAGAGGCGAGGCGCCCAGCGCCTGCATAACGATGCCGCCTGCCTCGCGCGCGGCCGCGCTGGCTTCGGGAAGCTGCTCGTTCTGCTTGGCCAGCGCCGACTGGTGGCCCGATGTGACGTTACCGTCGACCCAGTCGCCCGCATCGATGATCGCACGCACGCGCTCGACCGCCTCGGGATCGAGCAGGTCGGGAATGGCGATCATCATGTTCGGGGTCCTTCGAACGGCAGCGGCAGTCGGAACGGTGTACCGTCCCGACTGCCGCAGGTCTTGTGCGGGATCAAATCTCGCCAGGCATCAGAAGCCGTAGTTGAGCGTCAGCACCGCGGCGCGACCATCGCCGGGCGTCGCCCAGCCATTGTTGCGGATGCGGGTATAGTAGAGTTCGTCGGTGACGTTCTTGACGTTCAGCGCCAGGTTGAAATTCTCGTTCACCTTGTACGCGATATAGGCGCTGTGGATCAGATAGTCGTCCGAGCGATACACCGGCGTCAGCGCGCTGCTCGGGGTCGTCGCCAGCGGCGTAGCCAACGCCGGCAGGTTCAGCGCGAAGCTCCCCTGATAGGTCACGCTGTAGCCGATCGTGAGGCCGAACGGGAAGGCGTACGTCGTGAACAGGCTGCCCGAATGCTTCGGCGTGTTCTGCAGTTCGGCGTCGGCCGCCGGATCGCGGACCAGACTGTTGTTGCCGCACGGATTGCTGACCACCGGCGGCTGGCCGGTCGTGATCGGGCCGGGATTTGCGAGGCAGCTGTCCGAGACCGACTGAAGCAGCTTGGGCTCCAGATAGGTATAATTGGCGGTGACCGACCAGTTGGGGGTGATCTTCCCGATCGCACTCAAGGCGATGCCGTCGACGCGCGAATGGCCGTCCAGCACTTGATCGGGGATCGTCGGGTCGTTCGACGGCAGCCGATAGCTGTCGCGTTCGTTGCGGAACGCGGCTGCGGTCAGCAGCAGGCGGCCGCCGGCCACTTCGGCCTTCGCACCGATCTCGTAATTCTTGGCGCTTTCCGGCTGCACGTTGCAGGTCGCGGCGACGCAGGCGCCGTTGACGGCGCTGATCGACGGCGTCTTCGAATTGCCGAATGCGGCGTAGAGCGTCACGGCCTCGACCGGCTTGTAGACCAGGCCGATGCGATACGAGAACAGCTCAGCCTTGTTGTACAGCGTCGGTCCGGTCGTGACCGGCCCCTGCGGCACGGTTGCGGTCGCTGCCGGCGTCGAAGCGTCGGTGCGGTAGTTGCCGCTGTTCGATTCCCAGCGAATGCCGCCGTTCAGCTCGAACTTGCCGAGCTTCATCGCGTCGAACAGGTACAGCGCATAGTTGGTGACTTCGCCGCGCTGACGGCCGCTTTCGACATAGTTGAGCGGGCCGGTATAGACGTTGCTGCCATAGGTGAAGCCGGCAGGACCGGTCACGACCTCGTTCGGGTTGGCGATGTTGACCAGCGGGAACGAGGTGTACGCGGCGGTGCGATTCGCGTTGCGGAAGATGTTGCCGGTCGAGAGCTGGTACTTCTCCCACATCGCCGATCCGCCGACGACCAGCGTATGTTCGATTCCTCCGGTGTCGAAGACCGCACGGAGATCGAGCTGGTCGTACATCAGCTCGTTCTGCGAATCCCGCACGTTCCCGCGCGGGCCGCCGATCAGGTAGTAGCCCGTGGGAAGGGTGACGCTTGCGCCGTTGTAGGTCGCGGTGCACGCAGCGCCCGTCGGGGTCTTGCCATTGGCCAGGCAGTAGGTGCCCTGGGGCGGACCGACGATCGTCAGCTGCTCGACATTCTGCCAGCGCGCCAAGTTCCGGATCGAGACGGTGTCGCTGATCTCGTGCTCGAAGGTGACCGTCGCCTGGTCGACGGTGATCTCCTGCGTATCGACGTTGCGATAGCCGAAATAGTCGCTGCGATCGACGCCCGGCAGCGCGCCCGCGTTCACCGCATTCAGGTAATAGGGCACGCCATATTGCGGGATATTGTCGTCTTCCTGGTGAATATACTGGAAGGTCAGCCGCGTCGGGCTGTCGATGCCGATCGTCACCGCGGGCGCGACGCCCCAGCGCTTGTAATTCTCGACATCGCGGCCGGGCACGTCGTTCCGGTGAACCATGGCGTTCAGACGCACCGCGATCAGGTCGCTGACGCGGACGTTCGCATCGACAGTGCCGCGATAATAGTCGTCGGTGCCGATGCCTCCGCTGACCAGCACGCGGGTCTCGGCCTGGGGACGCTTCGTCACGATGTTGATCGTGCCGCCGACCGAACCCGATCCGTTGCTGACCGAATTGGCGCCGTTGACGATCTCGAGCTGTTCGAGGTTGAACGAGTCCGACCGGTTATAGGCCGCGCTGTCGCGCACGCCGTCCTGGGTGATGTCGCTGCCCGCCGAATAGCCGCGCAGGTTGATCGAGTCCGCCGGCGGGCTGCCGCCCTCGGCCGCGCCGAAGGTGATGCCGGGGACGGTCGACAGCATGTCGCGCAGCGTCAGCAGATTCTGCTGCTCGATCGCCTCGCCCGAGATGACCGTCACCGTCTGCGGCGTGTCGCGCACGCTGCGCGTTGCCTTGGGGCTGGCCTGGCGCTTTTCATAGACATGGCCGCTGACGATGATCTGGTCGCGGTCCTGGCGGCTGGCGTCCTGGTCGTCATCGCTGGTCGCGACCGCCGGGTCCTCGACCGGCTGCGCCATAGCCGGCGCAGTGGCGATGAAGCCGACACAGGCGAGCGCGAGGAACGACGCGCCCTGACGCGCGGCGGGACTGGACTTGATCAAGATAGCACCCCTTTCGAGTCGGGTTTTCCGATTTCGTTGCGGGTGCAGCTATTGAGAGTCGTTCTCAGTGTCAACGCTAATGCGACTGGCTCGCATCATTGTATCAGGGGAAGGATGCGCGCTGATCCAGTTCCAGTCGATGGTCGAGATCAACCGGGCGCGGACGCAACCTCGGCGAGCAGCCAAGACCGGATCGCGCTCGCCAGGTTCGGCGGATCCTCGGCGCCGATCCGGGCATGGTCGATCGCGGCGACCAGCGCGCTGAGCGGCAGGCGCCGCGCATCCGCCGCCGCCTCCAGTGCCTGCCAGAATTGCGGCTCGAGGCTGATCGAAGTCTGGTGCCCCGCGATCGTCACCGATCGCTTCACCGGGCCGTGGAAACCGCCCGGCGGCGGATCAATCATTGCTGTCGAACAGTGCGGCCAGCTGTTCCATCATCGTGCCGGCAAGCTGCTCGGCGTCCATGATCGTGACCGCCTTCTGGTAATAGCGCGTCACGTCATGGCCGATGCCGATCGCGACGAGCTCGACCGGCGAGCGTCCCTCGATCCAGGTGATGACCTGGCGCAGATGCCGTTCGAGATAGGAGCCCGAATTCACCGACAGGGTGGAATCGTCGACCGGCGCACCGTCCGAGATCACCATCAGGATCTTGCGATCCTCGGGACGGGCGATGATCCGGCTGTGCGCCCACAACAGCGCCTCGCCGTCGATATTCTCCTTCAGCAGGCCCTCGCGCATCATCAGCCCCAGCGCCTTCTTGGCGCGGCGCCACGGCTCGTCGGCCTGCTTGTAGATGATGTGGCGGATGTCGTTCAGCCGGCCCGGTTGCGCCGGGCGGCCATCGGCCAGCCATTTCTCGCGCGCCTGCCCGCCCTTCCATGCGCGGGTGGTGAAGCCGAGGATCTCGGTCTTCACGCCGACCCGCTCGAGCGTGCGGGCGAGGATGTCGGCGCTGATCGCCGCGATCGAGATCGGACGTCCGCGCATCGATCCCGAATTGTCGATCAGGATCGTGACGACCGTGTCCTTGAACTCGGTATCGCGCTCGACCTTGTAGCTGAGCGACAGCATCGGGTTGACGACGACGCGCGCCAGCCGGGCGGCGTCGAGAATGCCCTCGTCCTGGTCGAAGTCCCAGCTGCGGTTCTGCTGCGCCATCAACCGGCGCTGCAGCCGGTTGGCAAGCTTCGTCACGACGCCCTGGAGATGGACCAGCTGCTGGTCGAGATAGGAGCGCAGCCGGTCCAGCTCCTCCGCGTCGCACAATTCGGTCGCCGCCACTTCCTCGTCGAACTGGCGGGTATAGGGCTTGTACTCGAACTGCGGCGGCAGATCGGACCAGGGGCGGTTCGGGCGGTTGGGGACGACGCCGTCCTCGCCCTCGTCGCCTTCCTCGCCCTCGCCATCGTCCATGCCGTCGGACTGTTCGTCCTCGCCCTGCTGGTCCGATTCCTCGCCGTCACGCTGCTCGCCGCGCGCCTCGACATCGCCTTCGCCCTGCTGCGCCTCGGCCTCGCCCTGCTCGTCGCCGCTGTCGTCCTGCTCGTCGTTGCCCTCGTCCTCGCCGCCGCCCTCGTCGCTGTCGTCGGGCAGCATCTCGCCCTCGGTCAGCTCCAGGTCCTGCAGCATGCGGCTGGCCAGCGAAGCGAATGCCTGCTGGTCGTCGATCGCGAGCTGAAGCGCGTCGAGGTCCTTGCCCGCCCGCTCCTCGATCCAGTCGCGCACCATCGCCAGACCCAGCGCGGCGCTGGACGGCGCCTCCTGACCGGTCAGCCGTTCGCGCACCAGCAGCTGGATCGCGGTCGACAGCGGCACCTCGTCGCGGTTGCGCGCGCGGGTGATCGGGTCGGAGCGCAGCCGCAGGTCCAGCGCATGGTCGAGATTGGCGGCGATCCCGGCGTACCCCTTCGATCCCAGCGCCTCGACCCGGGCCGTCTCGACCGCGTCGAACACTGCGCGCGCCACCGGCTCCTTCGGCGCGCCGCGATTGTGGAGCCCGGTGTCGTGCAGCCGCATGCGCAGCGCGAAGCTGTCCGCGAAACCGCGCGCCTCAGCCACCTGATCGGCCGGCAGCGCACGCGACGGCATCGGCACCTTGATGCTCTTGCCCGATTGCAGCGGCGTATCCGCGGTGAAGGCGAGTTCGACCTCGGCATTGTCGGACAGGGCGCGGGCGGTCCCGCCCAGCACGGAGCGCAGTTGTTCGAGCGGAGAGTCGGCAGCCATGCCGCGCAGATGGGGGAGAGGGCCCGCCGGATGCAAGCCCTATCCGGTCTGCCCGGCGCCTATGCCTTCTTGACGACGCTCTCGGGCAGGTCGGTGCCGAACACGCGCTGGTAGTATTCCGCCACCTGCGCGCGCTCCGCCTCGTCGCACTTGTTCAGGAACGACAGGCGGAAGGCGAAGCCGACATCCTTGAAGATCAGCGCATTCTGCGCCCAGGTGATCACGGTGCGCGGGCTCATCACGGTCGAGATGTCGCCGTTGATGAAGCCGCGGCGGGTCAGTTCGGCCACGCGGACCATGTTCTCGACCGTCGCCTTGCCGTCGGGCTTGTCATATTCGCCCGACTTGGCGAGCACGATCTGCGCCTCGACCGCGGCGGGCAGATAGTTCAGCGTCACGACCACGTTCCAGCGGTCCATCTGGCCCTGGTTGATCTGCTGGGTACCGTGATACAGGCCGCTGGTGTCGCCCAGGCCGACGGTGTTGGCGGTGGCGAACAGGCGGAACCAGGGATTGGGGCGGATCACGCGGTTCTGGTCGAGCAGCGTCAGCTTGCCCTCGGTCTCCAGCACGCGCTGGATCACGAACATCACGTCGGGGCGGCCGGCGTCATATTCGTCGAACACCAGGGCCGTCGGCGTCTGCAGCGCCCAGGGCAGCAGCCCTTCGCGGAATTCGGTGACCTGCATCCCGTCCTTCAGGACGATCGCGTCGCGACCGATCAGGTCGATGCGGCTGATATGCGCGTCGAGGTTGATGCGGATGCACGGCCAGTTGAGGCGCGCCGCCACCTGTTCGATGTGCGACGACTTGCCGGTGCCGTGATAGCCCTGGATCATCACGCGACGGTTGTGCGCGAAGCCCGCCAGGATCGCGAGCGTGGTGTCGCCATCGAACACATAGGCGGGGTCGAGATCGGGCACCCGCTCGTCGGCCTCGCTGAACGCGGGCACTTCCATGTCGATGTCGATGCCGAACAGGTCGCGCACGCTGACGCTCTTGTCGGGTGCCGACAGGATGGTGGTGTCGCGGCTGTCGGGCTGGGTGTTGGGGATATCGGCCATGGTCTTCTCAATTCCCGTCCGCGCGGACCGGCGGACTCGGAGTGCGGGGTAGAGGCTTGGCCATCGCATCGCAACGCCAAAGGCGCGTCAGGCCGCGAACTTCTCCGGCAGCACGAACAGCGTGACGAAGCGTTCGGCGAGCGCACGGTCGCCGATCAGCCGCAGCGCGCCCGCCGCCTCCGCGTCCGCCAGCGGCCGGCCGCCATAGACGATCGAGGCGAGCGTCATCGGATCGGTTTCGAACACGATCCCGGCGCCATCGGGATCGGCGCGGCGGATCGGGATTTCGCCATCCGCGACATGTGCCAGGAACTGCTCGGCGCCCATACGAAAGCCGATCGTGGCGTCGAGGCCCGCCGCGCGCTCGGCCGAGAGCATCGTGCGGAACGACATCATGATCGACGCCGCCGACAACGGCAGCGTGGGATCGTGCAGCGGCGATCGCACCGCCCAGCGGCCCAGCGCCTTGATCGGCTCTTCGCTTTCATAGCCCCACTCGGTCAGTTCGTAGATCTGCACCGATGCCGGCGGCGGCAGCTTGCGCCGGACCAGAACGCCCGACGCCTCCAGCCCTTCCAGCCGCTGCGTCAGGATGTTCGCGCTGATGCCGGTCAGCGCCGTCTTCAACTCGCTGAAGCGCCGGCCGCCGAACATCAGTTCGCGCACGATCAGCATCGACCAGCGTTCGCCGACAAGCTCCATCGCCAGCGCGGTGCCGCACGCATCGTCATACCAGCGGCCGCGACCCGCCTTTTCCTCTTTGGTCACTTTTTTTAACTTCATGGTTGTTTTTTGTAACTCGCAAGGGCATCAAAGTCAAATACGGCGATTCGGGACCAACCCGGCCACGCGACGATCGAAGGAGATGCCAGATGCCGAAGATGATTTTCGTCAACCTGCCCACGGCCGACGTCGTAAAATCGACTGCCTTCTACGAAGCGCTCGGGTTCACCAAGGACCTGCGGTTCAGCAACGAGCATGCCTCGGCAATGGTGTGGTCCGATGCGATCACGCTGATGATCCTGCACCGGGATTTCTTCGCCACCTTCACGCCCAAGCCCGTCGCCGATGCGCATGCCGCCACCGAAGTGCTGCTGGCGCTGTCGCTCGACAGCCGCGACGCGGTCGACGCGATCGTCGATGCCGCCGCTGCGTCGGGCGGCCGGGGCGACATCCGCGCGGCGCAGGACATGGGCTTCATGTACAGCCGCGCGTTCGAGGATCCCGACGGCCATGTGTTCGAGCCGATGTACATGGACATGGATGCGGCGATGGCCGCGTTCGGCAACCAGTCCGAACACGCGTGACGCGGGAGCCGAGACCATGTCCTTCCAGGCCTATCTGACCAATATCGAGGCGAAGACCGGCAAGGGCCCGGCGGATTTCCGCGACTGGGCGGCGGCACGCGACTGGCTGGCCGACGGACGGCTGCGCCCCGAAGTGAAAGCGGGCACCGTCACCGACGCGCTGAAGGCGGAGTTCGCCCTCGGCCATGGCCATGCCATGGCGATCTATGCGTTGCTGAAAGGCATGAAGCAGGAAGGCGACGCCTGACGCCGCCGCGACCGTGGAGAGCGATATGACCCGGAAGATCATTCCCATGCTGTGGTTCGACATGGTGGCCGAGGAGGCGGCCGCCTTCTACACCTCGCTGCTGCCCGACAGCCGGATCGACCGCGTCGTCCGCGCACCGTCGGACAATCCCAGCACCAAGGAAGGTGCCGCGCTACTGGTCGAGTTCACCCTGGCCGGGCAGAAATTCTCGGGGCTGAACGGCGGCCCGCAGTTCAAGCCGAACGAGGCGGTGTCATTCCAGATCCTGACCGAGGATCAGGCGGAGACCGACCGGCTGTGGAACGCCCTCCTCGATCGTGGCGGGACCGAAAGCGAGTGCGGCTGGATCAAGGACCCCTGGGGGTTCAACTGGCAGATCACGCCGCGGCGGCTGATGGAATTGCTGGTCGATCCCGATCCCGATCGCGCGCGCCGCGCCAACCAGGCGATGATGACGATGCGGCGCATCGACATCGCCGCGATCGAAGCGGCGGCCAGCGGTGCGCCCGACGCGGCCTGACCCGCCCCACGCAATCACATCACGACCAGGAGAGAGACCATGACCTTCATCGAAGGATTCCTCACCCCCGTCCCCACCGCCAACAAGGAGCGGTATCTCGAACACGCGCAGGAGGCGGTGCCGCTGTTCCGCTCGCTCGGCGCGACCCGCTTCGTAGAGACATGGGGCGACGACATTCCCGACGGCAAGCTCAACGACCTGAAACAGGCGGTCCAGGCAACGCCTGAGGAAACGGTGCTCTTCAGCTGGATCGAATATCCCGACCGCGCGACGCGCGACGCCGCCAACAAGCGGATGGGCGAGGATGCGTCGATGATGAACATGGACATGCCGTTCGATGCGAAGCGGATGATCTACGCCGGCTTCCAGCCGATGCTCGACGAGGGCACCGGCGCGACGCCCGGCTATGTCGACGGCATCGTCCTCGCGGTGCCGGAGGATCGCAAGGATGATTATCTCGCGCTCGCCCGCAAGACCGCCGGCCTGTTCCAGGAATTCGGCGCCACCCGCGTCGTCGAGACCTGGGGCGAGGACGTCCCCGACGGCCAGGTCACCGACTATCATCGCGCGGTGCTGCGCAAGGACGGCGAGCGCGTCGTCTACAGCTGGATCGAATGGCCCGACAAGGCGACCCGCGATGCCGGCTGGCAAAAGCTGATGTCGGACGAGCGGATGCAATCCGAAGGCGGCATGCCGTTCGACGGACAGCGGATGATGTGGGGCGGCTTCGCCCCGATCATCGACGAACGCAACTGAAGCGCGCGAGGGAGGACGACATGGGCAAGCAGCATGGCAGCTTCATCTGGTACGAACTGCTCACCGCCGATGCGAAGGCGGCCAAGGCATTTTACGATGCGGTGATCGGCTGGACCATCGACGCCGAAGCGCCGCCGGGCGGGATGGACTATCGCATGATCCACGCCCGCGACGGCCACGCCGGCGGGGTCATGCAACTCAACGCCGACATGATCGCCGGCGGGGCGAAGCCAGTCTGGCTGGGCTATATCGGCGTCGACGATGTCGATGCCGCGGTGGCGTCGGTCGCCGCGGCCGGCGGTCAGGTCCACCTGCCCCCGTTCGACGTCCCCGGCGCCGGCCGCCTCGCAATGGTCGCCGACCCGCAGGGCATTCCCTTCTACGTGATGCGCGGCAGCACCGAGGGTGCGGACAGCACCGCCTATCAGCGCCACGGCACCCAGCATGTCAGCTGGAACGAGCTGACCACGCCCGACGATGCGGCAGCCCTGGCGTTCTACGAGGCGCAGTTCGGCATCACCAAGGTCGGCGCGATGCCGATGGGCGCGATGGGCGACTACAGCTTCATCGCCAATATCGAGAGCGAGGGCGAAGCGATCGGCGCGATCATGCCAACGACGCCGAACGGCCATCCCGGCTGGAACTTCTACTTCCGCGTGCCCGAAATCACCGCGGCGAAGGCAGCGGTTCAGGCGCTGGGCGGCGCCGTCCTGATGGGCCCCGACCAGGTCCCCGGCGGCGAATGGACTCTCCACTGCACCGACCCCGAAGGCGTCTTCTTCGGCCTGGTGGCGCCCAAGAATTCGGGAGCTTGAATCTCTCCTCCCTCGCAAAGCGGGGGAGGAAACGCGTCACGCAAACGCCGGTGAACTTTTCAACTGCTGGTACGCCGCGATCACGTCCTGCAGCCGCTGCTCGAAGCTGCGGTCGCCGCCATTGCGATCCGGGTGATAGCGGCGCACGAGGTCCGAATAGCGCCGCCTCAGCATCCCGCGATCGGCATCGACGTCGAGTTCCAGCACGCGCATCGCCTCGCGGTCGCGGCCGGACAGGGGTTTGCCGTCCTTGCGCTCCTGCGGCATCCGGTCGCGGAAGCGCGCCTGGATCGCGTCGAGCGGATCAGCGAAGTCGGCCCAGCGCGGCGGCCGGTCGGCGCCGCCCGCGGCATTGAATGCGCGCGTCTCGCGCTCCCAGCCGGAAAAGGGCCGCTGGGCGTCGTTGATCTCCTCGGTGCTCATGCCCTTGAAGAAATTATAGCCCGAATTGAACGCGCGGACATGGTCGAGGCACAGCCAGCGGAACGGCGGCGGACCGTCGCCCGTCGATCTCGCGCCCTCGACCAGCGGCGCGCGGAATTCGCCCGGCTCGCTGCATCCCGGCTCGGCGCACAGCCGTCCTTCCGCCTCCACCCGACCGTGGAACCGTGCGTTCGGTCGGTCCTTTCTCGGTTGCCCCGAAGCCACGCTTACTCCCTCGAACAAACCGCCTATATAAGCGCCATGTCCGATCCCGCTACCGGCCCGCTGGCCCCGATCATCACTTCCCGCCTCACCGACGCGCTCGCCCCGTCGCACCTCGAGGTGATCAACGACAGCCACCATCATTCCGGCCATCTCGGGGACGACGGCACCGGCGAATCGCACTGGACCGTGATTGTCGAAAGCGGGGCTTTTGCCGGCCAGTCGCGCGTTCAGCGCCAGCGGTTGGTGAACCGGGCGCTCGCCGACCTTCTCGAATCGCGCATCCATGCGCTGGCGATCAAGGCCCGCGCCCCGGGAGAATGAACATGGCGTACACGCTGTGGTATTGGGCGGAGATCCAGGGCCGGGGCGAATTCGTCCGCCTGCCGATGGAGGCAGCGGGCATCGCCTATGTCGATGCGGCGCGCGATCGCGGCAGCGACGCGCTGATCGCCGACATGAAGACGCATCCGACCCGCCGGCCGTTCGCGCCGCCCTATCTCGACACCGGCGGCCAGGTGATCGCGCAGGTCGCCAACATCCTGCAGTGGCTGGGCGCGCATCACGACATCGCCCCCGACGACGAAGCCGGCCGCACCTGGCTGAACGAAGTGCAGCTGACCGTCACCGACTTCGTCGCCGAGGTGCATCAGGTCCATCACCCGGTCGGCGTCGGCGCCTATTACGAGGACCAGAAGGCCGAGGCGGCGCGCATCTCGACCGAGTTTCGCGAGGAGCGGATGCCAAAGTTCCTCGGCTGGTTCAGCGATGCGGTCGAGGGCGACTGGCTGCTCGGCGATCGCTGGAGCTATGGCGACACGTCGATCTTCCAGCTGGTCGAAGGGCTGCGCTACATGTTCCCCCGCCGGATGAAGACGCTGGAAGCGGACCACCCCCGGCTGGTGGCGGTCCGCGACCGCGTCGCCGCACTGCCCGGCATTGCCGCCTATCTGAAAAGCGATCGCCGCATCGCGTTCAACCAGGACGGCATCTTCCGCCATTATCCCGAGCTCGACGCCGAGTGAGCGAGCGCACGCCCCGCCCGGCCGCGCGGTTGCTGGTCACCGATCCGCAGGGACGCGTCCTGCTGTTCCGGTTCACTCCGGACGATCGCCCGCCCTTCTGGTGCACCGTCGGCGGCGCGCTGGACCCGGGCGAAAGCTATGAGGCGGCGGCACGTCGCGAACTGATCGAGGAGACGGGGATCGAGGCCGATCCCGGCCCTCAGATCGCGCGGCGCGTCGTCGAGTTCGTCACGATCGAAGGCGTGCCGGTGATCGCCGACGAACGCTATTTCCGGGTGAGGCTGGACCGTGAGGAACCGGCCGGGATCGCCATCGACACGCGCGGCCATACGCCGCTGGAACAGCGCGTCATGCAGGAGTGGCGCTGGTTCGACCGAGCTGCCATTCTTGCCCATGACGAGCCGATCTTTCCCGAGGACCTGCTGGTCCTGCTGGACATCATGGAGCCTGCCGCATGACCGACGACGATCCTTTCATCCAGACGATCGAGCCGGTCACGCATGACCTGGGCGGGTTCAAGGTCCATCGCACGCTGCCGTCGCGTCCGCGCACGATGGTCGGGCCGTTCATCTTCTTCGATCAGATGGGCCCGGCGCATCTCGAGGTGGGCAACGGCATCGATGTTCGCCCCCACCCGCATATCAACCTCGCGACCGTGACCTATCTTTACGCCGGAGCGATCGACCATCGCGATTCGCTGGGCACCT
This sequence comes from Sphingomonas rustica, assembly GCF_039652585.1. NCBI lineage: Bacteria > Pseudomonadati > Pseudomonadota > Alphaproteobacteria > Sphingomonadales > Sphingomonadaceae > Sphingomonas > Sphingomonas rustica. The sequence goes on along the minus strand of NZ_JBDIZK010000014.1, from coordinate 90,897 downwards.
TCGCCACGATCGAGCCCGGCGCGGTCAACCTGATGACCGCGGGCCGCGGCATCGTCCATTCGGAACGCTCGCCGTCGGGCGAACGGGAAAAGGGACCCGACCTGTCGGGCATTCAGACCTGGCTCGCCTTGCCCGAACGCTATGAAGAGATCGCTCCCGCGTTCGAGCATGTGCCGGCCGCCCGCCTGCCGGTGATCGACGCGCATGGCGCCAAGGCGCGCATCATCATGGGCAGCCTGTGGGGCGAATCGGCGCCCACCACCGTCTATGCCGGCACCATCTACGCCGACATCCTGCTCGAACCCGGCGCCAGTATCCCGATCGACGCCGGAGCCGACGAACGCGCGCTGTATCTGTCGATGGGAGAGGCGAGCGTCGACGGCATGCCGATGGCGCCCCAGACGCTCTATGTGCTCCGACCCGGCGCATCGATGACCTTGCGATCGGAGACGGGCGGCCGCGTCGCCCTGTGCGGCGGTGAAGCGTTCAGGACCCCGCGCCATGTCTGGTGGAACTTCGTCTCGTCGAGCCGCGACCGAATCAACGAGGCCAAGCGCGACTGGAAGGAAGGCCGCTTCCCGGCGGTCCCCGGCGACGACAAGGAATGGATCCCCATCCCCGAAGTCCCCAAGACCGTCAGCTATCCCTGACCTTTCTCCCTCTCCCGCATGCGGGAAGGGGGCCGGGGGGTGGGCGCCCGCCCTCCCCGACTACCAACCGCGGTGACAACAGCGCCGCAAGACAAGATCGCCGCAGAACCCGGGCTCAGCCCGCGTTCGCGCAGAGCGCATAAACAGGAGAGAGACATGTCCGACGCCCTGACCCGTATCGCGCTCCCCACCGGGGTCGAACTCGACGTCGCCATCGCCGGCGACCCGACCCGGCCGGCGATGATCTTCCTCCATGGCTTTCCCGAATCGCATCGCACCTGGCGCCACCAGTTGGCAGAGCTGTCACGCGATCATTTCGTGGTCGCGCCGGATCAGCGCGGCTTCGCCCGCTCGTCAAAGCCCGAGGGGGTCGAGAATTACGCGCCGCAGATGGTCGTTTCCGACCTGCTGGCGCTGGCCGATCATCTCGGCATCGGCAGTTTCACGCTGGTCGGCCATGACTGGGGCGGGGCGATCGCCTGGATGGCGGCGCTGCAGAATCCCGGCCGGATCGAGCGGCTGATCATCCTGAACGCGCCGCACCCGCTGATCTTTCAGCGCACGCTGTTCGACGACCCGGCCCAGCGCGCCGCCAGCCAGTATATGACCGCCTTCCGCAATCCCGATATCGAGAAGCATATCGAGCGGATCGGCCTGGAGACCTTCTTCGACACCAGCTTCGCCAAGCATGTCGACCCGGCGCTGATCGCTCCGGAAAAGCCCGCCTATCTCGACGAATGGCGCCAGCCCGGCGCGATGACCGCGATGCTCAACTGGTACCGCGCCAGCATGATCAAGGTCCCCGCCCTGGACGAGGATCCCGAACGCCCGGCCTGGCTCGACGGGCCCTTCCCGCCGGTGACCCAGCCGACCCTGGTCATCTGGGGGATGAACGATTCCGCCCTGCTGCCCAGCCAGCTCGATGGCCTCGACGCGCAGGTGCCGAAGCTGACGATCGTGAAGATCGATGCGGGTCACTTCGTGCCGTGGGAGAAGCAAGAAGCGGTCAACGATGCGATCCGGCAGTGGCTGACCGCCAATCCGGTTGCCGGCGAGGGATAAGCCCGCCCCTCGCCCGTTCAGGCGAGCCAGTTGATCCACGCCCCATGCGCGTGCGACCGAGCGAGTACCTGCGGCTGCCCGTCGCCCGGCCAGTGGCGCACGACGAGTTCATGCTGCTGATAGGTATCGCGGTTCGCCTCCAGCGCGATCCATGCCAGCGGATGGTCGGTATCCGCCTCCGCCCCCGCCGCCTCGATGGCGCGGGTGATCCGCTCCTGCCGCGCCTCGCCAAGATATTGCCAGACGACCGAGTGCATCACGATGCGGGTCGTCCCCGCGGCCTGGGGCAGTGCGAGCGCCGCCTCGACGAACACGTCGGCATCCGCCCGAACCAGATCGGACGCCTTCGCCGCGGCCAGCCGGCCGGCAATCTCCAGCCGTTCGAATCGCTGCCGATGCTCGGGCCAGACATAGGCTTTCAGCCGCAGCAGCTGCGCCGGATCGCCCAGATCGACCGGCGCGACATCGCAGCCGCGCAAATGGACGATCTCCAGCCCAGAGGACGGCGGGGCGGGCGGCGGCGGGCCGCGCCATTCGGGCGCGAAACGCATCTCGGCATCCTCCGGTCCGACCAGCACGCCGCCCAGATCGTAGCGATAGCGATCCATCATCAGGTTGATGCCGGCGCTCGATCCGATCTCGATCCCGTCGAAGCGCGACGACAGCCCCTGCGCCGCCAGCCACAGCATCGCCGCGGCATAGTTGCTCGACCGCCCCGCCTCGTTGGTCTGCGGCGGCCCGTCGAGCCAGGGCATCAGCGCCGGCCCGTGCGCCGCGATCGCCGCGCCTACCAGCGACTCGGCATTGGCCATCCCGTCGGCCTCGCCGCGATAGAGCGGGCCAAGCGCCGGCTCGGCGCCCGACAGGGAGAGCGAATGGAGTCCGCCAGCCGCGCGCAGCGGCAGCGCATCCGACAGCGGATTCGATCCCGGCCAGTCGCGAATGGCGTTCGTGAAGGGCGTGTCCTCGCCCAGCGCAGCGGCGATGCTCTCGACCACCCGCGCGGTGATCGGGGCATCGTTCTTCCGGCAATAGTCGATCTGGTTCTCGAACGCCGCCTGCACCGCTTCCGTCATGCGCACCTCCGCTAAGCGGCGTGTTGCGCCTGCATCCCCCCACAAGTAAAGCCCGCGCACCATGCAAGAGCCGCTGATCATCGCCGTACCCAAGGGCCGCATCCTCGAAGAGTGCCTGCCCGTGCTCGCGCATGTCGGGATCATCCCCGAACCTGCCTTCGCGGACGAGGGCAGCCGGGCGCTGCGCTTTCGCACCAACACCCCCGGAATCGACCTGATCCGGGTGCGCGCATTCGACGTCGCGACCTTCGTCGCGCACGGCGCGGCACAGCTTGGCATCGTTGGATCGGACGTGATCGCCGAGTTCGCCTATTCGGAGCTCTATGCGCCCGTAGACCTCGACATCGGCCATTGCCGTCTGTCGGTCGCCGAGCCCGCCGACCTGGCGGCCAGGGACGATCCGCGCGGCTGGAGCCATGTCCGCATCGCCACCAAATATCCGCACGTCACCCAGGCGCATTTCGAGGCACGCGGCGTTCAGGCCGAATGCGTCAAGCTGAACGGCGCGATGGAGCTGGCGCCGGTGCTGGGCCTGGCGCCGCGCATCGTCGACCTCGTCTCCTCGGGCCGCACGTTGAAGGAAAACGGCCTGGTCGAGGTCGAGGTGATCGCCCAGGTCACCAGCCGGTTGATCGTCAACCGCGCCGCGTTCAAGACCCGCGCCACCGAGGTCGTGCCGCTGGTCGACGCCTTCCGGAAGGCAGTCGCATGATCCGCCTCGACGCCTCGGCCCCCGATTTCGCGACCGCCTTCGCCGCGCTGGTCGATGCCCGGCGCGAAGCCGATGAGGATGTCGCGCGCGACGTCGCAGCGATCGTCGCCCGCGTCCGCGACGAGGGCGACGCCGCGGTGCGCGACCTCACCCAACGGTTCGATCGCCACAGCCTCGACTGGCGGATCGACCGCGCCGACTGCCTTGCCGCATGGGAGGGCCTGCCGAGCGAGTTGCGCGACGCGCTCGAACTCGCCGCGGAGCGGATCGCCGCCTACCACCTCAAGCAGAAGCCCGAGGATCGCGACGAGATCGACTCGGCCGGCATCCGCCTGGGCGCCCGCTGGCGTCCGGTCGATGCCGCCGGCGTCTACGTCCCCGGCGGCCGCGCCGCCTATCCCAGCTCGGTGCTGATGAACGCGCTGCCCGCCAAGGCGGCGGGGGTCGGCCGGCTGGTGATGGTCACCCCGGCGCCCGACGGTCAGATCAACCCGCTCGTGCTGGCCGCCGCGCACCTTGCCGGCGTCGACGAGATCTGGCGGATCGGCGGGGCGCAGGCGATCGCCGCGCTTGCCTATGGCACCGAGACGATTGCGCCGGTCGATGTCATCACCGGCCCCGGCAATGCCTGGGTCGCCGAGGCGAAGCGCCAGCTGTACGGCGTGGTCGGGATCGACATGGTCGCCGGCCCGTCCGAGATCGTCGTCGTCGCCGACGCAAAGAACGACCCCGAATGGATCGCCGCCGACCTGCTGAGCCAGGCCGAACACGACCCGACCAGCCAGTCGATCCTGTTCACCGACGATGCCGCGTTCGGCGACCGCGTCGCCGAAGCGGTCGACCGTCAAATCGCCGTACTGGCGACGGGTGCGACCGCGCGGACCAGTTGGGACGCAAATGGCGCGATCATCGTCGTCCCGGATCTGGTCGATGCGCTGCCGCTGGTCGATCGGCTCGCGCCCGAGCATCTCGAACTTGCCTGCGACGATGCCGAGGCGCTGTTCGACGCGGTCCGCCACGCGGGATCGGTGTTCATCGGCCGCCACACGCCCGAGGCGATCGGCGACTATGTCGCGGGTCCCAACCATGTGCTGCCGACCGGGCGCCGCGCCCGTTTCGCCTCGGGCCTGTCGGTACTCGACTTCATGAAGCGCACCAGCTTCCTGGCGCTCGACGAGGCCGGCCTCGCCGCGATCGGCCCCGCCGCGGTCGCGCTCGCGGGGGCCGAGGGCCTGCCGGCCCATGCCCGATCCGTCTCCATCCGCCTGAACCAATAGCCCGTTCTGCGCCTGCCGATCGGTCGATGGCCCCTTCGCCGGCACTGCCGCGCGGAGGCCGCGACTTCGACAAGCGGCCAGAAGGGAGTAAGGGAATTCGAATCATGCCTAGTCCGACCGCAAAATCCCGTTCCAAGGCGCGCTCCGCGTCGCGCCTCGCCGCCGTCCAGGCACTCTATCAGCTCGAGATGGAGAAGCCCGCGCTGCCGCACCTGCTCCACGAGTTCCACCAGCACCGGCTGGGCGCGACGATCGAGGATGTCGAATATGCCGAGGCCGACGTCACCTTCTTCGACGATATCGTGAAGGGCGTCTTCGCCCGCCGCGAGGAGATCGATGCGCTGATCGCCGCGAAGCTGGCCGACGACTGGAGCTTCGACCGTCTCGACAAGCCGATGCGCCAGATCCTGCGCGCCGGCGCCTATGAGCTGATCGCGCGCAAGGACGTTCCGGTCGGCGCGGTCATCAACGAATATCTCGACGTCACCGACGCCTTCTACGATCGCCGCGAGAAAGGCTTCGTCAACGGCCTGCTCGACGCGCTCGCCAAGGAAGTCCGCGCCTGAACGAAGCCGAGTTCATCGCCGCGCTGCGCACCCTGCCGCTCCATGACGGCGCCGGTGCGCTGCGCGACGACACCGCCCGGCTGGGCGATCTGATCCTGACCACCGACACGATGGTCGAGGGCGTCCACTATCTCGCGACCGATCCGCCCGAGAGCGTCGGATGGAAGCTTGCCGCGGTGAACCTGTCCGACCTTGCGGCCAAGGGCGCCCGCCCCGAGGGATGCCTGCTCAATCATGCCTTGTCGGGCGAACCCGGCTGGGATGCGGCGTTCCTGCGCGGGCTGGGCGAGGCGCTTGCCTGCTATGCCATGCCGCTGCTGGGCGGCGACACGGTCGCGATGCCGAAGGGGGCGCCGCGCAGCTACAGCCTGACCGCGATCGGCCGCGCCGGTGCGCGCGTGCCGGTGCGCAGCAGCGCGCGCGCGGGCGACCGGCTCTGGGTCACCGGCACGATCGGCGACGCCGGCGCCGGGCTTGCTGTCGCGCGCGGCGGGACCGGACCCGAGCGATTGCTGGCACGCTATCGCCGGCCCGAACCCCGGCTGGCCGAAGGGCTCGACCTCGCCCCTCTGGTCCATGCGATGATGGATGTCTCCGACGGCGTCCTGATCGACGCGCTGCGCATGGCCGAGGCAAGCGCGCTGGCGGTCGAGATCGCGCTCGATCGGCTGCCGCTCGCGCCCGACTATCCGGGATCGCCGGTCGAGGCGGCGACCGCGGGCGATGACTATGAACTGTTGTTCGCCGCCCCCGACGGCTTCGTGCCCCCGGTCGCGGCCACGTGCATCGGCCGGTTCGACAACGGCACCGGGCTGAGACTGACATCGGCCGGCAGCCCCGTCATGCTCCCGGACTCGCTGGGTTTTTCCCACGCGACCTGAGGCGCTTGCGCTCGGTCCTTTCCCTTCTATACCTTGAAGGTCCAGGGGTGATCCCGCCGCAAACGAAGCGGGGGCCCGGCAGGACTTAGGGGAAGGATCCAAGCGTATGACGATCGTCTATGCGGCCATTGCCTGCGGCGTGCTTGCCGTCTTGTACGGAATAGTGACCAGCGGCCAGGTGCTCAGGGCACCCGCCGGCAACGAAAAGATGCAGGATATCGCGGCGGCCATCCAGGAGGGGGCTAAGGCCTATCTGGGTCGCCAGTATCTGACGATCGCCGTGGTCGGCGTCATCGTCGCGGTGGTGCTCGCGTTGACCCTCGGCCTGATCGCGACGGTCAGCTTCCTAGTCGGTGCCATCCTGTCGGGAGTCGCCGGGTTCGTCGGCATGCACATCTCGGTGCGCGCCAATGTCCGCACGGCGGAGGCTGCGCGCGGCTCGCTCCAGGGCGGCCTGACGATGGCGTTCCGCTCGGGCGCGATCACCGGCATGCTCGTGGCCGGCCTCGGCCTGCTCTCGATCGCCGGGCTGTTCTGGTATTTCGTGGCGGTCGCCGGCGAGGAAGCGAATTCGCGCGTCGTGATCGAGATGCTGACGGCGCTGGCGTTCGGTGCGTCGCTGATCTCGATCTTCGCCCGCCTGGGCGGCGGCATCTTCACCAAGGCCGCCGATGTCGGCGCCGACCTGGTCGGCAAGGTCGAGGCGGGCATTCCCGAGGACGATCCCCGCAATCCGGCGGTGATCGCGGACAATGTCGGCGACAATGTCGGCGACTGCGCCGGCATGGCGGCCGACCTGTTCGAGACCTATGTCGTCACCATCGGCCTCACCATGGTGTCGATCGCGCTGCTGATGGAGGCGCTCGTCGGCCAGGTGCTGATCGCGATGATGGCGCTGCCGCTGATCATCGGCGGCGTGTGCATCATCACCTCGATCATCGGTACCTACATGGTCCGGCTGGGCAAGAACCAGTCGATCATGGGGGCGCTGTACAAGGGCTTCTGGACCACGGTGATCCTGTCGATCCCGGCAATCTACTTCGCGACGGCGTGGGCACTGGGGTCCGCCAATCTGGGCATGAATGCCGAGATCGGCACGATCGGCGGCGCGAACCCGGCCAATCCGGCGGTGATCCAGATTACCGGCATGAAGCTGTTCTACTGCATGATGATCGGCCTGGCGGTCACCGGACTGCTGGTGTGGATCACCGAATATTACACCGGCACCAATTATCGTCCGGTCAAGTCGATCGCCAAGGCGTCGGTCACCGGCCACGGCACCAACGTCATCCAGGGCCTGGCGATCAGCCTGGAATCGACCGCGCTGCCAACGCTCGTGATCGTCGTCGCGGTCATCTCGACCTATCAGATCGCGGGCATCATCGGCGTCGCCTTCGCCGCCACCGCGCTGCTGGCGCTGGCCGGCATGGTCGTGGCGCTCGACGCCTATGGCCCGGTCACCGACAATGCCGGCGGCATCGCCGAGATGGCGGGCCTCGAGGACGAGGTCCGGCACCGGACCGACGCGCTCGATGCGGTGGGCAACACGACCAAGGCGGTGACCAAGGGCTATGCGATCGGATCGGCGGCGCTCGCGGCGCTGGTGCTGTTCGGCGCCTATACCACCGATCTCGACCATTATTCGGTCGCGCTCGGCCTCACCGGTCCGGTCGATTTCTCGCTCAGCAATCCCTACGTCATCGTCGGGCTGCTGCTCGGTGCGCTGCTCCCCTATCTGTTCGGCGCGTTCGGCATGACCGCAGTGGGCCGCGCGGCGGGATCTGTCGTCGAGGATGTCCGCAACCAGTTCCGCGACAATCCGGGGATCATGGCGGGCACCAGTCGTCCCAATTACGGCCGCACCGTCGACATCGTCACCAAGGCAGCGATCAAGGAGATGATCATTCCCTCGCTGCTGCCGGTGCTCAGCCCGATCGCGGTCTATTTCATCATCGCCGAGGTGGGCGGCAAGTCGCAGGGCTTCGCCGCGCTGGGCGCGATGCTGCTGGGCGTCATCGTCTCAGGCCTGTTCGTCGCCATCTCGATGACCTCGGGCGGCGGCGCATGGGACAATGCCAAGAAATATATCGAGGACGGCAATTACGGCGGCAAGGGATCGGAAGCGCACAAGGCTGCCGTGACCGGCGACACCGTGGGCGATCCGTACAAGGACACGGCCGGCCCGGCGGTGAACCCGATGATCAAGATCACCAACATCGTCGCGCTGCTGCTGCTCGCCGCACTCGCGGGTGGCGGCACCGTCTGATCGACCCCATGGCCCGCCCGGAGCGATCCGGGCGGGGTGTTGTTTTACGAGTGTACAACAGGTTTCAGTCGAGGCCGGCGAACCAGTCGGCATAGACGGTGGTGCGCGCCATGTGGCGGTTGAGGTCGGGGGCGCCGTCTTTCCACCAGACCGGTCCGCGCTCGCCCAGCGCCACCTTGGCGGCATCGACCGCGGCGTGGGCGGCATCCTCGGCTGCCCGGTCCCCGGCCTTCCGGCTCGTCGCGACGGCGCGGCGGGCGCGCATGAGGTCGCGAACCAGTTCGGCCGCGCGGGCCTGGGGCAGCGCAGGATTTTTCCTGCGCCATAATCGGCCGCGCACGACGAAATAGCGGCCGTCGGGCGTGACCGGATGCTCCTTCGCCATCAGCGCAGCTGGCTGTCCTTGCTGCCGCGGCGGTTGATCGTCGAATGCGCGATGCTCGCGTCGCGCTCGCGCTGGCAGGCGATGCAGGTCCGGCTGCCCGGCTGTGCCTTGCGCCGCGCCTGCGAAATCTCGTCGCCGCAATCGTCGCAGAAGCGCGCGCCCTCGCCCGCCGCCATCCGCGCCCGCGCGCCGCGCACCGCGTCCGCCACGGTGTCGTCGATCTGATCCTGCACCGCGCCATCGGGTGCCCAGCCATTCGCCATGAATTCCTCCGTCGCGTCTCAACCCGCCCGGGGTGCCAGCGTTCCCGGCGCGCTTCTTCGCGTCCGGCACTGGCGAAAGCCCTGCCGGCTCCCCATATGGAAACTATCGCGCCGACCGCTCACGAGCATGGCGCGGCTGAGAGTCGCATCGTGCTCCCGCTCGGACGTGGAGCATCCCCGTGCCCTCGACCCGTATTCCAGATCCCGCGATTGTTCGCCCCCCTGCCCTGATGACGGCTTGCGCCTGAAACGGACCGGATCGACACCCTCGTCTCAAGGAGAGTTTCATGGCCAAAGGTCAGCAGAAAAGCAGCCGCGAAGCCCGCAAGCCCAAGAAGGTCGAGCCGCCCAAGCAGAATGCGTCGAACCCGTCGCAAAAGGGCAAGCCGGCCGATCCGGAGACGCGCAAGTCATAAGCCGATAGCCGCCGATACCTGCGATGCGCCGATGCGCGGTCGCCGCCCGATCCTGAAAGGACCAATCATGCAGCCCACCCTCACCCTGTGCCGTACCCAGGAAGCCTATCAGCGCACGCTCGCTGCCGCCGCCACGCTCGAGAACGTCCGCTCGAAGGCGAATGCCGCAGCAACCGCCTGGGCCAAGGAAGGCGCCGCCGCATTGTTGCGCGAAACCCGCAAGACGCGGCAGATCCTGATCGTCGAGCAGGACGACGGCGATGACGGGATGCGAGCGAGCGACGTGCGCGCGCTGAGCGAAAATCCCGATCGCGGGTTCGTGACCGCGTGACCGGAACAAGGGCCGCGCGGGTTTGTTCGCCCGGCCCTTGAATATCCTGCGCCCGTCCCCATATGAATCGCGTATCGTCGCCTGCGACGGAAATTGACGCGCTTCGCCGATCTTCCCTTTCTCGCTGCCTTGCATCGTCCGCACCCCTGCGGACGGTTCCCTCGTGTTTCGTGAAAGGAACATCCTATGCCGATCGGCACCGTAAAATTCTTCAATATCGACAAGGGCTATGGCTTTATTTCTCCCGAAGGCGGCGGAAATGACAGCTTCGTCCATATCAGCGCGGTCGAACGCGCCGGCATGTCGACGCTGCAGCAGAACCAGCGCGTCTCGTACGAGATCGAAGCGGACCAGCGCGGCAAGTCGTCCGCGGTGAACCTGCAGGCGCAAGACTGATCGCGTTGCCGGCCTGACGCCTTGGGGCGCGGGCCGGCAGACGTATCGCCGATACGAACGGGCGGGTGCGACAGGTCGCACCCGCCCGTTCGCGTTTCAGCCGACGCGGCGACGAACCGCCGACGAGGACCGTGCCGTGGAACCCAGACTCATCCTCGCCTACGCGCTGATTGTCCTCATGATCGTCGCGGTCGCGGGAACCATCGCCTATCGGATCCACCATTCCCATCAACGGACCTATCACCGGCGCCTGCGTCGCGAACATCGGCTCTATGCCGATCGCGAGCCGAGGGAACACGGCGAGGCGCCGGACGCCTCCTGACCGTCAGGCCAGGGCAGGCAGTCGGTCGATCAGCTTGTCGAGCGTGACCGGATAGTCGCGCACGCGCACCCCGCAGGCGTTGTAGACCGCGTTCGCCACCGCCGCACCGACGCCGCAGATGCCGAGTTCGCCCACCCCCTTTGCCTTCATCGGCGAGGAATATTCGTCGGCTTCGTCGAGGAAGATCACCTCCTGGTGCGGGATGTCGGCATGGACCGGCACCTCATAGCCGGCGAGGTCGTGGTTGACGAAGAAGCCGAAGCGCTTGTCGACCGCCATCTCCTCCATCAGCGCGGCCCCCACGCCCATCGTCATCGCCCCGATCACCTGGCTGCGCGCGGACTTGGGATTGAGGATGCGTCCCGCCGCGCACACCGCCAGCATCCGCCGCACCCGGATCTCGCCGGTATGGGCATGCACCGCCGCCTCGACGAAGTGCGCGCCGAAGGTCGAGAGCTGATAGGTCTTGGTCAGGTCGCCATATTCGATGAAATCCTCGGCCGAGAGCGGACCGTCCTTTGCCGCGTCCGCCAGACGCACCGCCCGATTGCCCGATTTGACCCGTCCGCCGGAAAATTCCGCATCGCCGGCATTGAAGCCGAGCTTCGCCGACACCGCCTCGCGCAGCTTCACGCAGGCGGCATAGACGCCGGCGGTCGAATTCATCGCGCCGAACTGCCCGCCCGATCCCGCCGATACCGGGAATGCGGAATCGCCCAGCCGGACGGTCACCTTGTCGACCGGCACGCCCATCATCTCGGCCGCGGTCTGGGCGATGATCGTGTAGCTGCCGGTGCCGATATCGGTCATGTCGGTCTCGACCGTCACCGCGCCGCCCGTCTCGAGCCGGACGCGCGCGCCCGACTTCATCGTCGGGCTGTTGCGGAACGCCGCCGCCATGCCCATCCCGACCAGCCAGGCGCCGTCGCGCACTTGGCCCGGCCGCGGGTTGCGCCGGCTCCAGCCGAACGTCGCCGCACCTTCCTCCAGGCACTTCACCAGCTGGCGCTCCGAAAAGCGCCGCTCGGGCTTTTCCGGATCGATCTGCGTATCGTTCAGCACGCGCAGCGCGACCGGGTCCAGGCCCAGTTTTTCGGCAAGCTCGTCCATTGCGATCTCGAGCGCCATCATCCCCGGCGCCTCGCCCGGCGCACGCATCGAATTGCCCTCTGGCAGGTCGAGCGCCGCGAGCCGCAGCGCGGTCATCCGGTTGGCGGCGGCATAGAGCAGCCGCGTCTGCGCGGTTGCGCCTTCGGGCCGTCCGCCCGGCAAATTGCCCGACAGGCTCTCGTGCCCGATCGCGGTCAGCCGTCCGTCGCGCTCGGCGCCAAGCCGGATGCGCTGGATCGTCGCGGGCCGGTGGACGGTGTTGTTCATCACCTGCGGTCGCGCCAGCGCCAGCTTCACCGGACGCCCGGCGACGCGCGCCGCGACCGCGGCAAGCACCGCGTCCGACCGGATCCAGAGTTTCGCGCCGAAGCCGCCGCCGACATAGGGCGACAGGACCCGGATCTTCTCGGCGGGCATGCCCAGCGTCTTGGCAAGGTCGCGCACCGCCCAGGCGATCATCTGGTTCGAGGTCCACAAGGTCAGCCGGTCGCCGTCCCATGCCGCGATGGAGGCGTGCGGCTCCATCATCGCATGGCTCTGGTCGGGCGTCGAATAGGTCGCATCGATCGTCACCGGCGCCTTGGCGAAGGCGCCGTCGAAATCACCGATCACATAGGGTTCGGGCACCGGCCGGCCCGAACTGCTCGTCATCGGCGCGCTGTCGCGGGTCGCGGCCAGGTCGAAGCTGCCCTTGTCGCGGGCATAGTCGACGCGGACGAGCCCGGCGGCATGGCGGGCCTGTTCGAACGTCTCGGCCACCACCACGGCGACCGCCTGGTCGTAATGCTGGATCTCGGGGCCGGCGAGCAGCTTCGCGACATTGCTCTGCGACAAGGCAAGCGTCCCGGCATTCTCCGAGGTCACCACCGCGACGACGCCGGGCGCGCGTCGCGCCTCGGCGGTGTCGATGCGGCGGATCCGGCCCTTGGCGATCGCCGATCCGACCAGATAGCCATAGGCCTGGTTCGGAACGACATCATGCCGTTCATAGGCATAGGGCGCGAAGCCGGTGGTCTTGAGCGGGCCGTCGATCCGGGACAGCGGCTTTCCGACCACGGCCATGCGGTCGATCGGGTTGGCGCCTTCGGGCTTCTCGAACTTCATGGCTCAGCCCCTCGCTTCGGCGATGACCGCGGCGAGCGTACGCTCGACCAGCGGCACCTTGAACGCATTGTCGCGCGTCGGCTTCGCGCCGGCAAGCAGTCCGGACGCGACCGGCTTCGCGCCGCGCGGCAGATCGGCCTCCGCCGCCTCGACCCGCCACGGGCGGGGGGCGATGCCGCCCACCGCGACCCGCCCGCTGCCGTCGCGCTGGATCACCGCCGCGACGGACACCAGCGCAAAGGCGTAGGACGCGCGGTCGCGCACCTTGTGATAGACGTGTCGCCCGCCAAGCGGGGGCGGCAATGTCACCGCGGTGATCAGCTCGCCCGGCTGGAGCGCGGTATCGAGCTGCGGAGTATCACCCGGCAGGCGGTGGAACTCGGCGATCGGGATGGTGCGCGTCGCACCGTCACCCTTGACCGTCTCGACCCCCGCATCCAGCAGCCGCATCGCCACCGCCATGTCGCCGGGATAGGTGGCGATGCACGCCTCGCTGGACCCGATCACCGCCAGCTGGCGGCTATAGCCGCCGATCGCGGCGCAGCCCGAGCCGGGCTGGCGCTTGTTGCAGGGCTGGCGCGTGTCGTAGAAATAGGGGCAGCGCGTCCGCTGGAGCAGGTTGCCCGCGGTCGTCGCCTTGTTGCGCAACTGGCCGCTGGCGCCCGCCAGCACCGCGCGCGACAGCACGCCATAGTCCTTGCGCACCCTTTTGTCGGCCGCCAGCGCGGTGTTGCGCGCCAGCGCGCCGATGCGCAGCCCGCCCTCGCTGGTCGCCTCGATCGTGTCGAGGCCGATGCCATTGACATCGATCAGGTGCGTCGGCGCCTCGATCTCCAGCTTCATCAGGTCGAGCAGATTGGTGCCGCCCGCGATGAAGCGGGCACCCTGCACCCGGGCCGCTGCCGCGGCGGCTTCCTGCGGGCTGGTCACGCGCTCATAGGTGAACGGCCTCATTTGCGGCCTCCGCCGGCGACTTCGGTCATCGCATCGAGAATGTTGGAATAGGCGCCGCAGCGGCAGATATTGCCGCTCATCCGCTCGCGCATCTCGGCATTGGTCGCGCGCGGTTTCGCGTTCAGGTCCGCGGTCGCATGGCTGGGGATGCCCGCCTTGATCTCGCCCAGCACCGCGACTGCCGAGCAGATCTGACCCGGCGTGCAATAGCCGCACTGATAGCCGTCATGCTTCACGAAGGCAGCCTGCATCGGATGCAGCTTGTCGGGCGTGCCCAGCCCCTCGATCGTCGTGATCCGGTCCCCCTCGTGCATCACCGCCAGGCTGAGACAGGAATTGATCCGCTGCCCATCGACGATCACGGTGCAGGCGCCGCACTGGCCATGGTCGCAGCCCTTCTTGCTGCCGGTCAGGTGCAGATGCTCGCGCAGCGCGTCGAGCAGCGTCGTGCGCGTATCGACCTCGATCTCCCGCTTTCTGCCGTTCACCTCGAACGATACCGGCATGCGCGTGGGTGCAGCCTGTTGCATGCTTGCATCCTCATCCGATTGTGCCTGGGCGCCCGGCACCGCGGCAGCGGCCGCCGTGGCGGCGCCGCAAACCAGCATCCCGCGCCTGGAAAGCTCCAGCGATCCGCGATTCATCTCCGCCTTGCTCCCTGTTCAGCCCGGTTGGGATGATCGTGCCTCAGGATCCGAGGCAGGACCAGCCCAAGCAGACGGCATGCGGTCACATCCGTCATTCATCAAACCACCATGCGACCGCTTGGTTCATTCAGGTCGCGTCACCGCCCGGTCATGCGCTCCAGCGCCGTGGGATAGCGATCGCCCTGAACCTCGATTTGCGAGGCCGCCTGGTCGATGCCGCGAATGTCCGCCTCGTCCAGAACGAGTTCGGTCGCCCCGATATTCTCGTCCAGGCGATCGAGCCGGGTGGTTCCGGGGATCGGCACGATCCAGGGCTTGCGCGCCAGCAGCCAGGCAAGCGCAACCTGCGCCGGCGTCGCCCCCTTGCCCGCCGCGACCCCGGCGATCAGGTCGACCAGCGCCTGGTTCGCGGCGCGTGCCTCGGTCGAGAAGCGCGGCAATCCGGCGCGGAAATCTCCCTTCTCGAATTCGGTGTCGGCGCTCATCGCTCCGGTCAGGAAACCGCGACCGAGCGGGCTGTACGGCACCAGGCCGATCCCAAGCGCTTCGATCAGCGGCAGGATCTCCGCCTCCAGCGTGCGCCACCAGATCGAATATTCGCTCTGCAGCGCAGTGACGGGGGTGACGCCGTGCGCGCGGCGGATCGTGTCCGCGCCCGCTTCGGACAGGCCGAAATGGCGCACCTTGCCTTCGCGAATGAGGTCGCCGACCGTCCCGGCGACGTCCTCGATCGGAACCGCGGGATCGACGCGATGCTGATAGAACAGGTCGATGACGTCGGTGCGCAGCCGCGTGAGCGACGCCTCCGCCACCGCCCGGATATGCTCGGGCCGGCTGTCCACGCCCGATCCGCGCGACGCGTCGTCGATCGCGAAGCCGAACTTGGTCGCGATCGTCACCCGGTCGCGGAGCGGCTGCAGCGCTTCGCCCAGCAGATCCTCATTGGTATAGGGGCCATAGACTTCGGCGGTGTCGAAGAAGGTCACGCCGCGATCGACCGCACCGCGCAGCACGCGGATCATCTCGCCGCGGTCCTTGGGCGCGCCGTACGCATGGCTCATCCCCATGCACCCAAGCCCGATCGCCGAAACCTCCAGCCCGCTCTTTCCCAATATGCGTGTGCGCATGCCCGTGTCTCCTTCGCGGTGGATATGGGCGCGATGACAGGTGGCGATTAGGTTTATAGATGCGCATGTAGCGATATTGGAGATTCATCAATGAAGCGCGAGGATCTGCTCGACCTCAACGCCTTCGCGGCGGTCGCCGAGGATCGCAGCTTCACCCGCGCCGCGGCGAAGCTGGGCACCTCGCAATCGGCGCTGAGCCATACGCTGCGCCGGCTGGAGGCGCGGCTGGGCGTGCGGCTGCTCACCCGCACCACGCGCCAGGTCATGCCGACCGAGGCGGGCGAGCGACTGCTGGCAACGCTGCGCCCCGCGCTCGACCGGATCAGCGACGAATTGTCGGCGCTCAGCGAGTTGCGCGACAAGCCCGCGGGAACGGTCCGGATCACCTGTGCGCAGCATGCCGCGGAGACGATCCTGTGGCCCGCGATCGAGCGGCTGATGCCGCATTATCCGGACGTGTGCGTCGAGGTGAGCATCGACCTTGGCCTGATCGACATCGTCGCCGAGCGGTTCGATGCCGGCATCCGGCTGGGCGAGCATGTCGCGCGCGACATGATCGCGGTTCCGGTCAGCGGCGAGAAGCGGATGGCGGTGGTCGCGTCGCCCGACTATCTCGCGCGGCGGGGGACGCCGCGGATGCCGCAGGACGTCACCGCGCACAGCTGCATCAACCTGCGACTGCCGACGCTGGGCGGCCTGTATGCCTGGGAGTTCAGCAAGGCCGGACGCGAGCTGAAGGTGCGCGTCGAGGGGCAGCTGGTGTTCAACAACGTCGCCATGATCCTGCGGGCGGCGGCTGCGGGCTTCGGCCTGGCCTGCGTGGTCGAGGACCAGGTGCTGCCGCACATCGCCGACGGCCGGCTGGTCCGCGTGCTGGAGGACTGGTGCGAACCCTTTGCCGGCTATTATCTCTATTATCCCAGCCGGCGGCAGCCATCGCCCGCCTTCGCGCTGCTGGTCGAGGCGCTGCGCGTGCGGGGATAAGCATGCAGTGATGAACCGGGTTCATCACTGCATGCCGCCCAGCCGCCCTAATCGCCGACGATCATGCTCCCCATATTACCGCTGTAACCGACGCGAGGCGCGGTTGCCGAAATCATCCATAAAGAGGGACATATCATGGTCACCCAGGCCTATGGCGCCTATGCCGCCGACCGCATGCTGGAGCCGATCGAGATCGCGCGCCGCGAGCCCGGCCCCCACGACGTTCAGATCGACATCGCCTGGTGCGGCGTCTGCCACTCGGACCTTCACACCATCCGGTCGGAATGGGCCGGCACGCACTATCCCTGCGTTCCCGGTCACGAGATCGTCGGCACGGTCTCCGCGGTCGGCACTGCGGTCAGCGGCTTCGCGGTCGGCGACACGGTCGGCGTCGGCTGCATGGTCGACAGCTGCCAGCATTGCCCGTCGTGCGGCGAGGGGCTGGAGCAGTTTTGCGAGAATGGCTTTACCGGCACCTATAACGGCGCGACGCCCGACGCCCCCGGCCATACGCTGGGCGGCTATTCGCAGCGCATCGTCGTCAGCGACAAGTTCGTGCTGAAGATCCGCCATTCCGAAGACCAGCTTGCCGCGGTCGCGCCACTGCTGTGCGCCGGCATCACCACCTGGTCGCCGCTGCGCCACTGGAAGGCGGGCCCCGGCAAGAAGGTGGGCATCGTCGGCATCGGCGGGCTGGGTCATATGGGCGTGAAGCTCGCCCATGCGCTGGGCGCCGAGACGGTCGCCTTCACCACCTCCGAGGCCAAGCGCCAGGATGCGCTCGACCTGGGCGCCGACCAGGTGATCGTGTCGCGCAATGCCGACGAGATGGCGGCGCATGCCAACAGCTTCGACCTGATCCTGAACACGGTCGCGGTCAGCCACGACCTGGACGCCTATACCGCGCTGCTGAAGCGCGACGGCGCACTGGTGCTGGTCGGCGTGCCCGAGCACAGGCACCCCGCCCCGGACGTGTCGGCACTGATTTTCAAGCGCCGGTCGATCGCCGGATCGCTGATCGGCGGCATCGCCGAGACGCAGGAGATGCTCGATTTCTGTGCCGAAAAGGGGATCGTCGCCGAGATCGAGACGATCGCCGCCCAGGACATCGACCGCGCCTATGACCGGATGGTGAAGAGCGACGTGAAATACCGCTTCGTCATCGACATCGCGACGATGGCCAACGGCTGAGTTCGCGGCCGGCTACGCCGGTTCAAGCAGCGCCCCGTCCGGGTCCACCCGGGCGGGGCGTTCGCATTGTGGCCCGGGCAGGGTACATGGGTGGATGAGCAACAGCTACAGCGTCTCGCTTCAGATCTGGCACCCCGATGCTGACCCGCAGGACATTATCGCGGGCTTCGGCTTGCCGCCAAAGAGATACTGGAAGGTCGGCGATCAGCGCGTCAGGCCGAACGGCATCCCATTGGAAGGCCGATATCGCGAAAGCTATTGCGTGTTCGACCTGGAAGATGGCGGGGGACGAGAGCTCAGCAGGTATCTTGCTGACGTTCTCACGACGCTTGAGAGCAGTACCGAGTTCATCCGTCAGTTGCGCGACACCGGCGGAAAAGTCAGCTTTTACATCATATGGGAGCGCGGCGATGGCCGCGGCGACTCGTTCGATGTTCCGCTCCTCTCGACCATGGCCCGCATCGGCATAGATCTCGGGATCCAAACGCTTTTCTGAATGGTCGCCGCCCGTCAGTGGCGCATGGTCGGTCTGGCCGTCTCCGCCTTGGGCACCTGTAACGGACTCTCTTACCCGTGGCCGCTCAACAGGCGCGTAGAGGTGGGGCAGAGAGGCGCCATCACTCGGCAACCAAACCCGGCTTGTTGTTGCGGTTCCGCTTGCTGTCCATCCACCGCTTGGCGCTTGTTGTAAACAACAGGCTGAAGGCCACAAATTGCCCAACGGCCTGGCCCACCAAAATGAGTTTCGATCCAAGTAACAGCCCTTGTGCAGCCAGCACGAACAGCAGTGGTAGTCCCAAGGCGAACATTCCGATGCAGATCCACATCACGATCCTGCTCCCTCCGCGAGACACGAGCAGCGTCAAAGCGATCATGAGACCGATCGTGAAGAGCTGGTTCAGCACCACCGCTAGGGGTGAACCGGCAATTGCCACGAGATCATTCCATGCGAAAGTTGTTTGGCCGATTCCCATCGCCAGCGTCGCGAACATTAACCTCTCGAAATAGATAATGGTCGTCGGCCGCATGCCTGATCCTCTCGCCCGAATAGCAACAACCCATTCGCATCAAATTTCTACGACTTGGGTCTTGCCGGCAAGCCGTCGTTCAGACGGCCATTTAAGCTCTCACCGCGGCCTGACGGTAATCGTCCCCACCTGCTTCTCGCCATCATCGTCGCCGAGCAGTTCGATATCGACGCTCTGCTCGCTTTCGTCGGGGCGGCCGAAGTTGCGGATCAGGCGGACGGTCACCACCGACGCGCCATTGGGATCGATCCGGTCGCTGGCATAGGTGTCGACCTTCACGCCATATTTTCCCGCTGGCGCGCGGCGCAGCAGATACTCCTCGGGTCCGTAGCCGGACGTCATATCGTTCGACAGCAGGCCGCCGATCGCGGTCCGCGGGTTGCTGTAGATCGCACGCTCGCCATTGGGCTCGTCGACCCACAGGTCGAGATCGGTCGCATTGGTGTCCCAGTCGACCACGACGCGCAGATCCGTGTCGAGATGCTTCACCAGCCTGGGGTCCAGCGTCGCCTCGCCGCCCAGCGCGCGAAGCGTCGGGATCAGCGCATTCGCCTCGATCAGGGCGATCAGCTCGATCCCGTCCCAATCATTGCCCCACGGGGTCAGCGCCACCTCGCCGAGCAGCGCAACCGCGCGCGTCAGATCCGTCTTCGCGGTGTCGGGGCGCAGCTTCGCCCGGCGCGCCAGCGCAAGGGCGAGCAGGCGCTTGGGCTGGGGCCGGTCGGGCTCGATGACGGCGATGCGCTCGCGCAACTCGATCGCGCGATCGATCGCGCCATAGCGTTCGAGGCGCGAGGCGACGATCGTCTGGGTCCTCTCGTCGGCGCTGGGCAGGTCGAGCGCGGCCAGCACCATCTCGACCGCGTCGGCGGTGCGGCCGCGCTTGGCCAGCCAGGCGGCGATATCGAAGTAGAAGGCCGGGACCCCGCCATGTTCGGTCTCGATTGCGGCGAACCGGGCGTCGAACGCACCGGGCGCCGCATCGAGCAGCTTGAGATAAGGGCGGTCGGGCTGCCACGCATCGATCGCGATCTGCACGGTGTTGACGCGGCGTGCGCTGACAACGATCTCGCCGCTCCCCTCTTCCGAGGCCAGCTTCCGTTGCTGCGAGAGGTCGTCGGCCGTCACCGAATCCACTTGGACGGACGGCGTCGGGATCGACAGCGGCGCGGGTACGGGTACGAGCACAGGCTCGGCCGGGACCACGTCGCCGCGCTGCGCCGCTGGGCGCTGCGGCTTCGCCTTCGGATCGAAGCGGCGTTCCCACCAGGCGACCTGTTCGGTCCAGCGTTCGATCACCTCCCCGATGCGCTCGCGGCGTGCCTCTGCCTGTTCGCCGTCGGCCTCGCGCCGCTGCTTGTCATACTCCACGCGCAACGTTGCCGGATAGCTGGCAGCGGGTGCGATATCGGCGGCGACATAATCGTCGGGCGATTCGACAACGATAAAAGACAGGCTGGGGCTTGCGATGCCGTAACGCCGGCTGAGCGCGACATATTCGGCGCGCCGCTCGCTGGCCCCCAGCGAAGCCAGCGCGTCCGAGGCCAGCATCTGGCCCTCGCCCTCGAACGCGACGGCCGCCCCCTCCGCCGGCAGGTCGACCCGCACCGACTCGCCGCCGATGCGTATAGCGACCGCATCGCCTTCCGGCGCGCGCGCCAGCACCATCCAGCGTCCGGCACGGCTGGGCACCGATATCCAGGGCAGCGACCGGCCATTGGCATCGACGACGTCGGTCACCCCCGGCGTGGACGCCGCCAGCGCCCTTTCGACCAGGGAAGCGTCTGCCCCCAGGCGGTGCGCCTGGCCGCCATGCCGCCGCGCAAGCTGTCGCAACGCAGCCAGATCAGCGTCGGGCACAGTGGTGATCGCGTCGAGGCGGCACGCCGCAGTCAGGCGGGCCGCACGATCGATCGACGGGCGGCCGGTGCCGAACAACAGGCAGCGATCGACCGGCGCGCTTTCCTGGGTCAGCGCCGCGAAGCTGCTGGCGCCGCGGTAGCGCACCGCCTTCAGCGCCGCGATCGCCGCGTCGATGCCGGACACCGTGCGGCGATCGGCCCCGCTGCTGTTGAACAGCACCAGTTCGATCCGCTTCGGCGCGAGCGCGGCAAGGGTGCGGCGCAGCAGCAGCAGTTCATCCTCGTGCCGGCCACGGGCGTGCGAGCGCGAGCGATCCCAGTAGATGCGCACGCTGTCGCTTCGCGCCGGCGTGCCGGTCGTCACCGCGCCGGACAGCTGGACATAACGCTCGCCCAGGCTGTTGCGGCTGAGCAGCGCGGCCGGCAATGCGCCGCGGCCGATGGCGAGCATGCCCGACAGCGGCGCCCTGCCCTCGGCGCGTTCGCGCCAGCCTTTCGCATCGCGTGCCATCGGCCCGACCGACCGGCCCGGCCAGTTGATCGAGGGCGCAGGTCCGTCACCCGCGACCGAAACGCTGATCGACCAGCCGTCGCGCGGCGCGATGTCCAGCGGAAGCGAATAGAGCTCGTCGGACTGCGCGGCGCTGGCCAGCGGCGCGACGAAGCGCAGGCGGATCCGCCGCTCGCCGCGGGGCGGCACCGGATAGACGCGGGTGTGGAAGACGCCGTCATTGCCGACCGTCGCCAGCCCCGGATCGACCGCGCCGCGCACCCGTTCTTCGTAGATTGCCTTGGCGCGCGGCCGATCGACCAGCACGCCGTCGATCATATAGTCCGCCAGATCGAGAGCATAGCCGGTGACGATCGCGCCCTCCGGCAAGGCAAAGCGGAAATCGCCCTCCAGCGTTTCGGTGCCGGGATTGGAGAACACCGCCGTCACCCCGGTTTCGGCCAGCCCGCCGCGCACCACGACCGAGAGCTCGATCCGCCGCAGCGCGATCTCGCGCACTGTCTGATCGCTGCGCACGCCGTCGGCATTCGCGGTGAGGCTGGGGTTGGCGGTCTGTCCCGCGGCGGTGCCGGAAAGGAGGGTCGAGCCGATGGCGAGCGCCATCGCAGTCATCGTACGCAAGATCATCCGATACCCCCTTGTGAACACGTCACCTGATGCACGATGACAACAGGCTGGCGCCCGGTGCAAGCACGCGCTGATCTCAGCTTCCCTTTTGCTTCGTGCAGGGGTATGCGCTCCCGCGACTTTCGGCGCCCACCCATGAGGTTATTTTTGGCCAAAGAAGAACTGCTTGAGATGCGCGGGCAGGTTGTGGAGCTTCTTCCCAACGCGATGTTCCGTGTCCGGCTCGAAAATGATCACGAGATTCTCGGCCACACTGCCGGCAAGATGCGCAAGAACCGCATCCGCGTGCTGGTCGGTGACGAAGTGCTCGTCGAACTGACGCCGTACGACCTGACCAAGGGCCGCATCACCTACCGCTTCAAGTGATCCGCGCCGCGGGGCAGCCCGCCGCGCGTCGGTATCCGAAGCGATAGCAGCCGCCACGATGCGCCTCGTCCTTGCCTCCACCTCGCCGCGCCGACTCGACCTGCTGCGCAGGATCGGGGTCGAACCCGCGCGCGTGGCGGCACCCGATATCGACGAGGATCCGCTCAAGGCCGAGCTGCCGCGCGACTATGTCCGCCGCATCGCCGAGGGCAAGGCGCGGGCGGTCGCGCGCGAGGCGGACGAGATCGTGCTGGCAGGCGACACCACCATCGCGGTCGGCCGCCGCATCCTGGGCAAGCCCGAGGACGAGGCCGATCTTCGCCGGATGCTGGGCCTGTTGTCCGGGCGGCGCCATCACTGCCTATCGGCGGTCAGCGTGATCGGCACCGACGGCACCCAGCGCACGCGCATCTCCGACACGGTCGTCACCTTCAAGCGGCTGAGCGACGCCGAGATCGCAGGCTATGTCGCCACCGGCGAAGGCATGGGCAAGGCCGGCGGCTATGCCATCCAGGGCCGCGCCGAGGTGTTCGTCCGCTTCCTATCGGGCAGCCATTCGGGCGTCGTCGGGCTGCCGGTGTTCGAGACGCGGGCGCTGCTGGCCAGCGCCGGCTATCCGGTTGGCTGAGTGGCTGTACGAGGCTGGGATCGGTGAATCCCGCGCGGCGCTGGTCGAGGACGGCCGCATCCTGAAGGCGCGGATCGAACTGCCCGGGCTGCGCGCGGGAACCGTCGCCGACGGCAGGCTGCGCGCGGACAATCGCGTCGAGCTGGACCAGGGCGGCGAGGTGCTGCTGGACCGCGCGCCGCCGGGCATCACCCAGGGCGGCCGGCTGCGCGTCGAGATCGTGCGCGAGGCGATCCCCGAACCCGGCCGCGCCAAGCTGGCCAAGGCGGTCGTCAGCGACCTGCCCCCCGGCCCCGGCCCCGATCTGGCCGCGCGGATCGCCGCATCCGGCCTGCCGGTGCACGGCCCGCGCCCGCACGAGGCGGACGCGCTGGAGGCGGCGGGCTGGTCCGAGGTGCTGGAGGAAGCGCGCACCGGCGAGATCGCGTTTCCCGGCGGCGCGCTGCGCATGGCAGTGACCCCGGCGATGACGATCTTCGACGTCGACGGCAGCGGGCCGCTCGACGCGCTGTCGCTGGCCGCCGCGGGTGCGGTCTGCGCGGCGATGGAACGCCACGGCGTGACCGGATCAATCGGCATCGACTTCCCGACCATGACCAACAAGGCGGCGCGCCAGGCGGTGGCCGACGCGATCGACGCGCAGTTGCCGCAACCGTTCGAGCGGACCGCGGTGAACGGCTTCGGTTTTCTCCAGATCATCCGGCGGCGCACCCGCGCCTCGCTGCCCGAACTGCTGCTGGACGACCCGGTCGGGGCGGATGCGCGCGCCGAGCTGCGGCGGATAGGCCGTCTTTTGCCCCCGCTGCCGGCTACCCATATGGTGTCCGAGGCCGTGCGCCGGCGCATCGCCGGGCATCCCGACTGGACCCGCGACCTGGCCGCCCGGATCGGTGGCGAGGTGGCACTGGTCAGCGGCAGCGGCGAACGAGGAGCATCAAGACAGTGAAGCGTGACGACTGCCCGATCTGTGGCAAGCCGGCCGATCCGGCGACCAAGCCGTTCTGCGGGCGCGGCTGCAAGGATCGCGACCTGCTGCAATGGCTGGGCGAAGGCTATCGCATCCCCGGCGAGCGGGCCGAAAATGATGTGCGAAGCGGGCTGGACAGCGACGCGGACGCCGACTAAGAGGCGCGCTCCCCGGCGGTTTCGCCGGTGTGCCCAAGTAGCTCAGTTGGTAGAGCATGCGACTGAAAATCGCAGTGTCGGTGGTTCGAATCCGCCCTTGGGCACCATTTTCCCCTTCTTCCTGATTTCGCCTGTCTTGCGCGACTTGGGCGTATCGTTGGTCCATTGAGCGCCTGCGCTTGATCCTCCGCCTGCGCGCGGGGCGTCCCGTGCATTCGCCCGGAAGGTGCGGTATCAGCCGGCCTCCGTCGTTCAGGAGCCGCGATGTTCGTCCCCATTCCCGTCCTCGTCGCGATCGGGGCGATCCTGCTCCTGCTGCTGGCCCTGGTGCTCCGTCGGTCGCGCCGGCGCGACCCGCTTCTCGGCGCGCAGCAATTCGCATATCGACCGGCGGCGCCGCGCGATTGGCCGCAGGCGACTGCGCCGGAGCGCGCGCCGATCGGCGAAGGCGAAACAACCCTAGCGCCCGAGGTCGAGGCTCAGGTCATTGCGCTGATCTCGGCAGGGCGCAAGATCGAGGCGATCAAGGTCGTGAAGGACGCCACCCGGATGGGCCTCAAGGACAGCAAGGATCTGGTCGAGGCGCTGGAGCGCGGTTAGCCGAATGCGGATCCGTCCGCGAACGGCGCGGCGCGTTTCAGTGATGTACGTACGGCAGCGCATTTGGCATGGGGTCAGCGACGAGGGGGCCGGCGTAGGGCGGTCCTGACGAGACGCTGACACGGATATCGATCAGGCATGAAGACGGGGGAGCAGGCCGGACCGGGCTATGTCGCGGCAATCGACGGGCTGCGCGCGCTGGCGGTGCTGGCGGTGGTGCTGTTCCATCTATGGGCGCCCGCGCTGCCGGGCGGGTTCGTCGGCGTCGACATCTTCTTCGTCATCTCCGGCTTCGTCGTCACCGGGTCGATGCTCGGGACCCGCTTCGCCAGCCTGGGCGAACTGAGCCTGCATTTCTATGCGCGCCGGCTGGTGCGGATCATGCCGGCGCTGATCCTGATGCTGCTGAGCACGATCGTCGCGGCGACGTTGTTCGTGCCGAGCAGCTGGCTGAGCAACAGCATCCCTCAGGTGGCGCGCTTCGCCTTTTTCGGGCTCAGCAACATCGTCCTGGCGACCGACACCGACAGTTATTTCGGGCCGCAGGCGGGCTATAACCCGTTCACCCACAGCTGGTCGCTGGGGGTCGAGGAACAATTCTACCTCATCTTCCCGTTCCTGATCTTCTGGCACCAGAAGCTTCAGGGCGCGCGCATGCCCGTGCGGCGGGTGGTGCGGCTGGTCGTCGGGCTGTCGATCGCATCGCTGGCGATCCACGCGGTGCTGAATCTGGTGGCGCCCAAATTCGGCTTCTACCTGATCGTGAGCCGCTTCTGGGAGCTGGGCGTCGGCATGCTGCTGTGCCTGACGCTGGACCGCTGGCGCGAGTCGGGGCGGGTTCGGCACGGCGCGACCGCCGCCACGGGGCTGGCGCTGATCGCCGCGGGGCTCGCCTGGCCGGGCGAGATCGGGCTGGCCCGCAACCTGCTGGCGGTGGCGGGGACCGCGGCGCTGCTGGGCCATGTCGTCGCGCGGCCCGAGGCGCACGTGTCGCGGCTGTTCGCGGCCGGACCGATCGTCGCGATCGGCAAGCGATCCTATGCGCTGTATCTGTGGCACTGGCCGGTGTTCGTGCTGTTCCGCTGGACGACCGGGCTGCACACCGCCGCGCTGATGCTGGCGGCGCTGGGCATCAGCGTGCTGCTGGCCGCGCTGTCCTATGCGCTGGTCGAGCATCCGATCCATCGCAGCGCGCGGATCGCGGCAATGCCGCGCCGGCGCGTGGTGATCGCCAGCGTCGCGGCAACGCTGATCGCCTTCGGCATCGCCCAGGCGATCATCGCCAATCACGACCGGCTGACGCTGAGCCGCACCGGCAATGCACAGGACTGGTATGCCGATGACGGCCACCGGCTCGACCCGGCGCTGAGCCGCTGCCGGGTGGTCGAAGAGGGCCGCGCCGCCGGCGGCGCCGTGGTGCGGATCTGGCGGGCGGAGGGGTGTGCGGCGCGGCCGGAAACGATCCGCGTGCTGGGCGATTCGCACGCCACCGCCTATACCCCGGCGCTGCGCCAGCTCGTCGCCGATCGCGGGGTGACGGTGCAGCTGTGGGTGCGTGCGGGCTGCCCGGTCTATCGGCTGATCGACCCCGCGCCCGACACCGACAAGTGCCGGCGCTTCTATGGCGCGATCCTGGACGAGGTCGCGCAGCATTCCAGGCCCGGCGACCGCGTGTTCCTGCCCGGGCTGCGCATCGACCGGTTCGCCAATCAATATGGCGACGATCCCGATGCGCGCATGCAGGACCGCGACGCATCGCCGCTGGGCGTGGCGCAGGCGCGCGCGTTCCTGACGCAGCTGGCGCGCAGCGGTACCCGGCTGACGATCGAGGCGCCCAAACCGATCTTCCCCAGCCCGACCTTCCGGTGCACCGACTGGTTCAACCGCGACAATCCGGGCTGCGCCGGCGGCACGCGGATCGCCCGCGAGCGGATCGAGCGCCGCCGCGCGCCGATCCTCGGGGCGATGCGCGACCTGCAGTCGGCGGTGCCGCAGCTCGAGATCTGGGACCCGCTGCCGACGCTGTGCCCGGGCACCGTGTGCCAGGCGATGCCGGACGGACGGCCGCTGTTCTTCGACGGCGACCATCTGAGCGGCCATGGCAACGACCGCATCTATCCCGAACTCCGGCGCACGCTGACCGACTGAGCCGGCGGAGTCGACAAAGCGGGCGCGGCGCGGGCCGACACGCCGGTAACATGGATCATTTTCATGGTATCGACGTTCCGCCTTGGGCGCGATCTTCCCCGTCGTTTCCGGCGGACGGAGCGCGTCGTGTGATCGGCGAAGGGAGTTGGCGTCATGGTCATGTTGCGCATCGGTAGTCGTGGGAACGAGGTGATGGCACTTCAGCGCTTGCTGCAGCGCTACGACCCGACGCTTCGCGCCGATGGGGTGTTCGGCCCGCGTACCGAGCGCGCGGTGCGGTTGAGCCAGCGCCGCAACGGCCTGTATCCACCCGACGGCATCGCCGGCCCGATGACGATGGGCGCGCTGACCGGAAGCGGCGGATCGAGCGGCGCCACCCCGACACGGTCGGTGCCGATCCCGGCGTCGCGTTCCGCCGCGGTGCGCAGTGCGCAGACCGGCGGCGGATCGAGCGGCGCCACCGGGCCGCTGGGCGCGGCGGTCAACCGGTCGCGCGCGCGGGCACAGAGCACACCGATGCCGAGCGGCGTCGCCAGTCCGGTGGGCGGCATGCACATGTCGCGGCTCGGCCGGCGCTTCATCTATGATCACGAGGCGCAGGCCGGGGTCAGCAACCGGCTGCACCACCCCTCCGCGGGCAGCGGCGTCACGATCGGTCCGGGCTATGACATGAAGGATCGCTCGCGCGCCGCGATCCAGCGCGACCTCGAGGCGGTGCAGGTACCGACCGCCGCGGCGCGCGCCGCGGCGGAGGGCGCCACGCTGACCGGCAGCGCCGCGACCACCTTCGTCCGCAACAATCGCGACCTGCTGAACCTGACGCGCGCGCAGCAGGAGGCGCTGCTCGTCCATATCGTCCCGCACTACGAGGCGATGGTGAAGCGCGCGATCCGCGTGCCGCTGCACCAGCATGAATTCGATGCGATGGTGTCCTATGCCTACAATCCCGGCGGCGGATGGCGAAAGACGACGAACCTGATCAACGACGGCCAGCCGCACGACGCGATGGTCGAGATCAAGCGGCACGTCTATTCCAAGGGCGAAATGATCCGCAGCCTGGTCCGGCGGCGCGATGCCGAGGCACGCATGTTCATCTACGGAGAATATCAATGAAGGTTTCGCGCGCCTGGATCCTGGGACTGGGGCTGGCGGTCGCCGCGTGCGGTACCCAGCCGGAGAGCATTGCGGCGACCAATGCCGCGGGCAATGACGGCGGCGAGATTTCCGGCACGCCGGCCGCCGATGTGCCGGCGCCCGCTGCTCAGCCGTCGCCGCTCGCCGCGGACGAACAGTCGGCTGACGCGCAGACCATCGATAGCAGCAACCAGACCGGTGCCGGTGTCCTCAACCAGATTTTCCTGAAGGCAGGCACGTTCGACGGCAAGCCGATCACCCGCTTCGAGCTGCGCGGCAAATGCGAGACGGCGTTCACGACCGCCGAAGGCACCGGCACGATCGACTGGCGCAAGGTCGGCAATTTCGCCGGCCGCGACGCCGGCGACCGCTGGGAACTGGCGGTCGATGACGGTCGCGGCAACCATGTGATCGGCGTGCCCGCGGGCGAGCAGCCCGAGCCGCTGGGCAATGCATCGGCGCGAGTGGAAAGCGCGCTTTCGGTGATCGCCGACAGCTGCCAGGGCTGACGGCTCACGCCATGCCGGGACTGCTGACTGCGCCTGGTGCGCTGTTCAGCGGCCGTTGGCCGACCAGTGCGGCGGATCGCTGAGCAGCTTGTTGACGCCAAAGGTCGCGCCGACCGCGTGCAGGCTGGTGTTGGTATTGCCTGATCTCGGCTGATCGATGCGGTGGGTGCGGCCGGTCGCGTCGACGATGTCGATCGGCTGGTCCCAGCTGATCGTCATGTCGATCGCGGTCCCCTCGATATGGTTCGAGGTCAGCGATGGCCTGAAGCGGATGCCGAACAGCTCGACCATCGCCTGCGCCGCGCGGCGCGAGGCGCGCGGGTCGCCATGGTCCCACAGGATGTCGACTTCCGGATTGGCGGGCACGTCGCGCGGCTCGATGTCCGAATGGGCGATGCGCCAGGCATAGTGCATGATCCAGGCGCGATTGCGATTGCGCAGGGTCGAACTGATCCGGATCGCCGCCCCCGCCCGGCGCAGCGCGGCGAGGAAGCTGTTGACCTGGGTCGCGAAGCCGGGCGCGAGATCGGCGACGCGCGAACTGTTGGGGAACCGCGCCTCGTTGGCACGGAACCACGCCGCCCCGCTCAGCCGCAGCAGCGCCGCCTGGGCGCGCAGCCGGTCCTGCATCAACCGGGCCGCCGATGAGTCGGACAGCGCGGTGAAGGTCCGCCCGCCGGCATCTACCCGGCCGTCGGCCCGGCCGCCCAGCACCATCGTCTGATAGCGCGAGATCGCCGCGATCGTGGCGTCGTCGATCACCCCGTCGGTGCGGATCTGCGCCAGGCCCATATCGGCGACGCGCAGGCTGAGCAGCCGCTGGACCTCCGCGACATCGGCGGGAGCATTGGCGCCGTTGCGCCCGACGGATCCGACAATCGGCATGTTATTCGATCCTCGGTTCATAGACGTCGAGCGCCCGAAGGACGGCGGGGCTGCGCGCATGCTTGTGTTTAAGGCCAGCTAACTGCCGGTCGCTGCCAGTGCACAATCGGGTCAGTTGCGCATCGATCTCGGCACGCCGCCCGGGATCCGGCGAATCTTCGCCGCGATAATGATCGCATTCGTTACGCCGGACGATGAAGGCGCGGACATCCTCCGGCAGCGCCGACGTCGCCGGCTGCAGCGCGGTTTGAGACGCTGCCTTGAGTATCAGCGGGGCGAGCAACGCGATCATGCGACGATCAACCCTTCCTTGACCAGCGTGCGCAGCCCCTTGTCGAGCGCCTCGTCGCTGTCGAGCCCGGCCTCGCGGCCGACCGATGCCAGGGCCTGGCGATCGCGCGTGCCGTCCAGATGCGTCAGCACGTGGCGCGGGCCGAACTCGGCAATCGTCATCAGCCGGTGATCGAGCGTGCAGATCGTCTCCAGCCCCTCGCCCAGCATCGCCCGCACCAGCGGGCTGGCGACTGGCCGGTCGCTGACCTGAACCGCATGGGGCGACGGGATGGTGCACAGGTCGACCAATCCGGCATCGAACATCTCGAACAGCGCGATCGCCCGGGTGGGCGTGTCGACCAGGTCGCCCACGCGAAGCCGCGCCGGCCGCTCGTCGACCAGCCTGCCCAGCGCGGCGGCAAGCGGGGCGTCCTGCACCTCGAACGCGCTGTCGTTGAGCCGGAACAACCCGTCCTCGGTCCGCTGGCAGCGGCTGGTCGCATAGAGATCGAACAGCGCCGGCACATCGATGCGCCGTTTCGGCGTCACGCCGTCTTGCACCAGCAGGGTCTGTCGAAAGAAGCGGAAGTCGTGATGGTCGCGCGCCTGGAGGATGCGGACCAGTTGCGCGGTGGTGTCGGCCTGCGGCACGACCTCGTCGGGCAGGAACGCGTCGCCCATCTGCTCGCGGTCGGCATCGCCCAGATAGCGAAGGCCGGCCGTGCCCGCCGCGCGGGTCACGTCGGACAGCGACTGGGGATGGAAACAGGGGCCCAACTCGTCATGGCACAGGACCGACCAGGGCTTGTCGAGCGTCAGGCGCGCGGCATCGCGCAGCGCCGCCTGGGCCGGGTTCTCGCGTCCCTCGGGCTCAGCCGCCAGCGCGGCGAGATAGTCGCGGGCGGCCTGGGCCCGCGCCGCACCCTCCAGATCGCCGAGCTGCAGCAGCAGCGCATCGCGCAGCGCCAGGCGAAGATAGCCGCCGGGCATCGCATTATAGCTGAGAAAGGCGACGCCGTCGGGCGAAAGCATCCGGCCGATCAGCGCCATCGTCGCCTCGCGCACCGCATCGGGGACCCAGGCATAGATGCCGTGCGCGATGATATAGTCGAACGGACCGTCGAGCGCGTCCGCCGCATCGAGGATGTCGATCACGCGCAGCTCGGCATTGTCGATGCCGGCCAGCCTGCGCCAGCGCTCGCCCCGCTCGACCGCCGTCGGCGCCAGGTCGAATCCGACGAAGCGCGCATCGGGAAAGGCGGCGGCGAGCGACAGGAGGTTCATCCCGTCGCCCGCCCCGATCTCGAGCACGCGCGCGGTCTCGATCGGCGGCGGCGTCAGCCCGGCGAGCCGGGCGATGACCGCCATCCGATCGGGTGCCGTCTGACCGAAGATCGCGCTGGGATAGGCGACCTCGTCATAGGCGGTGTGCGTGGCCTCAGTCATCCGAACCATTCCACCCTGTTCCGACCGTCATCGACCGGCGCGCATCACTCGATCTGCATGTCCAGCGTGCGCGCCACATCCGCGTAGAGCTTGGCCGATGCGCTGTTCTTCTGCGCCGCGAACCGCGCGCTCACCGCCCGTGCCGCACGCGCTGCGGTCCGGAACGCCGTGAGCCGTTCATTGGCTTCCAGCTCCTTGCCACCAATGTCGCCATCGACGAAGCGCCCGACGCGATACTGGCCGTCGAGGTCAACCACGCCGATCTTGGGAACGCCGGCGGTCAGCTCACCGTAAAAGGCCGGGCCGCTTTTCGCGCCGTCGCGACGGCGCAGCATGCCGATCCCCGATGCCTTGCCGCCGGGACAGGCACCGGTCCAGTAGGTCGGTCCGGCCGTCAGCGAGGCTGGCGCCACGAAACGGCACTTGCTGCCCGGGTCCTGCGACCAGCTCTGGCCGGCAGGCTGGCCCGCCAGCGAGGGCGAGGCGAGCAGCGCGAGGGCGGCCGCGCCGCCCAGGATGCGATGGATCTTCATGCCGACGGAAATCCCTGGATCAGCGAAGCGCTACATTCGAAATGCATGGCATCCTCGGTTCCGAAACCCGCGCCCCAATACCAGCCGCGTGCATTGAAATATGGAGCGATCAAGGTGAGCCCATGCTGAACCTTGTTGTTGCCGCGCGCATCGAGCTGGCCGCCGATCGTGATGTCGATCGCGGTACCCCAGCTGTGGTTCGAGATCTTGGTCGATGAGTTGCGCTGCAGGCGGCACACCTTCATTCCCGCGCTGCCGAGCGCATTGTGCAAGGTGGGAAGCACGGCGTTGATGTCCGACATGACCTGACGAAGGCTGTCGACAGCAGGCTTCAGCCCGGTCACCCGGAAGGGGCCCACCGACTCGGTGACCATCATCCGCTTCAGCTTCTCGTTGGTGATCGGCAGGTCGTTCTGGCTGTAATTCTGGCGCGGCGCGCCGAACTTGGCGAGCAGCAGCTCGTTCCTTGCGGAGCTGAGATTGCGGTTGATCGTCGAGCGATCGGGCCGCGGCAGCAGCGTGGTGTAGGACGTCGAGCTGCTCCGTGCGGGCGTCGGCGGCGCGGCCGGCCTCGGGGCGGCGGGGACCGGCGGGCCGCCGACGCGGGTCGGGGTGCGGACCGGGGTTACCTGGCGCACCGGGGTCGGCATGCCACGCCCGCCGCCCTGGCCGGTCAGATGCCGCCAGGTCGTCTGGTCCGGCTCGATCAACCCGTCGGGATTGCGCAGGAAGGTGCGCTGATAATTGATGATCGCCGAGATCGTCTTGGGGCCGCATCGCCCGTCGACGAGGCCGAGCCGCAGCCCGGCACGCGTCAGAAGATTCTGTACGGTAATCGTGTCTTCCCGAACGTTCCTGCCGTTCAGGCCAACCGAACTCCTCAACGCCGCTGACATTGATACTCTCCCGTTACACTTACCAAGGACGAATCATGGCCACGTAATCTTCGATGATGCTTCACTCCCGGCGAGACCCGCCGGTGACATTCTATACCTGCTCCTCGATGGCGACCGGCGCCGCTTCGGCCGATGCGGCATGCGCGCGCATCCCCTTCGGGTCGAAACTGTAGCTGAACCCGTCCGGCCCGGCCGACACGCGGATCGCCTCGATCTCCTCGCCGCGGATCTGACGCTCGAGCAGCGCGATCGACATTTCGGGCAGCATCGTGTTGGTCAGGATCGCGTCGATCATCCGTCCGCCCGACGCCACCTCGTTGCAGCGCGAGACGATCAGTTCGGCGACCGAGTCGTCATGGATGAAGCGGACCTTGTGGTTGTCGGCGATGCGCCGCTCGATCCGCTTGAGCTGCAGGCGGACGATGCCGCCCATCATCTCGGGGCTGAGCGGATAATAGGGCAGCACGAGCAGGCGCCCCAGCAATGCGGGCGGGAACACCTTGAGCAATTCGGGGCGCAGCGCACTGGCCAGCGCCTCGGGCTCGGGCTTCATCTCCTCGTCCTCGGACAGGCCCATCACCAGGTCGGTGCCGACATTGGAGGTCAGCAGGATGATCGTGTTCTTGAAATCGATGAAGCGACCTTCGCTGTCGTTCATGAACCCCTTGTCGAACACCTGGAAGAACATCTCGTGCACGTCCGGGTGCGCCTTCTCGACCTCGTCGAGCAGCACGACCGAATAGGGCCGGCGGCGTACCGCCTCGGTCAGGACGCCGCCCTGGCCGTAGCCGACATAGCCGGCGGGCGCGCCCTTCAGCGTCGAGACGGTATGCGCCTCCTGGAATTCGCTCATGTTGATGACGATCAGCGAATCGTCGCCCGAGAACAGCAGCTCGGCCAGCGCGTGCGCCGTCTCGGTCTTGCCGACGCCCGACGGGCCGCACAGCATGAATACGCCCACCGGCTTGTTGGGATTGTCGAGCTTCGCGCGGCTGGTCTGGATCCGCTTGGCGATCGCATCCATCGCATGGTCCTGGCCGACGACGCGCGACTTGAGCTGGTCGGCGATGGTCAGCACGCTCTGGATCTCGTCCTTGACCATGCGGCCGACCGGGATGCCGGTCCAGTCGCCGACGACCGAGGCGACGGCGTCCTGGTCGACGACGCCGAACACCATCGGCGTATCCTCCTGCGTCTCGCGCAGCGCCGCGATCGCGACATCCAGCGCGTCGCGCAGCGCGGCCTCGTTGGCGACCTTGCCCTCCCCCGCCTCGCGCCGGGCATCGCCCAGCGCGGTGCGTGCGTGGGAGACATGCTCGAGCGCGGTCTTTTCCCGCTCCCATTTGTCGGTCACCGCCTCCAGCCGCGACCGCGCTTCGCCCAGTTCCTCGTCGATCCGGTCGAGCCGGTCGTCGCTGCGATACTGGCCGCCGGCCTCGCGCGCGACCACCTCGCGCTCGACTTCCAGCAGTTCGACCGTGCGCCGCCGATCCTCGACCGAGGCGGGGATGGCATGCTGCGACACCGCGACGCGGGCGCAGGCGGTGTCGAGCAGGCTGACCGCCTTGTCGGGCAGCTGGCGCGCGGGGACATAGCGCTGCGACAGCTGCACCGCCGCGGCGACTGCCTCGTCGAGCACGACGACGTCGTGATGCTGTTCCATCAGCGGCGCGACCGAGCGGATCATGTCGATCGCCTTGGCGGTGTCGGGCTCGCCGACATCGACCGTCTGGAAGCGGCGGGTAAGTGCCGGGTCCTTCTCGAAATACTGGCGATATTCGGCGTGCGTCGTCGCCGCGATCGTGCGCAGCCGGCCGCGCGCCAGCGCCGGCTTCAGCAGGTTGGCGGCATCGCCGGTCCCGGCCTGTCCGCCGGCGCCGATCAGCGTATGCGCCTCGTCGATGAACAGGATCACCGGCGACGCGGCGCCCTCGACCTCGTCGATCACCTGGCGGAGCCGCTTCTCGAACTCGCCCTTCACGCTGGCGCCCGCCTGCATCAGGCCGATGTCGAGCGCGCGCAGCGTGACGCCGCGAAGCGCGGGCGGCACGTCGCCGTCGACGATGCGGCGCGCGAAGCCCTCGACCACGGCGGTCTTGCCGACGCCGGCCTCGCCGACCAGGATCGGATTGTTCTGGCGACGGCGCAGCAGGATATCGACCAGCTGGCGGATTTCACTGTCACGGCCCACGACGCGGTCGAGCGCTCCGGAACGCGCCTTGGCAGTCAGGTCGACGGAGAATTTCTCCAGCGCCTCGCCTGCCTGGCCAGTGCCGCCGCCCGCGCCGTCCGCCGACCCGGCATCCGCCGATCCCGCAGGCGCCGCCTCGTTGCTCTCGGTCGATCCCTGAACATGTCTGGCGAAGTCGCTGCCCAGCGATTCCACCGCGACCTTGCGCCATTCGCCGCTGAGCGCGAACAGCGCGTTGCGCAGCGTCGGCGTCTTCAGCATCCCGTGCAGCAGATGACCGGTGCGCACCTTGCCCGCGTTGAATTGCAGCGAGGCGTAGAGCCAGCCCTTCTCGATAGCCTCCTCGATCTGTGGCGAGAAGTCGGAAATGGCGGTCGCGCCGCGCGGCAGGGCGTCGAGCGCCGCGACGACGTCCTCGCTCAGCTTCGTGTCGTCGAGACCGAAGGCGCTGCGGATGGAGGCGATGTCGTTGCGCGGATTCTGCAGCAGGATGTGCACCCAGTGGACCAGCTCGACATAGGGATTGCCGCGCATCTTGCAGAAGCTCGTCGCCGTCTCGATCGCCTTCAACGCGGTCGGGTTGAGGCGTCCGAACAGGGCGGTACGGCTGATCTCGGTCATTGCATCCCCTCAATGGCAGCAGCGTGCGCCGGAACCGGCCGGCGCAGGTGAACGTCGGAACGAATGGTGTCGCCCGATCCCGGCCTCATCCAGCTGGTCCAGCCCAGGCGCGCGCGCCCGTCCAGCCTGGCGGCGGACAGGTGGCGCTCGGCGATCTCGATCCGGACGTCCCATTCGAGATGGCTGGGCGAAAAGGCATCGAGCGCTTCCGCGGCGATGGCGAAGCGGGGCCCGCTGGGCAGCAGCTTGTCGAACTCGTCGCGCGACCGCGCGCCGATGACCACGCTGAACGCATCGGATGCCATGCGCACCCGGCTGCCCAGAACCAGGTCCTGGCCCAGGCCGGCGAAGCTGCGGCCCAGCCGGCTGCGGTCCTCGACCGGGATGTCGCGCCAGCGCGGCTGATATTCGATTACCTGGACCGGCTGGTTCAGCAGATGGCCCAGCGCGTCCTCGATCCCGATCGCGCTGCGGCGCGAGGCGAACAGCGCCGCATAATGGA
Organism: Sphingomonas rustica; assembly: GCF_039652585.1. Lineage (NCBI taxonomy): Bacteria > Pseudomonadati > Pseudomonadota > Alphaproteobacteria > Sphingomonadales > Sphingomonadaceae > Sphingomonas > Sphingomonas rustica. Next base: position 55,292 of record NZ_JBDIZK010000014.1, on the reverse strand, counting down.
CCCGCGCATGGGCGGAAAACAGCGCCCGTTCGGAAACGCCCTCGGTCGCCCCCGACAGCATCGCGAGGTAATGGGCGAACTTGTCGTCCTCGGGCCGGTCGGCCTGGACGACCGGCTGCGAATCGGCCCAGGCGCGGAAGAAGAGTTGCAGCATCCGGTTCGCCAGCACGTCGAGCCAGCGGCCGAAGGGTCGTTTCTTGGCATAGCGCCGCTCGAACGTGGCGAACTCGGTCAGGTGGATCGGCAGCGCGCCATTGGGCCCTGTCAGGCCCAGCCAGTATCCGTTGAGCTGGGGCCGGTCGTTGCGGAACTCGACCGATTCCAGCGTGGGCGCGGGGAAGTGCATTGCCGGCACCTGCGCCAGGTCGACGATGCTCTGGTTCGGGCGGCGGGCGCGGCCCAGCCGCGGCAGATGGCGCGCGCGCGCCTCCGCGCCGCGAACCGCCGCGAACATCCCGAAGCGCTTGGCCTGCGCTCCCACCTGCCTCAGGAAGGTCAGATGCTGTGTCGACGGCCCATCCGCGGCGGCCATTGCGCCAACTCTCCTTCGTTCGGGCTGTGGAAGCTGCATTCGGTGAATGCGTTGATGCTGGCGAATTCGGCCAGGAAGCGTTCGAGGACCGCGCCGAACAGGAACATGCCGCCCTTGTCGAAGGCTGCGTCGTCCAGCTTGATGCGGATCCGGTGCCCGCGCGCCAGCGCCATGCGATCGAGGCCGGGGACGCGGCGCATCACCTTGCTCGACCGGATCGCGAGCACGCCGTCGATCTGGCGCCGCAGCACCGCATCGTCCTGACGACCGTACAGCGCCAGATGGTCGCGCAACGCCGCCGGGCTGTCATGATCCTCGGGTGCCAGCGTCACGTAATTGGGGGTCAGGTGCGCGATCACCCGCCACGCCGCGTCGCCCATGCCGAGCGGCGGCCGCGGCCGGGTCGGTGCGCGAAGCACCGAGACGGCGCGTGCCGGCACCCCGGTCACGGTGAAATGCTGGTCGCCGCGAAAGGTCAGCAGTTCGGGCAGCTCGCGATTGGTAACCAGCGCGCGCACCGACAATTCATGGACATCGTCGAGCCGCAGCGGATCGCCGGGCGAGGTCAGGCTGATCCAGGTCTCGGTCCCGACATATTCGCCGCGCCGGCGCAGCCGCTGCTCGCGGGTCGACAGCCGCCGCGGCCGAAGCTGCGTCGAATAGAACAGGGCCTCGCGCCAGTCGTACAGCAGCGCACCGAACGCGTAGAGCGGCGCGACCGTCCGCGCGTCGAGATTGTCGCGCGCATAGGCCTTCACCTCGAGCAGGCGGAACACCTCGAAATCATGCCGCTTGGTCCGGTCGGGGACGACATGCAACTCATGGTCGTGCGGCCGCACCTGGACGCGGTCGAGCTGCTTTTCGAACAGGTTGATCGCCGGCGTGGCGAACAGCCGGAAATTGTTGACGTCGATCGCGCGGGCGAGCGCGGGTGCCGAGCGGCCGAACAGCAGCACGACATCGCACGCCTTGGGCGACGCCTTGAACGCCCGGTCGAGCTGCTTCAGCCTCGCGAACAGGAAGCGTTCGGGGCAGGCGAAATATTCTGAAAGAAGCCGATAGCCGCGAAAGGCGCGCTGTTCGGCCGGCAGCAGCGCCTCGTCATCCTCGAACCCCATCTGCTCGGGCACCGGCAGCGACATCCAGCTGCCATTGGCGGGCGCATCGGCCGAGCGGGCCAGCACGGACAGCGTCTCGCCGATCATCTGGCGATAGAGTTCGTTCGGCACCGCCTCGGCGCCGTGAAGATAGATTGGCAGATCCTTTGGCAGGACCTGCGGCAGGTCGACACCGGGGGTCGCGGCGAAGCGCAGCCTCAACCCGGCCTCGGCCCGCACCTGGGCGGCGGCGGCATAGGGCGCCACGGCCGCGCGCGTCGACAGATACTCCGCCTCGACGATCTTCAGCGGCCACAGCGTCACGTCATGGCCGGTCTTGAACAGCACCGGCGCATTGTCCTGGTCGGTCGCGATCGCGGTCAGCGGCGTGCCGCGGGGGACCTTGTGCCCCTTGATCAGGATCGGATCGCCCTCGGTCGGCTGGAACTCCGCGACGCAGATCGACGGCATCGGCGCCAGGTAATGCGGCTGGATCGCGTGCAGCAGGTGCGAGGTGAATTCGGGATATTGATCGGCCAGCTTCAGCTGGACGCGGGCGCCGAGAAAGGCGACGCCTTCCAGCAGCCGCTCGACATAGGGGTCGGGATCGGTCGGCGTCTTCAGCCCCAGCCGGCCGGCAACCGATTCATGCTCCTCGCCGAATTCGCGCGCGGATTCGCGCAGATAGGCAAGCTCGTCATTATAATAGCGCAGCAGGCGCGGATCCATCGCGCTACTCCCGCACGTCGACGGCGACGGTTTCGGGGTCGATCTCGGTCCGGAACTTCACCGGCATCGCATGCGCGGCCGCGGTGATGTCGCCGCGGATGACGAAGGTGACGGTGTTGGGCTTGTCGGGATTCTCCGCCGGCTCGACCGTCAGCGAGGATTCGGCCAGCCGCGGCTCGAACAGGCGGATCGCCTTGCGGATCTCTCGCGCGCGCTGGAGCACCGCCCGCCGCGTCAGCGCCTTGCCCGCCAGGTCGGTCAATCCATAGTTGATCACCGACGACTGGACATGCGGATAGGGTTCGAGGTCGTGCAGCGCCTCGATATTGGTGGTGTTGAGCAGCCACGCCAGCTCGCGGCGGATCGTCGAGCGCAGCGCGGCCTCGTTGAACCGGTCGAGCTTTGGCACCGCATAGTGGCGGAATTTCTCGCGCGAGATCTCGGGCGCCTCCGAATGGATGTCGCGCAGCCCGGAAATCTCGATATCGGCGACCAGCTTGTCGAACAGGGTCGGCGTCAGCCGGTGGCGCACAGCCATGATCGTCAGCCGAAGCTCAGGTCGCGAAGCGCCAGCAGCCCGTGATCCTCGCCGCTCGACACGGTCCACAGCCGCTGTCCCGAACCCGCTTCGCCCCAGGGCGCCTCGTGCCACGAGGTCGCGCGGCCGAGCCGATCGGAGGTATCGCCGGAAGCCTCGGTGCCTGGATAGCGGGCCGGCAGGAATGCCGCGACCGACTGGCCGGACTTGAAGAAGATCTGCACGGGAAACCAGATCAGGTCGCGCAGGTCGCGCGGTCCCTCGCTGGTGATTCGCTCGACCGATTCGAACGCCTGGAGCCCGTACCGGCCGCCGATGATCGCCTCGAAACAGGGGCCGAATCGCGAATCGGCGTCGGCGATCCACTCGAACGCCTCGCCGTTGAAGCTGCCCGGCGTGTCCCCGGCCGCCTCGAACGCGGCATCGCGCGCCTCGGCCCCGGCATCGGCATCGCCGCTGGCATAGAATTGGATGGCGTCGATGACGCCTTCGACCCAGTCGACCGCCTCATGCTGTCGCGCGCGTTCGCGCCCGGCGAACACCGCGGCGCGGTCAGCCTCGGCGTCGATCGCCTGGCCATAGGCGGTGGCGAGCATCTGGGCCTCGCCGGAAAGCTGCGCCAGTGTCTGGAGCTGACGCCTGGCCTTGTCCCACTCCCCAGCCGCGGCGAGCAGCTGGAACAGGAACATCCGGGCCTGTTGGTTGGCCGGGTCCGAGCGGACGACCTCGACGAGTGCGGCACGCGCACCGTCGAGATCGCCCGAACGAAGCAGGCTGTCGGCATCTGCCATAGCTGCTGATCCGTCGGATCAGGCGGCCACGTTCTGGCGGATGTCGTAGCTGGCGGTGACCACGCCACCTTCCTTGCCGCCGCTCTTGCTCTGCGGCTGATAGTCGAAGGTCACCTTGGCGGTGTTAAACACGATCGTTTCCATGATCGCGTCGCCATGGCTGGCGCCCTGGTTGTCGACCGACGAGACGATCACGTCCTCGAGCTTGATCTTGTAGTAGGTCAGCGCGTTCTGGTTATCGCCGGCCTTCTGCGAATAAATGATGATTTCCTTGATGTGCTTGCCCGAAGCGCAAGCGCCGAACAGCTTCGGCGAGGACTTGTCGACTTCCTTCACGATCGAGATGTCGCGAATTTCGGCCTTACCCGAACCACCACCGGCGCCGCCGGTATGGAACGACCCGTGCTGGGCAGCTCCGAAGTTGAACGAGATAATATCGATTTCCTGCTCGTGGCCCTTCTTCTGGCTCTCGCCGTCGATGCCATCAATTTTCAGGAACAGATCAACTGCCATCATCAACCTCCATAGTTACGCGGTACTTACGCACTTACGATTATCGGTATAGAATATGACATTGCGGAGACTATTCAGTCCGCAGGCGTAATGAAATCTAAATCAGTTCGCCTTCGGAAGTCTAGACACCATGCTGAGCGCAATGTCCATGCCTTCCAGCTGGTAATGCGGCACGAACATGAACTTGCCCTTGTAATAACCGGGATTTTCCTCGTCGGCCACGACCTCGACCTTGGCATCCTTCAACGGAAGCCTGGCCTTGGTCTCTTCGCTGGAAGAATTGGGTGCACCATCGACATATTGCAGGACCCAGTTGTGCAGATCGCGCTGCAACTGGTCCGCTTCGCGGCTTCCGCCGACCCAGTCTCTGACCATGCACTTGAGATAATGGGCAAATCTGCAGCTTGCGAAGATATAGGGCAGGCGTGCCGACAGATTTGCATTCGCCGTCGCGTCGACATTCTCGTAATTCTTCGGCCGGTGCAGCGTCTGCGCACCGATGAATGTCGCCTGGTCGGTATTCTTGCGGTGGATCAGCGCGATCATGCCGGCGCTCGACAGCTCGGCCTCGCGGCGATCTGAGATCGCGATCTCGGTCGGGCACTTCTGGTCGACGCCGCCCTCGTCCGTCGGGAAGGTCGCGGTCGGCAGGTCCTCGACCGTACCGCCCGATTCCACGCCGCGGATGCGGGTGCACCAGCCATAGGTATTGAACGCGTCGTTGATCCGCGTGCCCATCGCATAGGCGGCGTTCAGCCACAGGTGGCGGTCATGCTCGCCATCGGTCTCTTCCTCGAAGTCGAACTCGTCGACCGGCTCGGTCTTCGCGCCATAGGCGGGGCGGCCCAGGAAGCGCGGCATGGTCAGCGCCATGTAGCGGCTGTCCTCCGAATTCCGGAACGAGCGCCATGCCATATATTCCTGCGCGTCGAACAGCTTGCCCAGGTCGCGCGGATTGGCCAGTTCGGTCCAGCTTTCCATGCCGAACAGCGGCGGCGCCGCAGCGGCGATGAACGGCGCGTGCGAGGCGGCACCGATCTTCGCCAGGCCCTTCATGACCTCCAGGTTCGGCGCGGTGTGGTCGAAATAATAGTCGCAGATGAACGCGCCATAGGGCTGGCCGCCCAGCTGGCCGAACTCGGACTCGTACACCTTCTTGAACAGCGGGCTCTGGTCCCAGGCGGCATCGCGATACTGGCGGAACATCTTGCGACATTCCTCCTTCGAGATGTTCATCACCCGAACCTTCATGTCCTTACCGGTCGAGGTGTTCATCACCATATAGTGGAGGCCGCGCCAGGCAGATTCGAGCTGCTGGAAGTCGGCATGGTGAATGATCTGGTTGACCTGCTCGGTCAGCTTGCGGTCGATCGCCGCGCGCATCGCATCGACGGTCGTGTAGACGTCGTCGCCGATGATCGCGGCGTTCTGCAGCGCCTGCTGCGCCAGCGTCTGGACCGCTTCCTCGATACGATTCTTGCGGATGTCGTCGGCGGGCTTGAACTCCTTCTGGAGGAGCGACGCGAAGTCGTCCGCCTGGGTCGTCTCGGCTAGAGGCTGGTCGGCCTGCCCCTGAAGTGCTTCCTGGCTCATGGTCCCTCCGTCCAATTCAAGCTTGCTCGGTCGGCTTGTCGGCCGCCGGCGCCGCATCGTCGCCCTGCGGCTTGGCCGAGGACAGCGCCGACAGCAGCGCCGGGTCCTTCAGCACCTTTTCGAGCAGGTCCTGCGCCCCTTCCTTGCCGTCCATGTAGATCAGCAGGTCCTGGAGCTGCTGGCGCGCCTCGAGCAGCTTGGCGAGCGCGGGCACCTTCTTGACGATCTCGCCGGGCGAGAAGTCGTTGATGTTGTTGTAGGTGATGTCGACGCCCAGCTTGCCTTCGCCGGTCAGCGTATTCTGGACCGTGAACGCGGTGCGCGGCGCGATCGCCTGCATCCGCTCGTCGAAATTGTCCATGTCGAACTCGACGAAGTCGCGCTTGGTCAGGTCCTTCTTCTCGACCTGGCTCTTGCCCGACAGATCCGACAACACGCCCATGACGAAGGGCAGCTCGATCTTCTGGCGGGCGCCATAGGTCTCGACTTCATATTCGATATGGACGCGCGGCGCCCTGTTTTCCTTGATGAAGCGCTGTCCGCTCTTAGCAACCATTGGATCCGCCTTTCGATGGCCGTGCTGGCCCTGACATTTGAAACCTCAACGATGACTCACTGTGGTCAGTAGGATGAACTCTCTTCTTCGGGGCGCGCCAACAGGACGGACCCCGCCTCATTGACACTTCCCGGCGCGATGTCGCGAAGGATGGTCATGAAATCCATGTTGATCCAACCCCGCACACGACGAAGCGCAACGGGTATCGGGCTGGTTGGCTCCCTGCGCGAATAATATTCTGCAATCGCATCGAGCGCTCGACCCACATCCTCGCGGCTGTCGATCCGCCCGACCCCGCGCGACACCTCGCCGGAAACGGCGTCTCCGGTCCCGTCGGCGGAAGGATCGGCAGCCTCCTCGGGCTGGGTGATATAGGGGGCTAGCGAGCGCTGGATGCTGTCGATCGCCTGATAGGTCGGCTTGAAATCGGTACCGGTATCGTCGCCGGCATGCGCGGTCAGCGCCGCATCGGCGCGGCCGATCGCGGCCTTCATCGCACCCAGTGCGGCCAGCGAGTCGACCAGCGCCTCCTGCGGCGTCTCCACCAGCGCATGGCGGAACATGCCGAAGCCGTCGGCGGAATCGCCCTCGCGCTCGAACCGCTCGAGATCCTCGGCGGTATAGTCGCCCAGCCGCGAGTGGGAGATCAGGACGATCCGCTTGAGCGGGCCCAGGAAGGTGCCGATCCGGGTCAGCGATTCACAGGCGCCCTTGCGGCCCTGGAACCCGTAATCCTCCAGCGAGGGGTGCAGCACCTCCCAATAGGTCTCGAGCAGCCCGGCCAGCATCTCGCAGCCCGCGACCACGGTATCGAGCCGGCCCATCCGCGTGCCCGCGCGCGCAAGATAGATGGCCAGCCAGACATCCTTGGTCCGCTGGCTCTGCGCCTCGATCAGCGAGATGATGCCGCGCCAGTCGACCGATGTCGGGTCGTCCTCGAACGCCTGCTCGATCTGCTGCCGCTCGGGATGGTCGAACAGGTCCTCTCCGCCCGGCGCCTCTTCGGACACGGGCGCAAGCAACTGACCCACCTGCATCAACACCACTTCGCTCCCGATAGGTTCACGCGCAAATCCTTCACGCCTCGACGCAGGGTTGGGTTCAGGAGATCAGTCGCGCCTCCACCCGGCGATTGCGCGGGTCATAGGCATTGCGGCCGGGAAGCGGCTCGTTCGGGCCGAAGCCGCGGACTTCGATCCGCGAGCGCTCGACACCCTGGCTCTCCAGGAACTGCGCGACCACTTCGGCGCGGCGCCGGGACAGATCCATGTTGAGCGGAATGCCGCCACGGGCATCGGTATGCCCCTCGATCAGGAAGCGCTTGTCGCGCAGCTCGGGGCGCAGCAGCGACTGGGCGAAGATCTGCCCCTTCGCGACGCCGTCCGACGTCAGCCGCGCCGAATTGAGTTCGAACCCGATCATCAGGTCGGCACGCGGCGCATCGGCGACCGCACGCGACCCCGCCGCGCCGTAGCCCGAGCGCGTCCGCGCACCCCGTGCCGCGACCGCGTTTCGAGAAGGCGCCGAATAGGTGCGCGCCGCAGGCCGCGGTGCCGGGCGGGCGGCGGCACTGGCCGTCGCATCCGACTTCGCACGGGCAAGGCGGAATCCCTTTACCGCAGGCGCGGCACGGGTCGGCGTTGCCTCTTCGGGCTGCGACACGCCGTCGCATTTGCCCGCAAAGGTGCAGAGATATCGCTCGACGCTAGGCTCGGCCTGGCTTTGCGCCGCCGCTGGAGTCACCAGGGCAACGCAGAAAACCGCAGCCGACGAAAGGATCGCTATACGCATACGCCCTCGTTTCCGATTCAATACGACTCAACCAGAACGCCTCAGCCTTAAAATGGCTCCCTTCTCGCCACAAGGCTGAACAAACATAAATAAGGTGAGCAGCCTCATTCCTGCGCTTGAACCCGGCGGCGTGATAGGCGAAAAGCACTTCAATTGTGAGGTCGGAGGCCGCGTTGTCAGGCACGTCGAGACTTTCGGAAATGTCCATCGATCTGGGCGACGAGAACGTCCTGCTCGAACGAATCGATAGTCTGGAGTCGCTCAGCACTCCATTCACGATCACCATCGATATCTTTGCACCGCTGGAGATCGACCTTCAGCCGCATCTGGGAAAACCTTGCGGACTTAAGGTGTTGGAGGATGGCGAATTGTTGCGCCATTTCCACGGCCTGGTGGTGTCCGGGGAGTATATCGACGAGAGCCCGACGGGCCACCGGTATCGCCTGGTGCTGAAGCCCTGGAGCTTCTTCCTGGCGCAGAATCGCACCATGGCGATCTTCCAGGATCTCAACGCCCAGGAGATCATCAACCAGGTCCTGCAGAATGCCGGAATCTCGGATTTCGAGTTCAAGCTGTCGGCCGCGCCGCGCCCGCGCAGCTACTGCGTCCAGTATCAGGAAAGCGACTTCGCCTTCGTCTCGCGGCTGATGGAGGAGGAAGGATTTTATTATTTCTTCCATCACACCGCCGACAAGCATGTGATGACGATCTGCGATTCGCCGGCGTCGCACGTCGCGGGCAAGCCGGCCTCGCTGACCTATTCGCCGACATCGGTCTCGGTCTTCTCCGCCGATTCGGTCGAGCGGGCCAGCGGCGGCAAGCATCACCTGCAAAGCTGGCACGAGCGGATCAGCACCCAGGCGGGATCGAAGGTCACGGTGCGCGACTGGGATTTCCGCGCGCCCGACCGATTCGTCGAGGCCAAGTTCGAAAGCGAAGGCCAGCACGAGCGGGACGACCGCGAGGTCTATATCTATCCCGGCCGCTTCTACCACGAGTCGATCGGCACCGGAGAGATCGAGAAACACGGGTCGGAACGCAGCGAGACGCTGCTGAACGGCATGCGGGCGCAGCGGCGGACCTTCAGCGGCACGTCGCAGGCGGCGGGGCTGGAATGCGGCGCCAAGGTCGGGGTGACCCAGCATCCGGTCGGCCGGATGAACGGCGACTATCTGATCACCTCGGCGCATCATTCGATCGTCGCCGAAAGCTATCGCAGCGGACCGCATACCCGCGAGGCCGCGTTCAACGTGCAGTTCGAGGCGATCCCCGCCGACACCCGCTTCCACCCGCCCCAGGTGACGCCGCGCCCGATGGTGCAGGGCCTGGAGACCGCGGTGGTTTCGGGTCCCAGCGGTGAGGAAATCTACACCGACAAATATGGCCGGGTGAAAGTGCGCTTCCATTGGGACCGCGGCCAGACCCCCGGTGAGGCCGCGACCTGCTGGATCCGCGTGTCGCAGACCGGCGGCCTGGGCAATGTCATCCTGCCGCGCGTCGGGCATGAGGTGCTGGTCGATTTCCTGGGCGGCGATCCCGATCGTCCGGTGGTCGTCGGTCGCGTGTTCAACGCGAACCACATGCCGATCTACCCGCTGCCCGAGAACAAGACCCGGGCGCTGTGGCGGACCAAGCGCTACGGGCCGGCCGGCGACTATGCCGGCGCCAAGTCGCTCGACAGCGGCGCGCCGGGCGCCAACGAGATCCGGTTCGAGGACAAGGGCGGCGCCGAGGAAATCTATGTCCATGCCGAGCGCGACATGAATTCGCGCATCCGCCTGAACGAGAGCCATCATGTCGGCCTCGACCAGTCGGTGATGATCGGCCAGAACCGGACCGAGAGCGTCCTCAACGACGAATCGGTGTCGATCGGCAACAATCAGGAACTCAAGGTTACCGGCCAGCGCCAGACGAAGATCGGCAAGGACGACATCCTCGACGTGACCCAGACGCTCCAGGTCACGGCCAAGACCAGCATCGTGCTGACCGTCGGCAATTCGAAGATCCAGATGCAGCCCGATTCGATCCTGATCAAATCGACCAACATCATCATCACCGGGACCGAGACGATCACCGCCGGCTCTCCGGACACGTCGGTGGACGGCAAGACCGTGCTGACGCTGACCGGCGGCGTGGTGAAGATCAACTAGGCGAGACGATGGCGGGGACGGTGCGCGTTCGGTCACGCTTCCCCGCCGGGATCGGAAACCCTTTGGGCCGATCGACCGTTTGGCACGCGGCGTATCGAACCGGTTCAGTCAGGGCCCGCATGCAACACGCACTTTCCCGATCCCGGCACAGCAGCGTTCGCGACCGTGCGGACGCGGCATGACCCTGACGCTCACGATCCTCAACGCGGGGCCCGGCCTCGATAACGGTCTGCCTGCCGAGCTCGTCCTGAACCGGTCCGGCGCGTTGATCGGGCGGTCGCCCAATTGCGACTGGTGCCTGCCCGATCCGCGCAACCATATCTCGTCGCGCCACTGCGAGATCCGCTTCCAGGACGAGACCTATCTGCTGCACGACGTCAGCATGAACGGCACCTTCCTCAACGACCAGCCCGACCGCATGGCGCGGCCGCACCGGCTGGCCGAGGGCGATGTGGTGACGATCGGCCAGTATCGGATTCGCGTGGGACTGCGCGGCGACGCCGGCGGCGCGCGTGCGCCGGCGAACGCGGGCCCCGCCTCGCACTGGGATGGCTGGGGCCGCGCCCCCGCACCCGCGCCGGCCGCGCCCGCGGCACCGGCATCGAACGGCTGGGGCAGCCCGCCCGTGGCACCGGCACGGCGCGACAATGACAGCTGGGGACCGGTCGGCGGCGGCAGCGGCGCTCCCCCGGCGCCCGCGCGCAACGGGTCCGAATGGGCGCCCGCCCCGGCCCCGACCCCCGCCGCCAGCGCATCGACCTGGGACGCGCCGATCCCGCAACAGCAATCGGCCTCGGCCTGGTCGAGCGCGGCACCCGATCGCCCGCCGGCCCCCGCCCCCGACGATATCTGGGGACGCCTGGCCGAGGGGAATGTGGTCGACTGGTCCCGCGGCGGCTTCGGACAGCCGATCGACACCAATCCCGACCCGCTGGGCCTTCGCGAACGCCCGACCGAGGAGAGCCTGGGCGTGGCCGCCCGCCAGTTCGGCGGCCCATCGGGACCCGCGCCGACGCCGATCGGCGCCACCGCGGCCGACAGCCATTTCGCGATGCCCGCCGTCGCCGGCCCGGCTTCCGCGGCGTCGCCCTGGCCTTCGGACGCCCCCGCCACGCCGCCCGTGCCCGAACTGCCCCAGGCAGCGCCCCCGGTCCCACAGGCAGCGCCGCCCGTCCCGCAGGCACCGCCCGCACCACCCCCGGTTCCAGACAGCGCGCTGGTCGAGGCCTTCCTGCGCGCCGCCTGCGTCGATCAGCGCGTCGCGCAGCGCGACCCCGCGCTGGTCGAGCGCGCGGGCCGGCTGTTCCACCGGCTGGTGGCCGGCCTGGTCCTGATGGTCGAGGCGCGGGCGCGGGCCAAGTCGCAGATGGGCGCCGAATCGACCGCGTTCGAGATCGGCGGCAACAACCCGATCAAGTTCGCCCGTGCACCCGAGGATGCGATCGCCGCGCTGCTCGAACCGGCGGCGCCCGGCTTCATGGAGGCCGGCCAGGCGATCGAAAGCGCCTATTTCGACCTGCAATCGCACCAGATCGCGACGCTGCGCGCGATGCAGGGCGCGCTGCGCGCCACGCTCGACCGATTCTCGCCGACCGCGATCCGCGAGCGGGCCGAGAGTCGCGGCCTGCTTGCCCGCATCCTGCCGGCGGCGCGCGATGCCGCGCTGTGGCAGGCCTATGAAAAGGAATTCGGCGGCGTCGCCGCCGGCTCGGACGAGGCGTTCATGGACGTCTTCGCCAAGGAATTCCGCCGCGCCTATGACGAACAGTCGCGCGCGGAGAAGCGCGGCGGGCACTGAAAGACCGTTTGAAGAATCGCGAAAGCGCGATTGTCGACGCGGCACCGGCTGCCATGCGCCGACAGGCGCATCCCAACCCGGCTCCGAACGCTATTCGCGGACCTCGTCGACCGTCTTGAACCACACCATCTGCGCCTGCCAGCCCTTGGCGGCGGCTTCGGACACGAATTTGTTGGTCCATTCGGGGCCGCGCGCGCCGATCGCCGGGGCGATGAGCGCGGGGTCGAACGGACCCTTTCCGGTCAGCAGCAACACCCCCGACCAGCCGGGATGGTTGACGTCGAGCTGCATCTGATAGGTGTCGTCGCCGCGATCGGTCACGATCCGGCTCTGCTTGGCGATCGCCTTCAGCTGGTCGCGCCCCAGCACGCCGGTGCCCGGCCCGGCGAACTCCGGATCGATCACGCCGGACGGCTCGATGCCGATCAGCGCGAAGTCCGTCTTGGGATTCTCGATCCCGAGTTGCAGCACGACATTCGCCGCCTTTTCACCGGGATAGCCGGTCTGGGACGGATCGTCGGGCTGGGTCCGCATCTCGAACACGCGCTGCGGCACCGACAATTGCCGCGAATCGGGTGCGCGGATCTGGCGATAGGTGTCGAGCGCAGCGCAGCCCGCCTGGGTGATCTGGGCGACTTCGCTGAAATCGATGCTGGCGCCGCGAATGTTGCGCTGGGCGAGCACTTCGGAAATCTCGTTCTGCGCGGACGACGGGTTGCCCGCGACCCCGGTCAGCTTCACCGCCGGGCCGGACTTGCTTTCGGTCACGTCGACGATGCGCAGCCAGGTGCAGCTGACCGAGGGGAGCGCCGCGTCGATCGCGCTGCGCGCCATGTCGGTCGGATTCTGTCCGGTCGCCGGTGCCTTTCCCGGTTTCGTCTGCTCGACCGGCGTCCGCATCAGATAGAAGATGCCGGCTGCGATCACCGCCAGCAGGGCTGCGATCCCCAGGCCCCAGAACAGCCGCCCCCGCCCGCGCCGCGCAACGGGCAGATTCTCGTTCGCCTCCAGCCGCGCCAGCTCGGCCAGGACCTCGTCCATCGACCGCAGCCGCTCGGCCGGATCGGGTCGCAGCATCTTCGCCAGCAGGGATCGGAGCGGCTCTTCGACCGCCGACAGGTCCGGTCCCGCACGGCGCTTGTCGACCGCATCGACCAGCGATCCGCCCATCTTGACATCGCCGCCCTGCGCAAGCGCGAGCACGATCAGCGCGAGGCTGTAGACATCGGTCCACGGCCCGATCTCCCGCCCGAAATCGCCCAGCTGCTCGGGCGCGACATAGTTGAGCTTGCCGGCAAAGCCGTCGCCGACGATCGTCGCGGTGCCCGGGTCCATTTCCTTGGCGATGCCGAAGTCGATGATCTTGCCGCGCAGCAGGTCGCCATCTTCCAGGATGACGTTGTCGGGCGCGATATCGCGGTGGATCGCGCCCAGCTTGTGCGCGGCATCCAGCCCCGACGCGAGCCGCCGGAGGAACGCGGCCAGCTCGCCCTGGCTCGGCTGGATCTTGCCCAGCACGGTCGACAGGTTCACCCCGTCGATGAACTCGGTGACGATGTAGAGCACGCCGAGCTGCGGCTCCTGCGCCAGCACCCGGTAATGGACCAGCGCATCGTGGCGCAGCCGGGTCAGCGTGCGCGCTTCCTTGCGGAACATCGAGATGACGTTCTCGTCCGCCGCCAGCGCCGGCAGCATCACCTTGATCGCGACGCGCTCGTCGGCGTTGACGTTCACCCCCTCGAACACCTCGCCCATCCCGCCGCGGGCGATGAAGCGCTTCACCTCGAAAATATGGTTGAGCACGTCGCCGACCTGGATGCTCTTGGCATCGCTGCGGGTGACCGGCCCGGTGCCGGGCGGCAGTCCGGTGGCGGCCGGCTGGAACTCGGTCGCGGCGTCGCCGCCCGCCACGAACACGGTCCTGGGTTCGTCGGGCTTGTCGTCGCCGCTCATCGTGCAAGCTCTCCCGGACCGTTCAGCGTCAATGCCGTCGCCTCGGTGACCCCGACCAGCACCGTGGTGACATTGTCGGGCGCGCCGCGGTCGAGCGTCGCTGCGATCAACCGATCCAGCGTACCCGCATCGGCGCGCTCGCCCAGCATCGCCGCCAGCTCGGGGTCGGACAGCCGCGCGGTCAGCCCGTCGCTGCACAGCAGGAAGATGTCGCCGGGCTCGGCATCGTCCGCGACGACGTCGATCTCCAGGCCCGGCTGAACCCCGACGGCGCGGGCAAGGACATGCGACATCGGATGGCCCACCGCTTCCTCGGGCGTGATCAGCCCCTTGTCGACCATCGCCTGCACCTGGCTGTGGTCGCGCGTCAGCTGGTGCAGCGTGCCGTCGCGCAGTACATAGCCGCGACTGTCCCCGACCCAGAACAGCGCGAAGCGGGCGCCGTTCAGATAGAGCACGACCACGGTCGATCCCATCCGCACCCCGCGCGACTGCGACTCGGCGAACAGGGTTGCATTCGCCTGGTGGACCGCATCGGCGATCGCGGTGCAGGCGTCGTCGAACGCGTCAGGAATGACCAGCCGGTCGAGCGCCTCGGTGATCCGGGCCGAGGCCCATTCGCCATTCTCGTGCCCGCCCATGCCGTCCGCCACCGCCCACAGGCAATGCTGGGGCCGGAGGCAGTAACTGTCCTCGTTGTTCTTTCGCTTCAGGCCGACATGCGTCGCGCCGACGCTTTCGACGCGGAGAGGTGCGCTCATGCCTGTTCCTCCGATGCCAGCATCGCGCGGAACAGGTGCCGCGGACGCTCGCCCAGAATTGTCGAGGGCGGGAAATCGATCCCGCCGCCGGTCCACCATGATGCACGCTCCGGCGCCGGCTCGCCCTCGGTCGGCGTCAGCGCCGCTGCCTCCGCCACCACCCGGTCCGCATCCCACGCCTCGGCAAAGGCGCGGTAGAGCAGTTCCTCGCAGGCGACCGCAGCCGCCCCCGCCGCTTCAAGCTCGACACCGTCGAGCGCCAGCCACACCGGAAATCGCCGTCCCGGCCGGTCCATCGACGGCACCAGCGCCCCCGCCAGCCAGCCCACCTCCCCGGCCACCGCAAAGCGCCAGGGCGGCGCGCTGTCGTACAGCGGCTCGAACCGGTCCCCCAGCGTCTCGCGCGCGTCGGCGATACTGTCGGAAAGCCACGCGTCCAGCGCGTCGCGATCCTGCATCGCCATGCCGCGCACGACGAAATCGCCATGGCTCGGCAGCTTGCCGAACAGGCGGACCGCGCTCACAGCGCCGACGGACACCGGAACGACCACAGGTCGCCGCGGCTGAACGGGTTGTGCTGCGACGGCAGCTGGACCGCCAGCGTCACGCTGAGCCCGCCTTCGCCGAAGCGCGCGCGGATCGCCTGCGCCCCGGCATTTTCCTTGTCCGCCTTGCCCATCAGGCGGAACAGCGCCCAGGGTCCTTCGGCCTCGAACCGACGCAGTTCCTTGCCATCGGCCTGGAAGAGCACGACCGATGCCTGGGGCAGCCCGCCCGAAACCGACCACAGCAGCGGGCGCGGCGTGTTGGTGGCTGCGTCGAACTTGTAGCTCGATCCGCCGCTCGAGACCTCGACCGCGCTCACCCCGCTGCCGAAGCTGGATACCGAGACCTTGATCGGGAGGCCGCCGGCCAGCAGGTCGCGGATCTGCGCCGCCTTGGCGAACTGCTCGGGCGTTGACGGGTCGAGCGCGGCCGCGACCGGATCGTCCGACTTCCAGCGCCACACCGGACCGCTGGTGTCGATCAGCGGCTTCAGCCGCTGCTGGACGAATGCGTCGATCGTGCCGCCCATGCCGAACACCCGCAGCATCTCAACCGCCGGCGCATCCGCGTCGGCCGCTCCGAAAAAAGGGAACCGCTCCTGGGCAACCTCCTGGCATGCGGGGAGCACCGACTGGGCATAGGCCTCCGACACCGCCCCCTTGGCGGCGCTCAGCTGCGCGTCGGATCCGCCGCCGGTGGCCGCCTTGACGAAGCCCTGGAGCTGCGGCGGTGCACCGGCTGCGGCGGCCTTCACCGATGCCATCGCGGTCGCCATCTGCGCCTGAGTCGCGTCGGATCCGCCGCCGCCGCCGACCGATCGCGCCGCCATCACCGCCTGGCCCGCTTCCTTCAGCGCGGCGACGAACTCGTCGATCGGCGCGGTGCTCCTGCCATCGCCGACATAGTCGTGGATCGGCTGGAAATAGCTGGAGATCTCGCTTCCCGCATCCAGGCCCGCCGCGCGCCCGTCGGTGGCGTCGCGGGCATAGCGGCCGACCCGCGACCGGTTGATGCGATCCTGCACCATCCGGTTGCCGATCGCCCGGGCGCCGCCCTTGAAGCTGGTGTTCTTGCGCAGCTCCATCAGCACGCGCTTGAGCGGCGACGGGCTTTTGGTCACCGCACCGAACGCCGCCGCGTCGCGGAAATAGTCGCCGGGCTTCATCGCCGCGATCACGCCTTCCCAGGCGGCGATGTAATCCTTGGCGTACAGGCCCGCCACGCCCGGGCGGATATTGCTCATCTCCTCGCGCACCCCGCCGGTCTCGGCGTCGCCGCCCATCACCCACAGGTCGCGCTTCAGGTCTTCCTGAACCGTGGCGAGCCCCAGCGTGTAGCTTTTCTCGAACCCCTCGCGGGTGAAGAAATAGGGGACGCGAACCGACAGCACCTTGTCGCGATTGGCGAAGGCGAGCGCGTCGCCCTGCGACAGCACGTTGGCCGCCTCCCAGTCGGCGCCCGCGGTCACCGCCTTCTGCTTCATCACCGCATAGGCGCGGTCGGCCAGCGACAGCGTGCCGATCGCGCCGCGCGCCGAGGCGACCAGCGCACCGTCCAGCGGCGGCTTGCGATTCGCCCAGACGCTGGCGAGATTGCGATCCTCGAGCAGCGCGGCGAGATGCTGCGCCAGCCGCCCGCGCTCCGACGCGCTGTCGGCACCCGGATAGACTTCGGTCGCCCAGTCGGTCGTGATCCAGCGCTGGACCAGCTTGGCATCCATCGGCCCCTGCTGCCCCAGCATCAGATAGACCTTGAGCGGGTCGTACAGCGCCATCGCGTCGCCGGCATGGCCGCGCATATAGTCCTCGAGCCGCAGCATCAGCCGTGGCAGCATGACCCGCCTCAGCCCCTCGCGATAGCTTTCCTCGGCCTCCTGGCTCAGGCTGCTCTGGTACAGGCCGAAGGTCCACATCAGCGGCGGTCCGCCCTGCTTGCGCGCGGTATAGCCGCGCGGCAGCGTGCGCAGCGTATCGAGCGCGGGCAGCGCCGCGCGCAGGTCGCCGTCGCTGGCGCGCACCTGCTTCATGTCGATCCCGGCCTCGCGCAACTGCCCGCGCGCCACCTCGATCCGCGCCAGCAGGTCGGCCTGGAAGCTGCGGTTGTTGGCGAAGCTCACGCCCCACAAGGCGAACACCGCCAGCACCGCCAGCCCGATCGCGGTCAGTCCGCCGATCAGCCGCGTGCGCTGGCGCACCCGCGCGGCGCGATCCATCGAGACCAGCCCGGACTCGCCGAACATGACATCGCCCAGCAGGCGGTTGAGGAAATAGGCGCGGCCCGACCCGGCCCGACCGGCGCTTTCCACCGGCCGGTCATAGATGTCGGCCATGCCGGCCAGGATGCGATCCAGCGGCGCACCCTGTTGCACGCCGCTGGTGAAGTAGAAGCCGCGCAATATGCCGTTGGCGTCCTCGCCCGCGGTGAACGCGCCGTCGACGAAACGCACCAGGCGCGACCGCAGCGACTGGAGCTGGGCCGGGAAGCCGAGCAGCAGCGCGCGACGCAGCGGATCGACTTCCTCGAACAGCCGCTTGGCTTGGCGGTCCGCCACCGCCTGCGCGCTGGCATCGAACGCCCGCGCCGCCATTTCCGAGGTCGGCCGGCCCTCGCCATGGGCGAAGCTGTGACCCAGCACCGCGCGGCGCCCCTCGACGTCGAGATCCTCGAAATATTCGACGAAGCCGGCCAGCAGGTCGGCCTTGGTCAGCAGCAGATAGACCGGCGCGCTGATCTCCAGCGTCTTGCGCAGCTCGCTCAGCCGGCGCCGGACCGCGGCGGCATTGGCGTCGATCCGCGCACAGTCCGACCCCAGCAGTTCGTCGACGCCGATCGCGATGATGACGCCGTTGACCGGCTGGAGCGGGCGATGCTTGCGCAGCAGCGACAGGAACGAGGTCCAGCCGCGCGAATCGACATGCTGGTCCGAATCCTGGGTCGTGTAGCGTCCGGCCGTGTCGACCAGCACCGCCTCGTCGGCGAACCAGAAGTCGAGGTTGCGGGTGCCGCCGACGCCGCGCACCGCGCTGTCGCCGAACGGAAAGCGCAGGCCCGAATTGAGCAGCGCGGTCGTCTTGCCCGCGCCCGGCGGGCCGATGATGACGTACCAGGGGCGGGTGTAGAGATAGTTGCGGCGCTTGCCCGAGGCGGACTTCAGCTGCGCCACCGCGCTGCGCATCCGCTCGCCCAGCGCCCGGCTTTCCTCGTCGCCCGGATCGGGCGCGATCTCCGCCGCCAGCGCATCCGCCGCCTTCTTGGCCTTGCGATAGCGAAGATAGGCGAACAGGCCCCAGATCGCCGCCACCACCAGGACGCAGGTGATGCGGATCCACAGCGGCCGCAGGAAGGCGACGAACAACGGCAGTCCCAGTGCCAGCAGCAGGGCCACCAGCAGCGCGCAGGTGATGGTGACGAACCACCAGTTTTTCAGCACACGCATCCCGGATCCCCCGTCAGTAGCGCCGCGGCACGATGATCTCGACGCGCCGGTTCTTCGACTTGCCGTCCGCCGAACCGTTCGATGCGATCGGCACGGTCTCGCCCATGCCCTTGATCGTCACCCTGCCCGCATCGCTCAGCGTCGCGCGGATGATGTCGCCGACCGTCTTCGCCCGCGCTTCGGACAGCGCCATATTGTCGGGGAAGCTCAACGACGCGACCCGGTCGCTGTCGGCATGGCCTTCGATCAGCACGCCGCCCTTCTCGCGCTCGATCGCCTCGCCGATCCGGCGGAACAGCGCCTCGCGCCCGGGCTCCAGCTGGTCCGAACCCGAACGGAACAGCTGCCCGACGGTGGTGCGCACCCGGACGGTCTGGGCATCCTCCTCGACGGTGACCAGCCCTTCGCGAATCTCGGGCTCGAGGAATTTCTTGAGCGCGGACGCCTGGGCGCTGTCGCCGGTCGCCATCGCGGCGCCGGGCCGCGACAGCGTCAGCCGATCCTCGGGCGCGACGCCCGACAGGGCGGTGGACGGCGCCTCCGCGCCCGACATCAGCACTAGCCGCAGCACGATATAGACCAGCAGCAGCAGGGCCGCGGCCGCCGCCGCGCCCAGCGCCAGCAGGTTCCACATCCCCATCCGCCGCAGCGGCGCCGCCTCGCCGCGCCAGTGCGGCGACAATTCGGTGCCGGAAAGGCCGCGCACATGCTCGAGCCCGCCCTGGAGCTGCGACATGATCTCGTGCAGCCGCCGCCGCCCGTCGGGCATCACGCGGAAACGACCCTCGAACCCGGCCGCCAGGCACGCATGATAGAGTTCGATGATGTCGCGATTGTCGGCCGGCGTGCGCAGCATGTCCTCGGTCAGCTGCCAGAAGCGGTCGCCGCCGATATTTTCCTGGAAGAACTGGACGACCATCGATCGCCGCGCCCATTCGGCGCCGTCGGTGCCGACATTGGGCAGGTTCTGCGCGATATCGTCGATCGTCGCGCACACCGCGTACTTGGCGCGCTGGCGCACTTCCTCGCGGTAATGCGGCGCGATCGCCCGGTCGAAGGCAGCGATCAGCTGGGTCGCCTCGCGGTGGAATTGCGGCAGCGGCGCGCGCACCCGTCCGGCGCGCATGCCGGCGGCAAGCGCCAGCACCGGCGCCGCCTCGGTCAGCATGATGTTGCGGACCTTGCGCTCGGTGGCGGGGCGCGGAACATCGTCCTCGGCCAGCCGCGACGGATCCAGCCGGACGCCCTGCTGCGCCGGGCCGATCCGCGACAGCGGCGGCGGCGCGTCATAGCGTTGGTTGCCGCCGTCCGACGGCTGCGGCGATCCGCCGGGGACGCCGAACCCGGACGATGGCGGCGGCGCGCCCCAGCCGCCGGCGTCCTGCGACTGGCCCGAATTGCCGCGACCGCGCAGCCCCTGCAGCGGCGAGGGGCGGAACACGGTGCGGTTCGCGCCGTCGTCGCCCTCGTTGCTCATCGTCCGGCCCTCTTCACGCACCAGAGTTCGAGTTGCAGCTGCGGCCAGTCGCCGGCGACATGCAGGCCCAGCGCCGGCGCGGAGGCGAAATCGCGCCAGTCGGCGACGCCGCGGTCCAGCTCGAAATAGACATAGCCCGGCAGCACCCGGATCTGCGGCGGCGGGGTCGGCGTGTGGCGCAGCGGCACGCCCTGCAGCGCGCTGTCGACGATCTGCCGCATCTTCTGGATCGCCCCGATCTTGGCGACCGAGGGGAACAGCCCGCGAATCTCGTCGAGCGGCGCGGCGGCGGCGACCGCCAGATAGAAATAGCCGTGCTGATAGAGATTATGGTCGGTGATCTTCGACACATAGGCGCCCGGCCCGGCATTCTCGAGCGGCAGCTGCACCGCCGACCGGTCGAACACCGCGGCAAGCATCGACTGCAACAGGTCGATCACCGGATCGAAACAGGTCTGCGGATTCTCGTGATCGTACAGCGGCAGCGGCGGCGGCTTGCGCTCGGGCCGGATCATCGTCGCGATCTCGCCCGCCATCGCGATCAGCGTCTCGTACAGCCGCTCGGGATGGACCATCGGCAGCCGGTCATTGTGCTGCAGCACCGGAACCCAGCGGTTGAGCGACTGGAGCAGCAGGAAGCTGGCAAAGGTCTCGGCCCCGCCATCGGTCGCCTCGACCGCGCGCAGCGCCAGTTCCTCGGCGCGCTGCTCGGCCCGGCCCAGGATATCGCTCACCGCCCCGCGCAGCCGCGCGGCGGCGCTCTTGTCCAGCGTCGGCGGGATATAGCGGTCGTCGAACATCAGCCGCCGGTTATGGACCTCGCGCACACGGCCGATGCCCAAAGTCACCCGGCCATAGATCTGGTCGCGGGTGATGCCGAAGCGCAGGTTCGGCCGGCCATAGTCGATCGGCTCAGTCGTGCGATCATCGGAAAAGGCGTCGGCGGTCTCGCGCTCGTCGACCAGGAAGCGGGCGTCGATCGCATTGCTCTCGACATCGCGAAATTCGGTCGCGCCGCTCTGGCGCGCCGGAACGGTCAGGTAGATGATCGAATCCCGCGCCTCGGCCGGCACGTCGAGCGGCTCGGGCGGCGGCATGTCGTCGGGAATCGCAAAGGGGGTGCCGTCGGGCAGCACGCCCGAAGCGCGCGTAACGCCGAACTTGCCGAGGCTCGCCAGGTCCTCGTCGATCACCAGTTCGGTGAATCCCCAGGGCCAGGGACAGACGCTGCCGACCCGCGCACGCACCAGAGCATCGATGAACCGGTCCTGCGCCTGGAAATGTTGGGGGCGCAGAAACATCCCTTCGCGCCAGGCCACTCGGTTGTTCCCGGCCATCAGCTTCTCACTCCTGCGACGCTAACCTGTTTAAGCACAGCTTCCGAATTCGATAAAGCAAGGTTACTGCGGGTTCGAGGGCCGCGCAGCGGCTTTTTACGCAAGACTGAAGGCCACTCGGCATGAACGATCGCAATCAGGATTCGTTCGATCCGCGGACATGGATTCCGGCGCCGCCGGCCACCCCGCCGCAACCGCCCGCCGATGCCGGCAGCGCAAGCGCCTCCGCGCCGGAGCGCACCCGCCCGCCGGAACCCCGCGACCCGTCCCGGACCCCGCGGGGACTGCGCGGCCGCAGCCCCCTGCCGATCGCGATCGGTGCCGGTGCGCTGCTCTACCTGGCAGGTGCCGCCGCCGCCTATGTCTCTCGCGACGATCGCCCCGCGGCGGTCGCCGAACGGCCCGCCCTGCCCCCCGCCGAAAACGGCGCTCAGGGCTTTTCCAGCCGGCGCACCCTGGTGCTGGCCGGCGCGGGCGAGCTCGAGCAGACCCTGCTCTCCGCCGGAATCGTCGCCGACGAAGCTCGCGACGCGGCCGCCAGGGTGCTGGGCGCGCTGGGCACCGGGGCGGGCGAGGTCCGGCTGACCTTCGACCTGCGCAGCAGCGGCGATCACGCGATCCTCACCGCGCTGGAGGCGACGCGCGCCGATGGGGCCGGCCTGGTCCTCCAGCGCGGCACGGACGGCGGCTTCACCGGCCGCCAGCTTTCGGCGCAGCTGAAGACCCGGATCACGGTGGTGCGCGGCGAGATCGACAGCAAGAGCTTCTACAGCTCGGCGGTCTCCGCCGGCGTCATCGACAGCCTGATCAGCGACTTCGCCAACGCCTTCAGCTTCGATTTCGACATGCAGCGCGAAGTCGCGCCGGGCGACATCTTCGAGGTCGCGTTCGAACGAAGCTACAATCCGTCGGGCGAGCCGGTCGGCGTGCCGCGGCTGGTCTATGTCTCGCTGCAGACCGCGACCAAGTCGCGCGCCCTGTACCGCTTCGTCCCGCCGGGCGAGCGCGAGGCCGGATGGTTCGACGGCAATGGCTTCAGCACCGTCCGCGCGCTGATGCGCACCCCGGTCGATTCGGCCCGGATCACGTCGCAGTTCGGCATGCGGACCCACCCGATCCTGGGCTATCAGAAGATGCATCGCGGCACCGATTTCGCCGCCCCGACGGGAACGCCGATCTATGCTTCGGGCAGCGCGACGGTGGAGTTCGCCGGGATGAAGGGCGCCAACGGCAATTTCGTCCGGCTGCGCCACGACAATGGCTGGGAGACGCTGTACCTCCACATGAACCGCATCCTTCCCGGCGTCGAGGCGGGCGCCCATGTGTCGCAGGGACAGCAGATCGGCGAGATCGGCACGACCGGCCGCTCCACCGGCCCGCATCTCCATTACGAAGTCCATATCGATGGCCAGCCCGTCGATCCGCTCAGCATTGAGACAGGAACCGGTCAGTCGCTGACGGGATCCGCGCTGAAGGCGTTCCGCAAGGAACGCGACCGGATCGATGCGCAGCGCGCGGCGGGCGGGGCCTAGGCACGCGCCACCTCCGGCGTCGGGCGCGCGGCGATCAGCAGCGGGACCAGCACGACCAGCAGCGCGATCATCATGCCGACGCTTGCGTTCAGGCCCTCGGCCGATCCGCCCCACCGCGCCGCACCGGCCAGGTCGAGATCGAGGACCGACCCGAACGGGCCGACGCCCGGGTTCGGATCGAGGCCGAAGATCAGCTGCTCGCTCCCGTTCCAGGCGAAATGGGCGGCGATGGGCGCCGCGATCCCGCCGCTACGCGCGGCCAGCCAGCCGAACAGCACCCCGCCCAGCACCAGGTTGATCAGCGATACCGGCGACAGCGCGCCGCCCAGCAGATGGAGCAGCGCGAACAGCACCGAGACGAGTCCGATCGCGGCGCCGTTGCCCCATGCCCGCGCGACCACCGGTTGCAGCAAGCCGCGGAAATAGAGTTCCTCCGCGGCGACCTGCAGCAGGACCACCAGCGCGCCGGCGAGCAGCGCCAGCACGGCCCCGCTGCCTTCGCCCGACCGGACGACCCCGGCGATCGCCGCATAGCTGATCGCGATCCCGATCCCGCCCAGGCCGATCGCCCCGCCAATGCCGGCATTGCGTGCCGGCGCACCGCCCGCGGCAAGGGTGCGGACGCCGGACAGCGTTCCGCCCAGGATCGCCAGCGCCGCGATCGTCCCGAAGATCGCAACGACGAACAGCGTCTCGACCGCGGCATCGCTCGCACCGGCACCCAGCAGCGGCACGAGATGCCGCTCGACCAGCCCCGGCCCGACGCCCAGCAGCGCCGCCATCGCGCCGCCGCCAAGGACGAGCGCGGCGCCCGCCGTGACGCCGGGATGGGTGCTGGTCATCGCCGGTCCCGGGCTCGGTTCAGCGCGCGGCCACGAGCTGGGGGCGGGCAGACGGGGTCAGCATCGGCTTGGTGCTGTCGCCGACGATGAAATAGGGCGCCCAGTAGAAGGGGTGCGAATATTTCGGCTCGCGCATCAGCGTGCGCTGCGCGGTCTGCAGCGACTGGCCGATCGTCTGGGTGCGCGCCGCGGCATAGAATTCGCGCATCAGGTCGATCGATTCCTGCTCGGCCGAAACCGGCCAATAGGTCGCCATGACCGACCGGGCATTCGCCGCCAGGAAGGCGCGCACCAGCCCCTCCAGCGTCGATCCCGATTCCTCCTGGCCCGATGCGCGGGCAAGCGCCTGGTCGCGCACGCCGGCGATCGTGTCGCAGGCCGACAGCACGACCAGATTGGCGTCGAGGCGAAGCTGCGCGATCTCCGAGAAGCTCAGCAGCCCGTCGGACTGCGCATCGCCGAACGAGGTGACCAGCGCAGGCGGCGACTTGGCGCAGCCCCACTGGCCTTCCTGCAGGCCGTGCGTCGCGAAGTGCAGGATCTGGTACTGGCTCAGGTCGCCCCTGCGCTCGATCGCGGTGTCGGTGAAGTCCGCCGCGGTGACCAGCGGCGCCTGCGGGTCGCCCAGCGCCTGTGCCGCGACCATCAGCTCGCGGCGGTCGATCGGGGTGAAGGCGCGCGAGATCACGGCCAGCCGGTTATAGTCGACGGTGCAGCCAAAGCCGACATCGACCACCCGGTCCGTGTTCGCCACCGCCGGCGGAATATGCGCGCCGAA
The DNA here is from genome assembly GCF_039652585.1 of Sphingomonas rustica. Classification (NCBI taxonomy): domain Bacteria; kingdom Pseudomonadati; phylum Pseudomonadota; class Alphaproteobacteria; order Sphingomonadales; family Sphingomonadaceae; genus Sphingomonas; species Sphingomonas rustica. The sequence goes on along the minus strand of NZ_JBDIZK010000014.1, from coordinate 30,542 downwards.
ACCGATGAACTCGCGCGGCGCATGCGACGGCGCCAGGTCGCGCGCCACCAGGAAGGACCGCGGCGACAGCGCGGTGGAAATGGTGCTGCGCGCCGCCAGGAATGCGGTCTGCGAGAAGTCGAACGGATCCTCGCGCACGACCTTGGGATCGAATTCGGTCACCAGCGCGCCGATCGGGATCGTGGTCAGCGGCCCCGCCGGGTCGACGATCAGCGCCTTCATCTGCATCATCGTCTCGCGCGCGGGTCCGGCGACGATCCGGAACAGCACGTGCGAACGCGCGACGTCATAGGGGACCAGCTGCCCGTCCTGCAGGCGACCGTCGATCGATCCGCGGACCGCGCTCGCCACCTGGTTGACCTGGTCCAGCTCGGCCGCACTCTTGGCGACCGTATAGATGAAGGTCTGACTCTGGGTGACGTAGATGCCGTACAGGCGATTGCTCAGCTGGAAGAGCTTGAGATAGCCTTCGCCCGGCTTCAGCGCCGCGCGGATGTCGGCGACCGCGGCCGGGCTGTCGTCCACCGCGCGGTAGCGCGGGTTGCGCGACAGCGCGGCATTGATCGCCAGCAACCTGGCCTCGGCGCGGACGCGCTGCTGTTCCAGCGTGCGCGTGGATTCGCCGGGCGTCTCCTCATTGTCGGCCAGCGCATAGCGCAGCCGCGTCAGGTCGCGCTCGATGCCTGCCCGGTCCTGGATCAGCTGGGCCAGTGCGGGATCGGCGGCGACCACCGTCTGCAGCTGGTTCAGCTGGCGCGCCACGCCCGGCTGGCCGCCGGCCTGCAGCGCGCGGAAGAACAGGTCATAGGTATCGGCGCGCGGCGTGCGCGCCGCTTCGCCGACCAGCAGGTCGAGATAGGTTTCCAGGCCGGTGGGCACGATCGTTCCACTGGAATTGGCGGCGATCAGCGCATCGACCACGCCGGCATAGTCGCGGCGAACCTGGTCGGCGGACGCGCCGCTCCGCGCGAGCACGCCCGCGCGCTCCAGCCGGGCCTCGGCGATGGCGGGCTCGCTGGCGGTGCCCAGATTGCCGATGGCGCTGCGCTGGAGATAGCGGATGCCCTGGTCGAATGCGGCAAGTGCCGTCGGCCAGTCCTTGCGCTTCTCGGCCAGTCGGCCGCGCTGGCGTTCGATCCGCGCGCCCAGCCACAGCGACTGGGTCGGGTCGATCCGCTCGCCGAGCAGCGCGCGATAGGCGCGGCTGGCGGCATCCAGCGCGCTTGCCGCGCGGGCCTCGTCGCCCAGCCCCAGAAAGGCGACGCTGCGCGCCCAATTGGCCTGGGCGTCGAGCACCAGCTGCGACAGCTGCCGGGTGTCGGGCACGGCGACCGCGTCGGACACGCGGTCGGATCCGCCCTGGTTCAGCCGTCGCACGGTGGAGACGTCCATCAGCGGCTCGCCGGCATTGGCATCCGCCGAGACCAGCCGGTTCAGCGCGGTGAGCGCGCCGCGGAAATCGCGGCGGTTGAGCAGGTCGAGCGCGATATAGGAGTCGCGCTTGCGCTGAAGGAAGCTGGCCCGTTCGGGGCTCGACTCGGCGATCAGCGGTTCGGCCTGGGCGAAGCGTGCCTGCGAGCTGTCCTCGAACCCGACATTCGAATCGGCCAGCCCCGCCTCGAGCAGCAGTTCGGCGCGGGTCGACGGATCGGCATCGGCGGGAAGCCGGCTGATCGCGTCGTTCAGGATGCGCGAGGCTTCGGCGTGACGACCATTATGGTTGAGCGCGATCCCCTGGCGCAGCGCGCTGTTCTGGTCGATCGCGCCTGCCGTCTCGACCGGCGCCGCCGGACCGGCGGGCAGCGCGGCGATGTCGATCGTCGCCTTGGGCTCGCGCTGCGGATCGCCGGTCGCCGAACTGCGTCCGGTGAAGATCGCCACGCCTTCCTCCAGCGGTCCCATCAGCGACGGGTCCGCGCTCGCGATCACCCGGCTGTCGCCCATCGGCACGTCGAGCCGGACCGAGTCGAGGCCCAGCGCCTTCTCGGTGCAGCGGCGCGCCTGTCCCGCCCGTCCCGCCACCGTCACGGCGGCGGGCTGGCCGCACTCGTACAGCGCATCCACCTTGGCGAGCGAGTCGGGCTTTTCCGCGACGACGCGGATCGATCCCAGCGCGCGGCTGGCCGCGACGTTGCGGCAGGTGATGACATAGGCGCTGTCGAACAGGTCGGTCGCCCCGGCATCCTTCCAGGTGCGGTTGGCGCTGCACGGCTCGCTCGCCGCGTTGCGTCCCAGGCTCACCGTATCGACCTGGGTGTTCGGCCGCGCGCCCGAGGAACAGCCGGAAAGGGCAGCGACCATCGCCATGCCTGCACAGGAAATCAGTCCGGCAAAGAAAGTCCGTTCGCGCACTAGCGGTTCTCCTGGACAGGGCGGCAACCCCCGTCTTCGCTGGGAATACAGTCGGTCGGCTGGCCGCCGGAAGTCGCCTCGCTGGCGAACAGCGCCTCGTTGTTGCTGCCGATCACCGGATCGAAGGGGATGGTGAAGTCGGGCTCGCCGCGCACCACGATCAGGCGGCCGGGATCGAACACGTTGAGCGTCGGCTGGGCGATGGTGGTGGTAAGACACCCCGCCGCCGACCCGATGACGCACCCATTGATGCGGGCGTTGGCGAAGTCGACGCCCTCGGCCGATACCACGCCCGACCCCAGGATCGCGGTCGATGTGCCGCCGATGCCGTTGATCGTGCCGAACAGCGCGAACGCGCTGGGCGCGCCGGTTCCGGGTCCGTACAGCGTCAGTGCGGGCCCGCCGGCATTGCCGCCCAGCACCACGCCGGTGTTCAACCCGCGCGGGCCGGTATTCTGGAACAGCGCGAACTCGCTGAACCGGACCGTCAGGCGTCCGGCGCTCAGCACCGTGTCGCGCCCGGGGATGAAGGGCGATCCACCGACCAGGGCGCTGTACAGCGCCGAGTTGGAGTCGGCGATCAGCGCCGCCGCCTCGGCGGCGCTCAGCCCGCCGCCGGCGAACAGCGTGTCGGTCAGCCCGCTGTTACCCACGCCGATCCGCTCGGCGCGCAGCTCGACATCGGCATCGCCGAACAGCAGCCGGCCGCCGCCCTCGGCAGTTGCGACGATGCGGATCGTCTGCGCCAGGTCAGTGTCCGAACCCTGGCTCCCGCCGATACGGAAGGTGCGGCCCGCGCCACCGCCCGAAACCGTGCCGATCACCGACACGTCCCCGGTCGTCAGGATGTCGACCCGATTGCGCCCGGTATTGGCGCCGAGATTCAGCGTATCGATCGTCACCGTGCCGGTCCCGCCGTCGAACACCGCGGTATCGGCATTGATGCGACCCATCTCCGCATCCGACAGGCTCAGCGTCTGGCCCGCGCCGCTGCCGGTGCCGCCCAGCTGGATCCCTGCCTGCGGCGTGCGGGCCGAGATGGTCACCGTCGGTGCGCGCAGTTCGCCGGTCAGGTCGATCTGCGCGGTGCGCACGGTCACCGCGGTGCCGCCGGCGATCGTCCCGAGCGTCGCCAGCCCGCCGCTGTCCAGCGTGATCGTGCTGCCGCCGGCCTTGCGTACCGTCATCGCACCGCTGCTGGTCAGTGCCAGCGCGCCGGTCGCGGTAAGGTCGGTCGCATCGATGACCCCCGCGGTCGCGGTCAGCGCGCCCGCGGTCACCGTGCCCAGGGTAGCGGTGCCTGCCGTGTCCAGCGTCAGTGCATTGGCGATCGCGAGCCGATCGGCTGCGATGGTGCCGCCCTTCAGCGTCGCCCCCGCCGCGCTCAGACTGTCGATATCGATCGCGCCGTCCACGTCGATCGACGCTGCGCCTGCGACGGTGCCGTCGATGATCCGGGCCGATCCGCCGGTCACCGTCAGATTGTTGCCGAGTGCCAGCGTGTCGGCGAAGATCGTGCCGCCGCTCAGCGTCGCACTCGCCGCGCTCAACTTGTCGATGTCGATCGCGCCATCGACGTCGATCGACGCTGCGCCCGCGACCGTGCCGTCGATGATCCGTGCCGATCCGCCGGTCACCGTCAGGCTGTTGACCGTGGCGGTGCCCAGCCGGGTCTCGGTGCCCGCGTCGAGCAACGCCGCGGCACCATCCAGCCGGTCGATCACCATGCCCGCGCCGGTGCGAAGCTGCACGTCGCCGCCGGCGCTCAACCGCGCGAGCGTCAGCCCGTTGGTCACGGTCAGCCCGGCCGGTCCGGTCACGATGATCGTCCCGCCCGCGACGCTGCCCGCGGTGCCGCTCAGCGACTGGGCGTTGGTGGTCCCGAACCGCGCCGCGCCTTCGACATCGACCGCCAGCGTGCCCGCGGTCAGCTCGTCGATCGTCAGGTCTCCCCCCGCCACCAGCGAGGTCGCGCCGCTGGTCAACCGGTCGATCACCAGATTGCCCGCCGCACTCAGCGTCGCCGCGCCCGTCACCTGGGCGTCGTTGACGCGCACGCTGCCGCCGACCGCCGTCAGGCTGCTGCCGGTCACCGTGCCGATGCTCGCAAGATCGTCGGCCTGGACGCGGATCTCGCCCGTCGCCGTGCCGTTGTCGATCGTGACCGATCCGCCCGACGAGCCGAAGCGCGCCGCACCGGCCGACGCGGTGAAGCGCTGCACCGCCACCGCGCCGCCCATCGCGACGTCCAGTCCGGTACCCGACAGCTCGCCGATCGTCGCGCCGCCGGCCCCGCGCAGGGTGATGCCGCCACCGGCGCTCGTCAGGCCCTCGGCGGTCAGCCCGCCATTGACCGTCAGCGCGATCGCGCTGGTCGTCGTCACCTCGCCCAGGGTCAGGCTGCCGTTCAGCGGGCCGCCGCCAGCGATCACCAGCGTGCTCGCCTCGACGTCGCCCAAGCGGAAATTGCCGTTCGCGCTGCCGTCGATCACGACCTGAGACTGGCGCGCGGGCCCGCCGCGCAACAGGCTGTCGCTGCCCAGGTCCGCGGCACCGCGCAGGATCAGCGACTCACCGCCGACCCCGTCGCTGTTCGACGTCAGCACCAGGCCCGGCACGCTGCCGATCGTCCCGCCCGTCGCGGTGATGTCGACCGCCCCGGTCGCGGACTGGCTGCCGCCCAGCACGACGCCGTTGCCCGCCACCGTATAGGTCCCGGTGACCGCCACCGGCCCGGAAATTCGCGCCGATCCCGTCGCGGTGACATTGGCATTGCCATTGGCGGTCGACAGCCCGGCGACGACCGCGTTGCCGCCGGTTGCGCGCACGCTGAGCGCGGTCGCGCTGGCCAATGCGCTGGTGTCGACGCTCCCGCCCTCGATCAGGATGCGGTTCGCGGTGACGCCGCCCAGCCGCGCCTGGCCGCCGGCATCGACGGTCGCCGTGCCGCCTGCGGTGATCGCGGTGCGATTGGTGCCGCCACCGGTCACGTCGCGCGAGGCGGTCACCGTCAGGTTGGTGTCGCTGCCCAGGGTCGTCGCGATCACGTCGCGCGCCGAGGCCAGCGTTGCCGAGCCGACCGCATCGAGCCGGTTGGTGATGACGATGTCGCTGTTCGATCCCGTATTGCGCAGCGTCGCGCTGCCGGCGGCATCGACCGTGCCGAAGCGCAGACCGCCCGCCGACAGGGCGTTGAGCGTCCCGCCGGCGGTGAGCGTACCGATATCGACCAGTCCGCCGTCCGATGCGATCGTCATCGCGCCGCTGGTGGTCACCGACGTGCCGCGCAGGCGCCGCGTGCCGCTGCCCCCACCGGTCGTGTTGAGGTTGGCGGTCGCCGCCTGGATCGTGGTGAAGTCGACCTGGCGGCCCGACAGCGACGCCAGCGTCGCCGCGCTGATCGCCCCGGTGCTCAGCACCGGCGCCTGGAGCGCGACCGATCCCGAGGTCGAGGTCAGCGCACCCGCATCGATCGAATCATTGGATCGCAGCAACAGATTGCCGGTCGTGGTGACGTTGCCGATGGTCAGATCGGCATTCAGGATCGCGCCGTTCGCGATCGTGAGCGACGCGGCCTCGACATTGCCCAGCGTGATGTCGTTCGCGATCCCGCTGTCGATGATGACCGCCGATTCCCGCGCCGGGCCGCCGCGCAACAGGCTGTTGCCGCCCAGCGCCATTCGACCCTTCAGCGTCAGGCTCTCGGTCCCGACGCCGTCCGAATTCGCGGTCAGCGTCAGCGTTCCCGGATTGGTGATCTGGCCGGACGAGGCGGAGGTGACGGAGATCGCCCCCCCCGCGGACTGGACGCCGGACAGCGCCACATTGCGTCCGCGCACGCTGTAATCGCCCGACACGCTGACCGGGCCCGCCATGATCGCATCATCGTCTGCAGTGATCGACGCATTGCCTGCCTCGACCGTCAGCGCACCGACCCGCGCATTGCCCGACTGGCTGACCAGCGATGCATCGCTCACCGCCTGGACGCTGGTGACGTCGAAGGCGCCGGCCTCCAGCACGACGCCGCCGCCGGTCGAGCGGATCCCGCCGAGCAGGGCATCACCGGCGACATCGATGTCGACCGTCCCCGACCCGGTCACGCTTGCCCGCGTGCCCGAATTCAGCCCCGCCAGGCTGCCCGCATCGATCGATACCGCACCGCCGGTCGACGTGATCGCATTGGCGCGCAGGCTGTTTGCGGTCAGCGCGATCGTCCCGCCGCCGGTCAGGCTGTCGAACGACAGGTTGCGCGCCTCGATCGTCGCGCCCTCGCCCAGCTCGAAGCGGGTCGCCGACACGTCGCCCGCCCCGCTCCCGCCGACCCGGTCCAGCTTGCCTTCCAGCGCGCCGCCCGACAGCCCGCCGTCCAGCGTCCGCGCGCGGACGATGCCCAGCCGGATCGCATCCGCGCGGCTCGAGGTGAACAGGTTGAGGTCGGACGCCAGTCCCGCCCCGCCGCTCTCCAGGATCGTGGTCAGCCCGAAATCGATATCGTCATCGGCGTCGATCGTCAGATTCTGTCCGCCGGTGCCGTCGGTATCGGCGCGCAGCCGCAGATTGCCGATGCCGATGACATCGCCGTCGGTCGCCGTGATCGACACCGCGCCCGCCGCGGCCTGCTCGACCGTGGCGCCGGCCTTGCCCAGCGTCACCTCGGTCCCGCGGACCGTATATCGGCCGGCGCTCGTCACCGCACCCGAGACGGTGACGTCGGCAGTGCCGCCGATCGCCACCCCGCCGCTGCCGGTCGTGGTCAGCGTGCCGCCCACGCGCACCTCGACCGGCCGATCGGCGAAGAACGGGAGCGACGTGACGCTCACTGCAGGGTCGACCGACGATCGCCCGCCGACGATCACGATGCCCTTGGTGCCGGCCACCGCGGTGACGTTGGCATCGATCTGGAGCAGCGAGTCGGTCAGCGAATTGCGCGTCGCCATCGCGAAATAGACGTTGCGTCCGCGGATCGTGCCGCCGACGATCTTCATCGCTTCCTCGATCGGGGTGCCGCGGTCGATCTGGATGGCGAGCGGGCTGCCGGTCGAGTAGGACAGGGTCACGTCGTCCGCCGCGACGAAGGCGCTGTCCTGCGCCCCAGAATCGACCGTGCCGTTCACCTGCACCTGCTTGCCGAGCAGGATCAGGCCGAGGCCGGTTCCGGTGGTCTTGATCGTCCCGCCGTTCAGTCGGACGCCCGTCGACCCGAGCAGGCCGGACGTGAAGTGCAGGTCACCTGACAGGAAGTCGGAATCACTGATCGCCAGCGTGCTGGCGACGAACGATCCGGTCGAGACATTGCCCGTCCCGCTGATCAGGATGCCGTTGGGATTGACCAGGAACACGTCGATATTCGGGGTCGAGGTCAGCGAACCCTTGATCTCGCTGGCCGAGGTTCCGATCACCCGGTTCAGCACCGCCGCCTGCGCCGTGGTCGGCGTCTTGAAATCGACCTTGCTGCCGTTCTCGATGCTGAACCGGTTCCAGTTGATGATCGTGTTCTGCGTCTGGAGGTTGATCTCCAGGTTGGTCGCGGTTCCGGGCAACGACGCATTGCTGCCGTTGAAGGTCGCGGTGCCCGACACGACGGTCTGCCCCGACGGGGTGTTCTGCGCGCGGGCCATCGGCGCGGCGAGCACCATCGTGCCCGCCAGCGCGGTCGACCAGAGCAGGGATTCAAGCGTGGTGGATCGCGATGTCCGGGTGGGTCCAGCGTTCGTCACGTCCTCGACTCCTTACTACCGTACCGAGTCGCTAAACCTCAGCGACAATGAAACCAGGACGCGGTCGGTCGGCCGCGCCTTGTCGATGCTCAGCGCCCGGTCCATCGGCCGGGCATAGGTGACCTCCAGCAGCGCCTGGCCGGGCAGGCCCAGCCGCAGGCCGCCGCCATAGCTGGAGAATTTGCGGTCGCGCTCGGTCGATCCGCGGTCCAGATTGTCGAGATAGACGAAATCGTAGAAGCCGAAGACCTGGGTGGTCAGCCAGTTGAACGCGGGCAGGTCGAACTGCGCCTCGCCGCTGACCGCAGCCGCGCGGTCGCCGCTGTTCGCGCCGGGATCATAGCCGCGCCCGATGGTCAGGTTGCCGAGCGCGAATTCCTCGTAGTTGAGCAGCGAGTCGTTGGTCCACTGCCCCTGCGCCCGGCCGACGATGCGGAAGTTCGACGTCAGGCCCAGGATCGCCTCCAGGCTGCCGCGCGCGACGAAGGCGTCGGAGCGTCCGTCGATCCGCGACTGGGTGCGCCCGCCGGCGAAGCCGGGCTGCGACGCGCCGAAGATGTCGAACCCCTTGCGCAGCTCCAGCGCGCCGCGCAGCGACCACACGATGCTGCCGTCGCGGCGCAGCTCGCGCGTGTCGCCGCTGACGCTGGCATAGGCGATGCGCATCTTGTCGCCGGTCAGCGGCAGCTTGAGGTCGCCCGAATGGATGTCGGTCAGCTGGTTGATATAGTCGAAGCCCGCACCCAGGCTGATATTGCCGTTCAGCGACCGGACCAGCGGCTGGGTCACGTCGAAGCCCAGGATCAGCGTGTCGGTGCGATAGTCGAGCGTGCCCAGGTCGGGGCGCGACCAGGCATAGCTCGCCCGGATGCCCGCGGTCGTCCCGCCACCGCCCAGGCCCAGGATATGGCCGCCCTGCAGGATCCGCTGTTCCTTGAAGTCGGCGGTGCTGGAAAAGCCGAGATAGGTCAGGTCGCTCATCCCGGTCAGGCCGTAATATTCGGCGCGGACATAGCCGGTCTCGCGCCCCAGGATCCGCGAATTATAGTTCTGGACATTGGCCAGCACGGTGAAGCGGCGATAGCTGATCGTCACCTCGCCGATCACGTCGCCCTGCTGCCCGCCCGCCGGCCGCAGCGCCAGCTGCACGTCCAGCCCGGGCACGTCGCCCGCCAGCAGCAGCAGCCGCTCGATCACCCGCTCGTTCAGCGGGTCCTGCGCCTGCAGCGTCGCCAGCCGCTCGCGCAGCAGCGATTCATACGGCCCGGCATTGCCCCGCACCCGCGTCTCGACCATCCGCGCGGTCACCACGTGCAGCCGCAGCACGCCGTCGGCAATCTCCTGCGGCGGCACCTGCACCGACGCCACCCAGCCCTCGCGGCGCAGCGCCTCGTTGGTCTGGTCGCGCAGGTCGCACACCACGCGGATCGACTGGTCGCCGCTCGGCTGCTTCAGCTTGGCGATGATCGCCGCGATCTCGGGCGGCAGCGCACTGCCGTCGACCCGGGTGAACTCGACCCGCTGCAGGTTCAGCCTCAGCGGCGAATTGTCGAACGGACAGCTCTCGCGCTCGAACGCGGCGCGCGAATCGACCTGCACGGTCGAGGGCTGGCGCATCTCGGGAGTCGGCGGGGTGACCTGTTCGGGCGAGGGCAAGGTCGGCGGGGGGACATTCTGCGCCATCGCGCTGCCGCCCCACAACAGGGTCGCCAGTACAAATCCCGCGCATGACAAACCCCTGCCGTACCCACGCTGCTCACCCACCTTCCGATTCTCCCTTCGAAGGCATGCAAACGCCTGATCCGTGACTCGGTCATTACGGACCGCACCACCGAACATCGTCGACCCGGCCACGGCTACTTCCCGTTCGTTATCCAAGTCAATCGACTGCGACGCGAGTTTATCACTGAACTCGCGACTGCTGACGGTCTGAATTGGGGGCGGAAACTCTGCTCATGACTGGAAAAGGCATTTGTCGCCGGTCACCCAGCGGCGACGAAAACTCTGCCCGCCGACTATTGTTCCGCATCCGAACCGGACTCGTCGCATTTTTGCCAATATTTCGCCCCCGCCGATACGGCTGCCGATCGCCCCCTCGCGCCCGCAAGCGATATCGAGGCGCCGCGACTCAGCTCTCGGACGACGCGCGCGAATCCCGAAACGCCCCGCGCTTTGCCTCAACCTCACCGCGACCAGTCGACCGCCACCGTCCGCGCCGCGCTCATCACCACCGTGCAATCCGCCCCGGCCAGCGTGCCGGGGCATCCGCCACGCCCCCATTGCTCGCGCGTCGGCGCTGCCCCGTGCCCCGGCGGCACCCGCGGCGAATCGGGCCGCCGCATCTCCACCCGGATGCGCGCGCCGGTCCGAACCCATGCCGAACAGCGCGTCACCGGCGCCTTCTGGTCACAGATCAGCGCCACCTCCGGATCGGTGCGGATCGACACGCGCGCGCCGCCCGAATTGGCGGAGACGATCGTGACCAGCTGCCCCGCGCTCGAATCGGATCCGATCGCCGACCGGCCGTTCAGCACCACCACCTGCGCCCGGCCCGCCGCCGCAACCGCAAAGGCCGCGATCACCGCAACCGCCACGCCCCGCCTCGCCCGCACTGTGTTGCCCATGCGCCGTCCCCGCCATCTGCCACCCAAGACGAGCGCCGGGCGTCAAAGCGGACAGGCACGGCGCAAAACCGCCCCTCGGCGCGCGCCGACCCCGCCAATCCCCGGGAAAATCGCCGCGATATCATTGCAATCGCTGGAGCCACCCCTAATTATGCTGCATTGCACAATATTCGCTCGCGCGGCAGTCGCGGGTCGGGTATCCGCCCCTAGCTGTCATCAAAGGGGCCTTCCATGCGCTCACTTTCCGATACGCTGACCCGCCTGCGAAGCTTCACCCCGGCAACCGGCCCGTTCGATCCGGCCGGATCCTCCGGGACGCTGAGCGCGCTGGACGAGTTCGGCAGCAACCCGGGCCAGCTTCGCGCCTGGATGCACGTCCCCGCCGACCTGCCGCCGAACCGCCCGCTCGTCCTGGTCCTGCACGGCTGTACCCAGACCGCGGCCGGCTATGATCGCGGCTCGGGCTGGTCCCAGCTTGCCGACCGCCACGGCTTCGCCCTGCTCTATGCCGAGCAGCAGCGGGCGAACAATCCGAACCTGTGCTTCAACTGGTTCGCCCCCGCCGACATCCGCCGCGGCGGCGGCGAGGCGGAGTCGATCCGCCAGATGGTCGAGACGGCCGTCGCCCGCCACGCGATCGATCCCGCGCGCATCTATGTCACCGGCCTGTCCGCGGGCGGCGCCATGACGTCGGTGATGCTCGCCGCCTGTCCCGATCTGTTCGCCGGCGGCGCGATCATCGCCGGCCTGCCCTACGGGGTGGCGGGCACCGTGCCCGAGGCGTTCGACCGGATGCGCGGCCAGGGCTATGACCGCACCGCGCTCGCCGGGCTGGTCCGCGCCGCCTCCGACCATCGCGGCCCCTGGCCCACCGTGTCGGTCTGGCACGGCACCGCCGACCGCACCGTCGAGGCGGTCAGCGCCGCGATGATCCTCCATCAATGGACCGAGCTGCACGGCGTCGTCACCCCCGACCGGATCGACCGGGTCGATGGCCACGCCCACCGCGCCTGGCACCATCCCGACGGCACCCTGGCGGTCGAGGAATATGCCATCGCCGGCATGGGCCACGGCGTGCCGCTGGCCACCGGCACGGCCGAGGCCTGCGGCGTGCCCGGCCCCTATATGCTCGACATGGGCATCTCCTCGACCTGGCGCATCGCCGCCGGCTGGGGCCTGGTCCCGGCCGAAGCCGCCGCGCCGGAGGCGAGCGCCGATCCGGCCCCGAAGCCCGCCGTGCCGCCCCAGACCGCGCGGTCGGACGAAGCCCCCGAACTCGCTCCGATCGAGGGCGGCCGCCTCGATCCGCTACGGGTGATCAACCATGCGCTGCGGGCGGCGGGGTTGCTGAAGGGTTAGTTGGAGGGGCCGTCGCTGCCGTCGGAAATCTCCAAAGCGGAGCCCGCACTGTCTCAGCGTTTCGGCTGGATTAGGGCCGCGAGCGGAATGACGGCTTCGAAGTAGAAATGCGAGAGAGCGGACGCAGCCCGTCAGCGTCACTCCTCTTCGGGCACGAACCGGCTCTCGATGTCCACACGCATGCGCTCCGACCATTCACTGAGCGTCGCGTGCCCCTCCCAGCTGGCGAGCGGCTCAAGGAAGCTCACCAGATGTGTGTTCAGCGAGCCCGACCAGGACCGCGGGAATATGCGCAGCCTCAGGCCAGCACGGAACGCCGGCAGCGCGCCATAGCGCGCGGCGAGCCGGTCGAGCGCCGGGTGCCACGACCATGTCTCTTCCTGCGGGATGAGGATGGGGTAAAAGCTGAGCAGGAACTCGACCCGGGCTTCGGGATCGGCATCGACCCAGGCGAGCAGCGCGGGTTCGGGCGCTCTGAACAGGAGTCCGGGACCCGTCCGGCCGACCTCCCGGCCGAAGGGCGTGGCCGGCGCCTGGATCCTGGTAAGCCGCTCGCGCTCATAGCGGGTCGCGCCTTCTTGGAAGGCGCTCACCACCTCCCAGACCTCCAGCGGCGCCTTGTCGACGACGTGCACGAGCGACTTGCGCAGAGCCTCGGCGATGCGCAGCTGCGAATCCGCCGACTGGCAGGAGCGCGTCACGATACCGGCAAAGGCGCGCGCGAACCCGGCGTCGATGGCATCAAACCTAGCCAGACGCTTGACCAGGTTTTCGAGCGAATGCTCGGCATGGCCGGCAAATCCCGCAGGACCGTCGGCGACCGCGGGTGCGAGGACCACGCGCTTGATGAGATCGAGGATCTCCGGCGCGATCTCGGCTTTGCCGTACACGACCATGTTGAGGATTTCGACTGCCGCCCAAGCGCCGTGATCGGTCTCGCGGCCGATCAGCGCGTCGATAAGCTCGGCGAGGACCGCGGGCGGCGTATCGTCGAGACCGCGGCCATAGGAGATAGGGACGACCCGGCGCAGGTCGAACTTACCTTCGCGGATGCCGGCCGCGAGTCCGCGCAGCCGTGACTCCGTCATGCGAAGCGCCGTGTAGATCTCCATCTCGTCGGCGAAGAGCGTGCGCGAGCTCCGGGCGATCGCGACCAGCGCGTCGTCGCGCTCGGGATCGTCGGTGAATCGGCGATCGAGGCTGTTGAGCAGGGCGCGCACGAAGCCGATGCCATTCCGGTTGTCGCTGCGATCGAGGACCTCGGTCGCCATAGCGAAGGTATCGAGCGGGTTTGTCAGATGCTCCGCAAGCGTGTTGGCAAAAGGAAAGGGCATGTTGGTGTCAGTGCCCGCCATTACATCGATCGCGCGCGCCAGCAGCGCGGGATCGGCCGCAATGACCGGCGCAAGTTGCTGGGCGCGGCGCGCCGGATATTCGACGTCCGGATTTTCGCTGTCGTCCGCGTAGCGTTTGTCGGGGTCGTGGATGTCTGTCGTCCAGTACCGGCTATACAGGAGAACCTGGTCGACGGGATCGGCGGGCAGCGTTGAATTGTAGAGCGCGCGGACCGCGACCGCGTGGTCGCCCTGCTCTAGTGGCCGGTCGTAATATAGCCAGTCGCCGATGCTGCGCGTACCCTCGAACCAGTGGCCGCGCAGCGCCACGACCTCGCGGGAAAAGCTCTCGACGAGATCGAGCACGTCGAACTCGACAAGGATGCGCAGATCGTCGGCCACGATCTCTTCAATACGCTCGCGCAGCACCTCCTCGGTGCGCCACAGTCCGATCAGCTTCTCCAGCGCCCAGCGGAAATAGCCGAGGATCTGGGCATCGTCGCTCGGATGCCATTCCTCAAATGGCTCACTACCGACACCCTCGAAATCGCCGAACCGGGTCATCTGGGTCGTCAGCATCGCTCCCAGCGCCTCTACAGAGGCGCGCCGCATGCGGGGGTCGGAATCGTCGAGGGCGTCGAGAAGTGCGTGACGCCGCTTCTGCTCATCAGCGCCGGTGCCTGACAAGGCGACCTGGAACAGCTGCCGCAGCAGCCGGACGACGGGCGTCTCGCCTCCGAAATCGGAGGCAGCGGCGAGCTTAATGACCAGTGGCACAGCGTAGAGGAAATTACGCTTCATCGAGGCGAGCAGGCGAAGCGCGTCGAGCAGCGCGCCGTTCACATCGAGGGTCGCTAGGTCATCGATCGACTTGGAGTGGATAGCGTAGGACAAGGCCTTCAGCATCGTATCGGGATCGACGTGAACGAAGGCCACGAGATAGGGTGTAGCGTCATCGCTCAGCACCCTGTCGTTCTGCATCCAACCGCGAAGCACCATCCCGCGGACGACCTCGACCGCAGTAAGCGACCGCTCGCTGAGCGACTGCCAGCGCGCCAGCAGGCTATCGCGTACCTGCGCCTTTGCAGAGAGCAGGAAGGCATGGACCGTCGAGGGACGCAGATGCGCGAGCCGGCGAAGCGCCAGAAAGTTGACGATGAGGTCCATGGAAATGAAGAAGCGATCGTGATCGCGTTCGGCGACGCCCAGTGCGGTTGCCTTGATCAGCTCTTCATAGATCTGAGAGCCGTTGATCCCGACCATTGTCTCGCAGAGCGTGTCAAAGGTCTGCGGATCGCTTTCCGGGGCAAGCTCTTCGAACATCGCCAAGCATTCGAGCGCCCTGATCGTGAGATCGTCCTTAATCTTCTCCCGAAGGATCCGGTCCGCGATTTCGCCGAGAGTTCGATTGGTTCCCCAGACGTCCGCACCAGCACTCGAGAGCAGGAGCGCGTGGGCGGGATAACCGCCACAATGCGCGACCAGAGCGTCGAGCTGCGCTTCGGACGTCTGGGGAAGCGCCGCAGCGAGAATCCCGCGACAGGTTGCGTCGTCCGGCAGCGCCTTGATCATCATGCATGCGTCGGCATGGTCCGTGCCCTCGGTGCCGATCGTGACAACGCGAAGCAGGCTGTCGGCCTCCCGCGCGAGATTCACCAAGAGCAGGGCTTCCGCCAGCGGGCAGGAATCGACGACGAGGATTGCGTCGGTGCTAGCATTCTTCAGCTGATGGGCGACGTCAAACAGATGGGCTGCTGACTCCCGGTAATCGCAGAAGATGAAATTGGCTGTGCTGATATCGAGCAAGGTGCCGACGGCGCCGAGAAGCGCCTCGTGAAAGGCGCGGGTCTTGCCCAGACCCGAGGGGCCCCAGAGTCGGATGCAGGCGTGGGGCTCGTTCAGGTGATTGAGCATTTGTGCACCGAGCGCATCGAAACGGATGCGCTGGTTCGGCGCGGGGCCCAGTGAGAACTCACGTTCGGCGACCGCAACGAATACCGGCGTTGTTAGCGCGGGCCGCCTGCCCCAACGCGCCAGCGTGCCGAAGGTCGACAGCGAGAAGCCTGCCTCACGCTCGCGGACTGACAGGGCGACTGCGGGGTGCGCGTTGGCCCAACCGACGAGCTTGTTGGCGTCATAAATGTGGATCGCGGCAAGATTAGTCGGATCTCCGCCAGCCTGGATGATTCCGGTACGGATCGCCTGTTCGCGCGAGGCGAGCGTCTGCTTGACCCGCGGCGTGCCGGTGACGCCTATATAGGTCGCCCCGCGCGCGAGCGCCCCGGCGATCGCCGGGCTCAGCACCTTGCTGGTGACCTTCGCAGCCTGGGTCTTCTTGGTCCAGACCTCCTTCATCCACTGGCTGTCGTTGTGATCCGTGGTTTTGCACTGGAAGACGACGTCGCGGCTCGGAAAGTAGGAGGTGTAGTCCTCGCCATTCTGCCACTGGATGCTGCCGTCCTCGCCACCATCGGGAATGGTGATCTGGAGCGGAATGTTTGCGCCCGAGAGCGGCACGCCAGCGCTTCGCGCCTCGGCATGCACGAGCGCGCGCAACAACTCGACCAGTTGCTTGTCGTCGAGCCGCGCTATGTCCTCAGGTTTGACGGTGAACATAGCGTCCTTCTGCCCTCAAGCGTCCCGACAGGAAAGCACGAACGGGACCGAAACGACCGAAGGTCAGACCCGAGCGGCGCGACGGGGTTCGAGGCCCCAGAAGCAACCAAATCGGGCGCGGTTGACTGTGGTGCACCAAAATGTTGGTCGAACCGCGGAATCGATTCTGTCAAAGAAAGCGCATGACCAGCAAATTCCCCTTCCGGCCTGACAGCCCCTATTCCGACTTCCTGAAACTCCAGCGCGAGCAGGCGGACATGGTCAAGAACATCCTCGGGCCGACGACCGAGTTCCAGCGCCGCCTTGCCGCGGTCCAGCGCCCGTTGGCCCATCTGCGGGAGCTTGAGAAGACTGGCATTCTTGGCACCGCCGCGCGGATGAGCGGCACGCGGATCGGCGAGGTGATGGCGGCAAGCGAGGCGCTGCGCTTGAGCAAGATTTCAGCGCTGAAGGATTTCGCCTCGCCGAACTGGATGGTCGCACTCCAAGGCACAGCGCGCTGGATCGACCGCGATCCGGGCGGAATCCTGAAGACGCAGAAGGCTATCCTAGTCGCGAGCGTGCCCGAATGGACCAAGCTCGGCAGTGTCTTCGCGGCCAATCAGTCGACGATCAGCAAGCTGTTGGGCGCGTCGCGCTGGGCTGAGCAGGCGCGGACCCTGAGCGAGCAACTTTCGCCCAGCCTGGAAATTATCAAGATCGCCGCCGACCGCGCGCGGATGATCGACGGCCTGACCCTGCGGGCAGCGGCCGACACGGTGGCCACGAGCAGTGCCGCGATCGCGGCCGAGCAGGTTCTCGAAGCGCACCGGTTGATCGAGGCGATCGGTCAGTCGGAGAGCCCGGAGCAAGGTGCCGGTCTGCTTATCGCCCTCGTCACGCTGATGGCGGCGATTGTGCAGCGCTTCGGTGAGAACACGATGAAGGAGATCGGCGGGATCGGAGCGCTCAAGCTGTTCGAGATCTTCATGGTTGTGCTGGCGTTCGTCCAGTGGATGACGCCACCGGACATGTCGCCGGCCGAAATGCAGGCAATCGTCGAGATCAAGGCCGAGTTGCAGACGATCGAGGACCGCATCGAGGAACTGCTGCAGGCGCAGGAAGCTGCACACGAAGCCTCAGTCGCGGATATGCCGCGCGCCGAACTCAAGCGGATGGCCCCGATCCGCCGCGAGCCCCAAGGCAAGGCACAGGTGCTGATGCGCGGTGACGAGGGTATGCTGCTGGCGGTCAAGGAAAATCGGGGCACATGGCGACTTGTAGTCTACCGCGACCCTCTGACCGACCAGCTGTCGGAGGGCTGGGTCTATGCCCCGGCCGTGCGGCTGTTGGACGCGCCCGGCTGATGAACGAACGACTGCTTTCGGGATACGGGGTGCGGCCGGTAAACGGCGGCAGTGGGGCGCAAAGCTGCCAAGCAGCAACTCTAGCCTACCGCCCCACGCCATCCCTCACTCCACCACGTAAAAATCAATCACCACATGATCCGGCATCCGGATCCCCCGCCCGACGAACGTCTTCGTCCGCAACCACGCATGCGCGCCCGGCGGCGGGTCGAACACCGGCGTCGCCCGGAAATAATAGGCCGCGGGATCGACCTTCTCGCCGCGCGCCAGCCGTTCAGTCACCTCACCGCTCGCCACGCGCACGCCGACATTGTGCACGCCGATCACCGTGCCGTCCGCCGCCTTCAGGAAATAGCGCGCCTCCAGCCGGGTCACGCCGCCGGGGAAGATCGTCTGCCAGTCGCCGCCGCCGGCCATCACCTCGCCGGTCATGCGCGGGCCGGTCACCGTGCCGCCGGTGATCGGGATGAAGCGCTTGCGCCCGCCATCGATCTCGCCCTGCTCGACCGGCGGCGCGACCTCGACCCGTGCGGAGAACGCATAGGTCAGCGTGGGCGCGGGGGCCGACTGGCCCAGTGCGGTGCCGGTCGTGCTGATCAGTGCCGCCGCGACGCCGCCGACCGCGCCGGAGAGGCGACGAATGAAACCGGATCGCATTGCCATCGGACGCCTCTTCCCCTGCAGACTGTCTAGTTTGTCATGCGGCATATCGAACCGGGCGCGGCGGATGCAAGCGCGATCTGCCCTCGTCCCGCTGCCGCTGCGGTCCCGGTGGATAAAAACGGCACGATGATCGTTTCGATGCCGGACTATCCACTGGCGGGAACTGACATGAAGAAGAATCCGGTGCTGCTCCTCGTGATCGGGGCGGCGATGCTGATCGTCGGCGTGTTTCTCCAGCTGAACGGCGGACCGCCCAAGGCCGACGCCGCAGCCATCGCCCAGTGCGAGAACCGGGTGCGCGATCAGGGTGCGGAGATGATCGCCCGGTGCCAGGAAAGCGCCTTCGCCACCGCCATGACCGCAACCGATGCCCAGGCCGCGGCCCAGTCGATCAGCGCCGCGAACAACAGCGAGGTCGGCGGCAACATGCTGTCGCTGTTCCTGATCGGGCTCAGCCTGCCGCTGCTGATCGTCGGCGTGCTTGGCCTGGTCCAGCGCCGCCGCGGCGTCTAGCCGATGCTCGCCCTGTCGCTGATCGCCGCGCTGGCGATGACCGCCCCCGCGACCGACGGGAAACCGGACCCGACCGAGGCGGCGCTGGCCGCCTGCCTGGCGAAGGACGGCAATGCCTCCACCGCCGGGCAGACCGGTTGCGAGGACGAAGCAGCCAGGGCCTATGATCGGCGGATGAATGCCGCCTACACCGCGCTGCTGCGCCGCCTCCCCGCCGGGGCGGGGGCGCAGCTTCGCGCCGCGCAGCGCAGCTGGATCGCGTTCCGCGATGCCGAGATGAAGGCGAGCAGCGCCTTTTTCGAGACGCGGCAGGGCACGATGTACGTCCCCATGCAGGCGGCCGATGCGACCGCGCTGATCCGCGACCGCGCGCTTGCGCTCGAGGGCAAGCTGCGCATCCTCCAGATCGACGACTGACCGCGCGCGGTGGCGGGTGTGCCGCCCGCCGCCCGCCGCCGCCCGCGTCACCCCTGGGGATAGGGCGACAGGTCGGGCTCCTTCTGGTCGCGCGCGAACATCTTCGTCGTCAGGCCGCGCAGCATCGGCCGGCTCGCCACGTTCAGCACGCCGTGGAGCAGATGGATGCCCAGCTTGCTGTGCGGGTTCATCAGCCGCGGCGCGATCTTCGGCACGCCCTGCGCCTGGTCGACCATCGGCCGCATCGCCGCCTCATAGGCCGCCAGCGCCTCCGCCAGGTCGGGCGTGCGGATCAATTCGCCCGCCAGCACATGGCCGCCGGTCACCGCCAGCGTCGCGCCCACCCCGCCCAGCGGCGTGACGCACCAGGCGGCATCGCCGGTCAGCACGACGCGACCGTTCGACCAGCGCTTCATCCGCACCTGGCGCAGCACGTCGAAATAGAAATTCTCCGTGCCGGCCATGCCCGCCAGCACCCGCGGCGCTTCCCACCCGACATCGGCGAACCGCTCGCGCAACCACGCCTTCTGGTCCTCGACGCACAGTTCCTGCTCGCCTTCGGGCGGCTTCTGGATCGTCAGCATCGCCCGGGTCGTGCCGTGCGGGTCGGGGCGCAGCGACACGCTGCGGCCGCCCGCCGCATGGTACCAGCGCCATTTGCGATCGTCGTCGGGCGTGCGGGGAATCGTGAAATAGGCGATCGTCATGTCCATCCAGCGCGGATCATTCTCACCCGGGAAGACGCGGTCGCGGGTCGCCGACCCGACGCCCTCGGCGACGATCACCAGGTCGAACGCCTCGCGCCGCCCGCTCTCGAACGTCACCTGCGCGCCGTCGCGCCCATTCTCCACCTCGGCGATGCTGTCGCCGAAGCGGAATCCGGCATGGTGGCGCGCCGCCTCGTACAACAGGTGCGCCAGGTCGCCGCGCAGGATCTCCATCTCCGCCGTCGGCCCGTCGCCGGTCGTCGCGTCGGTCAGGAACTCGGCCGCGACCTCGCCGTCCTCGTCGACCCAGGCGGTGCCGATCTCGCCGGTCCCGCCGTCCAGCGCGGCCTGCTCCAGTCCCATGCGGCGCAGCACCTCGCGGCCGACCCCGCGCACATCGACATTCTGGCCGCCGTCGCGAAACCCGGGCGCGCGCTCGACCACGGTCACCTCATATCCGTGGCGGCCCAGCCACCACGCGGTGGTTATGCCGGCGATGCTTGCGCCGGTGATCAGGATGCGTCGGGCCATGCTGTTCCTCCAGGCTCCGATAAACATCACGAGTGATATTTTTGTTCCGCTCAGTCTTCCAGATTGGCGATCAACCGCTGGAGCAGCTGCACCAGCTGCGCCGCCTCCGCCGCGCTCATCCCCTCGACCCCGCGGGCATTGGCATCGATCAGCGCCGCGCCGCCGATCGCCGCAATCTCCGCGCCGCGCTCGGTCAGCGAGACCATCGCCGCGCGGCGGTCCTCGGCCAGCGCCGCGCGCGCGATCATCCCCATCGCCTCCAGCTTGCCGAGCAGCGCGACCATCGCCGGCTGCTTGACCGCGGAATCGCGCACCAGATCGCGCTGGAGCATCGGCCCCTTCCACGACAACAGCATGATCGGCCCGATCAGCGCCAGCGACATGCCATGCGGACGCAGCGCCGCGTCGACGGCGCGGTTGAACACCCGCGCGGCATGGTTGGCCAGATAGCCGGGCGCCACCGCCGCCCCCGGATGGATGCGTTCGTCCTGTGCCTTCATGCCCGAACCCTGGGGCATCGCGGCCCGGCTTTCCAGTGGATAGCGCCGCGGCCGCGGCCCGCGCGGCGACCTGCCGCCGTCCGAAACTTTCCCTTCCCCGCTGTCCGCATCGCACGCTAATCTGCGTCTTCGGGAAGATGAGGGGCATCATGACCGTCGATACCGCCGCACCGCGCCTGGCCGATATTCTCGAGGCGTTCGACCGGGTCGAGCCGCTGGACCCGCCCGCGCGCGCCGCGGCGATCGCGACGCTGTCGCCTGCGATCGCCGAACGCGTGGCGGCGATGCTGGCCGCGTCGACCCGGCGCGGCATTCTCGACGCGCCGCCGCCGGTGCTGGAGGACAGCGCCGCGCCGCTGCCGCGCGCGTCGCTCGCCGCCGGTGCGCGGATCGGTGCCTTCATCGTCGACCGGCTGGTCGGGCGCGGCGGCATGGGCGAAGTCTATCTCGCCCGCCGCGCCGACAGCTTCGAACAGCGCGTCGCGCTCAAGCTGCTCCGGGTCGATGCCGTGCCCAGCGAGTCGCTGTTCGCGCGCGAGCGCCAGATGCTCGCCCGGCTCGAACATCCCGGCATCGCCCGGCTGATCGACGGCGGGCTCGCCCCCGACGGCCGGCCCTGGATGGCGATGCAGTTCGTCGAGGGGCGGCCGCTCGATCGCTGGGTCCAGCAGGACCGGCCGCCGCTGGAGGCGCGGCTGCGGGTGTTCGCCGATATCTGCGACGCGGTCGCCTATGCCCATGCCAATCTGGTCGTCCACCGCGACCTGAAGCCGTCGAACATCCTGGTCGACGGCGCCGGCCGCGTCCATCTGCTCGATTTCGGCATCGCCCGGCTGGTCGAGGAGGGGGCGGACGGCACCGCGCCCGCCGCGACCACCAGCGCCGCGCTGATGACGCCCGATTATGCCGCGCCCGAACAGCTCGGCAACGGCACCATCACCGTCGCCACCGACGTCCATGCGCTCGGCCTGATCCTCTACGAGCTGCTGGCCGGCGCCACGCCCTGGGCCGGCGATGGCGGCACCCTGTCGATGCTGGTGCGCCGCGTCGCGCAGGAGGACCCTGCTCCGCCCAGCCGCACCGCCGCCGCGCATCCCGGCATCGCCATCCCGCCCGCCCGGCTGCGCGGCGATCTCGACGCGATCGTCCTCAAGGCGCTGCGAAAGGACCCCGCCCGCCGCTACGGCTCGGTGCCCGAACTGGCCGAGGACGTCGCCCGCCATCAGGCGGCGCTCCCGGTGCGCGCGCGCGACGGGTCGGGCCGCTATCGCTTCGGCCGGTTCGTGCGCCGCAACCGCTGGAGCATCGCCGCGGTCGGCGCGGTGCTCGCGGCGCTGATCGCGGGTGCCGCCGGCATCGCCATCCAGGCGCACCGCACCGCGATCGAGCGCGACACCGCGCTGGCCGAGGCGCGACGCTCGGATTCGATCGTCCAGACGCTGACGTTGATGTTCGCCCAGGCCGGCTATTCGCGCGACCTGACACTCAAGCAGACGCTCGACGAATCGGCGCTGCGCATGCTCGCCACGCTGGATCGCAGCGCGCGCTCGGGCTCCGCGGTCAACGCGCTCAGCGACCTCTACGTCAACATGCAGGATGCCAAGGGCAGCTACGACCTGCTCCGGAGCGCGCTGGCGCGCGGCATCGGCGGCGACAGCGAAGAGATGACCGCGCGGATGCGGGCCAACCTTGCCGATGCCGCGCTGGCGACCGGAGGCAAGGAGGATGTGCCGGCGCTGCTCGGCTCGGCCGAGGCCGTCTTCGCGCGCGATCCGCGCCGCTATGGCAGCGACCTTCAGCAGATCGTCCGCACCCGCGCCGCGATCGCCCGGCGCAAGGGCGATTATGATCGCGCGATCCGCCTGCTGACCGACAATCTCGCCGATGGCGAGCGCGCCCTGGCCGCCAACGACAGCGCGCTGATGACGCTCTACAACAACCTCATCGTCTATCTGATCGAGGCCAACCGGCTGGGCGAGACGGACGCGGTGTTCGCCCGGGTCGACCGGCTGCTGGCGCGCACGGGACAGCGCGACATGATCCAGGCGCTCGGCATCGACCAGCTGCGCAGCGTCATCCGCCTGCGCCAGGGCGACGGCGCCGGTGCCGAGCGGATCGCCGCCAGCATCGTCGAGCGCCGCCGCCGCCTGTTCGGCGAGACGCCGGGCCTCGCGACCGACCTGTCGCAGCTTGCCAAGGCACAGCTCGCCAATGGCCGCCATGCCGAGGCACGGGTGTCGCTGATGGAGGCGCGCCCGCTCGCGGTCCGCTTCCTCGGCGCCCGGTCGCTGCCGGTGCTGGGCATCGACATGACCCTGGTCCAGGCGCTGGCCGAACTGGGCGAGTTCGCCGAGGCGCAGCGGCTGCTCGGCCAGGTGCGGGGCGCGATCGCCGCCCTGCCGCCGACGCCGCTCACCCCGCAGCTCGCGCTGACCGAGGCGGTGCTGGCGATGAAGCAGGGCCGCAGGGCGGAGGCCGCGGCGGCGGCAGGGCGGGCGCGCACCGGCTTTGCCGCGATGGGCCCGGCGGGTGCCTTCGGCCTTCAGTCGGTGGCGAAGGTCGAGGCGCGGATCCGCGCGCTGTGAGGGTTTACGCCTCGCTCGCGGTCATCTCCGAATAGATCCACGCCCGCGCCCGCGTCCACCAGCGGCGCACGGTGCGGTCGGTCACGCCCAGCACCTCGGCGGTCTCGCGCTCGTCCAGCCCGATGAAGAAGCGGCAATCGACCATTTTGGCCAGCAGCGGGTCGTGCCGCGCCAGCTCGGCCAGCGCATCGCCCAGCCGCACCAGCTCCTCGTCGCCATGCGGCTGCTCGGCCAGGGTCGCCAGCACGCCGGTCAGGCTCTCGCGCTGCCCCGCCCGCTTCGCGGTCAGCCGCGCGCGGGCGGCGTCGACCAGGACGTGGCGCATCGCGGTCGCGGCGCATCCCAGGAAATGCGACTTGCTCTGCCAGTCGGCGCGGTTCTGGATCTTGAGATACACTTCGCCGACCAGCGCGGTCGGCTGCAGCGTGACCGGGCTGCCCGCGCGGCGATGCTCGCGCCGCGCGATCAGGTGGAGTTCGTCATACAGCTGCCGGACCAGGTCCTCGGAGGATCCTATCGCATCCGGCCGGATCGGTTCGCTCGCCATCCCGGCCCCCGTTCGTGCCGCGCGACCCTAACATCGGCGCCGGGTGCCGCAACCCGGAAATATGCACAAAAGCGTAGGAAGCTTCCTACGGTGCATTCCCCTTTCCTCACCCCTCGCCGCTCTCCCGCTGCGCGAACAAGTGTCGATACTGTCGCGGCTGCGACCGCAGATATTGGTCCGGCGCCACCACGCTCGCCCCCAGCTCCGCCGCCGCATGCCACGGCCAGCGCGGGTCGTACAGAATGCCCCGCGCCAGCGCGATCAGGTCCGCATCCCCGTCCGCCAGGATCTGCTCCGCCTGCCCCGCCTCGGTGATCAGCCCCACCGCCACCACCGGCATCCCCGTCGCCGCCTTCACCGCCCGCGACAGCGGCACCTGATAGCCCGGCCCGATCGGAATCTCCTGCCGCGGATCCAGCCCGCCGCTCGACACATGGATCGCGCTGCACCCGCGCGCCTCCAGCGCCTTGGCGAACTCGATCGTCTGCGCCTCGTCCCATCCGCCCTCGACCCAGTCGCTGCCCGACACGCGCACCGTCACCGGCCTGTCCGCCGGAAAGGCCGCGCGAACCGCGTCGAACACTTCCAGCGGAAAGCGCATCCGATTCTCCAGGCTCCCGCCATAATCGTCGCGGCGGTGGTTGGAGAGCGGCGAGAGGAACTGATGCAGCAGATAGCCATGCGCGGCGTGGATCTGCACCGCGTCGATCCCCAGCCGCGCCGCACGCCCGGTCGCTTCGGCAAAAGCGTCGCGCACGCGCGCCAGCCCCACCTCGTCGAGCGCGACCGGCGGGTTCTCGCCCGCGCCATGCGCCAGCGCGGACGGCGCCACGGTCTGCCAGCCATTGGCCGCATCGGGCGCGATCTGGCCGCCGCCCTTCCAGGGCAGGTCGGTCGATGCCTTGCGACCGGCATGGCCGAGCTGGATCGCGATCGGCATGTCCGACCAGCGCCGCACGCTCTCCAGCGTCCGCGCCAGCGCCGCCTCGGTCGCATCGTCCCACAAGCCGACGTCCGCATGGCTGATCCGCCCCTCGGGCAGCACCGCGGTCGCCTCGATCGTCAGCAGCGCCGCGCCCGACAGCGCGAGGCCGCCGAGATGGATCAGGTGCCAGTCGGTCATCTGCCCCTCGACCGCGGAATATTGGCACATCGGCGCGATCACGATGCGGTTGCGCAGGCTGAGACCGCCGATCGTCAGCGGTTCGAAGAGTTTCGGTGCGGGCATGGACGTCCTCATGCGATCAGCGGGGATGGTTCGGTCTAGCCCGAT
The DNA here is from genome assembly GCF_039652585.1 of Sphingomonas rustica. NCBI lineage: Bacteria > Pseudomonadati > Pseudomonadota > Alphaproteobacteria > Sphingomonadales > Sphingomonadaceae > Sphingomonas > Sphingomonas rustica. The sequence continues at coordinate 5,458 of NZ_JBDIZK010000014.1, read as the reverse complement.
ACGAACCGCCCCGCACTGCGTTCCGCGCCCGCCGGACGATCCGTTCGTCGATTATCCGCTTGTCAGCACCGGCCATTGTCCCCACCGCTTCGACATTGCCCCGGGGGAGAGACGGACATGCGAGCCTGGTTCGAGGCGCTGGAGCGGGACCTGCAATCGCCGATCGCAGTGCGGCGGTTCGGAAGCGGCTGGTTCGCCGGCTTCTTCGCGCTGGTGCTGGCGATCGCCGGGCTGTGCCTGGTGATGGCGCTGCGCTGGCCCGGCTGGTTCTCGATGCCCGAGCTGGCGCCGGTCTATGCCTGGAGCGGGCTGCGCGCGCTGGTCCATGGCCTGCTGATCTCGGCCTATGCGCTCGCCCTGCTCAGCCTGTTGCTGCGGCCGCGCAAGGCGATCGGGGCGGCGGCGCTGGTGATCGCGCTGGTCGCGACGTTGCTGGGCGGGGCGCAGGTCCAGCCGAGCGAGAGCCAGGCCTGGGGCATCTTCTTCGGGCTCGACTTCTTCGCGGTGAACATGATCGCGACCGGACTGATGTTCGCGCCGATCGAGCGGCTGTTCCCCCGCCACCGCGACCAGAGGCTGTTCCGCGCCGAATGGCGCGAGGACCTGTTCTACTATCTCGTCAGCTCGATGATGGTGCAGGTCATCACCTTCCTAGCGCTGACACCGTCGACCTTCATCATGGCGCAGACCGGCAGCTTCGCGCAGATCCGCGCCGCCATCGCCAGCCAGCCCTGGCTGCTCCAGTTCCTGGAGGTGATGCTGCTGACCGACTTGGCGCAATACTGGTTTCACCGCGCCTTCCACCGCGTGCCGTTCCTGTGGGGCTTCCACGCGGTGCACCACTCGGCCAGGTCGATGGACTGGCTGGCCGGCGCGCGCATGCATTTCTTCGAGATCATCCTGCTGCGCGGCGTGACCTCGCTGCCGCTGCTGACCTTCGGCTTCGCGCCGTCGGTAATGCAGGCCTATATCGCCTTCGTGTACGTCTATTCGTCGATGGTGCACGCGAACCTGCGCGGCGATTTCGACCGGCTCGGCGCGGTGCTGGTGACCCCGCGCTTCCACCATTGGCACCATGCGATCGAGGCCGAAGGCGTCGACAAGAATTTCGCGATCCACTTCCCGATCCTCGACCGGATCTTCGGGACCTATCATTTCCCGAAGGGTCGCTGGCCGACCGGCTACGGCGTGCCGGAGGCGGTGCCCAAGGGATACCGGGCGCAGTTCCTGTATCCGTTCCGGCGGAAGGGGTAAGTCAAATCTCCTCCCCCGGATGCGCAGCATCCGGGGGAGGAAAAGCTGGCTCAGAGCTTCTCGGTGAGCTCCGGCACGATCTTGAAGAGGTCGCCGACCAGGCCGACATCGGCGACCTGGAAGATGGGGGCGTCCTCGTCCTTGTTGATGGCGATGATGACCTTGGAGTCCTTCATGCCCGCCAGGTGCTGGATCGCGCCGGAGATGCCGACCGCGACATAGACTTCGGGTGCGACGATCTTGCCGGTCTGGCCGACCTGATAGTCGTTGGGGACATAGCCGGCATCGACCGCGGCGCGCGATGCGCCGACGGCGGCGCCCAGCTTGTCCGCCAGCGGCTCGATCAACGCGTGGAACTGCTCGCCCGAGCCGAGCGCGCGGCCACCCGAGACGATGATCTTGGCGCTGGTCAGCTCCGGACGCTCCGACTTGGCGATCTCGGCCGACACGAAGCTCGACAGGCCGGCATCGCCGGTGCCCGAGACGGCCTCGACGCTGGCCGATCCGCCGCTGGTCTCGGCCTTGGCGAAGGCGGTGCCGCGCACGGTGATGACCTTCTTGGCGTCGCTCGACTGGACGGTGGCGATGGCGTTGCCGGCATAGATCGGACGCGTGAAGCTGTCCGGACCCTCGACCGACAGGATGTCGGAGATCTGCATCACGTCGAGCAGCGCGGCCACGCGCGGGGCGATGTTCTTGCCGGTGGTGGTCGCCGGGAACACTGCCGCGTCGTGATCGGCCATCAGCGACACGATCAGCGGCGCGACATTCTCGGCCAGGCCATGCGCATAGGCGGGATCGTCGGCCAGATGGACCTTGGTCACGCCGGCGATCTTTGCGGCCTCGTCGGCGACGCCCGCGGCGCCGCTGCCGGCGACCAGCAGATGGACCTCGCCCAGCTGGCCGGCGGCAGTCACCGCGGCCAGCGTCGCGTCCTTGACGGCGGCATTGTCATGTTCGACCCAGACGAGCGTCTTCATTTCGCGACTCCCAGCACCTTGAGCTTGCCGATCAGTTCGTCGACATCGGCGACCTTCACGCCTGCCTGGCGCTTGGCCGGCTCGACCACCTTCAGCGTCTTCAGGCGCGGCGCGACGTCGATGCCGTAATCGGCCACCGTCTTCTTCGCCACCGGCTTGGACTTGGCCTTCATGATGTTGGGCAAGGTCGCATAGCGCGGCTCGTTGAGACGAAGATCGGTCGTCACGATCGCCGGCGCCTTCAGGTCCACCGTCTCCAGCCCGCCATCGACCTCGCGGGTCACCACGATGCGCTCGCCGGTCACCTCGACCTTGTTGGCGAAGGTGCCCTGCGGCCAGCCCAGCAGCGCGGCCAGCATCTGGCCGGTCTGGTTGCTGTCGTCGTCGATCGCCTGCTTGCCCAGGATCACCAGGCCCGGCTGCTCCTCGTCGCACACCGCCTTCAGCAGCTTCGCGACACCCAGCGGCTCGACCTCGTCCTCGCTCACGATCAGGATCGCACGATCCGCACCCATCGCGCGCGCCGTCAGCAGCACGTCGGTCTCCGCCTTCGGCACCCCGATCGTCACCACCACCACCTCGGTCGCGGCACCCTTTTCCTTCAGACGAACCGCTTCCTCGATCGCGATTTCGTCGAACGGGTTCATGCTCATCTTCACGTTCGCCAGATCGACGCCCGTCCCGTCCGCCTTCACCCGCGGCTTCACATTGTAATCAAGCACACGCTTGACCGGTACGATTATCTTCATCGCATCACCTTCGTCATTGGCGCGGCTCGATCCCCGCGCAGAGAATATCGACCAGTTGCGCCGCCATTTCCGGCGGCGTCAGCGGACCATCGACCCGGTACCAGCGCGCCAGCCAGTTCAGCGCCCCGGCAAAGGCGAGACCGGTGAGACGCGCATCGGCGATCGCGGCGGAGCCGTCCGCCCCCGCATCGACGATCATAGCCAGCATCGCATCGTCGATCTCGCGCTTGAGCGCGCGGAACTTCAGACGGGCGTCGGGCGACAGCAATTCCTCGCCGGTGCGAATGACGCAGCGACCGAACTCGCCCATGATGACCCCGGCATAGAGGCGCAGGAACGAGCGCAGCCGATCCAGCCCGGTGCCGGGTTCGGCGCGCGCCTGATCGGCGGCCTGGTGCAGCTTGCCGATGCCGCGGCGCACGCACTCGACCAGCACCTGCTCCTTGTTGCCGAGATGATGGTAGATCACCGGCTTGGTCACGCCGAGCGAAGCAGCGACATCGTCGAGCGAGGTGGCGTGGAAGCCGCGCTCGTTGAACATCCGCACTGCCGCCAGCAGCAGCGCGTCGCGCTTTTCCTCACGCTCACCGGCATTGGTGCGCGTCGAGCGGAAGGGCGAGCCGGCAAGGGCGGGATCGGTGGCCATTGGTTACTGGCGAGTAGCATTATTCCCGCGGGTAGGAAAGACGCTTTTGGCAATGGGCAAGGCTGGCCCCCTGCCCTATGGTCGCCGCATGCGAAGCGGGCGATCGATCCTGGTGGTGGGCGGCGGGACGGCGGGCTGGCTGACCGCGGCCTATCTGGCCCGGCATCTGGGCGTCACCGATCGTGCACGGGTGTCGATCACGCTGATCGAATCGCCGGAGATCGGCATCGTCGGGGTCGGCGAAGGCACCTTCCCGACGATCCGCAGCACGCTGAAATATCTGGGCATCGACGAGACGCAGTTCATCCGCGCGACCTCGGCGACGTTCAAGCAGGGCATCCGCTTCGTCGATTGGGCGGAAACGCCGGTGGACGGGCGGCACAGCCATTATTTCCACCCGTTCGAGGCGCCGTTCCACAGCGAAGAGACCAGCCTGATCCCCTATTGGCTGTTGCAGGACGAAGCGACGCGGCCGCCCTTTGCCGAAGCGGTGACGATCCAGAACCGGGTGGCGGAGGCGCAGCGCGCGCCCAAACGGCCGCACGAAGGCGATTTCGACGGCCCCCTCAACTATGCCTATCATTTCGACGCGACGCGGCTGGCCGAGGTGCTGGCCGAGCGCGCCGTCGCGCTGGGCGTGCGCCATGTCGCCGACCGGATCGAGCGGGCCGAACTGGATGATCGCGGCGCGATCGCCCGCGTCGTCACCGAAGGCGGGGAGACGTTCGAGGCGGACCTGTATGTCGATTGCAGCGGCTTTCGCGCCGAGCTGATCGGCCAGGCGCTGGGCGTGCCGTTCAAGCCGGTCCAGGACACGCTGTTCACCGACCGGGCGCTCGCCTGCAAGCTGCCCTATGACCGGCCGGACGCGCCGCTGGAAAGCTACACGGTCGCGACCGCGCATGAAGGCGGCTGGATCTGGGACATCGGCCTGGCCGGCGCCCGCGGGATCGGCTGCGTCTATTCGAGCGCGCATGTCAGCGACGCGCGGGCCGAGGAGATCCTGTCCGGCTATGTCGGACCGCGCTTTGCCGAGGTGACGCCGCGCCGGATCGCGTTCGAGGCGGGCTATCGCACCCGCCAGTGGGAGCGCAACTGCGTCGCGGTCGGGCTGGCGGCCGGGTTCATGGAGCCGCTGGAATCGACCGGCGTGGTGCTGATCGAGGCGGCGATCGCGATGATCGCCGAGCTGTTTCCGCTCAACGGCCCGGTCGACGCCCCGGCGCGGCGATTCAACGAGCTGATGAATGCCCGCTACGACAATATCGTCAGCTTCCTGAAGCTCCATTACTGCCTCAGCCGGCGCGAGGAGCCGTTCTGGCGGCGCAACGCCGATCCGGCGACGATCCCGGAACGGCTGCGCGACCTGCTCGACCAGTGGCGCTATCGCCCGCCCGGCCGGTTCGACTTCACCCTCGACACCGAGAGCTTCGCCTATTTCAACTATCAGTACATCCTCTACGGCATGGGCTTCCAGACCGACCTGGGCCCGGTTCGCGAGGAGTTTCCGCTGGTCGAGGAAGCGAAGGCGATTTTCGCCAGGGTGCGCGCGTTCAGCGAGCGCGCCGCGCACGACCTGCCGCCGCACCGCGCGCTGATCGAGCATATCAACGCCAGCGGCGGACTGCGCCTGGCAGTCTAGCAGGCTGTTGAAGAAGTCACTGGCGTGAGCGGGATGATCGTGATTCACTAATCCGGCTGGAGGTTGGGATGCGCGGATCAGACGAACGCACGGGAGCGCTATTCTCGTATGTCGATGTGGAGTCCCGGATACGTTCGGATCACCCGCTCCGACGGATCCGGGAGATAACCAACGCGGCGCTGGCGGC